>CAKRMK010000033.1 GCA_934364795.1 uncultured Blautia sp.
CAAGAAACGCAAGGTTGAGAAAAGATTCGAAAGACTTCCAAAAAGGAAAAAGCATGTATGTAGTTTTGAAGGTACAGATACTTTCAATGAAATGTAACTAGAAATAGTTACTTTTCTTTATAAAATAGGGGATTGGTCAAATGGTATGATAGGGGTCTCCAAAACCTTTGGTGGGAGTTCGATTCTCTCATCCCCTGTTCCTCGAAGCGCTGGAAGCCTTGATTTTACTGGGTTTCCAGCGTTTTCTATTTTATGGGGAATTGATACCTAGTCAGTCACCTAGTCAATTAGGAATAATTCCTGTTATTAAATTAAAACATATAATCTGTTTTATCTATTTTTACTCTTCATCAGCCTGTGCACGTTCTACATATTTCAGATCATAACAGTCGTATAGTCCATTATCGATAATATCCAGATGATAATAATGTTCAAAATACATATTAAAAATCACATCAGCCATTTCTTTTGTCCAGTCTTCGGGGTATTACTAATGTTTTAGAACTGGACACATCCTGCCATGAGCCTCCACAAAATCCCATAGCTACAAGAACAGTATCTATATCTGAAGGCAATCCGGCAAGTGTATGAAGAATATGTTCTCTCATTTTTGAAGGTTCTGTGTGATATTGACGATCCAGCTGGATTATCGGAAAATCTGTATTACAGGTCTTTTGCGCCTGCTGTACATATTCCAGAAGTGTAGTGCAGGAAAGAATTACAGTATTCATATAAATTCCTTTCAAATTCCATGAAATGCCCGATATTCTCTGTATATTTCAATCATATTTTTTCTGATATTTTTTAAATAAGAAGTGTCTTAGATCTTTTTTCAAACAGACTTTAGAGCGTACCTAAAAACGTTCCACAAATTGTGACATACATTTTGCAGAAACCGTTTTGAAGGCACGCTCTAAGAAAATTGATATTCGGAATATTTTTATTTAAAAGATCAGATTACTTAAAATTAAGTACCACATTTTCATTTGAATGCTGTTTTTCGTTGTAGAAATTAAGAATCAGGCTGTAGCTTCCTTTTTTGGAACGGACTTTAAAAGTTTTGATATCCGGATCCAGATAATTAAGATTATTACTGTTGGAAATCTTTTCTGTGACTCCATTTAAATACCAGCCGCTTTTCAGTTTCAGGCTGAATGCTGTTTTCTTTCCGGAGAATTTGCTGAATTTAAAATTATAGGCATCTTTTTTATTGAATTTACTGCCGGAAATAGTTGTGTTTCCAATTTTGATGGAACGAATTGGATTAACATATTTTTCTACAGCAACTTTTTTTGTGTAAGTGTAACCGGCAACTTTGAGTTTTATGGTTGTAGTACCTGCTTTTTTAGGAAGCACAACAATTTTGGTGGTTTTGTTGTTTACTTTAACTTTTCTTACAGCAGCAACATTGGTTTTGCTGGAGGTGACGGTTATTTTGCTGGTGGAGGCGGGTACTGTTCCAAGGCTGTATTCGCTTAAAGTGAGATACAGGCTGGAGGAAGGCTGAACCCTCATGGTGATATCAGACATTGGAGAAGAAAGATTCTGGAAATATTTCCAGGATGCATCCTGTGTGACTGCGCTTACCGGAATGGCTGTGATCATGATGGCAAGTACTGCAAATATTGCAAGTAATTTTTTGAATGAATTTTTCATAAAATTATATTCTCCTTATAGGTCAGTTATTATGGACCAGTTATTTGAAATTGAAAGTGACATTAACGATCCGTTTGGTTTTAAAGTGATAGAATTGGAAAATAAGCTGATAATTTCCCTTTCCAGAGCGAGGTTTAAAGGTATTGACTGAATGTAAAATATCGGTTTTGCCATTTACTTTTTCGAAGATTTCGTATAAGCCCCATCCTTTTTTGGCTTTAATGCCACTGATAATGTTGTCTTTTTTGGCATATTTGCTGTACTTCAGTGTGTAGATATCTTTTTTGTTAAATTTACTGCCGGAAATAGTTGTATTTCCAAGTTTGACAGAACTGATGGGATTTACATAGTTTTTGATGGCTACCTTATTTTTGTAAGTTTTTCCGCTTACTTTGGTGGTGATGACTGTAGTTCCCAGTTTTTTCGGTGTTACCATGATCTGGATAGTGTCACTGCTCTGTTTGACTGTTTTTACAGTGGCAACACGGGGATTACTGGAAGAAACAGTTACGTTACGGGCTTTTTTACTAAATACGATGGAGCCCAGATACCATGCTTCTTTAGTGGATTGCAAGGTCATGGTTTCGGTAGCTGTCTTTGGGGGAAGGTATGCCTTCAGATCCGAAGAGCTGCCAGATGCGGCACTGACAGGAACTACAAACAGCATCATGACCATTGCCAGAACCATTGCCAGAACCATTGCCAGTACTTTTTTGAATTGCTTTTTCATATGAGCTTCTCCTTTCCTAATCTTAACCTTAGATTACCCCCTGCACAGACAAAAAGCAACCAAAAATTTCTCAGTTTTACTCTTCTTTTCGATATTTGGAAATTACCAGGATCAGGAATACGAAAACACCTGCAAAAAGCAGCTGTATTCCCATTGCAACAGTCACCTGTGAAAGCAGTTCATGACTTAAAGCATGATGGGTGCCCAAAATATCATTTACTTTTTCGTACCAGTAAACAGGGAGAAACTGTGCTGCTTTTAATACAGATTTGTCCATTACATCCATAGGCACGAACACGCCGCAGAGAAAACACATGGCAAGAGAAACAATATTTGTCACTCCGTTTAACATGTTACTGTTGGTAATGAACATGCCAAGAAGGTAGGAAAGAGACAAAGCCACAAGCAGCATGATCAGGGTATTTAACACATAATAACCCAGTAAACTGCAGTTTTTCAGCTGGCTTCCATACATGATAAAAGCACCCAGTATGCCAAGAAGCCACAGCCCAAATCCGATCATGCTCATGGCCAGAAGTCCTTCAAGTACCTGTCTTTTGGTAGAAATTGCAGAAGCCTCCAGGCGCTTTTTGATATCTCCTTTTTTGAAAGCCATAAGGATATATCCCATAGTATAGCAAAGGGCTCCAAGGAACAGATAAGGGATGTAGCGGAAATAGTAAATAAAAGGAGATACATCGCTGCTTCCCAGGTTATCAGTAAGCTTGGTAACTGGTGAGTGTTCCTGAGTTTTTATTGCCTGTATGGCTTCTGTGACAGAAAAGCCGGAGGCAAGGTAAGTGCGTAGGGTACTTAAAAAATTACTGATCTGCTGGTCTACGTAATAGGAGCTGTAGGAGCCGGGAACTTTGGTAACTTTCAGTGAGTTTCCATCCTGGATACATGTCTGATAGAAATTTTCAGGAATAAATATAATGTATTCCACATTTCTGTAAAAAAGATTTTCCTGCAAAGTTTCCTGGTCATTTTTCATGAAAGTAATGTTGTGGATGGTAGAAAGATAATCTGTAAAACCTCTGGAAAGCTCACTGTCATCCTCATCCACGATGCCTATATCGATGCTGGTATTCTGATACAGGGAGCTTTCTTCCTTTCCGGAAGCAGCCTGCATGGCAAGTGCAACTGAAAAGAAGATAGCAAGGTACATAATCACCAGCCCCATATTTTGTTTTAATATTTTCATATAACCTTTAAATACTGTCATAACGTTCCCTCCGGATAAGCAAAAATGAAGCTGTAATAAGGAGTATGCTCATGATAACAAGTGTGATAAGATTCCGGTAATAACGAGCCATGTCATCATACACATTAATACAGTAAAAGGCATCAGAAATCAGGGCCGCAGGATTTATCCGGTTGATAAAAGGAGCATGCTTTTCCACAATGTCTTTCATTGTACCGTTCATCAAACCGGACAAAAAGCTGCAGATCATGGAAATTCCAAGGATAATTCCAATTTTGATCCCTTCCTTCATCCGTCCCATACTTCCCACAAAAATTCCAAGGGATACTCCGATCAGAGAACCCAAAAAGGAAATAAGAAGCATACGGGACATTTGTCCCTGAAAGTCCAGCTTCAGAACAAATCTAAGATATAAAAGCAAAATAACAACATCCACATAGCCAAGAAGAAAGGAAGCAATCTGTTCCGATAAGACCAGCTTCAGCTTGTGGGTTGGGGTTACGCAGCGTCTTGCGGCAAGAGCGGTAATATTTGCCTGGAGGCTTACTGCAGAACCAAATCCGATGAAGCATCCGTAAAGGCAGCTCATGGCGATTAATGCATAAAAAAACTGTACATTTCCGTTAATGGTCCGTCCACCCAGGGAAATTTCAGAAACTGTATTGCCAGTCTGGTTTAACATTTGCCGGATTCCCTTCCAGATACCGGAAGGATGGGTGTGGACAATATTTTTTATGGTATCTTTTCCGGTTTCATAGCTGGACAAAACAGCCTGCAGGATGCTTTCCTCAATGCCGTTGGAGGCAACCGTAAGAGCGGGGGTGTCTCCTACAAAATAAATGCCGGAAATCTGCTGGGAATTCAGTTCTTTGTATGCCTCATCAGAAGACATTTCCCTGGATGAAATCAGCTTATTTTTTCCGTTTTCCACCTGGTTTAGAAACATAAGAAACAGTGGATCTGCATGATCTTCTTTCACAATTCCCACAGAAACCGTATTAAAATCAGCATCATTGATATTTCCGAAAGCAAAATAAAACATGGTTCCCAAAAGAATAGGAAATACAAGAGGCCAGAAAGTGGAACTGAAATTTTTCAGTTTTACAAGAAGGTTGTATCTGATTAAATGAAACATAATGATTTCCTCCTAATCCCGCAGCTGTTTGCCTGTAATTTCCAGAAAAACGTCATTTAAAGTAGGCAGCTGGGAAGATACCTGTCCAAATGGAATATCCTGATTCTGAAGATAATTCAGAAGCCGGATCAGATTGTGCCGGGCACCGGTACAGCGGACTGTGAGAAGCTGATCCTCATAATGCAGGTCAAATACATGAGGAAGTTTTCGGATATCTTCCAGATTTTCAGGAGAAAGAAGCACTGCTTCTATAGTGATGGTTTCTCCGGTTTTGATCATTTTTTTCAGATCCTCCTTTGTACCGGAGGCAATGACCTGGCCGTGATCCATAATGGCAATACGGGTACAGATCTGCTCGATTTCTTCCATGTAATGAGAAGTGTAGATAATGGTAGAACCCTGCTGGTTTAATTTCTGGATTCCCTCCAGAATCTTATTACGGCTCTGGGGATCAACGGCAACTGTAGGTTCATCCATGATGATCAGCCGTGGCTTGTGTGCGATTCCGCAGGCAATATTAAGACGGCGGAGAAGTCCGCCGGAAAGTTTTTTGGGCCGCATTTTGCGAAAATCTTCAAGTCCTGTAAATTCCATTGCTTCTTCTACAAGCTGTTTCCTTTTTTTCTTATCCGGAATATAAAGTCCACAAAAATAATCAATATTTTCATAAACAGTAAGCTCGTCAAATACAGCTACATTTTGCAGGACAATGCCGATCTGTTTTTTGACTGCATAATTATCCGGACTCATTTCGCTGCCAAAAAGCTGGATGGTTCCTTTATCATATTTCAAAAGGGAAAGCATACAGTTGATGGCTGTTGTTTTTCCAGAGCCGTTTGGTCCGAGAAGTCCGAATATTTCTCCTTCCTGGATGTTCAGGTTCAGGTGGTCAAGGGCTACCAGATTTCCATATCGCTTTACCAGATTTTCTATTTGAACAATTGTCTGTGGCATAAATTTCTCCTCCCGTTAAGTTCTTAACACATTTTAAGTATAAGAAAAACAGGTTATGAATCCAAGTGCGAAATGTCACCGTTTCATGTGACAAATGTCATGTCGTTGATATGCTGTCAGTCAGATTGCGCGAAAGCTTCTTTACAGCAACAGGCAGGTTATACTATAATAAGGCGAAATATGCAAAATAGTGAAGAGTGCAGATGACTGGCTGTTTTGTAGTATGATTTAGAAGGAGGTGCCGGAATGTTTGTTTTTTCTGATTGCATTTTGCTGATTTTATATAGTTTTCTGGCACTGTTTTTCATTCCTGCAAAAGCCGGCTTTCTGGCTGCATTTTTATGTACCCTTATTATTTTGTGTGGCAGCCATGCTTTTGAGAACCAGAAGATAAGGCTTTTATTTTACTTTATATT
This sequence comes from uncultured Blautia sp., assembly GCA_934364795.1. Classification (GTDB taxonomy): domain Bacteria; phylum Bacillota; class Clostridia; order Lachnospirales; family Lachnospiraceae; genus Blautia_A. The sequence goes on from CAKRMK010000033.1 coordinate 6,096, forward strand.
CGGGGGACTGTCTTTGCTGATTCCGGAATTTATTTTGTTTTACCCCTGTTTTTTCTATCTGTTGTTCAGGGAGCAGCTGCCGGCTTTGGTGGTGCCTGCTTTTGTAATTTTTCTTTATGTGATGCCAGTCTGGGGTGAAAACAGCAGATTTTTGGTGGCAGCAGGGATTTTTGGTATAGTTCTGGCTTTTTTTATGGAACAAAACACAAAAAAGCGTCAGGAGCTGACCATAAAACTTCGCAGAACCCGTGATGATTCTATGGAACGAAATCTTTTGCTTGCACAGAAAAATAAGGCATTACTGGAAAAGCAGGACTATGAAATTTACAATGCGACTCTTCGGGAGAGAAACCGCATTGCCCGTGAGATCCATGACAATGTAGGCCATGTGCTTTCCAGATCCATTCTTATGGTGGCTGCTGCAAAAACTATAAATAAGGAAACAGGGACAGCCTCCCTGCTGGAAAAACTGGAGGAATCTTTAAATTCTGCCATGAACAGCATAAGAAACAGTGTCCATGATCTTCATGATGAAGCGGTAAATCTGGAAGAAGTGGAAAAAAGTCTGGTTTCGGAATTTACTTTCTGCCAGGCAGATCTGACCTATGACATGTCCAGAGTCGTTCCAAGAGAGGTAAAATACTGTTTTATCAGCATTACAAAAGAAGCTCTGGCAAATGTGATCAGACACAGTAATGCAACAAAGGTCAGTGTTATTGTGCGGGAACATCCGGCGTTATACCAGCTTTGTATCCGGGATAACGGAACAGCAGAAGGTTTTGGGCAAAGGCAAGAGGGAATCGGGATTGCCAATATGAAAGAGAGGGTAAATGCCCTGAATGGTACCATACAGATCACAGCGAAGAACGGTTTTCGGATTTTTATCACCATTCCCAAATAAGAAGGAAAGACAGAGGAAAATAAATGAAGATAGTAATTGCAGATGACGACTGCCTGGTAGCAGAAGCTTTGAAAACCATCCTGGAAGTAAATGAAGACATAGAAGTTCAGGGACTTGGGGCAGATGGCAGGGAGGCATATGAGCTTTACAGAAAATATAAGCCGGATGTACTTTTAATGGATATCCGAATGAAAAATATGGATGGCCTGGAAGCTTCTGAAAAAATCCTGAAGGAATTTCCAGAGGCAGATATTTTGCTTCTTACTACATTTCTGGATGATGAGTATATTGTAAAAGCTTTGCAGCTTGGAGCAAAAGGATATCTTCTGAAACAGGATTATGGCAGCATTTTGCCGGCACTTCGGGCAGTTTATTCTGGTCAGACAGTGTTTGGGACAGAAATTATATCCAAACTTCCAGGGCTTTTACAGGAAAAACAGGAATTTGATTATGGCAGCAGAGGAATCGGTGACAGGGAACTGGAGATTATCCGGCTGATTGCAGAAGGATACAGCAATAAGGAAATTGCATCAGAGCTTTTTCTAAGTGAGGGAACTGTGAGAAATTATCTAAGTTCTATTCTGGACAAGCTTGGGCTTCGGGACAGGACACAGGTGGCAGTTTTTTATTACCAGCACAGATAAGGCAGGAGGAGAACAACGTGAACATAAAAGATGTTGCAGACAGGACAGCAGAGATTTTGAACTTATACTACAACAATGAGATAGAACCTTTTCTTAATTCCTGCCATGAGGATGTGTTGTGGCTTGGACCGGCGGAAAAACAGGTGATACGAGGCCAGAAAAATCTGGTGGATGCGTTTCATGAAGAAAAGCACGAACTGAAATTTTCTCTGTATAACCTTCGTGTGGTCCCACTGACCACAGTAAGCAATCATGTTGCAGAAATCATTACTTTTATGCTGGTAGATACAATTTGGCCGGATAACAGTGTAAGCCGGGTAAATCAGCGTATGCAGTTTACCTGGGTAGAAGAAAAAGGGGTTCCGAAGATCCGGGTGGTTTTTATTTCAAATGCCATTGAATATGATGAAAGAGATGGAATCTATCCGGTACATTATGATGAGAATTACCGTAAATTTATTCTTACCGGTGAGACAAGGGCAGAAAGAATTTATGTAAAAGGTGTGGATAAGTCTATTTTATACCTGAACTGGTCCAGAGTGATCTATGCGGAAAGCCTGGGTAATCATTCTCTGATCCATACACTGGATCAGGAATTTGAATCCATAGAAAACCTGAAAACACTTGAAAAACGTTATAAGGATCTGTTTTTGAAATGTCATGAAAGTTATCTGGTAAATCCAGCACATGTGCATGCAATCAGAAGATTTAAAATGACAGTGACTGGGGGAAAAGAACTTCCTGTTCCGGAGAAAAAATATACGGCAGTGAAGAATGTGTTACAAAAAGCGTTACAAAAAGACTAAAAATGTAAAAAAACACACACGCTGTCATGGAAATATGTTATAATGGAGAAGCTTTACAGGTTCCTGAAAAGGTGACCGCATAAAGAATGCAGATTTATCCTGTATGAAATCAGACAAGGAGAACCGATTATGAGTGAATATGTAATTATAACAGATACTTCCGCAGACATTCCTGCGTCAATTCTGGATAAAGGTCAGATTCATCTGATTCCAATGATTTATCAGTTAAACGGAGAGGAGCATCCTCACAAAGATCCCGGACACTGGGACAGTAAGGCTTTTTATGACAGACTTCGCGATGGTGGAACAGGAAGCACATCCCAGATTCCACCGGCTACATATACCGATTATTTTCTTCCATTTCTGAAAGAGGGAAAAGATATTTTATATATTTCCCTGTCAGGAGGGCTGACTTCCACCTGGCAGAGTTCCCATCTTGCGGCTACAGAGCTGATGGAGGAGTATCCAGATCGTAAGATTTTTTGTGTGGATTCTCTTGCAGCAACAGGTGGTCAGGGTATTCTGGTGATCCTGGCTGCAAGGAATCAGGAAAATGGAATGTCCCTGGAAGAAAACACAGCATGGCTTGAGGAAAACCGCCTTCACATCTGCCACTGGTTTACAGTAGATGATCTTGACTTCCTGAAGAGAGGGGGACGTATTTCCCCTACTGTTGCATGGATTGGCGGAAAGCTGAAGATTAAGCCGATCCTTCGCATTGCAGAGGATGGAACTCTTGCAATTCCGGAGAAGGTGCGTGGCTCCAAGGTTGCTTTAAATAATATCTGTTCCAAATTTATCAGCTCCGGCTTAAGTAAAGAATATCCTTATGTAGTTATCTGCCACGGGGATGCGCTGGAGCAGGCCGAAAAAGCCAAAGCACAGATTGTGGAAGCCATTCCAAAGGCACAGGTGGTGATCATGCCAATGAGCCCGATTATCGGAATCCATACAGGTCCGGGGGTACAGGCTGTAATTTACTTTGGAAACAATCGTTAGAATTTACTCCAACTGTGGTTTAGAATTCGCTTAAAGTTCCGAAGGTGTATCCCATTTCTTCCCATTTGGACAGAAGTTCATCCAGAATCTGTCCGTTTGTGGAAGAAGTATTATGAAGTAAAACAATGGCGCCAGGGTGGATGCGTTTTAGCAGCTTGTGGAATGCTTCTTCCCTGGTGGGCTGTTTGTCCTGGTACCAGTCCACATAGGCAAGACTCCAGAAAAAGGTTTTGTACCCAAGCTCTTTTGCCATGGAAAGATTGGCTGTACTGTAAATACCCTGTGGCGGCCGGTAGAATTTCGTCATGGTTTTCCCGGTGACTTCCTGATACAGGGCTTCTACTCCTTCCAGCTGTTTTTTAAAATCTTCCAGGGAGGAGATTCCGGACATATCCGGGTGGGTAAGCGTGTGATTTCCTACTGTGTGTCCGTCATTTACCATTTCTTTTATCAGATCCGCATTATCTTTTACAAAATTTCCAACTACGAAAAAGGTTGCTTTTACATTATGTTTTTTCAGTGCGCTTAGAATAAGCGGTGTATTTCCGTTTTCATATCCACAGTCAAAGGTGAGATATATTTTTTTCTCCTGGGTATCTTTTGCGTAATAAGCATCATAGGGGGCAAGTTCTTCCATAGAGGCATTGCCTGTGGGACGTGTTCCTTCTTCCTGAAAACCAAGGCCCCAGCTTGTGCTGCCAGAAGCGGTGGTGACTGCCGCAGGCGGGGAAAAGTGATGGATAATGACCCGGGCAGCAGACCCGGCAAGAAAGGATAGGGCAAAAAGCAGGGGAATACCGGCATAGTGGAGAAAATCTTTTATTACAGGAGATTTTGTAACGGGAGCTTTTATAACAGAAATTTTTATAACAGGAAATTTAATACTGGGAATTTTCATGAAAACCTCGGAAAGAACTTTATACAGATATATGAGAGAAGCGGAATTCTTATGCAAAAAAACATAAATTAAGCCACCAGCATCGACGTTTACTGGTGGCTTAAATCTGTTCCATATCCAATGGAGGTTACCTCTCTTTCAATTAGATTATGCGTTTAAAACAATTGGAATTCAAGGCTTACGTTCTTGGTGGACTGTACCTCGCTGTTCTTAAAATTAAAAATTAAGATAAATCTTTATGTTTCTGGTGGTCCGTACCTCTCTTTCTTAAATTATAAGTGGTAGATTATGTTTTCGGTGGTCTCACTCCTTTTTGATTTAGTTTTAAGTTCCTTTTGTTTTATGAGCTTACTATAACAGATTACTTTTGATTTGTCAATAAATAATTTGAAAAAATATTATTTTACATAAAATAAAAAGTTTATATTAATAAAAAGAATGAAAAATTCAGACAATATAAACGCAAAGAATGTGGTATGATGAGACTAATAAGAAATATGGCTTTTTACAGTGATGAAGTATAAGCTTTGTAGCATATTTTTTTACTGATTTGCCATAGGTCAGAAGATAAGGAGGAAATAAAAATGTTAGACAAAATTCTGGATGAGTTAAAATTAAATGCCCTTGTGATTACAGATCCGTATAATATGCGCCATGTAAGTGGCTTTCGAGGCGGCGAGGGAGCTTTATATATTTCCGGTACACAGAAGGTACTGATCACAGATTCCCGTTATACTGAGCAGGCAGGAAAAGAAAGTGATTTTACAGTAATCGAAGAGTGCCGTGCACATAACCGTCAGACCATTTTGAAAGAGTGCATAGAGAAAGAAAATGTAAGCGGTGATTTTCATATGGGATATGAAGATCAGTCCATGCTTTGCTGTGAGTTCGATAAAATGAAAGCAGCGCTTCCTGTTCATACCTGGACACCTCTTGGAACCAGAATTGATGACCTGCGCCAGATCAAAACAGAAGAAGAGCTGTCCTATCTTGCAAGAGCAGAAGAGATTGGAGATAAGGCATTTGAGAAGCTTTTGAAGGTAGTGAAGCCGGGAATGACAGAGCTTGAAGTGGCAGCAGAGCTGGAATACCTGATGAAAAAAGAAGGTGCAGAGGATTTAAGCTTTAACACCATTATCGCTTCCGGACTGAACTCTTCCATGCCTCATGCGATTCCAGGATATAAGAAATTGGAAGTGGGGGATTTTGTTACCTGTGATTTTGGATGCAAATATAAAGGATACTGCTCTGATATGACACGTACCTTTGTCCTTGGAAAAGCAAGTGAGAAGCAAAAAGAAATCTATAATGTGGTATTAAAAGCACAGCTTGCAGGTCTGGCTGCGATTAAAGCTGGCGTCAGCGGAGCAAGCGTGGATAAAGTTGCAAGAGATATTATTACAGAGGCTGGCTATGGCGAATATTTCGGACACGGACTTGGCCACAGTGTAGGTCTTTTCATCCATGAAAGCCCGCGTCTTTCACCGTCAGACGATACCATTCTTCAGGCAAATATGATCGAAACAGTAGAGCCTGGTATTTATGTACCTGGCTTTGGCGGTGTGCGTATTGAGGATATGGTGGTAGTAACCGAAGATGGCTGCCGCAATCTGGCACATTCTCCAAAAGAACTGATCGAGGTTCCAGTAGAAAAATAAAATGTCAATATTGTTATTGAAACATAGAAAGGAATAAGAAAATGCTGAAACAATTATCAATTTTCGCAGAAAATATTAAAGGAAAAATGCAGCAGGTAACAGGAATCCTTCTGGAAGAGAACATTAATATTCTGGGTTCCGTAACAAACGACAGTGCAGAATACGGAATCGTGCGTATGGTAGTTTCCAAACCGGAGAAGGCTCTGGAAGCTCTTACAAAAGCTGGATTTATCTGTAAACTTAGTGATGTTCTTGGAATTGAAGTAAAGGATGAGGTGGGAAATCTTAATAATCTTCTTGTAAGCCTTCAGGAAAGTAACATCAATATTGATTATCTGTACCTGTCCTTTAACCGTGCAACAGGACTTCCGATCATGGTTCTTCATGTGCCGGATATCTGCGAGGTTGAGGCATGCCTGACAAGCAAGGGATTTAACTCTATTTCAGAAGTTCACTAATTACGATAATCGAATTCTGGTCAAATTTGCGGTATATTTCACTCAAATCCGGTTGTCGCAGTTTGGAATGAATTTTTCAACTCACTTTGGAGTTACGCATAGAACTGCACCTAACTGGAAAAACTACCTCCATAAAATCTTTAGGAGGTAAGGAAATGTTACGGTATTTGCCTATTCGTAAGATTCACGCAAGACAAATTCTGGATTCCAGAGGCAATCCTACTGTGGAAGTAGATGTGACAGTAGGAGAAGGCGTTATGGGAATCAATGGATATACAGGACGCGCTATGGTTCCATCCGGTGCATCTACAGGAAAATTCGAAGCACTGGAGCTGCGGGATGGAGACAAGGGAAATTATACAGGTTTAAGTGTTTCGCGGGCTGTAGATAATGTAAATACAAAGATTGCAGAAGCCATTCTGGGAGAAAATGCTCTTGATCAGACTTATATTGATTCACTTCTGATACAGACTGACGGGACAGAGAATAAAAGCAACCTTGGGGCCAATGCAACTCTTGGCGTGTCCATGGCAGTTGCAAAGGCGGCAGCCATGGCTCTTAGGATCCCTCTTTACCAGTATATTGGCGGATGCCATGCAAACCGCATGCCGGTTCCCATGATGAATATTTTAAATGGGGGACGGCATGCGGATAATACTGTGGATCTTCAGGAATTTATGATCATGCCTGTTGGGGCGGCCTGTTTTTCAGAAGGAATCCGGATATGCGTGGAAATTTACCAGTCTTTGAAGGTGATTCTGAAAAAGAAAAACCTGTCTACAGCTGTAGGTGATGAAGGTGGTTTTGCCCCGGATGTTGCAGATTCCAGGGAAGTGCTGGAGCTGATTCTGGAAGCAGTAAAACATGCAGGCTATGAACCTGGAAAGGATGTCTGTATTGCTATTGATGCTGCAGCAAGTGAGCTTTATGACGGAGAAAAGGATGGCTATTATTTCCCGGGAGAGAGCAGAATGCGGGGAAAAGAAATCATCCGGGATTCCGGGGAAATGATAAGCTATTATGAAGAACTTTTGGATGAATTCCCTATTGTTTCTATTGAGGACGGACTTCAGGAGGACGACTGGGAAGGCTGGCAGAAGATGACGAAACAGCTTGGAAAAAAGGTGCAGCTGGTAGGGGATGATCTGTTTGTCACCAATATTAAGCGTCTTTCCTGTGGCATTAAGCTGGGTGCTGCAAATGCCATTCTCATTAAAGTGAATCAGATCGGAACGCTTACAGAATCTCTGGAGGCTGTGGAGCTGGCTTCAAGGGCAGGATACCGCAGCGTAATCTCTCACAGATCAGGAGAAACGGAGGACTCTTTTATTGCGGATCTGGCAGTAGCTACAGGAGCAGGGCAGATCAAGACAGGTGCTCCCTGCAGGTCTGACAGAAATGCAAAATATAATCAGCTTTTGCGGATTCATGAGCACCTTGGCGGTTTGTCTGTGTATGAGAATCCTTTTTCAGAAAAAATTTGCTGAAGCGTGTTGCTGTGAAGTGTACAGGGCTTCCAAATACTTCCAAATACTCCCAAATTCAAGATAAAAAAGAGTTGAAATAAAAAGCTGGCTATGGTACAATATCCTCTAGTTGATTAGGAGGTGTAACCACGTGCAGATTTTAAGAACGATTTTAACAATTCTTTTTGTTATAGATTGTATTGCCCTTACCGTAGTAGTTCTGATGCAGGAAGGCAAGTCACAGGGACTTGGCGCTATCGCAGGAGCAGCAGACACATACTGGGGTAAGAACAAAGGACGTTCCATGGAGGGCGGACTTGTGAAGGCAACTACAGTTATGGGAGTTCTGTTCTTCGTACTGGCAGTTGTTTTAAACCTGAATTTCTAAGAATGAACCGGGAAACACTCTTGTTGATCTGATCACAAGAGTGTTTTTTGATAGGAGAAAAAGTGAGTAAAGAGAAAGAATTTGAGAAAAGAAAAAAATTTATGATGGAGCTTCTTGGTGATCCGGTGTATCAGCCTATGCGTTTTCGTGAAATCGCAGGATTATTAAGGCTTTCCAAAGATGAGAAAAAGGATCTGTACCGGGTGCTGGATGATCTGGTAGCAGAAGGAAAAGCTAATCTGGATTCAAAAGGCCGTTATTCAAAGGCAAACCAGAGAAAGCGGGGAAAAGAGAAAATCCATCAGAAACAAAAGAAAAATGAGCAGACAGAAGATTACCGTGCCAAGGGCGCAAAAAAGAAAGAAAAGCGAAAAGAAGAGCGGTATGAAGACAGACGAACAGGCAGACATTCTGGCAGATGCAATGAGGAAGAAGATCCAGAGCTTCGTCTTGCACAGCTGGAAAGTGAATATGCAGACCGCCCCCAGGCAGATGGAACTTTCATAGGTCATCCCAAGGGATTTGGCTTTGTGGAGGTAGAAGGGGAAGAAAATGATATTTTTATTCCCGAGGACAGCACAGGAACTGCCATGCATCAGGACAAAGTCCGTGTTATTATTACAAGAGAAGCAACAGAGGGCAAACGCCGCGAAGGAATTGTGATAAAGATTCTGGAGCGCGGCATGACAGAGATAGTGGGAACTTACGAAAACAGCCGTGATTTTGGTTTTGTAATCAGTGACAATCCTAAATTTTCCAAGGATGTGTTTATTCCCCGGAAAGATTCAAACGGAATCAAAAACGGAGATAAAGTAGTGGTAGAGATCACCAGCTACGGAAGCAAGAACCGGAACCCGGAAGGCAGGATCAAAGAAAATCTTGGAAGCTGCCGTGCACCTGGGACGGACATTCTTGCCATTGTAAAAAGCTTTGGCATTCCAAGTGAATTTCCGGAAAAAGTAATCCGTCAGGCAAACCGTGTGCCAGACTATGTGCTGGATGCAGACAGGGACGGACGGATAGATCTTCGCCATCTTCAGACTGTGACCATTGACGGTGAGGATGCAAAGGATCTGGATGATGCAGTCACTCTCACAAAAGAGAATGGAATTTATCATCTTGGTGTGCATATTGCAGATGTAAGCAATTATGTTCAGGGTGGAAGTGCTCTTGACCGTGAGGCACTGAAACGTGGAACCAGTGTTTATCTGGCTGACAGGGTTATCCCTATGCTCCCGGAGCGTCTTTCCAATGGAATCTGTTCCTTGAATCAGGGACAGGACAGGCTTACCTTAAGCTGTCTCATGGATATTGATGAAAAAGGAAACATGGTTTCCCATAAGATTGCAGAAACTGTGATCTGTGTGGATGAACGAATGAATTATACAGATGTGAAAAACATTCTGGAAGATACAGATGAGGAAGCAAAGACACGTTATGCAGACCTTGTACCTATGTTTTTCCTGATGAAAGAGCTTTCTTTGATCCTTAGAGGAAACCGTCATCACAGAGGCTCTATTGATTTTGATTTCCCGGAGAGCAAGATCATTTTAAATGCTGCAGGCCGTGCAGTGGATATCAAACCTTATGAGGCAAATGTTGCCACCAGGATCATTGAGGATTTTATGCTTATGGCTAATGAAACAGTAGCAGAAGAATGTTGCCGTGATGACATGCCTTTTGTATACCGTACTCATGAGAATCCGGATCCGGAGAAAGTAGAAAGCCTTCTTACCCTTCTTCATAATCAGGGTGTTCCTGTACAAAAAATGGGACAGGAGATTACCCCGAAGGAGATTCAGACTATTCTGGAGGGAATCGAGGGTCTTCCTAATGAGCCCCAGATCAGCCGCCTGACCCTTCGTACTATGAAGCAGGCGAAATATACCACACAGTGCAGCGGACATTTTGGCCTGGCTGCTAAGTATTACTGTCATTTTACTTCTCCTATCCGCAGATATCCGGATCTTCAGATCCACAGGATCATCAAAGATAAGCTTCGCGGACGTCTGGAAAGAGAAGGAAAAACAGAGCACTATAAAGAAATCCTTGAGGATGTAGCACGTCAGTCCAGTGTGTGCGAGCGCCGTGCAGATGAGGCAGAAAGAGAGTCTGACAAACTGAAAAAGGCAGAGTATATGTCTTATCATTTGGGAGAGGAATTTGAGGGAATTATTTCCGGAGTTACCGGCTGGGGCTTTTATGTGGAGCTCCCGAATACGGTAGAGGGACTGGTTCATGTAAATACATTAAGAGATGATTATTACACCTTTGATCAGGATGCCTATGAGCTGAGAGGCGATGTGACTGGCAAGGTATTTGCACTGGGACAGAAGGTGCGTGTGCGTGTGGCAGATGCAGATACTATGTTAAAAACGGTTGACTTTGTTCTGGCACAGGATGAAAATCGTTGAAACTGCGATGTGATTTTGGGGAACACTGTGGAATGAGAATATAAATAAGTTATATTTCGGGAGGAATTTATGGCAAAGAAACCGGGAATCAAACTGATTGCAAATAACAAAAAAGCATTTCATGATTATTTTATTGAAGATACTTATGAAGCCGGTATTGCCCTTGCAGGAACAGAAGTAAAGTCCCTGCGTATGGGAAAATGCAGCGTGAAAGAGTCCTTTGTCCGTGTGGAAAAAGGCGAGATTTATATTTACGGAATGAACATCAGTCCATACGAAAAAGGAAATATTTTTAACAAGGACCCTTTACGTGTGCGGAAACTTTTGCTGCATCGTTATGAAATTAACAAAATAGAGGCAAAGCTGAAAGAAAAAGGTCTGACCCTTGTGCCAATTAAGGTTTATTTTAAAGACAGCCTTGTAAAAATTGAGATTGGCATGGCAAGAGGTAAAAAGCTTTATGATAAACGCCAGGATATTGCAAAGAAGGATCAGCGAAGAGAAGCAGAGCGTGATTTTAAAGTGAAAAATTTATATTAAGAGGTCAGCTATGGAAAATACAAAGGAAAACCGTGTGATGAAAAGGGTGGATGATTCCAGAACAGAGCAGGTCCATCTGATTATGCACCAGCATCTGAATGCAGGGGGCAGGCTGTTTGGAGGAATGCTGATGCAGTGGGTGGATGAAGTGTCAGGCGTGGTGGCCATGCGCCACTGCGGAACCTACCGGGTTACTACAGCTGCAGTGGATAACCTGCAGTTTAAAGAACCGGTTTATGAGGGTGAGATCCTTGTCATGATCGGTTATGCCACTTATGTAGGAAAGACTTCCATGGAAGTTGAAATTGATTCCTATGTGGAGCGCTCTGACGGAATGCGTCATCTGGTAAATCGGGCATTCTCTGTTATGGTGGCAGTGAATGAGGCGGAAAGACCTACGCCTATTCCAGGACTTATCATTGAAACAGAAGCAGAAAAAGGACGGCATGAAGCAGCGGTTCTTCGCCGGAAAATGCGTATGGAAAGAAGAATGGCAGGATTTTGAATTGTTCCGTCACAAAGCTGTTTTTGCGATTTTAGGAAATAAAGAGAGTCAGAGGCAGAATAAGTTTGCTTCTGGCTCTTTTTGCTTGCACAAGTTTAGACAATTTTTCCCACATGCAAACATTCCGAAGTGAAAGAAAACATCCTATAATGAAAATAAGAATCGGGGGAACCCAAAAAGATGATATGGCTTTTGGGATAAAACGAAACAGGAGGTTTTCTTTATGCAGTATGGACATTTTGATAATGAAAAAAGAAAAAAGATACGCTCTCTTAAGTGGAAATTTGCAAAAATAATGCTGTTATGCTGGGTACTGCCCTTTCTTGTGATCATCGGGCTGGTAGGCTCTTATATGCTGATTACCCAGCGGGAAAATCAAATGGAACGTCTGGAGGCGCAGGCCGGGCTGAATACCCGGACCTGCGCCGAAAGGCTGAACGGGGCTATTTCTGATTCCCGCCAGGCCACCTATGATGGAACTTTATTTGAACAGTACCGGCAGTACAGAAGGCAGGGCTCCACAGGGGAGCGTATTTTTTCTAATGGAGTACAGAATTATCTGAACGTGCAATACTCCCATAGAAAAAATAATATTTTTACAGTTTTGATGCTAAAAGAAGATCCCCTGAATAAACATTATACAAGCTATAACTTTGGCACTGGGGGAAACTATGCCATGATCCAGAACTTTTTTGACAAGGACAGGAGAATTGTTGAAAAACAATTTCCCGTTTTTGCTGTCTGGAATATTTTCCGCGGAATATTATCAGAGAGAAGAGTCTTTGACCTGGATGCTTTTTTCGGGTATAATAAAAAGACAGCATATTTATGTGGAAAGGTATGAGACACATGCCACAAAAGCTGTAATGGTAGAAATCCTGAAGAAACGTGGAATCGCTTCCCACGAAGATGATCCGGAAGAAAATACAGCAGGATGCTTTATTGTAAAAAATGCCCTTGCATATATAGAAGAACATTATAATGAGAAGCTGACTCTGGGACTGGTGGCAGAAAAAACTTATGTAAGCCAGTGGCACTTAAGCAAGCTTTTAAACAAGCATGAGGGCAGGAATTTTTCAGAAATTTTAAACCAGATCCGTGTGGAACATGCCAAGGAATTATTAAAAGAAATGTCCCTTCGAATCGTAGATATTTCCGAGATGGTAGGCTTTACAGATGTGGCACATTTTTCCCGGGTATTTAAGAAAATAGAGGGTATTTCGGCAAATGAATACCGCAATACAAAGCTTTAACCGGAATGAAAAAGAAATCGAAAAGTCTAAAAATTGTATGAAATCGTCCTGCGTTTGGTTGACAAGTCTGCCTTACTCTGTAATAATAATGGAGAACAAAAAGTGGAAAAATGGTTTCACTTTATGGGAGGATTATTTATTATGAAAAAACGTTATTTGTTTCTTGCCGTGCTTTTTGCAACAGCAGTGGCAGCAGCTGGATGCGGCAAGAAAAAAGATGAGGATACAGCGCAGGATGCCCAGGTAACAGTAGCACCTGCCGAGAATACAGATGGTACAGCATCAGATAACGGCTCTGTTGTGGATATGCAGAAGTCTGAAGAGGATGATATTAAGAATGTGATCGGTGATAAGACCACCACTGCTTCCAAGCTGATTCTTGTTAATGGTACTGGTTCAGCTGTGAAGGGACTTTATATCCGTCCTACCACTGACGATGACAATGACTGGGGAACAGAGCTGATCAATGGCCTATTTACATTGCAGGACGGTGATAAGGCACTTTATTATTATGACAGCAATGTGACGGATGACAATGGAGATGCTGTTACAAGTTTTGATATCAGAATTGTATATGAGGATGAGGATCTGACAGACTGTTATTTCCGTAAGCTCCCCCTTAAGACGATTACCAAGATCACTCTTAAGATGGATGGAAGTGCAGAGGATGGAATTCCTTATGCCACATATGTTACCGGAAGCAGCAAGGCAGAGGTATCTACCTTAAGTGAGGTAAGGCAGCGCCTTGGACTGGATGATGAGAGCAGCGAGGAGGATACATCAGAGGATAACAGTGAGGATACATCAGCGGATAATACCTCACAGGAGAATGATGTGACAACTACACCGGCACCGTCTGATAAGACCGATTCTACTGATTCACAGCCTACCGCTACACCGGTACCGTCAGATAACACAGATCCGGAGCCTGCAGACAATCCGGATGATAACACAGATCCTTCAGATTCTGGTGCTGATGAAGCCAAGAATTTTATCGGACAGCCACTTAGCAGCCTGACAGCAGCACTTGGGGAGGCCAATGGCAGTGAGTACCAGAACGAGCCGGAAACAGGTGAGACTGGCTATCATTACTATGACAGCTTTACCGTTTCCACAACAGTTGATGACAGTGGCAATGAGGTCGTTGCAGGCGTCTGGTAAAATTAACCGAGAATCAAAAATTACTAAATAATAAGGCAGGACAAAAGAATGGAAATGAAAAGAGTATTACTGAAATTAAGTGGAGAGGCCCTTGCCGGCCCGAAGAAAACCGGTTTTGATGAAGCGACTGTTCTTGCAGTTGCAAAGCAGATCAAGGCAATTTCTGATGAGGGAGTGCAGATCGGTATTGTAATCGGTGGAGGAAACTTCTGGAGAGGCCGTACCAGCGAGACCATTGACCGTAACAAGGCTGACCAGATCGGAATGCTTGCTACGATCATGAACTGTATTTATGTATCAGATCTTTGCAGATACACAGGAATGCAGACTGAGATCTATACCCCGTTTACATGCGGTGCATTTACCAAGCTGTATTCCAAGGACAGCGTGGAAGAAAGCTTTGCACAGGGCAAACTGGTATTTTTTGCAGGCGGTACAGGCCATCCTTATTTTTCAACAGATACTGCAACTGTTCTTCGTGCAGTTGAGATTGAGGCAGATGCCATTCTTCTTGCAAAAGCAGTGGACGGCATTTATGACAGCGACCCGAAGGTAAATCCAAAAGCAGTGAAGTATGATGAGATTTCCATTCAGGAGGTTGTTGACAAGAAACTTGCAGCAATGGATCTGACAGCATCTATCATGTGCCTTGAGCAGAAAATGCCGATGCTGGTATTTGCCCTGGACGAGGAGAACAGTATCATTAATACCGTTCACGGAAAATTTAACGGTACAAAAGTTACCGTATAATCCTGCCACAGGCAGAAAATCATAGAGAGGGAGATTAATTTTATGGACGAAAGAATTCAGAAGTATGAAGAGAAAATGAAAAAAACACTGGCAAGCCTTGAGGCAGAGCTTGTTACTATCCGTGCAGGCCGTGCCAATCCGCACATCCTTGACAAGCTGACTGTTGATTATTATGGAAGCCCTACACCGCTTCAGCAGGTTGCGAATATCACAGTTCCGGAAGCACGTATGATCCAGATCCAGCCGTGGGAATCCAGCCTGATCAAGGGAATCGAAAAGGCAATTCTTACTTCTGACCTTGGCCTGAATCCAAACAATGATGGTAAAGTTATCCGTCTTATTTTCCCGGAGCTTACAGAAGAGCGTCGTAAAGATCTTGTAAAAGATATCAAGAAAAAAGGCGAGGCTGCCAAAGTTGCAATCCGTAATATCCGCCGTGATGCCAATGATGCATACAAGAAACTGAAAAAAGAAGAGGATGTATCAGAGGACGAGATCAAAGAGCTGGAAGATAAGATCCAGAAGCTTACTGATAAATACATCAAAGATGTGGATGCAGCAGTTGAGCTTAAGGGAAAAGAAATCATGACTGTGTAAACAGATTTGCCGGTATCCGGCATGTCAACTATAGGCAGAAACCAAAAAGAGAGCTCTGTAACAGGGGCTCTTTTCTGCCTTATGCCAGTGTGACTGGAATTATATTGTATGATACGAAATATGATACAAAAAACAGACAAGGAGAAAAGTATGAACGTACCAAATCATATTGCCATTATTCTGGATGGCAATGGCAGATGGGCGAAAGCAAAGGGGATGCCAAGAGGCTATGGCCATGTGAAAGGTTGTGCCAACCTGGAGCAGGTCTGCTATGACATTAAGGATCTGGGAGTGAAATATCTGACTGTGTATGCTTTTTCAACAGAGAACTGGAAGCGTTCCAAGGATGAGGTGGACGGTCTTATGAAGCTGTTCCGCAGCTATCTGAAAAAGTGTATTAAGATTTCCCGGGATAATAAAATGAAAATTAAGATCATCGGTGATA
Organism: uncultured Blautia sp.; assembly: GCA_934364795.1. Classification (GTDB taxonomy): domain Bacteria; phylum Bacillota; class Clostridia; order Lachnospirales; family Lachnospiraceae; genus Blautia_A. The sequence goes on from CAKRMK010000033.1 coordinate 21,979, forward strand.
TTTCCGCTTTTGCACCGGATATCCAGGAAAGTATCCGTAAGCTGGAAGAATTTTCCAAAGATTACGATGAACTTTATTTTCAGATTGCAATGAATTACGGAAGCCGCGATGAGATCACAAGGGGCATGAAAAAAATGGCGCAGGATGTGGCTGATGGAAAGCTTTCCCCGGAAGATGTTACAGAGGATCGCATCAGTGGATATTTGGATACAGCCGGAGTTCCGGATCCGGATCTTCTTATCCGCACAAGCGGTGAACAAAGACTTTCCAACTTCCTTATGTGGCAGATGGCATACACAGAATTTTATTTTACAGATGTGGCATGGCCGGATTTCCACAAGGCAGAATTAATACAGGCTATTGAGAAATATAATCAAAGAGACAGAAGATACGGGGGAGTGAAGGAGGAGCATGTTTAAAACACGACTTTTAAGCGGAATTGTACTTGTTGCGGTGGCGCTTCTTACTATTATCAGCGGAGGGTATGTACTGTTTTTTACCCTGCTTGGAATCTCACTGATTGGAATGCAGGAACTGTACAAGGCAATGAAAGTACGCACAGACCAGTTTAATGGACTGGAAATTGCAGGATATGTGGGAGCAGTTATTTACTATGCACTGATGGTGCTGGATTTTGAAAAATATGGAATGATGGGTGTAATCCTTGCATTTATGATCTTTATGTTTGTATATGTGTTCACCTATCCCAAATATACAGCAGAACAGGTAATGCCGGCGTTTTTCGGTGTTGTGTATGTTGCTGTGATGCTGTCCTTTATTTACCTTACAAGAAATCTGCCTGACGGGAAATTCCTTGTGTGGCTGATCTTTTTGTGTTCCTGGGGCTGTGATACCTGTGCTTATTGCGTGGGAATGCTCATCGGCAAACATAAAATGGCACCGGTTTTAAGCCCGAAGAAATCAGTAGAGGGCGGAATTGGTGGTGCTCTGGGAGCTGCACTTCTTGGTGTGATCTATGCAGGGGCTACAAATGGTCTTATGGCAGAATATGCACTGATCTGTGCTGTTGGCGCCCTTATTTCCATGGTAGGAGATCTGGCTGCATCTGCAATTAAGAGAAACCAGGGAATCAAAGACTATGGTAAGCTGATTCCGGGACATGGAGGAATACTGGATCGGTTTGACAGTGTGATCTTTACTGCGCCGGCCATTTATTTCCTGGCGAAGCTTGTACTGGGAATCTGAAAGTGAGAGGTTATTACATGAAGAAAATTGCAATATTGGGTTCCACCGGTTCCATAGGTACACAGACTCTGGATGTGGTGAGAGCCAATGGTGATATAGAAGTACTGGGAATCAGTGCCGGAAAAAATATTAAAATGCTGGAAGAACAGGCAAGGGAATTTCATCCCCAGCTGATTGCTGTGTGGGATGAAAATGCGGCGAAAGATCTGGCAGTGCGCCTGCAGGATATGGACGTAAAAATCGTATCCGGCATGGAAGGACTTCTGGAGCTTGCACGTATGCCACAGACAGATATTCTGGTAACAGCTGTGGTTGGTATGATTGGAATCCGTCCTACTATGGAGGGAATCAAAGCCGGAAAGGATATTGCACTTGCAAATAAGGAAACTCTGGTAACAGCAGGCCATCTGATTATTCCCATGGCAAAGGAATATGGGGTACAGATTCTTCCTGTTGACAGTGAGCACAGTGCTATTTTCCAGGCTCTTCACGGAGAAAAAAGAGAACAGGTGGAAAAACTTCTGATCACTGCTTCCGGCGGACCTTTCCGTGGCAGAAAAAGAGAGGAATTAAGAAATGTGACTCTTGCAGATACTCTGAAGCATCCAAACTGGGTAATGGGGCAGAAGATCACAGTGGATTCTGCCACTCTTGTAAACAAGGGACTGGAGGTTATGGAAGCGAAATGGCTGTTTGATGTGGATCTGGATCATATCCAGGTGGTAGTGCAGCCAAAGAGTATTATTCATTCCATGGTGGAATTTAAAGATGGTGCCGTGATGGCACAGCTTGGAACTCCGGATATGCGTCTTCCTATCCAGTATGCTTTATATTATCCGGAGCGCAGATATCTGGACGGTGACAGGCTGGATTTCCACAAGCTGAAAGAAATCACGTTTGAGGATCCGGATATGGAAACGTTTCTTGGCCTTCCAATGGCAATGGATGCAGCGAGGAAAGGCGGCAGTATGCCTACCGTATTTAATGCAGCCAATGAGCTTGCTGTGAAGAAATTTTTGCAGGAAAAAATCGGCTTTCTGGATATTTATGAAATTATCGGACAGTCTATGGAGAGACATAAAGTGATTGAAAATCCAAGCCTGGAGGAAATACTTGCTGTAGAAGACGAGACATATAAATGGATTGAAAGCAGGTGGTAGATTGAAAATTATTCTGGCAATTCTTATTTTCAGCGGAATTGTTCTGTTTCATGAGCTTGGACATTTTCTGCTGGCAAAGAAAAATAAAATTGTAGTAAATGAATTTTCTCTGGGAATGGGCCCAAGACTTCTTTCCACAGTGAAAAACGGTACCAGATATTCGCTGAAGCTTTTTCCTATTGGAGGTTCCTGTGCCATGATGGGAGAAGATATGGATGATGAGGCACCTGGAACCTTTAATGGAGCACCAGTGTGGGGCAGGATTGCTACAGTGGCAGCAGGTCCTGTGTTTAATTTCATACTTGCCTTTGTGATTACGGTGATTATTGTATCATTGGTGGGCTATGATCCTGCAAAGGTTACTTCTGTGGAAAGTGGTTCGACTGTAGCTGATGCAGGGCTGAAAGAAGGCGATATCGTCAAAGAATATCAGGGATATCACATTGACCTGTCAAGGGATCTGTATCTGTACATGTATCTGAATCCGGTGCAGGAGGATGAAACCATCCATATGACAGTGGAAAGAGACGGGAAAGAAGTTGAACTTTCTTTTAAGCCGGATGTGCAGGTAAGATATCTTCTTGGATTTAACCGCAAGGATGCCAGTTCTATGGAAGTGAAATCTCTGATACCGGGAATGGGTCTGTCAGAAACAGGCGTGGAGCCGGGAGATGTGATCACTTCAATTAATGGTACCAGGCTGGAGAATGCAGAGGATTATACTGCTTATCTTGAAGAGCATCCTCTTACAGGCGAGACTGTGACGATTACTTATGAGAGAGACGGACTGGAATACACGGCAGAAGTAACGCCAAAAGAATACCGGACAGCTTTTCTGAATTTCTCCTATAATCTGGGTTATACTAAGGCAGAAGGCTTTCAGGTGCTGAAATATGGTGCCCTTGAAGTAAAATATCTTATCCGTTCTACTTTATTAAGCCTTAAAGAACTGCTTACAGGTGGACTTGGAGTGAAGGATTTAAGTGGTCCGGTTGGCGTTGTGGACGCCATTGGAAATACTTATGAAGAGAGTAAAAGCGAGGGAATGCTGGCAATCTGGGTGAATATGCTTTATATGGCGGCTCTTTTGTCTGCAAACCTTGGGGTAATGAACCTGCTTCCACTTCCGGCACTTGACGGAGGACGTCTTGTATTTCTTATTATAGAGGCAGTACGCAGAAAACCGGTGAACCGTCAGGTTGAGGGAATGATTCATTTTGCAGGTTTAATGGTATTGATGCTTTTGATGGTAGTGGTTATGTACAATGATATTTTGAAAATCTTTTAAAAACAGTGGAAAAGTATAGTATGGCGGGAATCTTTTGCTTCCCGCCATATTGTATGCTAAAGTGTTTTTTGAATGCTAGAGTGTGTTTTGAACATGCTTTAGAGCCTGTTTGCAAAAGGCTATAAAGGGTTATTGAAGAGGTTACTGAAGTTCTGCAATTCTGGTAACACCCACATAAATTTCCTGGATTTTGTACCAGGTAAGGTAATCGGTGATGCCTGTTTCAGGAAGCCCGAAAATATTCTGGAATTTTCGGACTGAGGCTTTTGTCTGTGCTCCGTAAATTCCATCTGGTGTTACAGCAGGAAGGGCAGGGTAAGCCTGGCTGATGGCGTTTAACTGTTCTTGAAGCTGAAGGACTTTGCTGCCGGATGCGCCAATATCAAGATCATATCCCGGCCAGGAGGCAGGAATGCCGGATACTTCTTCAGCAACATTGATATACATATCATTACCATAGAAATACCGCAGAATTTCAATTGCAGAGTATCCCTGATCGCCAAGGCGTTTGCTGCCCCACTGGGTCATCCAGCCACGGTCGCGGCACTGAACCTGTTCGCCATCACAATACTGGGTAAGGATAGGCTGACGAACATTAGGCCGTGAAAGATAATTTTCGAAAAGTTCATCTACAATACGGTCAATGGAATCAAAAATATTTCTGCCACGGATCCATTTGTGGTCGTAGGCGGTGGAAGATGTGATGGTGTAATCCTTTCCCTTATTTCTGTAAAATTCTGTATAGACTCTGTTTAAGGTAAAGGACATAATGGCCAGTACATTGGCACGGATAGTATCGTCTGGCCAGGTTGCATAAATTTCACTGCTGGCTACATTTTTGATATAATCTCTGTAACGGACATAATAATTTGAGGCAGAATTGTCTCCTACAGGTCCGTCGTGTACTACAATATATTCCGGTATGACTACTTTACTTAATACGATTTCGCCAGTCTCATCTACCGGCTTTATTTCTGATTCCGGAATTTTTGGCGGGTATTCGTAGAAAAGAGTATGAGGCAGAATGACAATACGGTTTCCGGCAGCAGAAGTCTGCTGTGGACTTAAAAATACAGGCTGTCTGGCAAGAACGGAAGGAAGTACTTCTGTTCCTGCGATTTCTTCCTGGTGAAAATCCCCTGCATTTACCTGAATGGAATATTCTGCATAGGGCTGTGCCTCCTCCTGGGCATTCAGACTATATTCAAGTGGTGGTGTTTTTAACTGCAGGACGGGAGTATTGCCAGAGGAATCTGTCCGTACTTCTTCGATTACGCTGTCTGGGTCACCGGTATAGGAAATGCGGACAAGGGCGTTTTCTACAGGATGGTTATCTGTCTGAGAGCGCACGGATATCTGCAGGGTACCCTGATCTACATTTTCCTGCTGTGCGTGAAAGTTTTTTTTCAAATACATGAATGGCCTCATAAAAGCTTTTTTACATAGTATATGCGGCCGATGAAGTCAAAGTTCCCGCCAGAGTTTGTTTGAAAATTTGTTTCCGCAATCTGCATGCCCCACTTTGCGGGAGATTTTACCTGAATTGGGCTTATATAACTGGGACTGACTTAAAAAATACGAAAGAAGGAGAAATATGATTTTTCAGAAACACTCTAAGATAAAAAGTATACTGTTGGCTTTTCTTTTATTTTTTGCAGAAATAAGCCTGCCTGAAAATGCGAAAATGGTTCAGGCTTCTTCTGGCGGCATGACAGTGCATTTCCTTGATGTGGGACAGGGATTGTCTATTCTGGTTCAGTCTGATGGGGAAACTTTATTGTATGACGGAGGCCCCAGAAGTGCATCCAGTTACGTAGTTTCTTATTTACAGGATCAGCAGGTAGAGAGTATTGATTATCTGATTTCCTCTCATTATGATGAAGATCATGTGAGCGGCCTGATTGGATGTTTAAATACATTTTCTGTAAAAAATGTAATCGGGGCAGACTATGTGCATGATTCCTCCCTGTATGATTCTTTTGTAAGTAAAGTAGAACAGTTAGGGCTTGAAATTCAGCATCCGGCTGTGGGAACCGAATATGAGTTTGGCAGCGGTGAATTTACTGTGTTGTCTCCTGCTGTAATAAGCAATGAAAGTAATGCAAATTCTGTTGCAATTAAGCTGGCAAATGGGGAAAACAGTTTTATTTTTACAGGAGATGCAGACCATAACAGTGAGGCAGATATGGTTTCGTCTGGAATTGATCTGGACTGTGATGTGTTAAGTGTAGGCCATCATGGGTCAGCAACTGCAACCAGCTGGGATTTCCTTCAGGCGACGGTTCCCCAGTTCGCAGTGATCAGCTGCGGAGCTGGGAATATGTACGGACATCCGGATGCAGATACAATGGAAAAACTGTCTGATATGGGAATCCAGGTGTACCGGACAGACGAACAGGGAACGATTATAGCTTCTTCTGACGGGAGTACAATTTCCTGGAATGTGGATCCCTGTAATGATTATACTGCAGGGGATGAAAGCATTTCCACTGAAGGAAATCTGACAGGTGACAGTCTGGCGGAAGCTACGGAAGAGCCAGCTTCTGGCTCAGAACAAATGGTGTGGATATCTGCCACCGGAAGCAAATACCACAGTATTCCAGACTGTGGCAATATGAATCCGGATAAAGCCTATCAGGAACCGGTATCACAAGCACTGGAGGAAGGATATGAACCCTGCAAAAAATGTTTTTGATTATCCCTTTTTTATTGAGCAAAAATCTGTTATACTAAAGTGTATATTTGATGTTAGAGCATGTTTAAGAGAACGTAAGAAATGTAATAATAAATTGGTGGTGTAAAGTTAGTGAGTGAACAGAAAAGAGTGACTTTCACAAAGGAGGAATTGTCTGCCCGGGTAAAGGTTCCTGCCATTGTGGAACAGGATTTAAAGCGTATCATCAGCGACCGGCTGGAGCAGTGCGGTTTGTATTACAGGGTTTTTTCCAGAATCAAGACGGCTTCCTCCATGGCTCATAAGTTCGAGCTGAAGGATTATGGAGCAGAGAATAAGAAGCTTCAGGATCTGGTAGGAGTCAGAATTAATCTTTACTTTGATGATGATGTGGAGATCTGCCAGAATATTGTGGAGAATACCTTCGATGTAATTGGATGGTCGACTTCCGAGCGCAGTGAGGAAGAATTTAAGCCTACCAAGCTAAATGGGGTGTGCCGTCTGCCGGAATATTTAAGATCCGAGATTTCACCGGAAACCTGGGATATGTATATAGACGATACCTTTGAGATCCAGATCAAGACCATGTTTTTTGAAGGCTGGCATGAGATTGAGCATGATATGCGTTACAAAGGAGAAGAACTGTGGAAGAATTATAAAGGCTTTTCCAGATACTTTAACAGTATTCTTGCCACGCTGGAGCTTTGTGATAAATCCATGGTGACTTTGTTTGAGGATCTGGGACATTCTCTTTATAAGTCAGGCAGATGGAGTGACATGATCAAAAGTCATTTCCGGCTGAAGTTAGGTGAGGGACAGCTGTATCCGGAGGTTGCACAGCTTCTGGACGAGGACTGCAAGCTGCAGGTTGAAAATCTGGCCAAGCGTATTTATAAAACAAGCAAACAGACACTTGTGGATCAGCTGCTTCACAGAAGCCGCAAGGTTCCCATTAATGTAAATACAATTATAGCCCTTTTAAATGACAGCCAGTTTCATGACAGCCGTCTGACTGCAATTTTTAAAGAAAGAGATGTTTATAATGATGGCAGGGAGGAAAGTCTTGGAGAATCCTGGCATTATGAAATGAAGCCTCTGATCCGTCACAATGTGTTCCAGATGAGTACCCAGGTAGACGGAAGCCGTTTAAAGGATGAGAATCCGGTTACTGCAACAGAAATTTTCAATCAGGCAGCAGATATTATTTACGGATGGATTCAGGGAAAATACGGCGGCCTGTTTAAAGGAATGCCGCAAAAGACCAGTACGTTCCATGCAGATATTCTTGCTTATCATGTGGCTGTGAATTTTGATCCCCAGAATCGCAGGCTGAATATGCATGTAAGACATATGGATATGGAAGTGGGCGGACGTATCTGGTATTCGGAGGCAGGACTTGAGGTATCCAGACAGGAGCAGGTAATCCTGAAGGTGTGCAACGGATATGCACAGCCGGAGAGAGAGCATTCGATTCAGGATCCGGGGGTAACATTCTTCAGCTATCCGGGATATTATAAGACCATTGTAGATAATATTGGAATTGTCAATGGAATCGAGTGTTCCAACAGACGCCGTATTTTAAAAGAGGATATGTTTGGCAGGCTCCTTGAGGCACTTCATATGCCGGGACGTCTGTTCCCGATTGTGGTGATCGTATCCCGTGAGACTCCGGATGGGATGATGGACGAAGAGTGGCTGGGACAGTTCCGTGTATCTGATTTTACAAGAACGGTATGGCGTTATTCCCATGTATTTACAGCACTGGAATCTGTTGGAAAGAAATTTTTGCGCCTGGCAGGAATCGATCTTCGCCAGCTGGATGATATTCCGCGGCTTTATATTTTCTGGCCGGGAGGAGATGTGGATGATTACGGACCGGAAGATGTGACCAACTGCAGCTTTGGACGCCATCTGGAGGCAAGAGGAGATGCCAGAACCTATGACATTGTGCGGGGCGGGCAGGCCTTCTACCACAAAATTGTTACAGATTTAAGGGAATGGAACATTTCTGCTGATATGTGGGAGGGCTTTAAGCTGGAAGTTATGACAGAATTACCAAAATAAAAACTTCTGTATGAAATGAGTTGTATACAATTTACAACAGATAAAATCACAGGAAAACTCATAGAAAAAAGTTGCACTATTTTGCGGATAACAAAAAAGTGCAACTTTTTTTGCTCCTGTATAACAAATTAGCAACATTTTTTGGAAGAACTGCAAATATCTTGAATTTTTTTGGCTGGCAGAGAGTGCTATACTCATATCATCAAAGAAAGGAAAGCAAATAAAACGAAAGGCTTTCCAAAAAACGGATTTTTTAAATGGAGGAAGAGAAAATGAAGAAAAAAATGATTAGTGTTCTGGCAGCAGCAGCAATGGCAACATCCATGTTTGCAACACCTGTATTGGCTGACGGAGATGTAAAAGCTGGTGTTGTATGGTACAATTTCGCAGATACTTTTATCGCAAATGCCCGCCAGTGTTTAAACGGAATCGCAGCAGCAGATGGAACAATTTCAATCACAGACGCTGACAGCGAAAACGATATCAACACTCAGGGAAATAACGTAAATAACTTCTACACACAGGGCGTTAAATACCTGATCCTGAATAACATCAACATGCCAGCATCAGACGATATTGCAAAACAGATGAAAGAAGAAGGCGTAGTTGGTATTTTTGCAAACACAACAAGCCCATCTGATGATGCATTTGCAGACAACGAAAATCTGTGGTATGTATCTTCCGTATCTACACAGTCCGGCGAGAACATGGGTAATGCATTAGTTGATTACTTCAATACTCATGAGAACTGGGACAGAAACGGAAATGGAAAAGTTGATTACATTCTCCTTCAGGGTATTCAGACATTCAGTGATACCATCAACCGTTCTTCTTACAGTCTTGCAACAATTGAGGGTGCAGGATATGAACTTGGAAGCTGCATCGGTGGTGATGATGTAACAGGCGTTAAAGGTGGAGACTCCATCAACGGCGTACTTTGCAACTTCTCCCGTTCTGAAGCACAGGAAAATGTAGAAGCACTTATTGCAAGCTTTGGTGATGATATTGATTGTATCATCGCAGATAACGATGATGAGGCGCTTGGAGCAATCGCAGCACTTCAGGCTCATGGATATTTCACAAATGATGAGAACACAATTCCAGTTGTTGGTGTTGATGCTACAGCTGCCGGATGTGAAGCAATCAAGAACGGAACTCTTCTTGAGACCAGCCTTAACAACCCTGTAAAACTTGCAAAATCCATTTACAAACTGATGTACCTGTTAGAGAATGGTGAGGAAGTTACTACTGAATCTATTGGAATGGATGGTGTAAAGGTTGACGGACATAGAATCATGATCGACTATATTTCTATTACAGCCGACAATTTAGATGATGCAAACTACGACATTACAGATACTTCATTCTAAATAACAGAAGTTTGGCCGCAAGGCTGCATAAAGAGGGACTGTAAAGCGTCCCTCTTTATTATTGCCAAGAGCAGAACAGGAGAGAATAAGCTATGAGTAATTCCGAATACGTGCTGGAAGCTGTAAATCTTACGAAAACCTTTCCTGGTGTAAAAGCACTGGATCAGGTTTCCTTAAGAGTCCGTCCAGGAACTGTGCATGCACTGATGGGAGAAAACGGAGCCGGCAAATCTACGCTGATGAAATGTATTTATGGAATCTATTCCCCGGATGAGGGAAGTATTTCCATAAATGGAAAGCAGGTAAGTATTACCAGCCCAAGAAACGCCATGGATCAGGGAATTGCAATGATCCACCAGGAACTGCATCCTGTAAGACCGCAGACAGTGGCAGAAAATATTTTCCTTGGCAGGATCCCTTACAAAAAAGTGGCAGGGGTACATTGGGTAGATAAAGAAAGACTGATAAAAGACACGGAAGATGTATTTAAGAAACTGGGACTGGACATCAATCCAAAGCAGAAAGTTGCAGAGCTTTCCACATCCTACTGTCAGCTGATCGAGATTGCACGTTCTGTATCCATTGGTGCAAAGATCGTTATCATGGATGAGCCTACTTCCTCCCTTACAGAGACAGAGACAGAGATTTTGTTCCGTATTATCAATCAGCTTAGAAGTGAAAATGTAGCAATTATTTATATTTCTCATAAAATTGATGAAATTCTTCAGATTTCCGATGAGATCACCATCATGCGTGATGGACAAAATGTTGGTACATGGTCTGCAAGTGAAATGACAACAGATACTATTGTAAACAAAATGGTTGGACGTGAGATGACAGATCGTTTTCCACCGAAAAAGCATACACCAGGAGCAGAGTATCTGAAAGTTGAAAACTTTACAAGCACAAATCCTCATTCCTTTAAGGATGTAAGCTTTTCTGTAAAGAAAGGTGAGATTTTCGGAATCGGCGGACTTGTAGGTTCTCAGCGAAGCGAGCTGATGGAAGCTCTGTTCGGATTACATGGAATTTCTTCCGGAAAGATCACCATCGAGGGAAAAGAGATCCACAACAGACAGCCCATCGATGCCATTAAAAACGGTATGGCACTACTTACAGAGGATAGAAGAAAAACAGGTATTATCGGACCTGGCTCCATTACAGATAATACTCTTGTTGTAGAGCAGAATGTAAATCCAAAACGGTATCACAAAGCAGGGCTTCCTTTTATTGATAAGGCAAAGAGAAACCAGGATGCACAGAAATATGTAGATATGCTTTCCACAAAGACTCCAAGTCTGAAAACTGCCATCAAAACTCTTTCCGGTGGTAATCAGCAGAAAGTACTGCTTGGACGTTGGCTTTTAAGTGAACCGGATATCCTGATCCTGGATGAGCCTACACGAGGAATTGACGTAGGAGCAAAATATGAAATTTATGAATTAATGGAAGAAATGGCACAAAAGGGCAAATGTGTAATTATGATCAGTTCGGAGATGCCGGAACTTATGGGTATGTCTGATCGGATCATGGTAATGTGTGAAGGACATAAGTCTGGTATCTTGGATAAATCTGAAGTAACAGATGAGAAGATCATGTTGCTGGCAAGTACATATGAGGCCAATGGGGAGGATAAGAAATGAAATCAAAAAATATGTCAAAAATCCTGATGGATAATATTCTTTATATCTGTCTGTTACTGATGATCGTGATTATTGCGATAATTTCGCCGTCATTTATTTCCGTTCGTGTATTAAGTGATGTATTGACACAGAGTGCCCCGAAAATGCTTCTTGCTGTGGGTATGCTGGTTGTAATCATTGCCGGTGGTATGGATATGACCGTAGGACGACTTGCAGGTCTTGGTGCCGTTGTATCCGGAACCCTTGCACAGCAGTCCACTTATTACATTAAATTCTGGCCGTCACTGCCGGAAATGCCATTGATCGTACCAATCGTTGCTTCCATTATCGTTGGTATTATCTCCGGTGTGGTCACAGGTCTTATCATTTCCAAGTTAAAGGTACCGGCTTTCCTTGCTGGTCTTGGACTTCAGCTGATCATTTATGGTGGAAACCTGTTGTTTATGAAAAAAGCACCGAACAACTCACAGCCTCTTGCAGGATTTAAAGAATCCTTTACAAAATTTGGTACAGGTTCTGTAGCAGGAGTTAACTATCTGATTATTGTTGCCTTTGTAGTTATGATCGCTGTTTACATTATCCTAAACATGACAACATTAGGTAAAAACATCTATGCTACAGGTGGTAACCGTGAGGCTGCAAAAGTAGCAGGTATCAACGTATTCAAAATCGACATGTTTGTCTATATCTTATCCGGAGCCCTTGCAGCTCTTGCAGGATGTATGCTTGCAGCACGTACCGGAAGTGCCAATGCAACATATGCAGAAGGTTATGAAATGGATGCTATCGCAAGCTGTATCATCGGTGGTGCTTCCTTTACAGGTGGTATTGGTAACGTACCGGGAGCTTTCCTGGGAGTTATTATTTTCAGTGTTATCAGCTATGGTCTTACATTCGTAGGTTTAAGTTCCTATTGGCAGAACATTGCAAAAGGACTTATCATTATCGTAGCAGTTGCACTTGATATGAGAAAATACGGTTCAGACAAATAAAAAATGTATCAGACTATCCGGGGTTCTGTTATCAGGACACCGGATAGTTGTTTTTTGGAAAAAACGTAAAGGACGAAAACGTGATCCGGGTAATTGTCTAAAAGAATGAAAAGTGAGATAATGGACACATTCTAAGGAAATAAAGGAGACTGACTATGTCTGAAAAAAAGAAATCGGCGGCAGGAACACTTACGCTTCTGGTTTTATGTTGCGTACTTGGAGGCTGTAAGGCGGATACACCAGCGGCCGGAACAGATATAACCCGGGTGTCTGTGCTGCTGCCGCATTTTGATGACGGATACTGGACGCTGATTGAAGAAGGAATCGAACAATCCGGTGCGGAACTGAAGAAGAACTGTGGGATGGATATCAAAATACTAAAGCCCCAGTTGAACTACAATATTCCTCAGATGGTGGAGCTTTTGAAGCAGCAGATTGCAGCTAAGGTAGATGTGCTGGTGGTACAGGGAAATGAGGATGAAGAATACATTAATACATTAAAAGAGGCGTGGAGTGAAGGAATTCAGATTATCTGTGTGGATACAGACATTAAAAGTTTTCCAGAGCATCTGTATATCGGAACAGATAATTATGAAGCGGGGAAAATGCTGGGAGAAGAACTGATAAACGTAACAGATGGAGAAGCCAATGTTGCGGTGATTTCCGGTGAACCGGGATTTTCCAATCTGGAGGAAAGACTGGAAGGACTTCAGGACGCAATTAAAGATTATCCTAAAATCCATCTTGGAGATGTACAATATGACAATTATGACGGGCTTACAGTTATGAAAATGTACTACCAGAATGCAGAAGACGCAGATACCATTGTTTTTTTGGAGGGAACGGGAGGGATATCCATCAGTGCCCAGTTTAAACAGAGGGACAATCAGTACGAACATATTCTGGGATTTGATGCTTTTGACGGAGTAATAAGCGGAGTGATAGATGGAATTATCAAACAGGATACCAGGAGGATGGGAGAACAGGTAGTAGAAGAAATTGCAAATTATATCCGGAATGGAGAATACAGCTCAGAAACGGTTTATACAACTACCCACTGGATGACAGCGGAAAATTACCACAGTATTCTTTCTGATGCGGAACTGGAATATGCCCGAAAGGGAAAAAGCGGAGGAAGAATATAATGAAAAAGGCGCGTTTCCTTAACTCAGTTGGGAAAAAATATATTGTGGGTTATGTCATCGTAGCGGTTTTTTCAGTAGTTCTTCTTATGGTCGCCGTTATATGTAATAACTATGTGTCAGGTCAGTATGACAATGCTATCGGTGAAATGATTTCCATAAACAATCTGGAAAATAGTGTAGAAGTCTTAAATGGCGACATAAACATGGCATACCTGTATCTGTCAGAAGAAGGAACTGAAAATTATGAGCAGGACAGGAAGAGCGCTGAACAGTATTTAAAAATGGTGAAGGAGCTTCAGGAGAAAAGCTTTGTCAGGGAAGTAACAGACGCATACTGTACAGTGGAAAGCTTTCTTGGAAAATCTGATTTCCTGACAGATGCTTTGCGAAGATATTTTGAAAGCGATAAGCAGACAGGATTTGAAAAACTGGAAAACAGCTACAATGAGCTTCAGGAGCTTTATTCTTACGTTACCCTTCGTTTTCAGAAAGCATATTCGGTAAAACTGAATAAATTAAGTCAGTTGGAAAACAGGCTGAATGCTCTTCAACAAAATATATTGCGGCTGCAGATCGGTATGATCGTGTTTACTCTTATCTGCATTGGTCTGTATCTGACCAGGGTTATTATGGAGATTTCAAGATCTATTGCAACCATGCAAAAGGGCGTGGAATCCATTCAGGATAATGTGCTAAGCGCAGAGCCTATTCAGATTGAAAGCAATGATGAGTTTGAAGAATTTGCAGCTGCTTTTAACAAAATGACTGGCATTATCCAGAAGCAGATGCGGGAAATTGAAGAAAATGCAGATATCAAAGAGCGCCTTGCAGAAATGGAAATCAAAAATCTGAAAATGTTCAGTGAATTGCAAAGAAGTCATCTGGATTTTCTGCAGTCCAGGGTAAATCCTCATTTTCTGTTTAATACCTTAAATATGATTTCTTCCCTTGCAAGGATCGAGAATGCAGATCAGTGTGCAGAACTTATGGAAACTACAGCAGCCTTTTTACGCTATAATCTGGATAATATCAGCAAAACCGTTCCATTGGAAAAAGAAGTGGAAAATTTGAAAGACTATGTGGCGATTCAGGAATGCCGTTATGGTGGACGATACCAGTACACCTTTGAAATTGATGAGCAGTGCCTGGAATATAAAATGCCATGTATGATCCTTCAGCCAATGGTTGAAAATGCCATTCAGCATGGGATTGCCATGATGCTTGAGAACGGCCATGTATGGATCCGGGTATATCCACAGGGGAACCGTGTCTGTCTGGAGGTACAGGATAACGGTGTGGGAATGACTGAGGAACAGATCAGAAGTATCTATGAAGATTTTCAGGAAAACAAATCCTCAGGCAATCATATCGGTATTCGGAATATTTACCGCAGATTAAGACTGTATTACCATAATGACCTGAAATTTGAATTTTATAATATGGATCCGGGGCTGAAAATATTTATTTCTCTACCAGGAGGTGATGATGACAATGAAATATACGATGGTGATCGCAGATGATGAGCCGGTGGTTTTGAAAAGCACCGAGCTTTTTCTGAAAAAAGAATTTCCGGATATCAAAATTGTAGGAATGGCAGAAAACGGGATTAAACTGAAAGAAATGCTGGAAGCCTATAAACCGGATATGGCAATTGTGGATATCCGCATGCCGGGACTTTCGGGAATTGAGGTCATTGAATTGTTACAGCACAAAAAATGTTCCACTCATTTTATTATCAGTACAGCATACAGTGATTTTGATTACATAAAAAAGGCACTTGATCTGAAAACAGACGGTTATCTTGTAAAGCCTTCCAAACGGGAAGAAAAGCTGGAAGTGATTGGGAAGCTTTGCAGGACTGTGGAAGAGGAGAAAAAGATAAATCTGCGCCAGGATGGAATTGAATCTGCCCTGGGTGTGGTGAATTCCGTACTGGGCAGTGAAATTCTTATGTCGGTATTTTCTGATAACTGCGACAACAAGGAGTTTGATGCATACTGCAATATCAACAATATCCAATTTTTCGGCGGCTGTATTGCTACATTTCTTCCCCAGACCAAAACAGACCTCAGCAAAAGGGAATTAAATGATGAGCTGGAAAAATCTCTGAACGGTTTCTGTGATTTTCTTGCAACTATAACTTCAAGAGGCGTTGTGGTTATGTTCTTTGTCCAGGAGGAAGTAGAGAGGGAAAGACGCAGGGAATGGAGTAATGACCTTGCATCCCTTGTAGCGGAATGCCTGAAGGAAAGAACAAAAGTAGAGTACCTGTATGGAACTGGAAATGTGTATGATTCTTTTGAAAAAATGGCAGATTCCTACAGAGACAGTGTGGAAATGCTGCAGATCAACCGCAGGGAAGAAGGCAGTATTCCAAAGGAAAGTGCAGATAAAATACAGGATTATGTGGATGAGACAAAGCGTTATATTGACATCTGGTTTCGAAAGGATATTTCCCTTATGGACTGCGCCCAGAATGTGGGAATCAGTTCCTATTATTTAAGTCATATTTTCCGTGAAAGAACGGGAAAGACTTTTGTGGAATATCTGTCAGGTGTGCGTATGCAGGAGGCAAAAAGGCTTTGTACCCAGACGGATCTGACATTGAATGAAATATCTGAGCAATGTGGATATGTAAATCTGACTTATTTTTGTAAAGTATTTAAACGGATCACAGGAATGACCATCAGTGAATACCGGAAAAGTCGGGGAAAATAAAAATATTATGAACGTGAAAGCATATACAGGAATATGCCATTGAAATTTTGAGCAGGATGTGACATATATTTTGCAAAAAAAAATTGGGGGCGTGGGCTGGTATGTTTTTACATAGATTATCACAGTATGTAAAAAGTATATGTTCTAGAGCTTGCTTGAAAAAGCATTCCCGCAAATTGTGACGCACATTTTGCAGAAAGCCTTTTTTAAACATTCTCTAGGCACACTACAGGATTAGAAAGGATGGAAAAAACTATGTCACAGGCAAGCGACACAATGAGAAGAGAATGGAAGATCAATGATGCAAAAAGAGATGCAGGGCTGACAACACCGGATGATATCCAGCGCTTTGATGATTTTCAGTATGGCCCTGATCCGGTATGGAATAAACTGGATGTATACCGTCCAAAGGCTGCACAGGGAAAACTTCCTGTTATCGTAAATATCCATGGCGGCGGCTGGGTATATGGAGATAAGGAGCTGTACCAGTTCTACGGAATGACTCTTGCACAGAGAGGCTTCGCAGTTGTAAACTTTACCTACCGTCTTGCACCGGAAGTGAAATTCCCGGCACCTCTTGAGGACACCAACAATGTGATCGCCTGGATGTATGAGAACCAGGAGAAATATGATCTTGATATGGAACATGTATTTATGGTAGGTGATTCTGCAGGAGGCCATCTGTGCGGCCTTTACAGCGCTATCTGCACCAATCCTAAGTATGCTGCCAATTATGACTTTAAAGTGCCAAATGGCTTTGTTCCCCAGGCTGTAGCCTTAAACTGTGGTGCTTATAATCCTCTTGGTGATACTGGCGTGCTTGGAAATGACCAGGATACAGAGCTTATGGGAGATTTCCTTCCAGAGAAGGGTTCTGCAAAAGAGCGTGCCCTTATCAATGTAACAGATCATGTAACTGAAAAATTCCCACCAGTTTATCTGATGACCTGTGTAGGTGATTTCTGCCGTCCACAGGCACCGCTTCTGGAGGAGGCTTTAAAGAAAAACGGAGTTTACTATGAGTTCAAGACTTATGGAACTAAGGAAGAGCCATTATATCATGTATTCCATGTTACCATTCAGGAGCCAGAAGGACAGAAATGCAATGATGAGGAATGTGATTTCTTCAGAAGAATGATGGACAGGAAGTAATTGACAAATATTTCGAAGTGACCTATAATATATTTAACAAGACAGCCGGAAGATAGATGAAGCCTATCCGTCCCGGTGAATTAAACGCTAAGTGAGCCGCCTATTCTTTACCAGAGAGCAGGGCGGCTCACTTATTTTTTAAGTTCAGAATTGCAACGATTAGCATGGCAACGCCAATGGGGATAGAACTTAGATATTTTTTGATATCGCCTGAATATTCAAGATTAAAAAATCCTGCAAAAACAATATTTTACAGGATTTTAAACTTTTTTAGAAAATAAAAAATGCGGAAGATGGGACTTGAACCCACACAAGCGCAATGCTTACAAGATCCTTAGTCTTGCTCGTCTGCCAGTTCCGACACTTCCGCATACCGCATTTCACAGAGGAAAACCTCTACGCGATCAAATATGAAATTGTGACTATTGAAATAGTCATGCGGAAGATGGGACTTGAACCCACACAAGCGCAATGCTTACAAGATCCTTAGTCTTGCTCGTCTGCCAGTT
>CAKRMK010000034.1 GCA_934364795.1 uncultured Blautia sp.
CTGCTTCTAACTGTTTTAATACAACTCTGTCACCTAATGGAACTAATTTCATGATCTATGTCCTCCTTTAGATTTCTTATCTCTGTTTTTTCTTTAGTAGCACTCATTAATGTCGAGTGCTAATCACTGTCCATTATATTATTGAATTATTGGTTTTTATGCAACTCTTTTCATCGTGGTGTTTTTTATTATATTCTCTTTTTATCTTATATATTCTCTTTTTTTCTTAATTTTTCTCACTTTTATAATTTTCTGAAATTTTCGAACACACCATAGCCTTTCATATAAAACACATTATGACACAAAAATAAATCCTGCTTTGCGAAAACAAAATTTCTTTTGCACACAAAAACCCGTTTTCACAAAAAATACATTGCTTCTGTATCTTTCGTAAAACCGGGTTTCCTATCATTCTACCCCTTTAGAGCGGATAAAAAAAGGTTCTATGCTTTTTTATTTCTCTGTGTCTTAATCTCTTCCAATTCATCAAATATAACTTCATTAAGAACCTTAATGTAAGTTCCCTTCATACCTGAAGAACGGGATTCAATAACCCCTGCACTTTCAAATTTGCGAAGTGCATTTACGATTACGGAACGGGTAATACCTACACGGTCTGCGATCTTGCTTGCTACGAGAATTCCCTCATCTCCGTCCAGCTCGTCGAAAATATGGATAATTGCTTCCAGTTCAGAGAAAGAAAGGGTATTAAACGCAGACTTCACAACCTGTTTCTTACGGTCCTCTTCTGCATTCTCTTCATGAACTGCACGCATCATTTCCAGACCAACTACAGTTGTGCCATATTCGCTGACAATAATATCCTCAATATCGTATGGACGGTCCTTGCGGTACATAAATACAGTTCCAAGTCTCTCGCCTGCAATATCAATAGGGTTGATGATTCCCTGATAACTGCTGGAAACATGTTCAAATCCAAGTGTCTGAAGATTCACATTCTCCTTGGTGGATAAGACACCCAGAAAACGTTCATTAAGCAGAGGGTCAACATGTCCTCCAACCTCATCGGCAATCAATTCCTTAATCTCCTCTACACCAGGACAAAAGCTTACGCCAAGTACTTTTCCTTTCTTGCTTAAAACCAGAATATTGGAGCTTAAAGTTTCCATCAAAACCTGACAGATATCATTAAAAACCACCTTACTGGAACTGCTGTTGTGCAGAAGTTTATTGATTTTTCTTGTTTTGTCAAGTAACTGAACGCTCATTTGGTCCTCCCTTCGCTTATGTTCAATAAAAAACAGAATACATATTGTTATGTTATTTTAATATTACACGTTTTTCGGACTATTTACAAGCTATTTTTTACTATTTTTCAATTTTCTTTAGCTTTTCTGAAAATATAATCTTTTCAGAACTATTCACCAAACAAAATTGATTATAAATCTGCTATTCTGCAAATTGTGCATGTTTTTGGGAATACGTGCAGATTGCAGGAATGATTTTATGGATTCACGCTAAAAGGAGCGTATGAAAAATGATCACTCATTCATTCACACGCCCCTTTGTAAGTCTTGGCTTTTTAGTTTTCTTTTTCTTTTGCTTCCACGTAACCACAGGTTTCCTGGCTGCAGACAAGCTTATTGCCTTTTTCTACCATGTAACTGCCACATACCGGGCATTTCTTGGCTGATGGCTTCTGCCAGGACATAAAATCGCATTCCGGATTATCCTCACATCCGTAATATTTACGTCCTTTTTTGGTTTTCTTAAGGACAACTTCCTTTCCACATTTCGGGCAGGCCACACCAATCTTTTCATAATATGGCTTGGTATTTCTGCACTCCGGAAAACCAGGACATGCAAGAAATCTTCCATGCGGGCCGTATTTGATCACCATATGACGGCCGCAGTTATCACAGATCACATCTGTCTCTTCGTCCTGGATATCTACTTTTTCCAGCTCTTCCTGTGCTGCATCCACATCATGCTTCAGATCCGGATAGAAGTTACGCACAACCGTTTTCCACTGGACAGTGCCATTTTCCACGCAGTCCAGAAGCCCCTCCATAGTAGCTGTAAAGTTTACATCCACAATACTTGGAAATGCCTGTTTCATAATACTGTTTACTACTTCCCCAAGCTCTGTCACATAAAGATTCCGCTGCTCCTTTGACACATACCTTCTGCTGATGATTGTAGTGATGGTAGGTGCATAAGTACTTGGACGTCCGATTCCAAGCTCCTCCATGGTTTTTACAAGAGATGCCTCGGTATAATGTGCAGGCGGCTGGGTAAAATGCTGCTCTGGCTTTAATTCCTTCAGATTCAGTTTCATTCCCTTGGTCAGGCTCTGGCTTAACACATTGCCCTTTTTCATGTCTTCTTCCTGCATGTAAACAGAAAGGAAACCATCAAATGCCACCTTTGATGCAGATACGGTAAAAATATATTCTCCGCCGGATACCTTTACGGAAGTTGTCTCATATCTGGCTGGAGCCATGCGGCTTGCCACAAAGCGCTTCCAGATAAGCTGATACAGACGGAACTGGTCTCTTGTAAGTGACTCTTTAATCTGAACAGGAGTACGGCTGATGTCTGTAGGGCGAATTGCTTCGTGGGCATCCTGGATTTTCTGACTTTTTTTCACAGTCTTTGCAGCTTCTGAAACATATTCCTCTCCATACTGGCTGCCAATATAGCTTCTTGCTGCTGCATCTGCCTCATCGGAAATGCGGACAGAATCTGTACGAAGATAAGTGATCACACCCACTGTTCCGCTGCCTTTGATGTCAACACCTTCATAAAGCTGCTGTGCCAGACGCATGGTCTTCTGTGTGGAAAAATTCAGGGTCTTGGAAGCTTCCTGCTGCAAAGTACTGGTGGTAAATGGTAACGGGGCATTTTTGATTCTTTCTCCTTTTTTCACCTCGGAAATCTCAAATTCCTTATCCTCAAGCTGCTTTAAAACAGCATCCATCTCTGCCTTGTTGTGAATCTCCAGTTTCTTGTCTGTTCCGTAAAATTTTGCTTCCAGAGGCTTCTTCTCCCCGTCTACCATAAAGGATCCGGACAGACTCCAGTATTCCTCCGGGATAAAAGAATTAATCTCTTCCTCTCTGTCGCAGATAATACGAAGAGCAACAGACTGAACGCGTCCTGCACTTAATCCCCTCTTTACCTTCGCCCACAGAAGAGGGCTGATGGTATAACCTACCATACGGTCCAGCATTCGTCTTGCCTGCTGGGCATCTACCAGATTCATATTCAGACCTCTTGCATGTTTCAGGGAATCCTTCACTGCAGTTTTTGTAATCTCGTTAAAAGTGATTCGGTGCATTTTGTCCGGATCTTCCTTCAGAGCCTGCATAAGATGCCAGGAAATTGCCTCTCCTTCACGGTCGGGGTCAGTTGCAAGATAAATCTTATCTGCCTTTTTCGCAGCCTTGCGAAGCTTCGCCAGAAGTTCACCCTTACCACGGATGGTAATATATTTGGGTTCAAAATCATTCTCCACATCTATTCCGAACTGACTTTTCGGGAAATCACGTACATGTCCGTTAGACGCCTCCACATCGTAATTTGCCCCAAGAAATTTCTTTATTGTTTTTACTTTTGCAGGTGACTCAACTATCACCAGATATTTAGCCATACTACCTCTCCTAATTCATATTGACTTACAGAAAAATACGGTTCATCCCCCATGTATTCTGTAGTACTGTCTGCCCGCCTTTCCTGCCAGTCCCATAAGTTCCAGTTCTGTAAGAATGGCGCAGACTTTCGCTGCCGGAAGCCCTGTTTTTTGTATCAGGACGTCCAGGTTTTCAGGTCGTAAATCGAGACCACTATACACCAAATCCAAATCCGGCGCAAGCCCCAACTTCTTTTTTTCCACATTTGTAACTGGCATTTTTGCCTGGATTCCCCATTCCAATAGCATGATTTCCGGACTGTAGGCAATACCTGCACCATCAAAAATCAGTTTATTACAGCCTTTGCTAAGTTCTTCTGTAACTGCTCCCGGAAGGGCATAAACGCTGCGTCCCTGCTCCATGGCAAACTCAGCTGTAATAAGCGAGCCACTTTTTTCTTTTGCTTCCACCACCAGAACAGCGTCTGACAGGCCGCTTATAATCCGGTTTCTTGCAGGAAACGCCCAGCTTTGGGGTGAAAATCCTGGTGGCAGTTCTGTGAGAATTCCCCCTCCTTTTTCCAGTATCCGCTGGTACAGACGCCTGTTGGAGGCTGGATAACACACATCAGCCCCGCTTCCAAGAACTGCAAAAGTAGGTGTGTCTGTCTCAAGCGCCCCCTTATGCCCTTCTGCATCAATTCCTTTTGCCATTCCGCTGATGATCTGTACACCGTGCTCTGCCATAATCCTTGCATATTTAAAAGCCATACAACGGCCGTAGGGACTGCACATTCGCGCTCCAACCACTGCGGCAGAAGGTTTTTGGGGATCAGGAAGGTTTCCGATGTAATACAATTTCTTTGGCATCCCCGGTAATTTTCGCAATTTTTCCGGAAATTCAGAATCTTCTTTTGTTACACACTGAATTTTCATTGTCTGCATTTCTTTCAATTCCCAGACACCTCCCCTTTCTTTCAAACACGCTCCAGAGCTCTGTAAGTCAGTGCTTCCCTGATATGTCTTGCATGAATGTCCTGTGTACCTTCCATATCTGCAATCGTTCTTGATACTTTCAGAATCCGGTGATATGCCCTTGCACTTAGTTCCATGATTTCGAAAGCTTTCCTTGTCACATCAAGGGCATGCTCTGTAAGGATACAGTATTTTTCGATTTGTTTTGCAGACAGTTCTCCATTAAAACGGATATTCTCCTGTTCGTATCGTTTTTCCTGGATTTTTCTCACCTGCTCCACTCTTTTACGGATTTCTTCTGAGCTTTCGCCTTTTTCTTCTCCTGTTATCTGGGAAAACTTCACAGGAGGAACCTCCACACAAAGGTCGATTCTGTCCAGAAGAGGCTGACTGATCTTGTGCAGATAATGGCTGATCTGTCCAGGTGTACACCTGCATCTGTTCAGATCCGGGTAATACCCGCAGGGGCAGGGATTCATCGCCGCCACCAGAATAAATCCTGCCGGAAACGTATAGGTTCCGCTGGCTCTTGACAGCTGGATGGTCTTATCCTCCAGAGGCTGGCGCAGCACCTCAAGGCTTCTTCTGGAAAATTCCGGCATCTCATCCAGAAACAAAACACCTTTATGTGCCAGAGTCACCTCACCGGGTCTTGGCACTCTTCCTCCACCTGCAAGAGAAGGCGGCGGACTTGTATGGTGGGGGCATCTGAAAGGCCTTTTCTTCACAAGGGGAGTATTGGGGCTAAGAAGCCCTGCAATACTGTATATTCTGGTAAGCTCCAGACTTTCCTCAAAAGTAAGGGAAGGCATGATTGTGGGAATTCTTTTGGCAAGCATGGTCTTGCCGGTTCCCGGCGGTCCTGTAAATAAAATATTATGAAAGCCGCCGGCTGCAATTTCGGCCGCTCTTCTTGCACTTTCCTGCCCGCAGATTTCTCTGAAATCCACCTGTTTTTCTTCTTGATTTTCGGTTTCCGATCCTTTTTCCTTTTGGTTCTCATCACCAAAAGATTGCATTTTTTCAAACTGTTCCGGATTTTTCACTGCTTCCAGCATTTCTCCCACTGTTCGGACGCCAATTATCTTCATATCCCGGATCAGAGAACCCTCTGCCAGATTTTCTGCAGGAATAATACAATACCGGCATTTCAGTTCCCTGGCACGTATCACTCTTGGCAAAACACCGGAAATCCCACGCACCTGTCCGTTCAGGCTGATTTCTCCCATGATCATTACCTTATCAAGAACATCCGCTGCCAAAAATCCGGCTGCCCCAAGAACTGCTGCCGCTACCGGAAGGTCAAATCCGGCACCCTCCTTTCGAAGATCTGCGGGAGCCAGATTTACTGTTACCCTCTTGGGCGGAAGATGGATTCCATTGTTTCGTAAAGCTGTCCGGACCCGGTCCTGGGCTTCTTTTACCTGGGTGGAAGGAAATCCTACCATGGTAAAGCAGGGAAGCCCGTCACTTACATCAGCCTCCACCTGTACCTGGCATACTTCCATCCCGGAAATTGCTGCTGACAATACACTTGCAAACACATTTTTTCCTTTCTGCAGACATGTCCGTTCCCCGTTTCACAGACATTCTGTCCCAAAATCCCTCTGGAAATATAAACGAATAAAAAGAAATAAAAGATCAAAAGATATGTAAAAAAGATATACAAAATTTATTATAGTCCATTTTGTTCTGTTTTGCAATAGCGCATTTCGTTCTGATTTATACTTTTCCAAATTCGAGAATTTCGTAAGCTGCTTTGCAGCCAAGCAATTCGTAGATATCGAGTTGAACATCATTCAAAAGAAAAAGAGGTGATTTTATGAAATTTCAGAGAATCCAGGATCTCAGAACAGATGCCGACTTATCGCAAAAACAGATCAGTGACATTCTTCACATCAGCCAGCGCTCTTATTCTCATTACGAAACAGGCTCAAGAAATATCCCCATCGAAATGCTGATCCGTCTGGCAAATTATTACGAAACCAGTATTGACTATCTTGTAGGACGTACCGATCATAAAAAATTACCAAAATGAGGGGGAAACTTTCCCCCTCATTAAAAATTTCCTATAAAAGTGCCTTGCTGTAAATAAATATTATTTACCTTCACTTCGAAGCTCTGCTTCTTTTTCTGCAATTTTCTGAATATTTGCAGTTTCATATTCATTAAACACATCTGTCTGTGCATCAAATGTATCCCCGTCTATGGTTCCCTCATACCAGGATTTACTGTTAAAATAATCTGCAATCCTTGGTGTTACAAACTTTCTTCCATGCCGGGCATAAATTTCATTTTTTGCCAGTTCCAGCTGATCAGATGAATACCCTGACAGGTCATCAGCTGTGAGATAACGGCTGTCACTTTCCGGGAAAATATAATCTCCGTCAAGAGTCTTTGTCTCCTCCAAAACAGGCGTTACGGCAGGAGTCTGCTGTACCACATCTGTCTTTTCCCTTGTCAGCACCTGATCTATTCCAGGTGTAACTTTAGCACTCTGTGCTGCCGCAGTTGTCTCAAGGTGCAGATAAAGTTTTCCCTGATCAAAGGTCATACTTCCGCTGACCGTATTTCCAAAAGAATCTGTAAACTGAAGCTTCGCCGCATTTCCCGCTACTTTTGCAGTGCCTGAAGCTTCTGCAACAGCTGTCCCGTCACTATCTGAAGCCTGCGAAAAGGAATAAGTCACAGACTTGGCTGTAAGCTCTTCAATAGTCAGTGCCACCAGACCATCTTTACTATACCAGGTTCCGTAATAGTCCTGTGCCAGAAATGCCGGAGCTCGGGTTACTGCCGGAGTAGGTGTGGGCGTAGCGGTAGGCTCCGGCGTTGGCGTAGGTGTCATGGTAGCTACTGGTGTTGGCGTTATGGTAGGAACCTTTTCCAGAGTCTCAATGGCTGCCTTTTTCTCCTGTTCTTTCTGAAGCTTCTTTTTATGATTTGTAAAGAGAAGCCCGGCTACCCCAATCATGATAAAAATCGCAATCAAAGCAAACAGGGTAGCCTTGAGTATATCTTTGTTATTTTTTTTCATTATTCCTGTCCATTCCAGCAATACGTGCAAAGCTTGCACGGTTCGATGTCAATAGATTTTTTCAGGTCATCCAGACGGTGATATTTCAGTGATGTAAAATTCAGCTCACTGCGGATTTCTTCCAGCATTTCTTTATAATTGGTGGAATCCGGATTTGCATAGTCCTTAAGGATCTTATCCGATACATTGTCACCTTCACGCTTGGCAATCACCCGTCTTGTGATCAGATCCATTTCCGATTTGGATCTGGAAAAATTCAGGTATTTACATCCATATAACAACGGAGGACAAGCGGGACGGATATGGACTTCCTTAGCCCCATTATTGTAAAGAAATTCCGTTGTCTCACGAAGCTGGGTTCCTCTTACAATAGAGTCGTCAATCATCAGAAGGCTCTTATCCTTGATCAGCTTATGTACCGGGATCAGCTTCATTCTTGCAATCAGATTACGCTGGCTCTGCTGTGTAGGCATAAAAGATCTTGGCCAGGTAGGGGTATATTTAATAAACGGACGGGCAAAAGGCACTCCGGAACGATTGGCATAACCGATGGCATGTGCAATACCGGAATCCGGCACTCCTGCAACAAGATCCGGATTTACTTCACCTGCATCTCTTCCGGCAAGGATATCTCCGCATTTATAACGCATTTCTTCTACGTTTACGCCCTCGTAAGTGGAGGTAGGATATCCATAATATACCCAGAGGAAAGAACAGATCCGCATTTTGTCTCCTGGCTTTTGCAGAACCTGAACCCCTTCCGGTGTAATAAAGTCAATTTCTCCAGGACCTAATTCTTTCAGATCCTCATAGCCCAGATTGATATAAGCATGACTCTCAAAGGAAGCACAGCATGCCCCCTCTTTTTTACCGATTACAAGAGGTGTCCGTCCCAGGCGGTCACGGGCTGCATAGATTCCCTCATTTGACATGATCAGCAAGGTCATGGAACCTTCTATTACTTCCTGTGCATAGCGGATTCCTTCCACAATGCTGTCTTTCTGGTTGATCAGCGCAGCCGTCACCTCTGTAGGGTTCACACTGCCTCCGCTCATTTCCAGAAAATGGGTATGTCCATCCTTGAAACACTTATTCACCAGAGCTTCGATATTATTGATCTTACCAACTGTAGTAATGGCAAAATTGCCAAGATGGGAACGTACCAGAAGCGGCTGTGGCTCATTGTCGGAAATACAGCCGATTCCCAGATTTCCAGCCATCTCTGCCACATCCTTGTCAAACTTGGTACGGAAGGGAGAGTTCTCAATATTGTGGATCACACGGTTAAATCCATCCTGTGCTCCATATACTGCCATTCCGCCTCGCCTTGTTCCCAGATGGGAATGATAGTCAATTCCAAAAAAAAGATCCATCACACAATCAGACTTTGATGCTACTCCAAAAATTCCACCCATTTTTTCTTACGTCTCCTTATTTTTTCTCCTTTATAACACCTTTTCTGTAGGCATCCAAAAGCTGTTTCAGCTCCTGAATTCGTTCTTTGAGCGCCTTACCATTGTCTGTGTCACCTACCAGAGCCCTTCTGGGATTGTAATGCACAGCTACCCGGTTCGACACAATGTCCCTCTCTGTTGCCACTGCATCCTCTGCCGAAGTAAAAGGCTCATGTGCAGTAAGACTTAAACCGTAGGAACTGTATATCAGAGTATATCCGGCTATACCAGTCACATTCCGGTATGCCTCACAGAAACCACCGTCAATTACGATCACCTTGCCGCCGCACTTCACCGGATTTTCTCCTTCTAACTGGTGTACCGGCACATGACCGTTGATGATATGCCCTTTTTTTGGATCCAGTCCAAATTCCTCAAGCATACGGTTCACCACCTCTTCCTGTTCCCAGAGGTGATAATAGGCATTCTTTTTTTCTTTGTGAGTTTCTTTGTCTGCAATAAAATACCGCTCAAAAGTGGTCATTTTATCTTTTCCGTAAAGAGGAGAATTAGGCCCTGCCCAGATATACCACAAAATATCCTGGCTTGCCTTTTTCTCTTTTTCATCTACTGTGAAAAATGCTTTTCTCACGTAGGTTTCCAGTTTATCATATAAAGCCTTGCCTTTACAAGTCTCTCCGTAAATCTCAACTTCTTTAAATGTGCCATCCTCATTAAGAGGAATGCTGCCGTGAAACAGAAGATTTCCATTGTATGTCTTATAAAGACCGCCTTTATCCAGTAAAAGCTGCATATGATTCTGAAGCTTCTCGCAGTTGCGAAATGCAGAAGTAAGACGCTCCATCACTTCTTTTTCTCCATCTGTAAGCTCATAAGGATGTTCCCAGTCAACAGTAGGGAAGTTCCGGTCTAATAACTGATGCTCACTGCCATCCAAAAGGCTGACTGTCCCTTTTTCAGGATTGATCCGCTCCAGCATACACCGGTTTTCCATCTGAAAATCCGGATGTTCCTTGGCAAGTGCTCCTTCTAATTTAAACTGGATGACAGCAATGGCCTTGTGCATTTTGCGGCTTAATTCTTTTTCCAGTGCATTGTAGTTAGACGGGTTTCCATGAACTTCAAAAACCTCACAGGGATCATCCCCGTATACTTCCATGGCAAAAGCAGCCAGAGGCATCATGTTGATTCCGTATCCATCTTCCAGAATATCAAGATTTCCATAGCGGATGCTGTTGCGGATCACTGTTGCCATGCAGGCAGCCTGCCCTACAGCCGCGCCCATCCACACCACATCATGATTTCCCCACTGGATATCAAGGGAATGATAATCCATAAGGCGGTCCATAATAAAATGCGGTCCCGGGCCTCTGTCATAAATATCACCCAGAATATGAAGATGATCTACAACCAGCCTTTGTATCAGCTCTGCCAGGGCAATGATAAAATTCTCTGCGCGGCCGATGTCAATAATAGTATCCACAATGGCATCATAATACGCTTCTTTGTCCAATACCTCTGCTTTTTCCGTGATCAGCTCTTCGATCACATAGGCATAATCAGCAGGCAAAGCCTTACGGACCTTAGACCTTGTATATTTGGAAGCAGTTGTTTTACACAGCTCGATCAGACGGTACAACGTGATCTTATACCAGTTCTCCATGTCCGTCTCTGTTTTCTTTACATAGGCGATCTTCTCTTTTGGATAATACACAAGAGTAGCAAGAGAACGCTTGTCACTGTTACTCAAAGTGTGTCCGAATACATCGTCTATTTTTTTCCGCACTGCACCGGAACCGTTCCTTAACACATGGGAAAAAGCCTCATACTCCCCGTGGATGTCGGAAAGAAAATGTTCCGTTCCTTTAGGAAGATTGAGAATAGACTGAAGGTTGATGATCTCGGTGGAAGCTTTCCCAATAGTGGGATAAAGCTCCGCCAGGCGTTGCAGATAACGTAATTCTTCTGTTTTCATGGAACCTCCTGTTTGTGTGAAATTTTCAAGCAACTACAAAAAAAGATTCAATTTGTGCAGCTGTACCAGTTACTTTTATGATAAATCATCCTGCATTAGTGGAAAAATCAAACAGTGAAATCTGGTTGGACTGTGGAATATCTCCAAACAATCCCAGCTTATCCATCAGGTCGATAACGGTTTTGCTGACCTTGGTTCTGTCACGGAAATCATCCTTGGAGAGGAATCTTCCCTGTACGGCTGCATCTACCACAGCATCAGCAGCTTTATCTCCAAGACCTTCTATGGAATCTATGGAAGGCATCAGTTTTCCTTCTATGATCTGGAAACGGTGAGCCTTTGCCCGGTAAATATCAATTGGCATAAAATCATAGCCTCTTGCGTACATCTCCTGGACAATACGCATATCCTTCAGGGTATCCTGCTCTTTTTTGGAGGCAGCGTCGCCTTTTTTACGGATTTCTGCCATATAAAATTCCAGTTTTTCTTTTCCCATACACATCAGCTCATAGGAAAAAGCTGTGGCACGGATACTGAAATATGCCCCATAATAAGCAAGCGGCTGGAACACCTTAAACCAGGCAATTCGATAAGCCATCATAACATAGGCTGCCGCATGGGCTTTCGGGAACATGTACTTGATCTTTTTGCAGGACCATATGTACCAGTCCGGAACACCATGTTCTTTCATGGTAGTGATCCATTCGTCACGAAGTCCTTTTCCTTTACGGACACTTTCCATAATGGTAAATGCAAGACCACTTTCCACACCCTGACCGATAAGATAGATCATAATATCATCTCGGGTACAGATTGCAGTGGAAATGGTTGCCTTACCCTCTTCAATAAGGGTCTGGGCATTTCCCAGCCATACATCAGTACCATGGGAAAGTCCGGCAATACGAACCAGGTCGGAAAAATATTTCGGCTTGGTATCCACAAGCATCTGCATGGCAAAATCAGTACCAAACTCTGGAATGCCAAGGCAGCCAAGCTTACAGCCGCCAATATCCTTGGGCTCAATTCCAAGTGCCTCTGTACTGGCAAATAACGACATGACCGCTTTATCATCAAGAGGAACCTCCCTTGCATTTAAGTCTGTCATATCCTCAAGGGTACGGATCATGGTAGGATCATCGTGTCCCAGAATATCCAGCTTCAGAAGGTTTCCATCAATGGAATGGTAATCAAAATGGGTGGTGATAAATCCACTGCTGGAATCGTTTGCCGGATACTGGACCGGGGTAAATTTCTCAATTTCTTCTCCCATGGGAAGTACAATAATACCTCCCGGGTGCTGGCCTGTACTTCGCCTGATACCGGTACAGCCCTGTACAATACGGTTGATCTCGCAGGAACGCTTGTGCTGTCCCCGCTCTTCAAAATAATTCTTCACATATCCGAAAGCAGTCTTATCGGCAAGAGTACCAATGGTACCTGCCTTAAAGGTCTGGCCTTTTCCGAATATAACTTCTGTATAATGATGGGCGTTTGACTGATATTCTCCTGAGAAGTTAAGGTCAATATCAGGCTCCTTATCTCCCTTAAATCCAAGGAATGTTTCAAATGGAATGTCAAAGCCCTGTTTGGTCATCTTGGTACCACATTTCGGACAGATACGGTCCGGCATGTCACATCCTGCCATACCTGCAAATGCCTTAATCTCCGGAGAATCAAAATCACTGTACTTACAATCCGGATTGGGGCAAAGATAGTGAGGCGGAAGGGGATTTACCTCCGTAATACCTGACATGGTTGCTGCCAGAGAGGATCCTACAGAACCTCTTGAACCTACCAGATATCCGTCTGCATTTGACTTCCACACCAGTTTCTGTGCAATAATATACATGACGGCATATCCATTGGAAATAATAGAGTTCAGTTCCTTATCCAGACGGTCCTCCACGATTTTCGGAAGGACTTCCCCATACATTTCATGGGCTTTCTGGAAACACATATCCTTCAAATCCTGGTCCGAATTCTCGATAACCGGCGGATATTTATCCGGATGGATGGGTGACATTTTCTCTATCATATCCGCTATCTTTACCGTATTTGCAATTACCACTTCCTCTGCCTTTTCACTTCCCAGATAAGAAAATTCTTCCAGCATTTCTTCTGTTGTACGAAGATACAAAGGTGCCTGATTATCTGCATCTTTAAAGCCACTTCCGGCCATAATGATACGTCTGTAGATTTCATCCTGGGGATCCATAAAATGCACATCACAGGTGGCAACTACAGGCTTATTAAACTGTTCCCCTAATTTCACGATTTTTTTGTTGATCTCGATCAAGTCTTCTTTGGAATGAATGGTATCATTTTTCTCATCTTCGATCATGAACATATTGTTCCCAAGAGGCTGGATTTCCAGATAATCATAAAAGCTTACAAGCCTTGCAATTTCCGGCTCTGGCGCATTACGAAGAAGTGCCTGGTAAAGCTCTCCTGCTTCGCAGGCGCTTCCGATCAGCAGCCCGTCCCTGTGAGCTTCAAAAATACTCTTTGGCACACGGGGTCTGTGATTGAAATATTTAATATGGGACTGGCTTACCAGCTTGTACAAATTAATTCTTCCAGTTTCATTTCGCATGAAAATAACAGCATGATAAGTAGGAAGCTTCTTAATGGTATCCGGGGAAATTTTCCCCTGCTCATTAAGCTGGTCTACATCTGTAATCTCTCTTTGTGCACACATATCCACAAATTTTTCAAAAATACGTGCCGTACATTCTGCATCGTCTACTGCACGGTGATGATGATCCAGAGAAACACCAACTGCTTTTGCAACGGTATCCAGTTTGAAACGGTTCAGTGCCGGCAAAAGGAATCTTGCCATACCAACCGTATCCACATAGGTAAAATCATTGGGAATGCCCATTCTGTTGCAGTTTTCAATAATAAAACTCATATCGAAATCTGCATTGTGCGCCACCATTGTAGCTCCTTCACAAAATTTCAGGAATTTTGGTAATATTTCTTCAATTGGCGGGGCATCCATAACCATACTGTCATTAATGCTGGTAAGCTGCTCTATTCTAAAAGGAATTGGCACCTTGGGATTGACAAATGTGGAAAAACGATCTGTAATTTTGCCATTTTCCACAAGAACAGCTCCGATTTCAATAATCTTACAGGTAAGAGGAGAAAATCCGGTAGTCTCTATATCAAAAACTACAAACCGCCCGTTAAGGGACTGTCCTTTTGGATTAGTGACCATACCTTTTAAGTCATCTACCAGATAGGCCTCCATGCCATAAAGAACTTTAAAATCAGATTCTTTTGGCACACAGCCGCCCCAGGCATCAAAGCAGTGATTTGCCTCCGGGAAAGCCTGCACAACACCGTGGTCTGTAATGGCAATGGCCGGCATTCCCCACTCATAGGCACGTTTTACAAGGGCTTTTGCCTCTGTAACACCATCCATGTCACTCATTTTGGTATGACAGTGAAGCTCCACTCTTTTCTGGGGACTGGTATCCATTCTGGTGCTGCGAAAATCAGCAATTTTTTTGATTCCGGAAATAGAGCCGATGGTCAGCTCGCTGTCAAAACGGTCAATGGAAGTGACACCTTTGATCTTCAAAAAGGCGCCTTTTTTCACATGCTCTGTAACTTCCGGCACCTGCTCATTACGCAGAAACATTTTTACAGTGATGGAATCGGTAAAGTCCGTAACAGGGAAAATCAGGATTGTCTTTTCGTTTCGGATTTCTCTTGCTTCCACTTCCATAACCTGGCAGCGGATGATTACCTCTCCCATTTCCTGAACAATATTTTCCAGTGGAATCGGCTCTCCTTCGAAATCTCTTCCATATATAACGTCCGGATTTGGATCCTTTCGGTAACCACCTCTGAAATCGCCCCATTTGCCTTTTTTCTCGAATGGCTTCTTTTCGAAGGTTTTCTGCTCTTTTGCAGCCTCCTGTTTTTTCTCCGGTTTGGCTGCTGCTTTCTCTGTTTTTTTGCTTTCCTTTTCTTCCCCGGACGCGTCCTCTTCTTCCTTCTTCTGTGCTGAAACTTTGGCGTTTTTCAATACATTTGCCACTTCCTGCTGAATCTGGATCGCTGCATTTTTGCGGTATTTGCTCTCTTCTGTCTCCACGTAATCCAGAGAAACCTTCAGGTTCATTCCGCATCTCTCACAAAATACTTTGTGCAGATATTCAATGAGGATCTCACTTTTCTGCCTTGCGATCACGGAATCCGGAAGCAGCATATTCAGACACTCCTCATCTGGAAAGGTAATCTGAGCCTGCTTGAACAGATTATATTCCAGCATATTGTAATTGCGAAGCTCCAATTCCATACTGGAGCGGTAAGTATCCAGAAAATTCTTCGGCGTGTACTGCCTGGATAAATGAAACTTCTCAATTACTTTCACGCTGACCTCAATTCCCGGAAAACACTGTCTTTTAATCTGATCTTCCAGGGCAAAAATATGCTTTTTGTGAATCCAGCGGTCACTTCTAAGATAAACACGCACGCAGGTTTTCGCCGGATTACAGGCAACCTTTGTGACGGTCACATCATCGAGAAGTTCACTTAATTCCTGCTTTAGTTTTAAATTTGGAAATACGTCAAAAAATTCTTTTTCCATTTATAGAATATACACCTTCTGTTTGTTATCTGTAATTAATGTTGTGTGTTTTCCCAGTTTTCCAGCTCTTCACGCAAAGTATCAAGAAGCTGGTCTTCCGGCACTTTCTTTATGATTTCTCCGCCTTTGATCAGAAGTCCTACCCCTGCGCCTCCTGCAATTCCAAGGTCCGCCTCTTTGGCCTCTCCCGGTCCGTTTACCACACATCCCATTACTGCCACTTTGATATCAAGAGGGATGTCCTGAACCATGGTTTCTACCTTATTTGCAAGGCCAATCAGGTCAATCTGGGTACGGCCGCAGGTTGGACATGATACCACTTCTACACCGCCTTTTCGAAGGCCAAGTGTTTTCAGAATACGTTTGGCAGATTTTACTTCTTCAAGAGGGGCGCCGGTAAGAGAAACACGGATGGTATCACCGATTCCCTGATATAAAATAATTCCAAGTCCTATAGCTGATTTGATATTTCCGGAATAAAGTGTTCCGGCCTCTGTAATTCCCACATGAAGTGGATAACTGGTCTGCTTTGCAATCAGCTCATGGGCTTTTGCACACATCATAACATCAGAGGATTTGATACTGATTACCAGATTGTCATAGCCAAGCTCCTCAATAATGTGCACTTTATCAAGGGCGCTTTCTACCAGACCCTCTGCGGTTACACCATGATATTTCTCCACCAGTTCTTTCTCCAGAGATCCGCTGTTTACACCTACACGGATAGGAATATTACGCTCTTTTGCCACATCTACAACAGCTTTGATACGTTCTGTGCTTCCAATATTTCCAGGATTGATACGGATCTTGTCTGCACCGTTTTCCATTGCTGCAATAGCAAGACGGTAGTCGAAATGGATATCCGCTACCAGCGGAATGTGGATCTGCTTCTTAATCTCCTTCAGTGCTCTGGCAGCTTCCATTGTGGGTACAGCACAGCGGATAATGTCACATCCGGCTGCTTCTAATGCAAGGATCTGCCCTACAGTTGCTTTTACATCTTCTGTTTTTGTATTTGTCATAGACTGGATGAGAATGGGATTTCCACCGCCAATTTTTTTATTTCCAATCTGAATTACTTTTGTATGATCTCTGTACATATATTTTTCTCCATAACCTTTCTTCTGCTCAAATATTCTTTCGTAATCTTTGTCAGGCAGAAACTTTTGTCTTTTTTAAAAGGACACGAAAGGGATGTCCGTTCAAGACACCCCTGCTGCATACTACTTTCACAGCATTTTATTTTTTGCAGGCAAAAACCTGACAACAAAAATCCTGACACCTTTTGTGCCATTCTCTAATGCTGGATTTCCAGTAACTTATTCTTAAGATCTTCTTCCATCTTACGCATTTCCACTTCTGCCTGCTGCCTCTTAATACGGCCTTCCTTCTGTATCTTCATCACATCATCCAATGTGCTGATCAGTTCCTGGTTGGTCTGTTTCAGAGTCTCAATATCCACAATTCCCCGCTCGGATTCTCTGGCAGTTTCTGTGGATGCAAGGTGAAGTGCCTGGGCATTCTTTTTCAGAAGCTCATTGGTAAGATCTGTTACTTCTCTTTGTGCCTGGGCTGCTTCTGTGGAATGGGCAATTCCAAGGGCAAGAACCATCTGGCTTTTCCATAACGGAATGGTATTTACAATGGTAGTCTGGATTTTTTCTACCATAAGGGTGTCGTTGTTCTGTACCAAACGGATCTGTGGCGCAGTCTGTAAGGATACGGTTCTGGTCAGCTCCAGATCATGAAGCTTTTTCTCAAAGCGGTTGCATTTGCTGTCAAGATCTTTTACCTCCTGGGCATCCTCCGGAAGTCCGCTTACTGCCGCTTTCGTTTCCAGATCCTTTAATTTGCCCTGGCGCACTTCCTGAAGCTTCTGTTTGCCTGCAAGGATGTACATGGTCAGTTCTTTATAATAGTTCAGATTCTGTGCATACATTTTGTCAAGGACTGCGGAATCCTTCATCAGACGCATCTGGTGCTCCTGAAGGGAATTTGTGATTTTCTGAACATTTACTTCCGCTTTTGCATAACGGTTTTTCATGTTCTCAATCTTATTTCCCTGCTTTTTGAAAAATCCCAGAAATCCCTTCTCTTCTTCCGTGGCATCAAAATCACGGAGTTCTCCCACTACCTGTGTGATCAGATCTCCCACCTCTCCAAGATCCTGGGTACGGACATTTTCAAGGGCGGCATCGGAAAAATCAGCCATTTTCTTCTGGGTTCCTGCACCATACTGAAGGATCTGGTTTGTATTTTCGATATCAATTTTCTGTGCAAAGCTGTCTACCATTGCCTGTTCTTCCGGGGAAAGAACGGTTTGTTCCATTTCTTTTTTTACCGCTTCTGCTTCTGGCTGCACTGCCGGTGAAACCGGTTTTTCCTCAAGCTCCGGCTCCAGGGTCAGTGTAGGGGCAATTTCTTCAAAATCATTAAATTCGTTTCCCATGATGTCCTTGATATCCTCCTTATGTGTAAGGTTGTCTGCTTTTTGAGGCACACTTTAGAGTTTGTTTGAAAAAGGTTTTCTGCAAGATGTGCGTCACAATTTGTGGGCACGCTCTACAGCCTTTTTAACATGCGCTGGCAGACGTATTGTTATTTTTCGTATTGTTATTTTTCGCCTTTTATTTCACATTTTTTGCTTCTTTTCGCATACGGGTAAGCTCGTCTTCTGTCAGGCCTTCCTGTGCCAGAACTGTATTTAATACAGAAATGTCACTGGAAACATCCATTGCCGTATCCTCAAAAACAGAGTCTAAAAGCTTCTCAAAAGCTGTATTTAAAGTATCAATTGTAGCTTCAATTTCTTTTTTGGAAGAGGTAATATTTTCTCCCTGAACAGGCTGACTGTCCATATCTTCGTATGCATTCAGAAGCTTCACTGTCATAGGAAGGTAATAATCCAGCAGACGGTTCAGATCCGGAATAATCTCCGGGTGCTTTCTTACCCGTTCAAAAATCTTCTGCACGATCAGCTCCATACGGGAAATTTTTCTTGAAATTTCCTCACCTGGAATTGCATCGTTGCTGCGGCGGATTTTATAAAGAAAATCATTTCCTTTATCCAGAACCTGCTGTACTTCCGGTGTAAGTGACTCTTCTGTAACGCTTTTTTCCTTTGTCCAGCCATTTTTTCTTTGTTTTTCTTCTGAATGACGGTTCTCCCGGGATTCTTTTTCCTGTTCTTCTGACAGACGCCTTGCATCCAGACGCTGCCTTTCTTCTAGCTGTTTCTGTGTGCTTACATACTGATCGTAGGTTTCATTGCTGGTGATCAGGCAAGTCTCCTGTGCATCCACATGGCCTTGAAGGAACCAGCCTTTGCTTATCATTTTTTTGATGTCTTTTTTTACAAATTTCACAGGTTTCCCCACTGCACGGGACAGCCTCTGGAAATCACAGTAAGTATGGGTTCCCAGCTCCTGAATGTATTTCTTCCGGCGCTTCAGGCCTGCAAGACTGGTACATCCATTCCCAAGTAAAACTCCGCTGGCAGCAGTGCAGGCTCCCAGAATAAGAGTAGCTATGCCCACTCCCACACTTCCTGAGAATAGTCCAAATATTCCAAGCCCCAGAGCTACTGTACCGAAAGTTCCAGTGAGGATTCCTCCAAATGTAGTCATAAGGATTCCCTTCACCTTGATTCCGGTGGAAGGTGCATAAAGAGAACGCTGGATATCTGCTGACAGACCGGTCTGCTCCTTTACATGGTTTTTGTTTGCCTGTGCATTATTTCCTGACTGATTTTTCGTATCATTGCGATTGCTGCGGTTATTCCTGTTCTCCTGAAACTCCCAGGTACGGTTCTGCCTGTAATCCTGTGAAGAACTTCCAGTCCGGTAATTCGTATATTCGCTGTGGTACTGATATTGTCCGCCACCTTGCCCTCCTGCATTTCCAGAGCCAGCTACATGATCAGTTCTGCTGCTTTTTCCAGTAGCATTTCCCATGCCATTTCTATCTGTATCATTGTTTCCGGCGGCGTTACCCCCACTGACGTTTCCAAATGTGCCATTCAACACATTCCTCAAAGCATCGCTGCCGCTGTCAATTGCCCTGTTCACAGTCTGGTTAATGGTCTGGCTTAACTTCTGATAATTATTTTCATTTATTGCCTGATCGATGATGTCCTGAATCTTCTCTCCAAGTTCATCAAATTCCTGATATCCCATTTTCTCCTCCGGGTATTTAAAATCCACAATGTCTGTTTTTTATTATACAAAAATCCACTGCAAAAAACAAGACAGGAGAAAAAAATCCACTTTTCCCATTGAATTTCACACGTAAAAGTTTTACAATAATAAAAAGCGTCGTGGATTCTAGTACAGCGAATATTAAGAATCCGCCCGGACAAACCACTCTAGGAGGAAATTGTTATGGAAAAAAAGAACATCGACTGGGGCAATCTTGGCTTCGGTTATGTAAAAACAGATTACCGTTATGTATCCAATTATAAAAACGGTGCATGGGATGAAGGCGGTCTTACCACTGATGATACTGTTACCATCAGCGAGTGTGCCGGAGTTCTTCAGTACGCACAGACTGTTTTTGAGGGTATGAAAGCATACACCACAGAAGACGGACGTATCGTTACTTTCCGTCCTGACCTGAATGGTGAGCGTATGGAGCATTCCGCAGCAAGACTGGAAATGCCAGTTTTCCCGAAAGATCGTTTTGTTGACGCAGTTGTTCAGACAATTAAAGCAAATGCTGCATATGTACCGCCATATGGCTCTGGTGCAACCTTATATGTACGTCCGTACATGTTCGGAAGCGATGCAGTTATCGGTGTTAAACCGGCTAACGAATATCAGTTCCGTGTATTTACCACACCAGTAGGACCATACTTCAAAGGCGGCGCTAAACCGATCACAATCCGTGTCAGTGACTTTGACCGTGCTGCACCGAATGGTACAGGACATATTAAAGCAGGCCTTAACTATGCAATGAGCCTTCACGCAATCGTAGATGCTCATAAGAACGGATTCGATGAGAACATGTATCTTGATTCCAAGACACGTACCAAAGTTGAGGAAACAGGTGGAGCAAACTTCTTATTCGTAACAAAGGATGGCAAGGTTGTTACTCCTAAGTCCGACAGCATCCTTCCATCTATCACACGTCGTTCTCTGATCTATGTTGCCAAGGAATACCTTGGACTGGAAGCAGAGGAAAGAGAAGTATACTTCGATGAAGTAAAAGATTTCGCAGAGTGTGGTCTTTGCGGTACTGCTGCTGTTATCTCTCCTGTAGGAAAGATCGTAGACCATGGCAAGGAAATCTGCTTCCCAAGCGGAATGAACGAAATGGGACCGATCACCAAGAAGCTTTATGAGACACTTACCGGTATCCAGATGGGTCGCATCCAGGCTCCGGAAGGATGGCTTAAAGTTATCGAGTAATTATCATTTAGCTCGTTAAAAATCCGACAGATGATTCTTTATACAGCAAAAAAACCCGGCATTTTTTTCGAAGGTGCCGGGCTTTTCCTTTATTTTATTTATTTCTCTCGTACCGAACAAATTTATATTCCAGGTCAAAATAAGTCTGTTCTTCACTTTCCGCTGCCACATGCCATTCTGGATCTTCATCCAGATTTGGGAAATGGCTGTCTGCAATATATGCAAAATCAATCTTGGTTACCTGTGCTACATCACAATATGGAAGAAGCTGCTTATAAATAGTATCTCCACCGATACAATAAACATCTTCTGCCGGATATTTCTTCAGTTCTTCCATAAGTTCATCTATTGAATGAACAATAATGGCATCTTTTACTTTATAATCTTTGTTTCTGGTAAGTACAATATTGGTGCGGTTCTTAAGAGGAAGTCCTCCTGGAAAGCTCTCCAGAGTCTTTCTTCCCA
Organism: uncultured Blautia sp.; assembly: GCA_934364795.1. Lineage (GTDB taxonomy): Bacteria > Bacillota > Clostridia > Lachnospirales > Lachnospiraceae > Blautia_A. The sequence continues at coordinate 21,462 of CAKRMK010000034.1, forward strand.
TAACACAGATCTTTCCTGTTGTTTCCTGGCGGAACATTTTCATATCTGCGGGAATGCTTACAAGAAGTTTGTTGTCTTTTCCAATTCCCCAGTTTTTATCTGCTGCAACAATAATTTTCATTTCAGTTGGTTCTCCTTTTTTCATTTTTTATCAGATGATATTTGGGCAAAAAGGAATTTTGCCCCTAACTTGATATCTACGAATTGCTGCTAAGTATCTCCCGTAATTTTCGAACATTCTGAATCAGATGGCAATCGGTATATTTTTAATCTGCGGCCAGGTCTGATAATTCTCCACGATCAGATCATCTGTTGTAAAGTCATAGAAATTCTTAATCTCCGGATTCAGCTTCACAACAGGTGCAGGATATGGAGTTCTGGAAATCAGCTCTTTGATCACCGGAACGTGTCTGTCATAAATATGACAATCTGCGATTACATGCACCAGCTCTCCTGCTTCCATATCGCAGCACTGTGCAATCATCATAAGAAGCAGGGAATACTGGCATACATTCCAGTTGTTTGCTGCAAGAATGTCCTGTGAACGCTGATTCAAAATGGCATTCAAAGTCAGTTTATCCTTACCTGGTTCCTTGGTCACATTGAAAGTCATAGAATATGCACATGGATAAAGATTCATTTCATGAAGATCCTGATGTACATAAATATTTGTCATAATTCTACGGCTGTATGGATTGTTTTTCAGATCATAAAGAACCCGGTCCACCTGATCCATCATGCCTTCTTTATATTCATGCTTTACTCCCAGCTGATAGCCATAGGCTTTCCCAATGGAACCATTTTCATCCGCCCAGCTGTCCCAGATATGGCTGTGAAGGTCATGGATGTTATTTGATTTCTGCTGCCAGATCCACAAAATCTCATCCATGGCACTTTTTAGAGCAGTCTTTCGAAGGGTCAGTGCCGGAAATTCTTTGCGAAGATCGTAACGGTTTACAACGCCAAACCGCTTGATCGTATATGCAGGGGTTCCGTCTTCCCATACCGGGCGTACCTTTTCTCCCTCTGTACTGGTACCGTTCTCAATTACATCTTTACACATGTCAATAAATATATTATCTGCCAGACTCATTTTGCCCTCCTGAATATTTTCTAATAATATCGCAACTTTATTCTGCTCATTTCGCAGGATTTTAAAAATACACATTTGTTAATAATTTTATCATACCAATTTCAAAATAACAAGAGCGGCAAAAAGCTGATTTTTCTTTACAATCTTTTTTCTCCATGTTATAGTAGACCCCATGAAGAAAATTTTAATCCATTTACTGAAACCTCTTTCTTTTCTTCCTGCAATTGTAATGATGTATCTGATCTATTCATTTTCAGCACAGACCGGGGAGGTGTCTGGCGCATTAAGCTATGAGGTCAGCTACCAGATTGTAGAGACAAAGAATGAGCTTTTAAGCGAAAACAAATCCTACGATGAGCTTGCCTATTCTGCAAGCTCCATCGAGTTCTATGTAAGAAAAGCAGCCCATATGACAGAGTACTGCCTTCTCGCCATTGCCATTTCCTTTCCACTTTATGTGTATGGTGTGAGAGGAATCTGGCTGATTCTGCTGGCAGGTGTTATCTGTGTGGGCTTTGCAGGACTTGATGAATATCACCAGTCCTTTGTTGCCGGCCGTGGCCCTTCTGTAAGAGATGTGGGAATTGACAGCATCGGTGTGCTAATTGGAATCCTTCTGGTACAGGCATTCTGCTGGTCTACCTTACATAACCCCAGCGGCAAAGGACGGCGTAAAAAAAGACGGCGGTAATTTATATAACAGGGAATTCAGGTGGAATTTCCTGTTACATAAAAAAATCCTGACAGCTACAATAGCGGAAACACATCAATGTTTTTCCATATATTGTAAACTGTCAGGATTTTTTTATTTTGCCAAGCTATGGCAACTGAATTCGGATAAAATATTCCGCAAAGTGGAACGTGTAGATTCCGGAAATGTTTTTTGCACGCTCTACTTCTGCATATTTTCTGTTTCATCGGACTCATTGTCACTTGTGTCAACGTCCTGAAGAAGTTCCTTATCTTCCTCTTCCATGCGTCTCACCAGATTAGCTCTGTCTGCAATGGACATTTTCTTATGTGCTTCTCCAGCTGTTTCTGTTTTCACAGATTCATTTTCTGATAACACATCTTCTTCACCCTCTGTGGGTTCCGATGAAGTACTTTCTGTGGATTCTGCAAGCGCAGCCTGTTCTTTCTGCTCTTTTTTTACCCTCATATAGCCTCTTAAACCATTAATTACAAAGGCACCGCCAAGAATAATAAATGCAATTCCTGCAACCAGAAAGCCTGTACTGCTGCCCTGTTCCCCTTTTACCACACCGGCACACAATGAATAACCAAGATAAACCACATAAGCTCCTGCAATTGCCATTACAAGATAAGTTCTGATTGGCATTCCTTTGTTAGAGGTTTCGTCTTGTTTTTCTGTGTTTGTATTTTCTTCAATATCTTTTTTGCTGTTTGATTCTCCCATCTTTTCTCCTTATTCGTCTCTTTTGGTCAGAGCATGCCCCCAAAAGGCTTTCTATGAAACAGCAAACTGGCTCTCATACAGATTTGCATAGAAGCCCTTCTTTGCCAGCAGTTCCTCATGCTTGCCCTGCTCAATAATGTTTCCATCCTTCATTACCAGGATCAGATCTGCCTCCTGAATGGTAGACAGACGGTGAGCTACGATAAAGCTGGTTCTTCCCTCCATCAGCTCTGCAAAAGCCTTCTGGACTTTAATCTCTGTACGGGTATCAATAGATGAGGTCGCCTCGTCCAGAATCAGCATTGCAGGATGCATCAGCATAACCCTTGCAATACAAAGAAGCTGTTTCTGTCCCTGGGAAATGTTTCCACCGCCTTCTGAAATTACAGTATCATATCCATCAGGCATACGCTTAATAAAGCTGTGTGCGTGAGCATGTTTGGCTGCTTCCATAACCTCTTCCAGGGTGGCATCCGGTTTTCCATAAGCAATATTTTCACGGATAGTTCCGGCTTTCAGCCAGGTTTCCTGAAGTACCATACCAAAATTGCGGCGAAGGCTGTCTCTGGTAAGTTCTCTTACCGGATAACCACTTACCTTGATCTGTCCTTTATCCACATCGTAAAATCTCATAAGAAGATTGATCATAGTTGTCTTACCACATCCGGTAGGACCTACAATAGCAATTCTCTGGCCTGGTTTTACATCGATGGAAATGTCTGTAAGAAGGGGAACTTCCTTTCTGTAAGAGAAAGAAACATTCTCTACATTTACACGGCCATCTGCTCTTTCAAGCTCCACAGCTCCAGGTGCATCCGGCTCCTGTACCGGGGTATCAATAAAATCAAACAGACGTTTTGCACAGGCAAGTGCATTCTCAAGCTCTGTGATAACACCGGAAATTTCATTAAACGGCTTGGTATATTGGTTGGCATAATTCAGGAAACTGGTCAGCTGTCCAACAGTCATACCGCCTTTGATAACTGTAAAAGCACCAAAAATTCCAACAGCAGTATAAACCAGTCCGTTTACAAAACGAGTTGACGGATTTGTAATAGAGGAAAAGAAAATTGCCTTGATTCCACACACACGCAGTTCTTCATTTACTTTTCCAAAACGCTCATTTGCTCTCTCCTCATAGGAAAAAGCCTGCACAATCTTCTGATTTCCAACAAGTTCCTCCACAATAGAGGTCATTTCTGCTCTTTTTTCGGACTGTTCCTGGAACATACGGAAAGTCCTGCTGGCAATAAAGCTGGCAACAAACAGGGAAATCGGAGTAAGCAAAATAACAATCACTGCAATTTTCACACTGATAGACAGCATGAAACCAATCGTTCCAAAAATCGTCAGTACACCGGTAAACAGCTGGGTAAATCCCATAAGAAGTCCATCGGAAAACTGGCTTACGTCAGATACAATACGGCTTAAAATATCACCTGGCTGGTTGGCATCAATATAAGATACCGGAACCTCCTGAAGATGAGCGAACGCCTGGCTTCGCACATCCTGCACCACACTGTAGGTAACCTGGTTGGTAAGAAGGTTCATCACCCACTGGGAAACTGCATTACCGATAACAATCACAGCAAGGATTCCAAGTACCTTCAGAAGTCCTGCCACATTAACATTTCCAGGTCCTACAATGTTATCAACTCCATTACCGATAAGGATTGGTGTATATAATGTAAAGGCAACCGTAACAAGGGCTGTAAGAAGCATAATAATAATTTTTGCTTTATAAGGGCTAATGAATTTCAGAACCCTTTTCATGGTATCTTTATTTTTTCCCATCAGCGGTTCACCTCCTGCTCGGAAAGCTGTGACAGGCAGATTTCTTTATAAACCTCACAGGATTCCATAAGTTCTTTGTGTGTTCCTACACCAACCAGCTCTCCATCATCCAGAACCAGGATCTTGTCTGCCTGTTTGATAGAGGTTGCTCTCTGGGAAACAATAAATACAGTCATTCCCTTTGTCTGCTCATGAATAGCATGACGAAGTGCTGCATCTGTAGCAAAATCAAGGGCAGAGGCACTGTCATCCATGATCAGAATCTCCGGGCTTCCTACCAGTGCTCTTGCAATGGTAAGACGCTGACGCTGTCCTCCGGATAAGTTGGAACCGCCCTGGCTTACCATGGTATTCAGGCCTTCCGGCTTACTGTTTACAAAATCACTTGCCTGGGCAATGGAAAGTGCCTGCTGGATTTCTTCCTCTGTGGCATCCTCTTTGCCCCACTTCATATTATCACGGATGGTTCCCTTAAACAGAACAGCCTGCTGCGGAACCATTCCCACCTTTTTACGAAGTTGTGAAAATGGATATTCTTTTACAGAATTTCCATCAATTGACACATTACCAGAGGAAACATCATAAAAACGTGGAATCAGATTTACCAGTGTGGACTTACCACATCCGGTACCTCCGATAATACCAATGGTTTCTCCTGGCTTTGCAGTAAAGGAAATATGGGAAAGAGCCGGCTCCTTGCTGCCTGCGTAAGTGAAACTTACATCATCAAAAACAACTCTTGCCGCACTTTTTTTCTCCTGCTGCATGCTGCTGCCCTCATCTGTAAGAGACGGCTGTGTATCCAGAACTTCATTCAGACGAACACCGGATGCCATTGCCTTTGTCACCGCCACAATCAGGTTTGCAAGGGCAATCAAAGCGATCAGAATCTGATTCATATAGTTTACAAGGGCAACTACCTCACCCTGTGTAAGAGTACCAATAGAAACTTCTTTGCTTCCATACCAGAGAATTCCGATAATGGCAAAGTTCATAATAACTGTAGTTGCCGGATTCAGAAGTGCGGAAATTTTTCCTGCTCTTACCTGAACCTTGGTATAATCATCATTTACTTCAGAAAACTCTTTAAATTCTTCCTGCTGTCTTCCAAATGCTCTTACCACTCTGGCGCCTACATGATTCTCTCTGGTGATTAAAGAGATTCTGTCCAGGGAGGATTGGGCCTTTTTATAAATTGGCACAGTTGTTCGCATAATTCCGTAAATTACAACAGAAATAAGAGGCACTGCAATCAGGAAAATAAGCCCGATTTTCACATCAATGGTAAAAGACATGATCACCGCACCCACTACAATAAATGGGGAACGAAGGAACAGACGAAGTACCATATTGACACCTGTCTGTGCCTGGTTTACATCATTGGTGATCCTTGTCACAAGTGTAGGCGTTCCAAGCTGGTCCAGCTCTCTGTAAGATAGTTTGCTGATATGGGAAAACATCTCTTTACGAAGAGCTGTACTGAACCCCATGGCAGCTTTTGCTGAAAAATACTGAGCAGTCAGTGAACAGGCAAGTCCGATCACACCTAACAGTACCATGATCACACACTGATGCCAGATAAAGGCATTATCCTGATTTTTAATACCTATGTCCATGATCCTTGCAACAACCAGAGGCACGATCAGCTCAAAGGTAGCCTCCAGCATTTTAAACAAAGGTGCCAGAAAACTTTCTTTTTCATAGCCTTTTAAAAATCGAATCAGTCTTTTCATTTCTTTTTCTGCTCCTGGGTCCTTCCGTATAATCTGGTCATTGCATAGATCCGCTTTATGGTCTGATCCTGCAGCTGACCTTTCGTAAGACGCCATTTCCAGTTGTCCCCTAAGGTAGATGGCGTATTCATTCTGGCTTCATTTCCAAGTAAAAGATAGTCCTGAAGAGGGATGACGCAAACCTCTGCCACACTGGACTGTGCAGCCCGTATCAGTCCCCATACACATTCGTCTGTATCTTTTCCTTCACATGCGGTATACTGGTTCACGTAGTCCTGATTGGACTTGGTAAGTCCTAAAAGCCAGCCTTTTGTTGTCTCATTGTCGTGTGTGCCTGTATAAACAATACAATTTTTGTCATAGCGAAATGGCAGATAAACGCTTTCTCCACTTTCATCAAAAGCAAATTGAAGCACCTTCATTCCCGGATATCCGGATTTAGCCAGAAGCTCTCTTACACTATCTGTAAGAAATCCAAGGTCTTCTGCAATCACATCCAGCCCTTTAATATTTTTCTCAAAAACTTCAAACAGCTCAATTCCGGGACCTTTCTTCCATTCACCATTTTCTGCTGTCTCATCCCCATAGGGAACAGCCCAGTATTCATCAAAACCGCGGAAATGGTCAATGCGAACTTTATCATAAAGTTTCATGCAGTGAGACATGCGGAGAATCCACCAGTTATATCCTGTTTTCTTATGGTATGCCCAGTTGTAAAGAGGATTTCCCCAAAGCTGTCCCGTAGCAGAAAAAGCATCTGGCGGACAACCAGCTACTGCAACAGGAGATGCATCCTCATCAAACTGGAACAGATCCGGGTTTGCCCATGCATCAGCACCGTCAAATGCCACATAGATGGGAAGATCCCCGATAATGTGAACATCCCTGTCATTTGCATATTTTTTCAGTTGTTTCCACTGGCGGTAAAACCAGAACTGCAAAAATGCATAAAAGCTGATATCTTCTTTTAACTCTTTTCTGGCTTTGGCAAGTGCCTCCGGCTTGCGGATTTTCAGGTCTTCTGGCCATTCATTCCATGCAATTCCCTCAAGGCTGTCTTTTATGGCCATATAGAGGCAATAATCCTCCAGCCAGAAGCCCTGTTCTTTTTCGAATTTTTCCATTTCCTCACGGATCAGCTTCAGTTCCCCGTCAGTCACATCTTTTTCATAAAAGCGATGGTATGCCCTACGAAGAAGAGCAAATCTTGACTGGTAGACTTTCTCATAATCTACATAACTGCGGCTTGTTCCCCAGTCACAGCTGGCACATTCCTTAGCTGTAAGAAGATCTCTTTGAATAAATTCTTCCAGATCGATAAAATATGGATTTCCAGCAAATGTGGAAAAAGACTGATAAGGGGAGTCCCCATATCCGGTAGGTCCAAGTGGCAGAATCTGCCAGTACTTCTGACCTGCTTCCACCAGCTGATCCACAAAAGCATAGGCTTCTTTAGAAAAGCATCCGATTCCGTAATTGGAAGGGATGCTGGATATCGGCAATAAAATACCGCTGGCTCTCATCATGTATTCCTCCTGTCTATGATGTCAGAGAAAAAATGAGCTTCTTTTCATCTTTTATCTCTGATAACGTCATTATCTGTTTATTATACCGCTTCCATACATATCCGGTCAATATAAAACTGATATAGGTGAAACTGCAAACAGGCACCCGGGGAAATCCCCGGATGCCTGCACAGTCTGCAAATCCCGCACCTGGCGTTCTTTGCAGCTCTTATATTATTTTTGTTTTCCCTGGATTATTTCTGGGATGTATATCCGAAGAAGAAGTATCCAAGTGGTGTGTAATACATACCATCAATGTTCTCGTTGAGCATGTATGGCTGTGTATAGAAGTAGATCGGAGCAAGTACGCTGTCCTGACCAATGAGGATATCCTCTGCTTCATGGAATGCTTTCATACGCTCTTCCGGATCAGAAGTTGCTTTTGCTGCATCGATAGCTGCGTCATAGTCCGGGTTGGAGTACTGAGCATCGTTGTTACCACCGTCTGTGTACCACATATCCAGGAATGAGCAAGGATCGTTGTAGTCTGCAATCCAGCCGTTACGTGCGATCTGGAAGTTACCATCTTTTCTGTTCTGAAGGAATACGTTCCAATCCTGGTTGTTCAGGTTAACTGTTACACCAAGTTCTGTCTGCCACATGTTCTGAAGAGCTTCACCAATCTTCTTGTGGTTGTCAGCTGTGTTGTACAGATACTCTACTGTCGGGAATCCTTCACCGTTTGGATATCCGGCGTCTGCAAGAAGCTGACGAGCCTCTTCACAATTCTTCTCATAATCTTCGTCGGAGATGCTGTAGTAAGAACCACCTACTGTACGGAAGTCATCGCTACCTGCACCAGCAGCATCATTTACACCATTCGGTACATATCCGTCAGCCGGAACCTCACCAGCCTGGGAAACGTTCTCTACGATATAGTTACGGTCGATTACAAGTGAGAATGCCTTACGGATGTTCGGATCAGAGAATACCTCATCTTCTGTATTAAAGCATACATAGTATGTTCCAAGGTAGTCACCGATTTCAAGCTGTCCGGAAGCAAGGTAGGTCGGGATCTCATCTACAGGAAGGTTCTCGATGAAATCAAGCTCTCCGTTGTTGAAACCTTTGAGCATAGCGTTGTTATCATCAAGGAGTGTAAATTTGATGGTATCCGGTCCAAGGTTCTCATAATCGTAGTAGTTCTCATTTTTCTCCATGGAGATGTAAGCATTGTGGGACCACTCTGTCATTTTGTATGGTCCGTTTCCAATGTATGTGCTTGGATCAAATGTCCAGTTGTCACTGCCTTCTACCATGTCCTGACGAACCGGGAAGGTTGCCGGGAATGCCATGATTTCTTCGAAATACGGGCAGTCATAAGTAAGGTCGATCTGAAGAGTCTGATCATCAACTGCTGTGATTCCAAGAGTGCTTGGATCTGCGCTTCCATCAGCAACTTCATCATATCCCTTAACCATGTCGATCATGTAGCAGTAGTCAGCTGCTGTCTCAGGATTTGCAAGACGCTGCCATGCATATACGAAATCACCTGCTGTTACAGCCTGTCCGTCAGACCATTTGATTCCATCACGAAGCTTGATAGTGTAAGTTACAGTACCATCCTCGTTTGCTGTCTTTTCCCAGGACTCTGCCTGTCCAGGTGCGGTAACTGCATTTCCTTCACCGTCATTTACCCATTTGATCAGACCCTCAAACATATGGTTGCACATGATAGCTCCATCAACTGCAGAGTTCAGTGCCGGGTCAATGGTCTGTGGTTCAGATGCAATACAAAGATTCAGGTTGAATCCATCATCAGATGCTGTATCCTCTGCGAATACCGGTGTTGCAGCCATGCTGATTACCATAGCTGCTGACAGTGCCATAGACATTAATTTTCTTCTCATTACTTTTCCTCCTTTTGCTTTTTTGCGCCGCATGAGAAATGAGAACCGACGCGTGTATTAAGCAGTTCTTTTCCCGGAGTTTCCAGGCAGCAGGCTGTTCCAGTAGAATTTCATGTTGCCAAAAAAGCTCCCAAAAGAACGTAATACCATATGAAATTTTTTATTTGTCAAGTAAATGACATGCAGCCCAGTGGCCTGGTTCATGCTCCCTGAATACAGGAGCAACCTGACTGCATTTTTCTGTTGCATAAGGACATCTGGTATGAAAACGGCAGCCACTTGGCGGATTCATAGGGCTTGGCACATCTCCTTCCAGGATAATACGCTTTCTGGTACGTGAAAGCTTAGGATCCGGAACCGGAACCGCAGAAAGCAGAGTCTGTGTATATGGATGGATCGGATGTCTGTTAAGCTCATAGCTCTCTCCTAATTCTACAAGAGAACCAAGATACATAACACCGATTCTGTTTGAAATATGACGTACAACAGAGAGGTCATGTGCAATAAACAGATAAGTAAGTCCCATCTGTTCCTGCATATCCTCCAGCATGTTTACTACCTGGGACTGAATGGAAACATCCAGTGCGGAAATCGGCTCGTCACAGACAATGAATTCCGGTTTTACCGCAAGGGCACGGGCAATACCAACACGCTGCTGCTGTCCACCAGAAAACTCATGAGGGTAACGGTTTGCATGCTCTGTATTTAATCCAACCTGTGCCAGAAGCTCTTTGATCATATCGGCACGGTCTTTTTTGCTTGCTGCAAGCTTATGGATATCAATTGCCTCGCCGATGATCTCGCCAACTGTCATACGTGGGTCAAGGGAAGCTGATGGATCCTGGAAAATAATCTGCATTTTTCTTCTATAAGGAAGCATTTTGGCAGCTTTTGCCTTTCCAAGAGGTTTTCCCTCTGCATCCAGTGGATTGTCGTAAATGGTTTCTCCATCATAGATAATCTTTCCACCGGTAGGCTCATACAGACGGAGAATAGTTCTTCCAAGTGTGGTCTTTCCACATCCGGACTCTCCTACAAGGCCAAGTGTCTCTCCTTTTTTGATGAAAAGTGAAACATCCTGCACAGCCTGTACTCCAGGGCCTTTTACATTTTTGATTGGAAAATATTTGCGTAAATTCTGTATTTCAAGAAGTTTCTTTTCTTCTGCCATTTATTTCTCCTCCTTGTTCATCAGCTCCTGAACACGAAGCCAGCAGGCGGAACGGTGTTTCTCGCCAACTTCCACGTAAGGAGGCATTTTCTTCAGGCAGATCTTCATACAATGCTCACAGCGTGGAGCAAACGGACATCCCTCCGGGGGATTGAGCATGTCAACCGGAGTTCCCTCAATAGGGATCAGTCTCTCATAACTCTGTGCGTCCACACGGGGCATAGAACGAAGAAGGCCTTTTGTATATGGATGAGCAGGCTCATAGAAAATATCATCAACAGGTCCCTGCTCTACAATCTTACCGGCATACATAACGGATACTTTATCACAGATATCTGCAACCACACCAAGGTTATGTGTGATAAAAATAATACCCATTCCTGTTTTTTTCTGAAGGTCTTTCATCAAATCCAGGATCTGTGCCTGGATGGTAACATCAAGTGCTGTGGTAGGCTCATCTGCAATGAGAAGCTGTGGATGACAGATAAGACCCATAGCGATCATAACACGCTGTCTCATACCGCCGGAAAACTCATGTGGATACTGTTTCATACGTTTCTCCACATTGTTGATTCCTACCATTTCCATCATTTCCATGGCACGTTTTTCAGCCTCTTCATTGCTGATTTTCTTGTCATGTGCACGAAGAGCCTCAACTAACTGGTTTCCTATAGTATAAACCGGATTCAGACATGTCATAGGGTTCTGGAAGATCATTGCAACCTTATTTCCTCTGAATGCAGTCATTTCATCTTTTGAAAAGGAAAGAACATCTTTTCCCTCAAAAGTAATGGAACCTCCAATTACTTTACCTGGAGACTGTAACAGTCCCATAATAGAATATGCTTCCTGGCTTTTTCCAGAACCAGATTCTCCAACAACTCCCATAACTTCACCATAATCAAGGTCATAGGAAATTCCTCCAACGGCTTTTACTTCACCGGCAGGAGTAAAGAAGGAGACTTTCAGGTCTTTTACTTCAAGCAGTTTGTTTTTCTGTTCAGACATTTTTTCTCCTCCTCTCTTATTTCTTCAGCTTCGGATCAAGAGCATCACGAAGGCCATCACCAAACAGGTTGAAAGCAAGGATCATAATACTTAAGATCACAGAAGGCACAATCAGTCTGTAAGTATAGGTATACATACCGCTTAACGCATCTGTTGCCATGGAGCCAAGACTTGGAAGAGGTGCAGATACACCAACACCAAGGTAAGACAGGAAGGACTCCAGGAAAATAGCAGACGGAATCTGCAGGCAGGTAGTAACTACAATCTGTCCAATACAGTTTGGAAGCAGATGGCGTCTGATAATTCTTCCGCCGGAAGCACCAAGTGCACGGGCTGCTGTTACATATTCCTGCTGTTTTAACTGAAGCACCTGGCCACGGATAATACGGCTCATGGTAACCCAGTATAAAAGACCAAATGCAATAAACATGGAAATCAGGTTCGGTCCCAGTACATTTACAAATGCCTTCAAAGGACTGGTTCCTGAAGAGTTTACATACTCGGTAAGGATAGGCTTTAATGCAGTTGCAATCAGAAGTACTACCAGCATCTCCGGGACTGCATAAATAAGCTCAACAATACGCTGCATGACAGCATCTACTTTGCCGCCGCAGTAACCGGAAATTGCTCCGTAAAGAGCACCGATCACAAGTACCAGAATTGCTGCAAATACGCCGACAGACATGGAAACACGGGCACCGTACATAACACGGACCAGAATATCACGGCCATACATATCGGTACCAAATACATGTGGAAATACGCTTTCGCCGTTTGCCTTGCGTTCCAGCTCTGCCTGGGAATAGCCGAAAAGATGTTTCTTGATTCCAAGCTCCTTGCGGATGGAATCCTCATCTACATTCTGCTCTTCAGAAGACTCTTCTGCAGGTTTTGCAGCTACTTTTGCTTTTGCACGGATAACTGCTTCATCTTTTTTGGTAAATTTCTCGCCATTTTTCTCAGCTTCTTCTTTTGCCTGGGCGATCATTTCATCAACATCCACTACATCAGACTGGGTTCTTGCAGAAATCTCATCATTGACACGCTGCTGGTCTTCCAGAGTATAGTGATAGGGGTAAAGGTTTTCAGCACCTTTATTAAATTCATCGTAACCGTATGGGATCAGAAGTGGTCCCACAAATGCAAACAGAAACAGGAATACGATTACACCAAGGGCCACCATAGCCACCACATTTTTCTTCAGTCTTCTCCAGGCGTCTTTCCAGTAGGATACGCTCTGACGATCCTGAATGAAATCATCACGTTCCTGTCGTGATGCAGATGCAAAATCATCCGGAGTCAGATCCTGAAGAAGATTTTCAATATCAGGCTGAAGGCTTACCGGGCATTTTTTAATTTTCTTATTTTCTGCCACGATCATTCTCCTCCTTTCGTAAGGCTGATTCTCGGGTCAGCAACCTTATACAGGAGGTCTACAACCAGGTTCATCAGAATAATAAATGCTGCCAGGAAAATAGTGGTTCCCATAATAACCGGATAATCACGGTTCTGGATAGACTGTACAAAGTAACGTCCAAGTCCCGGAATAGAGAAAACACTCTCTACAACGAAACCACCGCAAAGTGTAAAGGCAACCTGCGGTCCCAGATATGTAATAACAGGGATCAGGGCATTTCTAAGGGCATGCTTGAAAATGATCTTTTTATTTTTCAGGCCCTTGGCACGGGCTGTTTTAATATATTCCTGACCTAAAGAGTCCAGCATGGCAGAACGTGTCTGACGGGCTGTATAGCACATAGGATAAAATCCCAGAGCAAAGCAGGGCAGCACATAAGCGCGCCATCCCTGTGACGGGTCAAAAATAGACGGGAACAGGTTCAGTGCATTGTTTCCGGTAAGTGTAACCAGAAGAACAGATGCCACAACAAAGCTTGGCATGGAAATTCCAAGTGTACAGATTACACGAAGAATACTGTCTGTAAATTTGCCTCGTTTAAATGCGGCAAGACAGCCAAGAGGTACGCCCACCAGAATCGCCCATGCAAGTGCAAGTGCACCTACCTTGGCTGATACCGGGAACATATCCACGATAATGTCAAGAACTGCACGGTTTTTCTGCATCTTAAGAGATACACCGAAATCACCGTGAAGAATATTTTTCAGATACATAAAAAGCTGTACATATACTGGCTTATCCAGTCCATATTTGGCATTCAGCGCTGCAAGTGTGGTTTCAGAAGGTGTTTTCTCACTGAGCCATGGGCTTCCCGGTACAGCATTCATCAGCAGGAATGTAAGACAGGCTACCAGAAAGATAGTCAGAATCGCCATTCCAAGTCTTTTTGCAAAGTACTTTCCCATTTTTCCTCCTTGTTTTACTCTGGACGAAACCTGTAAATCTCTTAATTTCTGACCAAAGTTCATTTTTAAATAAGATATAGTAAAAATTATAGCATTCCCGGACACTTTAGACAAGTAACTTTTTAAACTTTAGCAGGTTAATATTGTAATTTTTTCAAGTTGTAGTATTTTTAAGTGATATTGTTATGATTTTTTAGTGCATTTTGACAAAAATTATTTTTTTCTTTTCGAAATAGCTACAAAATAAAAAAAAGAAAGAGACTCGCCCTTCCCGGGTCTGCCTCTCTCTCAATCTTCACCAGTTCTCCTTTTGTCTCATCCGGCTCTGTTTTTTTACTGCAGCTGATAAGAAATGCCACACAAAGCAGGACAATTAATAAAAGCCAGCCTCTTTTCATAATGAATCTCCATTCTGCACATTTTAAGATACTCTCCAGAGCATGTTTGAAAAAGGTTCTAGAGCGTGTTTAAAAAAGGCTTTCTGCAAGATGTGCGTCACAATTTGTGGGAGATTTTGCCCGAATGAGGGCGCCGTAGCGGGCTACGGCAACTGAATTCGGGTAAAATATACCGCAAAGTGGGGCGTGCAGATTGTGGGAATGATTTTTCAAACACGCTCTAATGCCTTTTAAAGGCCGCAGCCAGTTTTTATTAATATGTGCAAAATCAGGTTCTTTATTCTGCAAAATTAAACAGAACATTATTTCTTTCAGAAGCCTTTTTTCTTTATATAGAAAGCAATATCATGGTAAACCTTCAGTTTATCCGTTTCATTTAGGATCTCATGGCGCATTCCCGGATAAAGTTTACCTTTTACATCTACATATCCCGCATGGCGCATATCCTGTACAGCTTTGGCAAAATGCCGTACATTGATCATGCATGGATCATCGGAACCGCTTACAAAAAGCACCGGCATTTTCGGATTGGTACAGTGCCAGTGTTTTACATCATAAGCACGCTTCATCAGCTCAAAAAGTGCCAGATAACCGTCATCTGTAAAGGTGAAGCCGCACAGTTCTGAATCGGAGTATTCCTGTGCTGCCGCCTTATTTGCACAGATCCAAGAGGTACAGTTCTTGTCTTTACGAAAACGCATTACATTTCCTCCAAAGGACAACGTCTCAATAAGACGGCTTTTGTGGGTGGAACCAAACACTGCACTCTCTGCGTGGGCAAGTGCCTCTCCCAAAGGTCTTGCACTGTTCTTGCTTGGAGAACCGCAGATAATCAGCATATCCATACGGTCATCATGTTCCCTTGCAAAAGCTCTTACCGCCAGTGAACCCATGCTGTGTCCAAATAAAACCAGCGGCAGCTCTGGCAGTTCCTCATGCACCTTGCGGTTCACTACTTCAATATCTTTCAAAATTGCACGGGCACCACCACCATACATATATCCCAGGTCATCCATGGCACGGATACTTTTCCCATGTCCTCTGTGGTCATGGATCACGCATACATATCCCCGTTTCGCCATGTATTCCATAAAAGGAAGATAACGCTCTTTGTATTCACTCATTCCATGAACAAGCTGAAGGATTCCTCTGTAAGGCTGTTTCTCTGGAACCACAGCCAAAATGGAAATATCAAGGCCATCTGCCTCTGATTCTATATAGGATTCATACTTTATGCTCATAGTTCTCCGCCTTTCTTTTTTATTCTGGTGATTTTATTGTAACATACCTCCCGCTGTTTTGACAGCAATGTTTTTTCATTGCAGCTACAGCTGTAAATCATGCTTTGTATAATTTTGTAAGCAAAGCTCACAGCAACATGTGGTACTTTTACGGGTATTTTGCACCTCAAATATTTTGACACAAATGTGGGAGTATACTATAATATATTTTGTATCTGACTTGATACCTGCGGAATTTTTGTACTACTACAGAATTTTCGCCCCCTTTTTATTGATATCAACAATTTATACCAGGAGGTAACATGGACGAAAAACAATTGAATATTCCAGAAGAACAACCCGTTCCAAAAAAGAAAAAGAAAAAACATAAGGTAGGACTTGCACTTTTCCTTCTTTTTCTGGTTCTTGTATTCGCAGGTGGTTCCGGCTATTATTTCTATGAACGAAGCAAACCTGCCAAGGCTCTGGAACAATATCTTTCCAGTATACAAAAGCTTGATTTTTCCACAATGGATTCTCTGATCCAGAGCGGAGATCTTAGTGCACTTGATAACGCAGATGTAAACAATGCCACTTACGAAAGCTTTTTCAAATCCATCAATGAGAAAATGACCTGGTCCATTACCAGAACTAATTTTCATTTTCAGGAAGGCACAGCTGAAGTTTCAGCACGTATCCGTTATGTTGACGGTTCTGACATTTACAGAGAAACGGTTTCCGAATTTCTCCGTCAGATTGTTTCAAGTGCTTTTTCCGGACAGAGCCTTACCGAACAGGAAACACAGGAAAAGCTGGCATCTATTCTCAATGATAAATCACAGTCCATGGATGACAAATTCAGTGAAACCGATATTGTCTATCCTATGGTCAATGTAAACGGTATCTGGAAGGTAGCTTATCTGGATGAGGAAACAGTAAAGATTATGTCTGCAAACTTCAAAAGTGTGGAGGAAGAAATCAGCCAGACTTTAAATGCAAGTGCTGACGGCAATTCCACAGAAGGCGCAGAGAATACGCAGACACCTGCTTCTACAGGCACTATTGATCTTAACTCCGAACGTTTTTCCATTCATTATACCAGAAATGTTGTTTCTACTGATTTTGGTGGAGAACCCTGTCTCCTTGTTTACTATGATTACACCAACAACGGAACAAGTGCTTCCAGCGCCATGGTGGATGTAAATCTCACTGCTTATCAGAATGGAACTTCTCTTGAAGCCGCCATTCCGGCATCCAGTGATGAGGCAATTGATGCCTTTATGAAGGAAATCCAACCAGGTGAGACAATAAATGTTTGTCAGGCATTTTCCCTTCAGGACATGAGTGCTGTTACTTTACAGGCATCTGATGCATTCGGGCTTGACAATGGAATTACAGCTTCCCAGACATTGAATCTGGAATAAATTTAATAATAGGTCATAACTAATGAAACTATAAAAATAAATCTATAAATATGAATTATAAAAATACACGTAACTTCTTAACCGGTTACGTGTATTTTTATGCTTCATTTTTATACCTTAATTTGAAGTATCCAGATTCTTGTTTTTTTTCCATATTATGTGTGAATATTCCCCTGAAATTGTGAAAAACTATAGATACGAATATGAAAGGATGGTGACTTATGGGAAATAAATTTTTAAGGTGTTTTTGTCTTACCCTTACTATAATCGGTGCAATTAACTGGGGACTGATCGGATTTTTTAATTTTAATCTGGTTGCCTTTATTTTTGGAAGTATGAGCTGGATTTCCAGGATCATTTATGCACTGGTAGGACTTAGCGGACTTTATCTGCTTAGTTTCTACAGTGTAATCTGTTCCGACGAACAAAATGCATAATAAAAAAGGATCCTGCCCGTTAGAGCTTTTTGTGTAACAGGGAATTCCAACGGAATTTCCTGTTACACAAAAAAGCCAGGACAACATGTCCTGGCTTACATAGAGCGATAGACGGGGCTCGAACCCGCGGTCTCGACCTTGGCAAGGTCGCGCGTTACCAACTACGCCACTATCGCA
>CAKRMK010000035.1 GCA_934364795.1 uncultured Blautia sp.
GAGAATGAATACTCCCACTGCGATGAATGCGGTCAGCCGATAACTGTGTGCCAGAGATTTACGCAGATTTTCGAAATCCTTTGCCCCATAATACTGGGAGAGCTGAATGGAAAATCCCTGGGTGAGTCCGGTGGATATTCCTGTGACAACCCACATCAGAAAGTCAACAGCACCCAGTGCGGCAAGAGCCTCCACACCTGCAATCTGGCCAACGACCATGGTATCCACCATTGTATAAAGCTGCTGACAGATATTCCCCAGCATCAGGGGAATTGCAAAAAGAATGATCAATCGTCCCGGCGAACCGGAGGTCATATCCTGAATCTTGGTTTTCATTAGTATAAAAGTTCCTTTCCAGAGCATATTTGAAAAGGATTAAGAATGATTTTTTAAATATGCTCAGATATTTACATTGATAATTTTATATCATTAACGTGAAAAATGAAATATAATATTTCATCCGGACGATATAAATTTATCTGTTATTGTAGATATATTAACTGAATCAGTTAAGTCCCCTGCTTCAATTGCAAAAAGTAATAAATTATGGATGGAGACTTTATATTTGCAGCAACATACTCTGTAGAGACAATGGCTATTTACAAATATGACAATAACAGGTATCATTCTTTTATAAATACATTCATAAAAGAAGGTAAAATAGAATGAGCGGACTGGAAAAGAAATTTGCCACGAAATCAAAAATCGTAAATTATATTATAAATAGAGAATCCACATCAAAAGTAGAAATATCCAAAGAATTGAATCTGAGTATGCCAACAGTTCTGGCTAATGTAAAAAATCTGTTGGAGAAAGGTGTCATAATAGAAAACGGAGAATATGAATCTACAGGAGGAAGAAAGGCTAAGAGTATTGGAATCAATCCATCCTATCGTTATGCAATGGGAATTGTGATCACTGCAAATCATGTGGGAATGGTGCTGGTAAATCTGAAGTATGAGATTGTAAAATCAGAGCGGATCCGTCTGAAATTTGTACCTGATATGTCATATTGCAGTCAGGTGGCAGATTTTGCAGAGAAATTTCTGGATCATATGAATGATGCAGAGCAGAAAGAAAAGCTTCTGGGTGTTGGAATCTCTATTCCGGGAATCATTAATCAGGAGCAGAAACTGGTGATAAAATCCCACGCACTGAAACTTGAAAACTATAGTCTCAGTTTCCTGGAACAGGCTTTTTCTGTTCCGGTTTATTTTTCAAATGATGCGAATGCGGCAATGATGGCAGAAGATATGAACACCTATCAGAATGCAATCTATCTTTCGCTGAATCAGACACTTGGCGGTGCATTTTGCATAGGGGGAAAATTGTTTTCCGGAGAAAATCAGAAGGCCGGAGAATTTGGACATATGATACTTGTACCTCAGGGCCGCAAGTGTTATTGCGGAAAATCAGGTTGTGCAGATGCTTATTGTGCTGCAGGCGCACTTGTTGGTGAGTCAAAGGATTCTGTGGAACAGTTTATGCAGCTGCTTCAAAGCAATGATGAAAAGGCTGAGAAGAAATGGGGGGAATATCTTGACTACCTTGCAATTCTGATTTCCAATCTCCGTATGGCATATGATATGGATATCATTCTTGGAGGAGAAATGGGAGGATATCTTTCAGATTATATGATACCTCTTGGGGAAAAAGTAATGCAGTATAATGGGTTCGATCATGATCTGAGATATCTGAAAAACTGTTCTTATAAGAAAGAAGCCTCAGCTGTAGGTGCAGCAAAGCATTTTCTGCAGGATTTTATCGGAAAGATATAGATTTGCCTATAATCTGCCGATATATCATAGTAAAAAAATATCTGAATACAAAAAATACCCTGATTACAACAATGAAATGTTGTGATCAGGGTATTTTTGCTGTTGCAGGGAATTCCGAAAATAATCAGAAGGATTGCTATAGTAAAATCTGCATAAAAACAAAATCTTTACTTTGTGCAACTGGTAGAAATGAGAAATATTCTTAAATATTTATTGACAAAGTTATAGATTTGAATAATAATGTAATTACTTTAATAAAACATTTGATAAAAGATAATAAATAACTAGAGGATCAAAGTACATTCAACAAACAAGGTGTAAATTATGAAAAAGCATTGAAAAAAGCAGGAGTTCCTGTCACCTTACATGAAATTCCACAGGCGATTGCATTGACTCAGACATTTTGTTTTTGGCTGAGCTGTATTCTCTTTCGGTTATAGACCAAATGAAGATACATGGCATCCTGGGCACGAAGAGGATCATGAGACGCGATAGCATCAGCAATTTCGCGGTGTGTTTCTATGGTCTCTTCGTGCAGAGTACCGCCGGTTGTTTCTACAAACAGAGGAATAGAGCTGTTGATCACAGGAACCAGCCTGGGAACTACAACATTTTTACTGCTCAATGCTATGGCTGTATGCAGTTCAATATCCTTATGTGTGTGATCTTCATGATTTTTTAATAATATTTCAACTTCATCGCAGAGTGCGGTGATTTTTTTTATGTCTTTTTCATCGGCATGTGTGGCTGCCATTGCAGCAATGGAAGGCTCAAGAAGAAAACGAACTTCCAGCAGATCAGTAACAAGTTTTTGCTTGTTGCCGATAAAAGTAAAGCCAAGGGGATCCTCGACCATTCCAGGAGAAGACGCGATATAGGTACCAGATCCCTGACGGATAGTAACGATATTTCTGGAAGCCAGAAGTTTCATTGCTTCACGGATAGAACTTCTTCCTGCATTCAGACGTTCGGAAAGAATGGTTTCATTAGGCAGTTTGTCTCCTGGCTGCAGGTTTTCTTCTAAAATAAGTGCGATGATATCTTCAGATATTTTCTGAGGAAGACTTTTTTCTTCAGATGGTAAATTCATCATATGATTTACTCCATTTCTTATATCTCATATTTCTTACTTCTTATGATAATATCTTTCAAATTCAAAGTCAAAATGTTAATATGCACAAAAATACATAGAATATTTTGGATAAAATTACAGTATTGCATTTTTAGAAGAGTGAATATATTATAAATACATCAGATCAATTGCAAAGAAAAATGACTTAAAACTATAAATAGAAGCTAAAAATCTTAAAATAGGTCAGATGAATTTGCGATAAACACAAAAAACATCAGATGAATCAAGGAGGTAAAAGGAAAATGGAAGAAACAGCTTTTGTGGCCGACCCAATGAGGCTGATGATCGCAGCTCTGGCAGGAATTATAGTGCTACTGGTGCTGATCATCCGATTTAAGCTTCATCCGGTTTTGTCCATGATGATTTCCGCCATTATTATCGGAATCGGAGCCGGAATGCCGCTTACGATGATTTCTGACACAGTAGAGAAGGGTGTCGGAAAGACTTTACAGGGAATTGCACTTCTGGTAGGGCTGGGTTCTATGTTCGGTGGAATTCTGGAAGTAAGTGGTGGTGCACAGAGAATTGCAGAAACACTGATCAGCAAATTTGGTCAGAAAAAAGCAGGATGGGCATTGGGAATTACAGGGCTTGTAATTGGCACAACCGTATTTTTTGAAGCAGGTGTTGTTGTATTGATACCATTAGCTTTCAGCGTTGCAAAGCAGACGAAAAAATCTACATTATATTATGCAATTCCACTTCTTGCAGGTCTTGCCAGCGGGTATGCTTTTGTACCGCCATCTGCCGGATCTGTACTTGTTGCAAATGCGCTTGGAGTAAATTTGGGAACTATGATCATGGTTGGAGTTCCAACAGCATTGATTTGTATGCTGGTTTCCGGAATTATCTGGGGTGGTTTTATTGGCAATAAAATTTTTACAGAACTTCCGGTAAATGTAGAGGAAATTAAGGATGACGGAAATGAGCTGCCGCCGTTTGGCCTCGTATTAGGTGTGGTATTGATTCCGCTTGTGCTGATTCTTCTCAGTACATTGTCAAAATATATGCCAATTCCGGAAAGTGTACAGAATATTCTTGGATTTCTTGGAAAACCATTTCTGGCACTCACGATCGCAACTCTGGCAGCCATGTATTTTCTGGGAATCCGACGAGGATTTACCGGTGCTCAATTAAAGAAAATACTGGATCACTCACTCAGACCGGTAGGCATGATACTTCTGGTTATTGCCAGTGGTGGTGTGATCAGATGGATGCTTCAGGATTCCGGGCTTGGAAATATCATTGGTCCTGCTCTTGAAAAAAGCGGACTTCCATTGATCCTTATTGCTTTTCTTATTGCAGTTCTGGTCAGGGCTTCGGTGGGAAGTTCCATTGTGGCGATGACAATGGCATCAGGAATCATGGCGACAATGCCGGCGGTAATGGCTACAAGCATGATTTACAGAGCTGCCATGTGCTGTGCAATCTGTGGTGGCGCAACAGCACTGAGTCATGTAAATGACGCTGGATTCTGGCTGGTAGGAACTTTCCTTGAAATCGATGAAAAAACAACATTGAAATCGTGGTCAGTCATGGAGACACTGATCGGTGTCACAGCATTTGTTGTAAGCTTTGTTATTTCAATTTTTGCGTAGGAGGCAGAGATTAATGATAAGGATATCGGTTTATTTAAGAGACATGTATGACGCAAAACATCTGGTGCAGGCGGCATCTGGATGTCAGAAAGATGTAGATCTGATCTGTGGAAAATATATTGTAGATGCGAAATCCATGCTGGGAGTGTTCAGCCTGCCGACATTTGATAATGTGGAACTTGGCGTGGAAGATGATGAAGAACAGGAACTCAGAGAAAAACTGGAAAGTTTAAATCTGATCCGGGAATAAAGAGGAGAGTATTATGCAGTTAAAAAGTCAGGAAATGAGAAAACTTGCACCGGAGCTTGATCCGCTGCGTCTGGGAACAGGATGGACAAAAGAGGACCTGGGAAAGGTTCAGGTCATGGTAGAAAGTACTTACGGTGACAGTCATCCGGGAAGTGGACATTTAAATATCCTTGTGGAAGAGGTAAGGAAGGGAATTGCTGAGGAAGGTGGATTTGGTGCACGTTATTACTGTACCGATATCTGTGATGGTGAAAGTCAGGGAACAGATGGCATCAATTACAGTCTGGCAAGTCGTGAAATGATAGCCAATATGATTGAAATTCATGCAAATGCAACACCATTTGATGCAGGTGTATATCTTTCAAGCTGTGATAAAGGGGTTCCAGGAAACCTGATCGGACTTGCCAGAGTAAATATTCCGTCTGTCTTTGTGCCGGGTGGAACAATGAATGCCGGACCGGAGATGCTGACGCTGGAACAGCTTGGAATGTACAGTGCAAAATTTGAACGTGGTGAAATTGATGAAGAAAAGCTTGACTGGGCAAAGTGCAATGCATGCCCGAGCTGTGGAGCATGTTCCTTTATCGGAACGGCATCTACCATGCAGATTATGGCAGAAGCACTTGGTCTTGCACTTCCGGGTACGGCACTGATGCCATCTACAAGTCCGGATCTTCTTGAATTTGCCAGAGAAGCGGGAAGACAGGCAGTCCGGATTGCACAGATGGAAAATATGCGTCCGTCTGACATTGTAACTATGGACAGCTTCGAAAACGCGATTCTTGTACATGCCGCAATTTCAGGAAGTACCAACTGTCTGTTACATATTCCGGCAATTGCACATGAGCTTGGTATTGAGATTACTGGGGATACTTTTGACAGACTGCACAGAAATGCCAGATATCTTCTGGACGTACGTCCGGCAGGACGCTGGCCGGCAGAATGTTTCTATTATGCAGGTGGTGTACCGGCGATCATGGAAGAAATTAAAGAAAATCTTCATTTGGATGTAATGACTGTTACAGGAAAAACTTTAGGAGAAAACCTGGAAGAACTGAAGAAAAATGGATTTTACGAAAAATGTGAAAAATGGCTTCAGGAATTTAATAAACGTTATCATGTAAATCTTACAAAAGAGGATATCATCCGTCCATATGACAAAGCAATCGGAACAGATGGAAGTATTGCTGTTCTTCGTGGAAACCTTGCTCCGGAAGGAGCTGTAATTAAACATACTGCATGCCCGAAGGAAATGTTTAAATCTGTACTTCGTGCAAGACCATTTGACAGTGAGGAAGAATGCCTGGATGCAGTATTAAAACATAAAGTGCAGAAAGGTGATGCTGTTTTCATCCGTTATGAGGGACCAAAAGGAAGCGGAATGCCGGAAATGTTCTATACTTCTGAGGCAATCAGCAGCGATAAAGAATTGGGAAAGAGTATTGCACTGATCACAGATGGCCGTTTTTCCGGCGCATCTACTGGTCCGGTAATCGGACATTGTAGCCCGGAAGCTGTTGACGGCGGCCCGATTGCACTTGTTGAAGAAGGGGACCTGATTGAAATTGACGTTATGGAAAGAAAACTGAATATCATTGGAATTGCAGGAGAACGCAAATCTATGGAAGAAATTGATCAGATCCTTGCAGAAAGACGTAAAAACTGGAAACCACGAGAAGCAAAATATAAGAAAGGTGTGCTGAGACTTTTCAGTCAGCATGCTGCAAGCCCGATGAAGGGAGCTTATCTGGAGTATTAATATGGAACATAAATTTATTACGATTGGTGAGATCATGCTTCGTTTGACTCCACCAGATTATGAAAAAATCAGAACGGCAACAACTTTTGAAGCAAGATATGGGGGAAGTGAGGCAAATGTTGCTCTTTCCCTTGCGAATCTTGGCGTAGATGCATCATTTTTTACAGTAGTTCCGGGAAATAGTCTTGGAAAAAGTGCTGTGCGTATGATGCGAAGTAATGACGTAAATTGCGATAGCGTGGTTTACTCTACGGAAGAAGAGACACCTACGCATCGTCTGGGAACTTATTATCTGGAAACAGGTTATGGAATTCGCCCGAGCAAAGTGGTTTACGACAGGAAACACAGTGCTTTTTCAGAATACGATTTCAGCAAAACAGATGTAAAAAAAATTCTGGCTGGTTATACATGGCTTCATGTAAGTGGTATTACACCGGCGCTTGGAACGAAATGCCGTCAATTGATAATGACATGTCTGAAAACTGCAAAGGAAAATGGAATGACAGTAAGTTTTGACGGGAATTTCAGAAGTACTTTGTGGAGCTGGGAAGAGGCAAGAGATTTTTGCACACGCTGTCTTCCATATGTGGATGTCCTTTTTGGGATAGAACCTTATCATATCTGGAAGGATGAGGAAAATCATAATGCAGGAGATGTAAAGGATGACATTCCATTTCAGCCGGATCTTGAACAGCAGGAGAAAGTGTTCAGAGCATTCGTAAGCAGATATCCAAATATAAAATGTATTGCGAGACATGTCCGTTTTGCACATAGCTGTAGTGAAAACAGTCTTTCTGCTTATCTCTGGTTAAATGGAAAGACCTATGCAAGTAAGAGACTGACCTTTCATATTCTTGACAGAGTAGGTGGTGGAGATGCATTTGTAAGTGGCATAATATATGGGCTGATGAATGATTATACGCCGGAGGATATTGTGAATTTTGGTGTTGCGGCAAGTGCAGTGAAACATACGATTCATGGTGATGGAAATATCACAGATGATGTTTCGATGATCAGACATGTGATGGAAATGAACTTTGATATAAAAAGATGATATGATTTAAGCGAAAGGAAATTCAAATGAAAGATATAACAGAGAGATTTGAGAAACTCGGAGTGGTTCCAGTAGTAGTCTTAGAAGATGCAAAAGATGCAGTACCGTTAGCTGCTGCATTGGTTGAAGGCGGGCTTCCGTGTGCGGAAGTGACTTTTCGTACAGAAGCAGCAGAAGAGAGTATTCGTCTGATGACGGAGCAGTTTCCGGAAATGCTGGTTGGGGCAGGAACTGTGCTTACTGTTGAACAGGTTGATGCAGCCGTTCGGGCAGGGGCGAAATTTATAGTGAGTCCGGGATTTGATGCAGAGATTGTGGACTATTGTCTTAAGAATGAAATCCCTGTTTTTCCAGGCTGTATTTCTCCGTCTGAAGTTGCACAGGCAGTAAAAAGGGGGCTTAAAGTAGTAAAATTTTTCCCAGCTGAGCCGGCAGGGGGGATTTCTATGATTAAAGCTATGGCGGCACCTTATACAGGGCTTAAGTTTATGCCTACAGGAGGAATAAATGCAAAGAATCTTGAAGAGTATCTTTCCTGCGACAAGATTGTCTGCTGTGGAGGAAGCTGGATGGTAAAAGGTGATCTTGTGAAAGCCGGAGAATTTGATAAGATTCGAGAACTGACAGAAGAAGCGCGCAAATTGGTTGACTCCATCCGAAGATAATCGGAGTTCATACATATATTCATATTCAGAAAAAAGCTTTTGCATCATAAACTGCCAGCAAAAGCTTTTTTTCTGTTATTGTGTGACAGTAAAAAATCCCTGTGAAGCCCGTAAAATCAAGGCTTCACAAAATCTTCACAAAAAATTAGCACTCACCTATTGACAGTGCTAACAACTGGTGCTATATTAATAACCGTAATAAGAAAACACTTATAAAAGGCGCAGCCCAAGCGAGTTACTTTTTTAAAGAGCCGCGAAGGCTGCGCGGTTTGCATATAAAAGCTGAAGGAGGAGAGCCTATGAACATCAGCAAATTTACACAGAAATCTGTACAGGCTGTTCAGGATTTGGAAAAGGTTGCGTACGAATACGGCAATCAGGAAATCGAGCAGGAACATCTGTTATATACCCTCCTGACTCAGGAAGACAGCCTGATTCTCAAGCTTATTGAGAAGATGGAAATAAATAAAGAATATTTTCTGAACACAGTAAAAAATGCCCTGGATGCCAAGGTGAAAGTATCCGGCGGTGACTTGCGTTTCGGACAGTATCTGAATAAAGCACTGGTAAACGCAGAAGACGAAGCAAAAGCAATGGGAGATGAATATGTCTCCGTAGAACATCTTTTCCTGGCACTTCTGAAATATCCAAGCCCCAGCATGAAGAAAATCTGGAGCGAGTTTGGTATTACCAAAGAACGTTTTTTACAGGCACTTTCCACAGTACGTGGAAATCAGCGTGTAGTAAGCGATAATCCGGAGGCTACTTACGATACTCTGAACAAATACGGCGAAGACCTTGTAGAAAAAGCAAAAAATCAGAAAATGGATCCAGTTATCGGAAGAGACAGTGAGATCCGAAATGTAATCCGTATTCTTTCCCGTAAGACCAAAAATAATCCGGTTCTTATCGGTGAACCTGGTGTTGGTAAAACAGCAGCAGTAGAAGGCCTTGCACAGAGAATCGCAGATGGGGATGTCCCAGAGAAATTAAAAGATAAAAAAATCTTTTCCCTTGATATGGGTGCCCTGGTAGCAGGTGCGAAATACCGTGGCGAGTTTGAGGAACGTCTGAAAGCCGTTCTGGAAGAAGTAAAGAAAAGTGATGGAAACATCATTCTGTTTATTGATGAGCTGCATCTGATCGTAGGTGCAGGTAAAACAGACGGTGCTATGGATGCCAGCAACATGTTAAAACCAATGCTTGCCCGCGGTGAGCTTCACTGCATCGGTGCCACTACACTTGATGAATACCGCCAGTACATTGAGAAAGATGCAGCCCTGGAACGTCGTTTCCAGCCAGTAATGGTAGACGAACCAACTGTGGAAGATACCATTTCCATTCTCCGTGGTTTAAGAGAACGCTATGAGGTATTCCATGGAGTTAAAATTACAGACAGTGCACTTGTGGCAGCTGCAACCCTTTCCCACCGTTACATTACAGACCGTTTCCTTCCAGACAAGGCAATTGACCTGGTAGATGAGGCATGTGCCCTGATCAAAACAGAACTGGATTCCATGCCTACGGAGCTTGATGAACAGCGCCGTAAAATTGACCAGTTAAAGATGGAAGAACTTTCTCTTAAGAAAGAAACAGATAACTTAAGTAAGGAACGTCTCCAGGATCTTCAGAAAGAGCTTGCTGAAATGCAGGATGCTTTCAACACCCAGAAAGCCCAGTGGGAGAATGAGAAACATTCTGTAGAAAAACTTCAGAAGCTTCGTGAGCAGATAGAAGATGTAAATAAACAGATCCAGAAAGCAAAACAAAGCTATGATCTGGAGAAAGCAGCAGAGCTTCAATATGGAGAACTGCCGAAATTACAGCAGCAGCTTGAAATAGAAGAACGAAATACAAAGGAAAGTGACAGAAGTCTTGTCCATGAAGTGGTAACAGATGACGAGATTGCAAGAATCATTTCCCGCTGGACCGGCATTCCGGTAGCAAGGCTGACAGAAGGAGAACGTGCGAAACTTCTTCATCTGGAAGACGAACTTCACAAACGTGTAATCGGACAGGACGAAGGTGTACGTCGTGTTACAGATGCAATCCTCCGTTCCAAAGCAGGAATCAAAGATCCTACCAAGCCCATCGGTTCTTTCCTGTTCCTTGGACCAACAGGTGTAGGTAAAACAGAGCTTGCCAAAACCCTTGCACAGACTTTGTTTGATGACGAACAGAATATGGTCCGTATTGATATGAGTGAGTACATGGAGAAATACTCCGTATCCAGACTGATCGGAGCGCCTCCGGGATATGTAGGATATGAAGAAGGCGGACAGCTGACAGAGGCAGTTCGTCGTAAACCATATAGCGTCGTTTTGTTTGATGAGATCGAGAAAGCACACCCGGATGTATTTAATGTACTTCTGCAGGTACTTGACGATGGACGTATTACAGACTCCCAGGGTCGTACCGTAGACTTTAAGAATACCATTCTGATCATGACTTCAAACATCGGATCACCTTATCTTCTGGATGGCATTGATGAAAACGGTGAGATCAAAGAGGAAGCCCAGAATGAGGTTATGAATGACCTTAGAGGACACTTTCGTCCGGAGTTCCTCAACCGTCTGGATGAGATTATCATGTTCAAGCCATTGACAAAAGACAACATCGGTAGTATCGTTGACCTGATGGTCAAAGAACTTAATGACCGTCTTGCTGATCAGGAGCTCTCCCTAGAGCTTACAGAAGCAGCCAAGAAAGATGTAATCGACAATGGTTACGATCCTGTTTATGGTGCAAGACCACTGAAACGTTATCTTCAGAAATATGTGGAAACACTTACTGCACGTAAGATCCTCTCCGGTGAAGTTCATACCGGTGATACATTACTTCTGGATGTAGAGAATGGAGAATACGTGGTAAGGGTAAAATAAGGTCAGCAATCAATAAATCTGCAAAGGAGATTTTTATGATTCCCAAGGACCCTGTGATCCTGTTAAGCTATGTAAATACACAGCTTCGGGATTATTACGATTCTCTGGAGGCACTGTGTACCTGCAGAGGCCTTCGCAAAAAAGAACTGTTAGAGAAAATGGACTCTATCGATTATCATTACGATGAGCAGACCAATCAGTTTATTTAAAAAAGACTCAGACCAATCAATTTATTAAAAAGACACGGAACATTTTGGATATATAGTTTATTATCCAAAATGTCCGTGTCTTTTTGTTTAACAGGAAATTCAGTTGGAATCTTCTGTTAAATAAAAGCTCTGTCGGGTGGAAGTTAAAACTTAGTCCGGCAAAATAATAATAAAGTAAAAACAGATATTTTCTCAAATATAAATCTTAAAAAAATATAAACTGCACAAAAAACACTTGCAATTTTTGTAATAAAGTATAAACTATAAAATTAGTCGGCTAACTAAATAAAGATAGAATATAAAGTGAAGAATAAAGCCGAATACAAAAGAAATTGCAAGTGAGGTGAGAACTTGGAAGCAGATAATGAAAAAAGCATTCAGAGTCTTATGATGGAAATAAGCCGCATGTATATGGAGAAATGCTTTATGAAATTAAAAAAGCTTGGCATTCACCCGCGGCAGATTCCCATTCTGGCCGTTTTGTATAAGGAGGACGGGTGCAGTCAGAAAGAATTGGCGGCAAAGCTTGGTGTGAAACCTCCTACTGTTACAGTAAGCATCCAACGCCTGGAGAAAAGTGGCCTGCTGATAAGAAAGCAGGATGAAAAAGACCAGCGTGTCAGCCGTATTTTTCTGTCAGAGGAAGGCAAAAAAATTATTAAAGAAGGAATGCAGATGGCAAGAGAAGGAGAAAAACAGATTCTTGCAGGTTTTTCCGAAAGCGAGCTTTGCCTGATGAGAAGATTCTGTATGCAGATTAAAGAAAATATTGCCGCCATGCCCGGACCGGACATTTCTTTAGCTGAAATGCCGATGAAACATTTCTGTCATTAAAAAAAGAAAGGATAACGAAGCATGATTAAATTAATGAAGTATCTGAAAAAATCAGCAGGCTACATTGTTCTGATTATTGGACTGCTGTTTTTGCAGGCTTACTGTGATCTGTCTTTGCCGGATTATACCTCAAAGATTATCAATGTAGGTATCCAGCAGGGCGGTATTCCAGACGGTGTCCCGGAAAAATTACGTGAGAGCACCATGGAAAACCTGCAGATATTTATGGACGATGACACAAGTAAAAAGGTTCTGGATTCCTATGTTCTGGACGGAGACATTTATGAACTGAAAGATACAGTTACAGGGGAAAAAAGAGACGAATTAAACGATCTTCTTTGCAAACCTCTGATGATGTATGCATCTTTCACATCCGGCAGCGAGGAAAGCCAGCAAATGCTTTCCCAGATGAATGTGCCGGAAGGAACGGATCCCATGCAGGTTCTGGCAGCCATGCCAGAAGAGGCAAAAGCCAAAATGATGGAAACTGTAGACGAGAAGCTTTCCGACATGCCGGAATCTATTCTTACCCAGGCTGCCGTAAGCAGTGTGAAAGCAGAATACGAAGCTATGGGCGAGGATCTGGATGCCATTCAGATGAATTACATTAAGACTTCCGGAATCCGGATGGTACTTATGGCTCTGGTAATTATGCTGGCGGCAGTTTCTGTCACCTTCTTATCTGCAAGAGTGGCAGCAGCACTTGGACATGATCTCAGGGACAATGTGTACCGCAAGGTTATTCAATTTTCCAGCAATGAATATCATAAATTTTCCACAGCATCCCTGATCACCAGAAGTACCAATGATGTTCAGCAGGTACAGCAGGTTATGACCATGATGTTTAGAATCGTACTTTATGCGCCTATTCTTGGTGTTGGAGGCGTGATCAAGGTTCTTCAGACTGATTCTTCCATGACCTGGATTCTTGCAGTAGCCGTAGTTCTGATTCTTCTGGTAATCCTGGTACTTTTCCAGGTCGCAATGCCGAAATTCACAAAGCTTCAGACTCTCATTGACAGACTGAATCTGGTAACAAGAGAAATTCTTACCGGAATTCCGGTTATCCGTGCATTCAGCCGCGAGAAACACGAAGAAGAACGTTTTGAAAAAGCCAATATAGACCTTACCAAAACAAACCTGTTTGTAAACCGTTGTATGACCTTTATGATGCCTGTTATGATGCTGATCATGAATGGTGTATCCGTTTCTATTATTTACTTTGGTGCACATGGTGTTGACAACGGAACTATGCAGGTTGGAAATATGATGGCATTTATCCAGTATGCAATGCAGATTATTATGTCATTCCTAATGATCACGGCTATTTCCATTATGCTTCCAAGAGCAAATGTGGCAGCAGGACGTATCTGTGAGGTTCTGGAAATGAAGCCATCTGTAAATGATCCGGAAGATCCGGTAAGCCCGGACAAACAGGAAAAAGGAACTGTGGAATTTAATCATGTAAGCTTTGCCTATCCGGAAGCCGGGGAAAATGTTATCAAT
The DNA here is from genome assembly GCA_934364795.1 of uncultured Blautia sp. Taxonomy (GTDB): domain Bacteria; phylum Bacillota; class Clostridia; order Lachnospirales; family Lachnospiraceae; genus Blautia_A. Next base: position 13,668 of record CAKRMK010000035.1, read on the forward strand.
GATATTACTTTTAAGGCAAAGAAAGGTGAGACAGTGGCAATCATCGGAAGTACCGGAAGCGGAAAGAGTACTCTGGTAAATCTGATTCCAAGATTTTATGATGTGACAAAAGGTTCTGTGAAAGTGGACGGCGTTGATGTCCGGGATATGACACAGCACGATCTTCGTGACCGTCTGGGATATGTTCCACAAAAAGGTGTTCTGTTCTCCGGAACCATTGATTCCAATATCCGTTATGGAAAAACAGACATTTCCATGGAGGATGTGAAGCTTGCAGCCCAGATTGCACAGTCTGATGATTTTATTGAAGCCAAGCCAGAGGGATATGAGGCTCCGATTTCACAGGGAGGAACCAACGTATCCGGTGGTCAGAAACAGCGTCTTTCCATTGCAAGAGCCATTGCAAAGAAGCCAGAAATCCTTATTTTTGATGACAGCTTTTCAGCTCTTGATTTTAAGACCGACAGTAAGCTGCGTCAGGCTTTGAAAGAAAAGACAAAAGATACCACAACCATTATTGTGGCCCAGCGAATCAGCACTATTTTAAATGCAGACCAGATTATTGTACTGGACGATGGAAATATGGCAGGTATCGGAACTCATAAAGAACTGATGAAGAACTGCGAGGTTTATCGCCAGATCGCCATGTCCCAGCTTTCAGAGGAGGAATTAGCATGAGTGAAAACAGAGCAAGAGGCCCCATGGGCGGCCACCGGAGCCGTGCAATGAACTCCGGTGAAAAGGCAAAAGATTTTAAAGGAGCAATGAAAAGACTGTTCCAGTATATGGAACGTTATAAATTCCGTTTTGCCCTGATGTTTCTTTTTGCAATTGCAGGAACCATCTTTAATATAGTGGGACCGAAGATTCTCGGAAAAGCAACTACAGAGCTTTTTAACGGACTGGTAGCAAAAGTAAACGGAACAGGAAGCATTGATTTTGGAAAAATCGGCTATATCCTTTTATGGACACTTGGACTGTATGTGGCAAGTGCCTGCTTCTCCTTTATCCAGGGTTATGTGATGACCGGAATTTCCAACGATGTTACCTATAACCTGCGAAAAGATATTTCAAAGAAGTTCAGCAAGCTTCCAATGAATTATTATGAAAGCAGGACAAATGGTGAAATTCTTTCCCGTGTAACCAACGATGTAGATACTCTTCAGATGAGCCTGAACCAGAGTATTACCCAGCTGATCACTTCCGTTACAACCCTGATCGGTGTGTTTGTGATGATGCTTTCCATCAATGTGTGGATGACTCTGGCAGCCCTTCTGATCCTGCCATTGTCCATGATCATTATCAATTTTGTTATGAAACATTCCCAGAAATATTTCCAGGCACAGCAGAAATATCTGGGTGAAGTCAATGGCCAGATTGAAGAAAATTATGGTGGACACAATGTAGTCAAGGTATTTAACAAAGAAGAAGATGTGGTTGCCGAGTTTGAAAAAGACAATCAGAAGCTTTATGAGTCAGCATGGAAATCACAGTTTTTTTCCGGAATTATGATGCCGGTTATGCAGTTTGTAGGAAATCTGGGATATGTTATGGTAGCACTTCTTGGAGGATGGTTTACCATTAAAGGTGCCATTGAAGTCGGTGATATCCAGTCCTTTTTCCAGTACATCCGTAACTTTACCCAGCCCATTCAGCAGATCGCCCAGGTAACAAACCTTCTTCAATCTTCCGCAGCTGCTTCCGAGCGAGTATTTGAATTCCTTGACGAGGAAGAAGAGGAGACAACAAAGGAGAATGCTGTTTCTATTCAGGGACTTAACGGAAATGTGGAATTTGACCATGTAAACTTCGGATACAATCCGGAGAAAATTATCATTCACGATTTTTCTGCAAAAGTAAAAGACGGACAGAAAATTGCAATCGTAGGACCTACCGGCGCCGGAAAAACAACCATGGTCAAGCTTCTTATGCGTTTCTATGATGTGAACAGCGGAGCTATCAAGGTTGACGGACATAATGTAAAAGATTTCAACAGAAGTGAGCTTCACGAAATGTTCGGAATGGTTCTTCAGGACACCTGGTTATTCTCCGGAACCATTATGGAAAATATCCGCTACGGAAGGCTGGATGCTACAGATGAAGAGGTGATCGCAGCAGCAAAAGCCGCCCACATCCACAACTTTATCATGCAGCAGCCTGGTGGATATCAGATGGTGCTGGACGAGGAAACCAGCAATGTTTCCCAGGGACAGAAACAGCTTCTTACCATTGCAAGAGCCATTCTCGCAGACAATAAGATTCTGATCCTGGATGAGGCAACCTCTTCTGTAGATACCAGAACAGAGGTACAGATCCAGAAAGCCATGGATAACCTGATGAAAGGCAGAACAAGTTTTGTAATCGCGCACAGACTTTCCACAATTAAGGATGCAGACCTGATTCTGGTTATGAAGGATGGAGATATCATCGAGCAGGGAAATCATGAAGAACTTCTGGAAAAGAAAGGCTTCTATGCAGACCTTTACAACAGCCAGTTTGATAAAACACAGTCTGCGTAAACAGAGATAAAATCGGATAAAGACGGACAGCAGTTTTTCAGAAACTTATATGAAAAACTGCTGTTTTTCTATCTATACTTTCAATTGAAGATAATGTATAATGGAGCAAAGTTTCCGCCAGAATGTAAAGTGCGGCAACAAATTAAAAAGTCTTATATGGAAAAGAAAAATTACTGTTTTTGCTAAGAAAAAAATTAAAAACAGTAAAAGGAGCGTATAAAATGACAATTGACAACAAAGACGGAGCAGCATTTCTGGGATATGTTACAGAAATGCTGAAAACACGTATAGCACGTATCAGTGAGTCCATTTTGGAAGGGCAGAAGGATATTGAGGGAATGCATGAATACTACTGGGAAAACTATACGGAAATGGACCAGTATGGTTATGAGAATTTTGATAACCAGCAGGCTTTGCTCCATCAGATCAATGCCAATGAGCAGCAGATCCATTTGAGAAAACGATTTCGTAAAATGCTGGACTCCCCTTTCTTTGGAAGAGTGGATTTTGTATTTGAGGGGGAGGATGAGCCGGAGATTTTTTATATCGGAATTGGGAACTTTGCAGAAGAGGCAGGACATACACCTTTGATTTATGACTGGAGAGCACCTGTCAGCGGCCTTTTTTATGATTATGACAAAGGACCGGCGTCTTATGAAGCCCCCCTTGGAACTATAAGCGGAGAAATTGCATCCAAGTGGCAGTATAAGATCAAAAACGGCCGCATGGTTTATCAGTTCGAAAGTGATGTAAAGATTGATGATGAGATTCTTATGGCAGAACTGGGAAGTGGCGGAAGTGTTGCCTTGAAAAATATTGTCCGCACCATTCAGAAAGAGCAAAATGCTATCATCCGCAATACAAAGGACAAGATCATGGTGATCCAGGGGGCAGCAGGAAGTGGCAAAACCTCTATTGCCCTGCATAGAATTGCCTATCTTCTTTACCATGACCGCAAAAACCTGAAATCCTCCAATATTCTGATCCTGTCTCCAAACAGTATTTTCGCTGATTATATTTCTCATATTCTTCCGGAACTTGGAGAAGAGAATATCAAAGAAATGAGTTTTGATCTTTTTGCATACAGACAGCTGAAAGATACGGTATCTGACTGTGAGGACCGTTATGACCAGATCGAAAGAAGCCTGAATTTCCCCAAGGTACCTACTTATTATAAACAAAAGCAGTCCAGGGAATTTCTGAATCAGATGGAAGGCTATCTGACTTCTCTGGAAGACGAACTGATGAATTTTCACGATGTGGAATATAAGAACTTTACCAAAAAAGAAGAGGAAATTATAGAACTGTTTTATTTTAAATTTCAGGATATTCCCCTTCTTTCCCGTATGGAGGCAGTGGCGGAGAATTTTATTGATGAGGTTGAGACTCTTCGTGACAATGATATGGATGAGGAAGAACGCTTTGTTGTCATGGAGAAATTCATGAATATGTATGAAACACAGGATCTCTATGTGATTTACAGCCGTTTCCTTTCAAAATATGGTTATCCGGAGCTTCCTCACGTACAGCTATCCGAACGAAAGCTTCGTTATGAAGATGTGTACCCGGTACTTTATATGAAATATCGTCTGCTGCGCCAGAAAAGCCATAATGGAATCAAGCATCTGGTTGTGGATGAAATGCAGGACTACTCAAGGCTTCAGTATCTGATTATCAAAATGATGTTCCCCTGCAGGATGACCATTCTGGGAGATAAAGCCCAGACTATGGAAGAACAGACCCAGGATGTGGTGGGCTTCCTGCCAAAAATTTTTGGAAAAGATATCCGCAGGATCGTTATGAACAAAAGCTACCGCAATACGGTGGAAATTGCTTCTTACGCCAATGAACTTGTGGGGATAACTGATATGGAGCTGTTTGAAAGGCATGGAGAGCCAGTGGAAGAAATGCTTTTCCATGATGAAAAAGGAAACTCTCTGGAAAATGCCCTTGATGAAATTATAAAGAAGCTTCAGCTTGGGGAAGAACAGTTTGAGACTGCAGCTGTTATCCTTCGAACAGAAAGTGAAGCGAAAATGGCAGCCCGTATTCTGAAAGAAAAACTGGAAGAAACCGGTTTTGATACAAAGAACCGTTTCTCCTATCTTCACAGAGACAGCACAAGCTTCTGCAAGGGTCTTACAGTTACGACTTTTTATCTGGCAAAGGGACTGGAATTTGACCAGGTATTTTCCCTGTTCCCAAAAGAGGATACAAGTGCACTTGCAAAGCAGGGAAGATATATTGCTGCCACCAGGGCACTTCACAGACTTCATATGTATGAATACGAAAAATAAATTTTACAAAAGTATGACAGCCATAAGATAAAATAAACATGATATTGATTTTTTTATAGGCACAAATGTATAAAAAATCCCCTGAAAGTTTATAATATTTTCACAGTAAATTTCGTTTCTCTCAAGGGAAATCCATTGACATGTCTGTAATAAAATTGTAAAATATAGGGCAGACAGCATTTAAAGTACAAACTTATGAAGAGAATCTGATTCATTTTTAAATACGATCTAGGACTAAGGAGGATACCATGAAGAATAAGAAGATTTTGGCAATCTTAACTATAGCAGCAGGCGTTTCTGTATTTGCAGCAGGATGCAGTTTTGGCGGGGATGAGCCGGAAGAGCAGGTTGTAGTAGATGTTACTCCTACACCAGAGGCAGCAGCAACCGCCACTCCTACACCGGAGCCTACTATTGCACCTGATGTGCAGGACAGCACTTATACATCCAGTAACGGAGCAGTATCCATCAAGCTTCCGGATGCCACATGGGCGAACAAGGCAGATGAAGATAACATGCTTAGCTTTGAGTCCCCGGAACAGGGCAAGATTCTGATCCTTCACGGACAGGGAGCTGATGATATGTCATCTGCAATGCTTCCGGATACACAGGATCTGGCAGTTGCACTTGAGCAGGCATCAGATCTTGTAGAAGGCACTGACTTTGAGATTCAGAATTATACATCCGATGATGCATCTGGTGTGGGAATCTATTATTACACTGTGAAATACAATGACACATCCAAGAGCGGTGGATATGCATATGCCATCCATAAGATTTATAAGAGTGATGATGAGTATTATAACATTTGCGGATCTGTAGTGGATGACAGCTCTTATGATGCCATTCAGGCTGCTATTGATTCCTTTGGAATTCTCGGAGATTCCAGCCTGAAAGCAGCAGCACCGGCACAGTCCGGAAGTGACGCAGCTACAGACGGAAGCACAGATGGAACTTCTGACGGCTCCACAGCCGGTACAACAGATGGAAGTACAGATGGCACAACAGACAGTACTTCTGATGGCAGCACCTCCACAGGAGAAGGAAGCAGCAGCGGAACCATTACAAACTCCGGCGGATTTACCCAGGAGCAGCTTACAGATACCAACCAGACCAGAACCATTTACCGTAACTCCGACGGTCATCCACTTGTTATCACACCAGATGGAAACGGAAACTGGGTTGACTTTGATGGAAATACTTACCGTTTTGTAAACAATGAGGATGTTTACGACCAGAACGATGTTGACTATTACTGGCATGGAGAAGGCGCAGACGTATATTACATGCCTGTAGAATAAAATGATACTAATATAGAAATGACTACGACGGACACAGCTACCCCGGGAAAGGATGGCTGTGTCCGTGATGGTTGGAGGGAATATGGATAATTTTCAGGCTTATGGCGAATTTGCCAGAGTATATGATATGTTTCAGGATAATGTAGACTATGAAACATGGGGTGAGTGGCTGAAAAACAGACTGAAAGAATATGGGATTTCTGACGGTCTGGTTCTGGATCTTGGATGTGGCACCGGAACCATGACAGAGATTCTGGCGCAGGCAGGCTATGACATGATCGGAGTTGACAATTCCGAAGAAATGCTTGCAGAAGCTATGGAAAAGCGTGTAGAATCAGGACATGATATTCTTTATCTTCTTCAGGACATGCAGGAGTTTGAATTATATGGAACAGTGCGGGCTGTAGTCAGCGTATGTGACAGCCTGAACTACATAACAGAAGAAGAGGAGCTGGAGCATGTATTTGCACTGGTAAATAATTATCTGGATCCACAGGGGATTTTCCTCTTTGACATGAATACCATTTATAAATATCAGACCATGATCGGTGATACCACCATTGCAGAGAACCGGGACGAGGGAAGCTTTATCTGGGAAAACAGCTTCGACGAGGAGACAGGGATTAATACTTATGAACTGGCCCTTTTTATTCCAAGGGAAGATGGACTTTATGAGAAAACCGAGGAAGTTCATTATCAGAGAGCCTATTCCCTGGATAAAATTAAAGAGCTTTTATCAAAAGCAGGACTTGAGTTCCTGGCAGTTTATGATGCATATACTATGGAGCCACCTAAAGCTGACAGCGGCAGACTGACATTTGTAGTCCGGGAACATGGAAAAAATAATAACGCAATATAAGGAGAAAAATAAAAATATGAACGACTATATTATCCGCGCCACAGCAGCAAATGACCAGATCCGTGCATTTGCAGCAGTTACCACTGAAATGGTAGAAAGTGCAAGAGAACATCACAATACAAGCCCGGTGGCTACAGCAGCACTTGGAAGACTCCTCACAGCAGGAGCTATGATGGGATCCATGATGAAAGGAGAGAAGGATGTCCTGACTCTTCAGATCAAAGCTGGCGGTCCTCTTCAGGGAATTACCGTAACTGCTGATTCACAGGGAAATGTAAAAGGTTATGTGGGAAATCCGGATGTATGTATTCCGGCCAATTCCAAAGGTAAACTGGATGTAGCAGGCGCAGTGGGACCTGGATTTTTAACAGTTATCAAAGATATGGGACTGAAAGAGCCATACAGTGGACAGGTTATGCTTCAGACCTGTGAGATTGCAGAGGATCTTACTTATTATTTTGCAACAAGTGAGCAGGTTCCGTCTGCTGTTGGTCTTGGCGTTCTGATGAACAAAAATAATACAGTACGTCAGGCCGGCGGCTTTATTGTCCAGCTGATGCCATTTGCAGAGGAAGAAGTAATCTCAAAACTGGAACAGAATGTACAGAAGATCAGTTCTGTTACCAGCCTTCTGGAAGAGGGGCATACACCGGAGAGCCTGCTGGAAAAAGTACTGGAAGGCTTTGATGTACAGATTATGGAAAAAACTGATACACGTTTTCACTGCAACTGCACAAGAGAGCGTGTGGAAAAAGCCCTGATCAGCATTGGAAGAAAAGAATTAAACGAAATGATCCAGGAAGGCAAACCTATTGAAATGAACTGCCATTTCTGTAATACCAACTACACATTTACTGTAGAAGAATTAAAAGAAATTCTCAGAAAGTGCAAATAAAAAACAGGGAAAGAGGATCGTGATATGAATCAGGGATTTGTTAAAGTCGCAGCAGGAACACCTGCTATCACAGTTGCAGATTGTAAATCAAATACAAAGGCAATCCTGGAACTGATCCGGGAAATGGAAACACAGCATGCCAAGATCATGGTATTCCCGGAGCTTTGTATTACAGGTTATACCTGTCAGGATCTGTTTCTTCAGAGGAGGCTTCTGGACAGTGCATGGGAGAGCCTTCTTTATCTGGCAGAAGAGACGCAGGATGTGGATGCGCTGATTTTTGTAGGACTTCCCATGAGAATGATGGGGAAGCTTTATAATGTGGCAGCTGCACTGAACCATGGAAACCTTCTTGGATTTGTACCTAAGACTTACATTCCCAATTACAATGAATTTTATGAGCAGAGACATTTTTCTTCCGGCGCAGATGTGTGGGAAGAAGTGACTGTGGGAGAAGAAAGTGTTCCATTTGCAGGAAATCTTATTTTTTCCTGTGAGAACATGCCGGAGCTGACAGTGGCAGCAGAAATCTGCGAGGATCTGTGGGTTCCACTTCCACCAAGTGTGAAACTGGCACAGGGGGGAGCACATATTATTGTAAACCTTTCTGCAAGTGATGAAATGGTTGGAAAAGATTCCTACCGCCGTGATCTGGTGAAAGGACAGTCAGCCCGTCTGATTTGCGGTTATATTTACGCAACAGCGGGAGAGGGAGAATCTTCCCAGGATCTGGTATTTGGCGGACAAAATCTGATTGCGGAAAACGGTGTCATGCTTTGTGAGGCAAAGCGTTTCCACAACACTACCATTTATGGGGAAATTGATGTTCAGAGGCTGGCGGATGAAAGAAGAAGGATTTCCACCTATCCGGCAGCAGATTATTCTGAATGCCAGATGGTTTCTTTTGATGTAGAAATGGAAGAAACAGATCTTACCAGATGTTTTGCACCGTATCCTTTTGTTCCCTCTGTAAAAGAAGAAAGGGATATGCGCTGTGAGGAAATTCTGAATATCCAGGCTATGGGCCTGAAGAAGCGAATGAGCCACATTCATTGCAAGAAAGCAATGGTAGGTCTTTCCGGAGGTCTTGATTCTACTTTGGCGCTTCTGGTGATCGCACGTACCTTCCGTCTTATGGGACTTCCTTCCGAGAATATCAGATGTATTACAATGCCCTGCTTTGGAACTACTGACCGTACGTATCAGAATGCATGTAAATTAAGCCAGTGTCTTGGCGCCACTCTTACAGAGGTGAACATTAAAGAAGCGGTAAATGTTCATTTCCGTGATATCGGACATGATGATTCTGTACATGATGTGACTTACGAAAACTGCCAGGCAAGAGAGCGTACCCAGATCCTTATGGATATGGCCAATCAGGAAGGGGCGCTTTTAGTTGGAACAGGAGATTTATCCGAGCTTGCTCTTGGATGGGCGACTTACAATGGGGATCATATGTCCATGTATGGTGTGAATGCCTCCGTCCCGAAAACACTGGTAAGACATCTTGTCCGCTATTATGCGGATACCTGCGGTGAGAAAGAACTGGAAGAGGTGCTTCTGGATATTCTGGATACTCCTGTAAGTCCGGAGCTTCTGCCGCCTAAAGATGGCAAGATCGCCCAGAAAACGGAAGATCTGGTAGGTCCTTATGAGCTTCACGATTTTTATTTGTATTACATGCTGCGTGCAGGTTTTGAGCCGGATAAAATTTATCGAATTGCCTGCCGTACTTTTGAAAACACCTATGACAAGGCTACGATTTTGAAATGGCTGAAAACCTTCTACAGAAGATTTTTTGCACAGCAGTTTAAGCGTTCCTGTCTGCCAGATGGACCGAAAGTGGGAAGTGTGGCACTTTCCCCAAGAGGCGACCTTCGCATGCCAAGTGATGCAAGTGCGGCAATGTGGATGGAAGTGCTGGAGAATCTGTGAAAAATTTAATCGATTTCATCAGCAGACTGTGAGTCAGACTGTACAGATGGCGGAGAACTTACCGGGTTCTCCGCCTTTTTCAGTGCATCCTCAATGGCATCAAGAAGAAGCTTCGAAGTATATTTACGGTCATTGGAGTATTTCAGTCCTTCAAGAGACTGACTGTCTACGATCTGGCTGGCAAGGGATTCCAGGGAGGGTTTCACCAGTGGAAACATGGCGGTGGTGCTTTCGCTTAAATTGACCAGCTCTATAGACTGGATGCGGTCCTGGCTTACGGTTACTTCCACATCGAACGTGTTCTGGTTTAATCGGATGGAGGAGCGATAGACACCGGGCGTATAAATCCCATCCGCTTTCGCAGAAGTGGTCTGGCTCTTTCCAGGACCAAACATAAAATAGATCAGTATTCCAAGAAGAATGGCAAGAATAAGAAAAGCAATGGTATATACCACTTCTTTCATATGTAACACGATGATCCTTGTTTTTGAGCTCATGGCGTGCACCTCCTGATTTCATTTATTCTATCCTATTATCAAACAGGGGGAAATATGATAAAATATTGTTCAACAGTCGTAACAGGAGGGATTTTCGTAAATGTCATTACAATTTATTATCGGAAGCTCCGGAATCGGAAAGACACATTATGCCTGTGAGTGGATCATCCGGGAATCTATGAAAAATCCACAGAAACTTTATTATATTATTGTTCCGGAGCAGTTTACCATGCAGACACAGAAGAACGTGGTAGAAATGCATTCTGGAAAGGGAATCTTAAATATAGATGTCCTGAGCTTTGAACGACTTGCTTACCGTGTTTTCGAGGAAGTAGGAGGCGCAAGGGAAGTGCTTCTTGATGACACTGGAAAAAGCATGGTCCTACAGAAAATGGTCCAGCAGCACAAAAAAGAGCTGCCTTATCTTGGAAGTCAGATGAACAAACCGGGCTATCTGGATGAAGTAAAGTCTCTGATTTCTGAATTTATGCAGTATGATATTTCTAAGGAAGAGCTTGCAAATATGCTGGAAAAAACAGGAAAGGACTCCCTTCTTTCCCTGAAAATGCAGGACGTAGGTGTTCTTTACCAGTCTTTTCTTGGCTATCTGGAAGGGCACTATATGACCGGAGAAGGGGTTATGGATGCCCTGAAAAAAGCACTTCCATTTTCACGAAAGCTAAAAGACAGCGTTCTTTTGCTGGATGGTTATACCGGATTTACTCCTGTACAGATCAATGTGATACGTGAGCTTCTTGCAGTTTGTGAGAAGGTTCTTGTGACAGTTACCATGGATGCCAGGGAAAATCCCATGAAAATGGGAAAGCCACACCAGCTTTTTTATATGAGTAAAAAAATGATTCATACTCTGGCAGGACTTACAAAGGATCTGGAGGATCCTGTGCTTTTATGCGGTACTGATGGCAGAGCACCAGGGAGAAGTCTTACATCAGGGAAAAGCCACGCAGGTCGCTTTGCACAGGCACCTGCCCTTAAATTTCTGGAACAGAATTTATTCCGTTACCGTAGAGCCACTTTTGAAAAAGAACAAAATGAGATTCAGATTTTTGCCGCAGAATCTCCAATAAAAGAACTGGAAGAAACAGCAAGGCGAATCCGCCGCATGGTGCGTACACAGGGGCTTAAATACGGAGAAATCGCAGTGATCACAGGAAATCTGGAAGCATACAAAAGTATTGCCTCCCAGGTGTTTGAAGAGGCACAGATTCCCTTTTTCCTGGATGAGAAGCATTCGATTTTGATGAATCCTTTTGTGGAATATATCCGTGCCGCTCTTGAAATGGTTACAAAAGGTTTTTCCTATGAAAGTGTTTTCCGTTATTTAAGATGCGAAATGTCCGGCATTACAAGAGAAGAAGCAGACCGTCTGGAGAATTATGTACTTGCCCTTGGAATAAAAGGATATGCCAGATGGTCTGAAAAATGGGTGAGAACCTACCGTATTATGAAAGATGAAGATATTCAGATTCTGAATGAATACAGGGAAAGATTTGTGGCAGAAACGAAGGTCCTGGCAGAAGGATTTTCCAGTGGAAAAAAGAAAGTATGTGAATATTGTTATAGTTTATACCAGTTTATAACAGGCTGTGAAATCCAGAGAAAACTAAAAGAACAGGAGCTTTCTTTTAAGAAAATGGGTGAAAAGGCACTGGAAAAGGAATATGCACAAATCTACGGAATTGTTATGGAACTTCTGGACCGGATGGTGGAGATACTTGGGGAAGAGGGAATCACAAGGACAGAATTTACCCAGCTTCTGGAAATCGGTTTTGCAAAATCAAAAGTGGCTTTGATTCCGCCAAGTATGGATCAGGTTCTCATAGGAGATATGGAGAGAACCCGTCTGAAGGAAATAAAAGCTTTGTTTTTTGTTGGCGTAAATGAAGGAAATATTCCCAAAAACACAGATTCCGGTGGAATCCTTACCCAGATGGACAGAGAATTTTTTGAAGCAGAGGGTATGGAGCTGGCACCGGGGCCAAAGGAACTGATGAATACCCAGCGTTTTTATCTGTATCTGAATCTTACCAAGCCAAGCAGATATTTGTGTCTGTCCTATTATTACTCCAATGGAAAAGGAGAGCCTGCAAGCCCGGCGTATCTGATCCACAGCATTCAGGCACTTTATCCTGGATTACAGATAAAAAATGCAGGCGATGAGGAATATACCATAAACAGTATGGAGCTTCCGGGAACAAGCCTGGAATGTTTCTTAAAAGGCCTGACAGAGGGAGCACTGGGAAAAGGGGAGCCTTTATATAGTGAACTATATAACTGGTATCTGAAAAGTCCAAAATACAGTGGAATTGTGAAAAAACTTGTGGAAGCATCCATGACCAGAAAGCCAGTGGATGTGATCAGCAAAAGTGTGGCAAAGGTGCTTTACGGGGAAGTGTCACCTTATAGTGCAACAAGGCTGGAACGCTTCTCGGCTTGTGCTTTTGCACATTTTCTCCAGTACGGGCTGACTCTTACAGAGCGTGCAGAATATGAATTCCGTCCTATGGATATGGGAAATATTATGCATAAGGTAATGGAGAAATTTGCAAAAGAGGTAAAAAAAGAGGGGCTGAAATGGGCTGTACTTACAGAGGAGCAGCGAAATGAGCTGGTAGACAGACTGGTGGATGAGGTAAGTGCAGATTATGGAAATACCATTTTAAAAAGCAGTGCCCGAAATGAATACATGATCCAGCGCACCAAACGTATGATGAGAAGAACCGTATGGGCTGTGCAGGAACAGCTGCGCCAGGGCGAATTTGAGCCGGAAGGTGTTGAGGTGGCTTTCCAGGGTGGACGTATTGACCGTGTGGATACCATGGAAACAGAAGATGGAAAGCTGTATGTAAGGGTTATTGATTACAAAACCGGAAATACCTCATTTGATCTGGTATCCTTGTACCACGGCCTTCAGCTTCAGCTGATGATCTATCTGGACGGCGCCCTTACTGTGGAAAAGAACCGTTATAAGGAAAAAGAAGTCATTCCTGCAGGTGTATTTTACTACAATATCAAAGATCCTATGATCAAAGAAAAAATGGATGCAGATGTGGAAATGGTTCAGCAGAAGGTCTTAAAGGAGCTGAAAATGAACGGTCTTGTACAGGCTGATAAAGAACTGGTCGAAAAAATGGACAGTTCTCTTACATCACTTCCTGTGTCCTTTAATAAGGACGGAAGCTTCCGCAAAAACTCATCTGTAGCTACAAAAGAACAATTTGAGGTTTTGAACCGATATGTGAAAACAAAGATTTCCCGTATCAGACAGTCAATCATGGATGGAGATGCACAGGTTTCTCCTTATATGCTTGGAAAGAAAAATGCATGCACTTATTGCCCTTACAGCCGTGTATGTGGTTTTGATATGGAAATTCCAGGATATGAATTCCGCAGGCTGAAAAATTTTACAGACGAGGAATTGTGGAATGCATTTGCAAAGGAGGTGAAGTAAGATGGCAGTAAAATGGACGAAAGAGCAGGAGCAGGTAATCCGTCTGCGGGATCGCAATATTCTGGTAAGTGCTGCGGCCGGATCAGGAAAAACAGCTGTGCTGGTACAGAGAATCCTGGGAAAGGTAATGGATCCTGTGCACCCGGTTGATATTGACCGTCTGCTGATCATGACATTTACAAGAGCAGCAGCAGGAGAAATGAGAGAGAGGATTGCCAGTGCACTGGAAGATGCACTTTATGAAAATCCGGACAATGAGCATCTTCAGCGGCAGACTACACTGATTCATACTGCACAGATCACTACCATTGATGGATTTTGTTCTTATGTGATCCGGAATTATTTTCACCTGATTGGTCTGGATCCTGGTTATCGTACCGGGGAGGAAGGAGAACTGAAGCTTCTCAAAGAGGATGTAATGAAAGAGCTTCTGGAATCCTACTATGCAAAAGACCATGAGAAATATAAATATTTTATTGAATGTTATGCGTCTGGAAAATCAGACGAGGGAATCCGTGATCTGATTTATTCCCTTTATGATGCTGCGATGAGTAACCCATATCCGGATGAATGGCTGGAAAAATGTGCAGATGGTTATAGAAATACAGATATAAATGATATAAAAGCATCAGAATGGATGAAATTGTTATGGAAAAATGTGCTGGAGGATTTAAACCAGGCACAGCTTCTGGTAGAGGAAGCAAGAGCATTGTGCAACCAGGCCGGGGGTCCTTATTTATATGACGATGCACTTGGCAGTGACTTTCTTCTTATTCATAATGCCATGGAAAAAGCTATGGCAGAGGATTTTGATGGTGTACGTGACTTTCTTTCGAATCCATCCTTTGCAAGACTTTCTGCCAAAAAGCCAAAAGAGCCTGTGGATGAAACTTTAAAGGAGCAGGTAAAAGCCCTGCGTGAAAATGAGAAGGATATTATAAAAGACCTGGGAGTCCGCTGCTTTTCTGTGTCAGAAGAAGAACTTCCAGAGCTTTTAAGGTGCTGTCAGGAGCCGGTGGAAATGCTGGTAGAGCTGACCCGGGAATTCATCCGGCTTTATGGCGAAAAGAAGCGGGAAAAAAATATTCTGGATTTTACAGATATGGAACATTTTGCTCTTGAAATTCTGATGAACCGGGAATGTGAGGATAACCGGGAAGATGGTATGCAAGATGGTATGCTGGAAATTTCCGAAGAGGATGTTTGGGGTAAGGATAAAAAAGAGAGCACACAACAATATGTATATCACATGTCTGCAGCTGCCCATGAGCTTTCTCTGAAATACGATGAGGTTATGGTGGACGAATACCAGGACAGCAACCTGGTGCAGGAAATGATTACTACCTGTGTGTCCGGCTGGGCACAGAAACGAAAAAATGTTTTTATGGTAGGGGATGTAAAGCAAAGCATTTACAGATTCCGTCTTGCAAGACCGGAACTTTTTATGGAAAAATATAAACAGTACACGTTAACGGACAGTGAAGAACAAAGAATAGACCTTCACAAAAATTTCCGAAGCAGATCCGGAGTGCTTGCCTGTGCCAATTTTATTTTCCGTCAGATCATGGGGGCGGATCTTGGAGGAATTGTTTATGATGAGGCGGCAGCTCTTTATCCGGGTGCTGTTTTTAAAGAAGGTGCAAGAGAAGAATTTCTGGCAACAGAAGTGCTGCTTGTAGAAAAAGATGGAGAAGAGCTGGAAGATACAGAACCGGAAAATTCACAAATAGAAAATTCACGAATAGAAAATTTGCAAACCGATAACAAAGATGCACGTGAACTGGAGGCACTTGCTATTTCACACAAAATAAAAGAAATTGTGGGAAAAGAGCAGATTCTTGATAAGGAAACCGGCGAATATCGTCCGGTGCGTTATGGGGATATTGTGATTTTGCTCCGCACTGCATCAGGATGGTCGGAAAGCTTTACTGAAGTTCTTTTGGCTCATGGGATTCCGGTTTATTCAGCTTCCAAAACAGGCTATTTTTCTGCTCTTGAAGTGGTAACAGTTCTGAATTATCTTCAGGTGTGTGATAATCCCTTGCAGGATATCCCACTTGCCGGAGTGCTGCGTTCTCCTTTGGTTGGCTGTACCACACAGGAGCTGGCAGTTCTAAGAGAAGCATATCCAGAGGGAATGCTGTATGAAAGTGTGCTGGCATATATTGGGAAATCAGTAAATAGCGTGAAGGAAGAAAAAACAGAAGGAAAAAACAGTACGCCAGAAGAAGCTAAAAATATAGAAGAAGTCGAAAATACAGAAGAAGTCGAAAATACAGAAGAAGTCGAAAATACAGAAGAAGTCGAAAATATAGAAGAAGAGGATTTGAAGTTGAAAAATAAGCTGCGTGATTTTGTCTCACTTCTGGAGGAAATGCGGAATCTTGCAGTATACACTCCGGTTCATGAGCTGATTCTTGAGATCCTTCGCAGGACAGGCTATGGAAATTACGCAAAAGCCCTTCCAAATGGTGCACAGCGAAGCGCAAATCTGGCCATGCTGGTGGAAAAAGCCATGGATTATGAAAAAACGAGCTACCGTGGACTTTTTAACTTTGTCCGTTACATTGAACATCTGCAGAAATATGAGGTAGATTATGGAGAGGTGAACCTGTCAGGAGCCGGAGACGGTTCTGTGGAAATTATGACTATTCATAAAAGTAAAGGTCTGGAATTTCCTATTGTGATCCTGGCTGGAATGGGAAAACAGTTTAATTTCCAGGATCTGAATGCCAGACTTTTGATCCATCCGGACTACGGCCTTGGGGCAGATGCCATTTTACCGGAAAAACGAATTGTTGTTTCTACGCTCAACAAGCAGGTGATTCGAAGAAAGCTTCTGGAAGAAAGTCTTGGCGAGGAAATCCGTGTACTTTACGTAGCACTGACCCGTGCAAAAGAAAAACTGATCATGACAGGGACGATTGCAAATCTGGAAAAAGAGATGATGTTTCTGTCCCGTTTTCGGGACAATGAACATGAGCTGCTTCCGTCAGAGACAAGACTGAAAGGAAAAAGTTACTGGTCCTATGTGTTACCTGCTCTTGCCAGACACAGGTGTATGGATGAGCTTTACGAAGCCTTTGGTTTGTTTCCACCAGTTGATAATCCCCTGTATGGAGATATTTCTGAATTCCGGGTAAAAAGAATTACAGCCAAAATGCTGGCAGAAATGGAGGTCGCAGAGCAGGCAGCCTGTCAGATAGAAGGGAATATTCTTGAGAACTGGAACCAGGAAAAAACAGTGGATTCCAGAATACGTGAAGAACTGGAAAAGCGTTTCGGCTTTGTATATCCATACGAATATCGAAAAGATATTCCGGTAAAAGTCAGTGTATCAGATCTGAAAAAGAGAAGTTATCATGAAGAGTCTGAAGTGGAGGAAGCTGTTTATTTTGAGCCGGATATTTTGCCCATTATCCCACGTTTTATAGAAGAAAAAGCAGGGGAAAAAGAGGAATACACAGGTGCAGCAAGAGGTACTGCCTACCACAGAGTGATGGAATGTCTGGAATATAACAAAACGGATACCCCAGAGGAGATAAAAGAGCAGCTTGAACATCTGACAGAAAATAAAAAAATGTCAGAAGCAGAAAAGGAATGTATCCGTATTTCTGATATTCGTATTTTTGTGAAAAGCGAGCTTGGACAGCGGATGAAAACAGCTGATTTGTCCGGACTTCTGTTTCGGGAACAGCCTTTTGTAATTTCCAGAAGTGCGGCAGAAATTGACGAAAGCTGGGATGAAAATGAGCGTGTTCTGGTTCAGGGAATTATTGATGCCTATTTTATGGAAAATGATGAAATTGTCCTGGTAGATTATAAAACCGATTATGTACGCAATGGTGAAGAAAAAAAACTGGTGGAACGTTATCATACACAGCTTGAAGATTACGCCCAGGCATTGGAAAGAATGACAGGAAAACAGGTAAAAGAGAAGCATATTTATTCATTTACTTTGAAAAAGGCAATATTGTTATAAAAATTTTTGTGGAAAACCTTTTTCAAACATGCTCTAGAAGAATAAAAATATCCTGCCAGGTATAACAAAAAAAGTTTACCTGTGCAGGATATTTTCTGTCAGAAAGGAATCATACTCTCCATCCGGCAGGATATTTATTTTTCAAAGTCTGTCCAACCAGTTTTCCGAAGCCAAGAGGGAATCCTTCCACACAAAGTAAATGCCATCCTTTTGCATGAGCAGCTTCCTCCGGCTGGATGATCAGGGTTTCCCCTTTCAAATAGCGTTCAATGCGGGGGTCATCTACAGGAAGAGAAATTACTGCTTCTGCCTCACCTTTTTGCAGCGCCAGTGCCAATGGCTGGGATGGTTCAAAACGGTTCTTTTTTAAGTCACCAAGGTAGAGTCCGTTTCTGAGAAAGGTAATGCCACGGAAGTTGCAGGAAACAGGTGGCAGATAATAAACCTTGTCTGCTCGTACTTCTATACGGTTCCAGTCAAAAGGCTGTCCCCCAAGTGTAAAGATTCCTGTTTCTTTGAAAAATTCTTCCAGATATTTGCGTACATCAGCGGCAAGACGGGATGCTTTGGGGTTGCCTGCAATCTGGCCGGCCTGTCCTTCTTTTTTCAGAAGAGCAAGGAAATGTCCCTCGCCTGACATTTTATGGGGAAAAATACGGACACATTTCTCAAGCTCCGGATTGCCGTCTCCCCATGCAGGAACTCCTTTGGAGAATCCTTCATATTCTGTCATAGGTACAAGGGAAAGCTCCGGACGCTCCTTTAAAAGCCAGGAAATTACTTCTTCATCCTCTGCCGGGGCAAAGGTGCAGGTAGAATACAGCATAAGTCCTCCTGGCTGAAGCATATCGGCAGCATTTAAAGTAAGCTGACGCTGGATCTGGGATAATTCCTGTGATTTCTGGGGAGTCCAGTCTTTGGCAAGTGCTTCTTCTTTTCGGAACATGCCTTCTCCGGAGCATGGGGCATCCAGAATAATCTTATGGAAAAATTCAGGAAAATTTCTGACCATTTTTTCCGGCTTTTCATTTGCCACAAAAAGATTGGGAATACCAAAAAGTTCAAGGTTACGAAGAAGTGCTCTGGCACGGGTGGTGCTGATATCATTGGCAACCAGAAGTCCCTGTCCTTTTAAGGCTGCGCCTGCTGCAGTGGCTTTCCCGCCCGGGGCAGCACACATATCAAGAACATATTCTCCTGGTTCAATAGGAATCCGGGAAGCAGGTGTCATGGCACTTGGCTCCTGAAGGTAATAAAGTCCTGCCTGATAAAGGGGACAGCGGGACGGGCGGGTATCTTCACTGTAAAAATATCCGTTTGGAATCCAGGGGATTTTTTTTACTTCAAAAGGAACGATTTTCTCGAACTCTTCACAGGAAATCTTGGCTGTATTTACCCGAAGCCCGTAAGTGCGGGGCTGGTCATATGCCTGAAGAAAAGCCTGGTAATCGTCTCCTAACATATCTTTCATTCTGTCGAGAAAAGCCTCTGGCAGAATTGTTGAAACAGTTGATTTATCTGAATCCATAGAAATGGTCTCCTTGTATTGGTTTAATGGATTCAGTATAGCGGATGGGGCGTGGAAAGTCAAACATGAGGAAAACGGAACTAGAAATCTCCCACAAATTGTGACGCACATCTTGCAGAAAGCCTTTTGGGGGCATGCTCTAGAGTGTGTTTCAGGAGAAAAATTGTCGGCGGGGATTCTATAAATTTTAATTTTGTGATACACTAAAGCGTGTTTGAGAAAGCCTTTTGGGACTTGCTTTAGGCATAAAAAATGGAGGAACAATATGTCAGTAGATAAAGTAAAAAAATATTTTTCACAATATGGAATGGATTTCCGTATTCTGGAATTTGATGTATCCAGTGCAACGGTAGATCTTGCAGCGACAGCCCTTAACTGTGAACCAGGCCGCATTGCAAAGACACTTTCTTTTATGGTGCAAGACACACCCATTCTCATTGTATCAGCAGGAGATGTGAAAATTGACAATGCAAAATATAAAGCATTTTTCGGTAAAAAAGCCAAAATGCTTACAGCTGATCAGGTGATGGAGCTGGTTGGACATGCTGTAGGAGGTGTGTGTCCATTTGCCATCAAAGACGGCGTTACGGTGTATCTGGATGCTTCCCTGAAAAAATATGAGACTGTATTTCCAGCCTGCGGAAGCAGTAACAGTGCAATTGAATTGACCATAGAAGAAATGGAGAAGTATTCTGGGTATAAAGAATGGGTGGATGTTTGTAAAGAACAGAATTAAACATTTGAGTCTTACTTGTTTGTTGAGTAAAAAAGTTTTATAGTATTTTTTGAGGAAGTTTTCTATACATGGAACGATACCTGGAAATAAAAATAGCATCTTCAAAGCCGGATACCATAGGAAATTTATTGAAATCAGAAGCAGGGCTGACAAAAAGGCAGATCAGTCAGGCAA
Source organism: uncultured Blautia sp. (assembly GCA_934364795.1). GTDB lineage: Bacteria > Bacillota > Clostridia > Lachnospirales > Lachnospiraceae > Blautia_A. The sequence goes on from CAKRMK010000035.1 coordinate 33,863, forward strand.
AATTTCGTCCAGGTGGCATCCAAAAAAATAAGAAACAATGCAGGGTGACAGAGACAGCCCAAAAGGGGGATGTGCTTAGAGTCTGTCTGGAAACAAAAGAGACGGATTCTTTTTTGCTGGAAAATTGGGAAAATAAGGAACAACAGGCTCGGAGTTCATCAGATCAGAGTTCATCGGATCAGAGTTCATCAGATCAGAGTTCATCTAATCAAGGTTCACCATGGAAACAATTGGACATTCTGTATGAAGATCAGGATCTTCTTGTTGTCAATAAGCCTGCGGGGATGGTTACTCATCCATCAGGAGGCCACTATGCAGACAGCCTGTCCAATCAGATTGCAGCTTATTTCAGAAGCAAAGGAGAAGAAACCCGCATCCGTTCAATTGGACGTCTTGATAAAGAAACTTCCGGAGTTTTACTTTTTGCCAGAAATCAGGTGGCAGCAGCGAGATTGCAGAAGCAGAGGGAAGAAGGACAACTGCAAAAAACTTATCTTGCAATTGCAAGAGGAAACATTGATACTGGGGATAACTGGTATAAAATTTCGCTGCCCCTTGCTCCGGACCGGGAAAATCATCTGAAAATGACAGTCAGCCCTGACGGTAAGCTTCCTGGCAGCAAAACTGCCGTCACCTATTTGAAAGTTCTGTCAAGCTGCGATGAATATACAGTAATAAAAGTGAGGCTGGAAACAGGCAGAACACATCAGATTCGTGTTCACATGGCTAGTATTGGACATCCCTTGCTTGGAGATTCTTTATACGATATGCCGATTCCAGAAGAAGCGGCAGAAGAAAAAGAAAAAAAGACAAAACAGTTTAGAAGGGCAGCACTTCACGCCTGGAAAATCCGTTTTATTCATCCATTTACAGGAGAAAAAATGATGTTTGAAACACCTTTACCAGAGGATTTTGCAGTTGATTTTACGAATTTTATATAAAAACAGAGTGATGTTAGCAGCGAAAAGTATTTGAGTTTATGTTGAGGTTTGCGAATCCATATTTACGAATGGTTTTTTTGAAATAAAGTGTAAAGAAGGTAAAAATATGTCAGTGAAAAAAGCAGAAGCGGATATAACACAGGAAAGTATGCTACAGGAAAATACAACACAGGAAAATACAGCACAGGAAAATGCAGTACAAGAATCCACAGTAACGAATATTGAAATCAACAATATCATAACGAAAATGATAGCTTATTCAAAGGGGAATAAACATGATATTGCCCATTTTCTGAAAGTGTATACCTATGCAAGAATGATCGGTGAAATGGAAAAGTTAGCTGAAAAAGAGCAAAAAACACTGGAAATTGCAGCTGTGATCCACGACATTGCCTGCCCCTTATGCAGGGAAAAATATGGTAATACAAATGGCAATAATCAGGAAAAAGAAAGCCCGAAACTGGTAGAAAATTTCCTGAAAGATATACCCATAAGTGTGGAAATGAAGAACAGAATCAATTATCTTGTCAGTCATCATCATACTTATACAAATGTGAATGGGATGGATTACAGGATTCTTCTGGAAGCTGATTTCCTTGTCAATGCAGACGAATCCAGCATGTCTGAAGCTGCAATCCGAAATGCCAGAGAGCGTATTTTTGAAACTGGAACAGGAAAAAGTCTGCTTACCAGTATTTATCAATTATAAATGCTGTATAGTTTACATGAGAATTGCGTGAACTGCTTTGCAGTGGAACAATTCGTAGATATCAAGTTAGGGGCAGAATACTTTTTGGTTCTAACATCTTTATAGTGTTTGTTATACAGTATGAAACTACGATTATATGTGAAGGAAGTGCGTTATGATAAAAAGAAAAAAGAAATGGCTTGGTGTTTTTGCAGCATTGGTCATGATATTGTCTGTTTGTGGGCTTCAGGAAACGGTACTGGCATCAGAGCGTCTTACAGAAAAAAGAGTGGTAGTACTGGATCCCGGACATGGAGGAAATGATGCAGGAGCCTGTGCCTGGTATAATGGTTATTTATATCAGGAAGCTGCAATTAACTGGAAAATTGCCTGGTATACCATGCAGGAACTGAAAAAATATCCATACATAGAAGTACACCTTACAAGAGGGGAAAACCAGGCACAGGGGCTGGTAGAACGCGTTCTGATTGCAAAAAATTATAATGCAGATCTGCTGGTAAGCCAGCACATTAATGACGCAGGAAGTCCATGGCCAAGAGGGGCTTCGGTATTAGTGTCAAGTGGTACATATCGTTCCTATCTGGCAGAGAAGGAAAAAATATTTGCAGGCTATGTACTGGAAGAGCTTGGAAAACTGGGAATAAACAGAAGGTACCCGGAAACAGGCGGATTAGAGTACCGGCTTAGTGAAAATGGGAGCCATTATCCAAATGGTGCAATCAGGGATTATTATGCAATCGTTGCACAAAGCGTGGAGCAGGATCTTCCTGGTGTGATCATAGAACATGCTTTTGTAAGCAATGCTTCAGATGCCAGCAATTATTTCCGTACAGATGAACAGCTTCAGAAACTTGGCCAGGCAGATGCTAATGCTATTGTCCGATATTTCAAAAAAATATCTTCCAACGATCAGACAAAAGATACTGTAATACCAGATGCAAAAAATGGCTGGAAGCAGATAAAGGGAAATTATTACTATTACATAAATGGCAAAAAACAGCGTAACCGTCTTTTAAATCTTGATGATGGAATTTACTATGTAGACCAGAAAGGAAAACGGTATTCTGGATGGAAAACAGTAGATAAAAAACGTTATTATTTCCAGCCGAAGAAAGACGGAAAGGCATGTACCTACTGGCTGAAATATAGAGGACAGTTTTATTATTTTAATGCCAGCGGAGTAATGTTTAAAAATGCCCAACTGGTATCAGCCAGTAAGCATGTTTATCTGTTTGGAGCAAATGGAAGAAGGTGCAGTGGCTGGTGTATTTACAGAAATGAAAAGTATTATATTGATGCTGCAGGATATGCACATACCGGCTGGCTGAAATATAGAAAAAAATGGTATTATTTTAATAAGAAAACTGGTGTGATGTACAAAAACTGTATGGTAACAGCTGGTTCCGGAAAACAGTATAAATTTAATAAAAACGGTGTATGTGTGAACCGGTAATCTGATTAAAAACAGCAAAAAATCTGAACAAAAATGAAAGGCATAGCAAGATGAAAATTGCAATTACAGAAATGTAATTCTGACACTGCATACAGCTCCATATATTACAGCGTGCCCCCAAAATTATTCCCGCAAGAAAAATATAGTGGATTAAAGAGGAGCCTTTTTATAAAACGCTCCCCATACAAGAAGAATGGTAATTACCCAGGAAATGGGGAATACGGCAAACAGGATTTCCTGGGTATGAAAATGCCTGAAAACGGTAAAAATCCAAAAAATTCTTACCATGCAGATTCCCAAAATAGTAAGAAGAGCATGCTTTTGCTCTCCAAAAGGTGAGAGGAAGAGTGAGGACTACACAGAAAAAGATGGAAAATATCAGGCATAAATGCAGGATTTTTTTACATCTTTTTTTGTTCCCAGAGGAGAAATTCTGACTGGAAAAATTAGTTGCAGTCTGCACGAAAATATTCGCAAAGCACAATACAGCACCCTGCACGGCAGCAGGAATTCCGGTTTTTAACATGGGAAAGAGCTGATCTGGCTTTATTTTCAAATCACGGAAGTAAAGATGAAATTCATTATCTTCATGAAGCAGCCAGAACAGTACTATTCCACAGGAAAAAGCAGTTGAAATATCAGTGGCAATGGCAACGCCTGCTCCAGAACTAAAGCAGGTGTTTTTATTGCCATAAGGATGGGACGGGCAGATAAAAGACCCAGCATCATGCCAAAAATACCGGCCAGGAAAGCAAATAAGACAGCAGTATGGAGCATTTCCGGAATTTTTTCTTTTTTATTTTTCCCGATAATAGTATTGACAAAACTATATTATATGACGTATAGTATTATCAATCAAACAATATTGATGAATCATATAATATGATT
>CAKRMK010000036.1 GCA_934364795.1 uncultured Blautia sp.
TACGTCATTGCTACAAATCTTTCTTTCCATATCATTTTGAATCCAACCCGGGCAGATTTTCTTCAAAATCATGGTGGAAGTGCTTCGTTTCTATGTTGGAAAAATGAACGGAAACACTTGATTTTACTGACTTTCTTCAATGTAACCTTATTATAACGTCCTCCCCCCATCCCGTTAACTCATTAGGCTCCCCATCCACCCCCGGTACTCTTTTCGCCCCACGCCTTAAATACGCCTTAACCTTCTCCCCATACAAATACGGATCATTCCCCCTTACAATCCCCCATTCCATCAAAAGTGCCGAGGCCCCTGTTACAAACGGAGTTGAAAAAGAAGTTCCTGTAAAGCTTTCATAGCCACCGCCAGAACGAGGGGCTAAAATATTAACGCCAGGTGCTACCAAATCCGGTTTTGGGTAGGGAAGCGCACTGCTGCCACGCCCGGAAAAATCAGCATAAGCATTTAGTCTGGCATCATAAGCCCCCACACTAATCACCCGTCTGGCGGTTGCCGGAATGGTAAGGGTTCCCTGCGCTCTTGGAAAATAAAACGCCGTGCCCGGATTTAAGGTTTTCCCACCTGGAAGCCAGAGAAAATACTGTCCACTCTTTACATTTCTTGCTGTGAGAACAATTCTCCATACCCCACTGTCCACGTAAGCACTCTCCTGTATTTTCATTCCGCTTGGTCCTGCTTTTGTAATTTCCAGCCTCTCCATTTCATTCACTTCATTTCCATCTATTTCATCCACTACCAGAAAATCCACATAAATCTCCTGGGTCACATGATACGGTGCCGGTTTTCCATAATAAATCAGAAGCTCTGTATTTCCCAGCCTCCACCTTTGTGCCCCTAAATTTTCTTCCAGCGGACCGATCCGCACTCCTGCCGGATTTTCTATATAAATTTCCATTTCATCCTCATAATCTTTCCAAAGCTGTACATTTAAGGTTGGCTCAAAAGCTCCTACCCCTAGTTCAATTTCCTGTGTTTCCCCCTGAGATAGTTTTCCACCATAATGCAGCGCATCAGCCCCATTATTCCCCATTCCCACACAAATTGCGATTTTTCCCATACTTGACACACTGTCCAGATAAGTTTCAACCAGAGAATCGCCTTTATGTGAACCATAGTTATTCCCAAAGCTTAAATTAATCACCATCGGTTTTCCAAGTTGCAGCGCCTGCCGTACCAGATAATCCACGCCTTGCATAAGTTCTGTTGTCCTTGGAAAAGAATCCTGTCTTGGAATTCCCATTTTTACAACCAGAAGATCACTTTCATATGCAACACCTCGATTTATAGCTCCCGGAGAAAAATCACTGCCTGCTGCCACCCCAAGAACGGCAGTTCCATGGCCACTTCTGTCTTCTGACGGAACAAGGCGCCGCCCTTCCCTGGCAGGAAGAGACAACGCCTCATTAATTTCTTCATTTGTATATTCAGTTCCAATTATATAACCTTTTGGTGGATTTCCAGAAATACTCTGGTCCCACAAACGCAAAATTCTGGATTTTCCATCTGATGTGAGAAATGCAGGATGACGATAATCCACTCCTGAATCTACAATTCCAATCAGTACATCCCGTCCAGTCAGCTGCAGATTTCCTGGCTCATTTTGCTGTACCTGTGTAATACAGCTTGCCTCTTTTGAAAAAAGATCCTCAAAATAAAGCCTGGTCGGTTTTTCTATAAATTCTACCGCCTTTCTGGACGAATATTCATCAAGCATGCTTTCCGGAAGTGTTACAATCGCATATCCTCCAAGCAACGGTACAACAGAAATACCAGGGCCACCAAGCTGTGATGCCCCCAAGATTTCCATGCTGCCAGCCGTGTCTATACCATCAGTTCCAGATTCTCCTGTCCCATTGCCCTGGCTGTATTTAACGATAACCTCCCACATGCGGGACTTAGAGTCATACCCAACATTAAGATTTTGTGATTTCTCCCGTTCTTCTTTTGAGGAATCTATTGCAAGATTCAAAAGATTATCCAGCTTCTGGTCTGCCATAGTACCTCCATTCTGCCGCAACGCAACAATACATACGCTATTTTATTCCTTCTGCCAGATATTAATTCCTTCTTATCTCTATTTTACTAGACTAACTATGGCAACTAAATTTAGGCGAAAATTATTTTTTTGCTCTCACGCAAAATACTTTTTTATTATCTTCTGTACAGGTTTATTATAGATTTCATAGCTTGAATCTGCCATTGCCTCAGCTTCATCAGGCAATTGCGGTGCCCATTCCCACATGGCAAATCCCTGAACCCAGGGTCTTTTCGCACAAGCATCAAACATACTTTGGTACCAGTTCACCTGCTCCTCCAGGGACTGTTTTCCCTGAAGCTCCCAGTTATTAGGTACCATTCCGGAACCTTTTTTCGACATACATCCTGCCTCTGCAAAGAAAAACGTTTTCCCATATTTCCTGACAGTTTTTTCAATACGGTCAAGCTCCTGTTCCCACTGATTTATTGGATAATAACCACTAAACTCATCCAATTCTCGCCTGTGCAAAGCACACCGGCAAATGAAAATTGGGAGTTTCACTTTCAATTGGAGAATAGCATCCAAAATGCCGCAGCTCCTCTGACTCTGAAATCTTATAAAAATTGCAGTAAAAATAATCGCCCTTTTTAATGCTTTCAAAATCACAGATTTCCTTCAAGTAGCTTTCCGGAAAAAGTACTTCAAGGTACCATTTTTCCTCCTCGATGACCGCTTTTACACCAGTAAGTGCAAACTGTTCTTTACTTATGGAATGTCTGTTTTTCCTTCCCCGCCCATAGTTAGCAAGCATGGCACCGTTTGCATTTATTTCAAAATTCGTGTACATGCACTCATTGCTAAGAGGCTCATCCTGCTCTGGAAATGCAAGAAAAATCTCCATGGCGCTGTCCTCAAAAACCGGATCATTTGGTTTGTAATACACCCGTTTTGGATTCTTCTCTTCACAAACCATTTTCACAAATAATCCTTTATTTTCCACATAGCCAAGCCAGCCATATACAGGCGGATTCTGCTTGCTGTCCCACATGTAGCGGTCAATGGAAAAACGCTCACACTGCTCAATCTGTTCTTTACATTTAATTCTTTTTACCCGATACTCTAATCCCATAATTTTCCTCTTTTTCTGTTATTTAAAAAAATCCTGCCTGGCACATCTTTTTTCTTTTTATTTTACACCAAAGATGGAAAAATTCTCAACTGCAGATTTTACATCTTCCATCACTTCATTTACACTCTCAAACAAAGAATCGGTATCATCCAGCAAAATATCGATCTTATCCATTTTTTCTTCATAGGATTCCATCTTTTCTTCGTAAGTGTTCAGCTTTTCAGTCAGTATTTTCTGCTGCTGGAAGTTAAGTGCCAGGCCAGCACCCTGAATCAGAATAATAACTATCAGGCATCCGATGATAATTTTATGAAAGCCTTTCATGTCACTTTTCCCCTTTCTTTTTCTTCCGTTCAATGTAAATTCCATCTGTTACATACAGAAAACATGGAAGAACAAAAAGCACGACAAACATAGAGCAAAGAGTTCCTCTTCCCAGGAAATATCCCAGCTGTGACAACAGTCCGTGGGTGGAAATAATTCCAAGCAGAAATCCAACTACAGTCAAAGTAATTCCAGAGGTAAGAATGGACACTGTAACATTTGAAATCGTCTCCACAATACTCTCTTTTTTATCCAGCTTTGCACGATTTTCTTTATATCGCTCTGTAAGCAAAATTGCATAATCCACAGTTGCACCCAGCTGTATGGAACTGATGATCAGGTATGCGATATAAAAGATTGACTGTCCGTAAATATATGGAATAGATAAGTTGATCCAGATTGCAATCTCAATTGTCAACACCAGGATCACCGGAAGTACCACAGATTTCATGGTCAGCAAAAGTACCACAAAAACAGCTCCAATGGCAAGAAGATTAACCTTTACCATATCTGCAGTAATGGTATCCATCAGATCATAGGTACTTACTCCTTCACCGGCAAGATAATATTCATCAGGATAATATTTCTGGGCAATTTCCCTGATTTCTTCTACCAGTGCAACCGTTTCTTCGCCTTCATAATCCACTGCCACATTCAGAACCATACGTTCATAATTTTCTGACTGAAGCTTTTTCAGGAGCTTATCCGGGATGGCACTGGCCGGGACTGCCGGTCCGATCATTTCCCTAAGGGCTGTCATAGATGTAATTTCCGGAACCTCTTTTAGTTCATCCAACAGCTTCTGTTCTGTTATTGTATCACCTTTTGGCACCATCAGCACATAATTATCACTTTTTCCAAAAACTTCTTCAATTTTTTCTGTATCCTGTCCAAGTCTTGTTTCACTTCCAAAAATATGGGAAGAACCATAATAATAAGAATTGCTGTTGCTTCCCATGTAAGCCGGAACAATCAGAAACAGAAAAATGATTCCAACCGGGTACATTACTTTACGGATTAGTTTGCCAAAGCCTCTGAAAGATCGCATAAATGATTTATGCCTGGTTTTATCCATCCATTTGTATGTAACCAGAATCCATCCCGGCATAAAAAGAAATACGGTAAGAAGGCTGATTGCAATTCCTTTTGCAAGTGCAAGGCCAAGGTCAGGACCAATTCCAAAACGCATCATTATCAGCGCAAGAAATCCGATTACAGTGGTAAGTCCACTGGATAAAATAGAGCTGGTTGAAAGTGCCAGGGCATTTCTCATTGCTTCAGTTGGCTTCGCATCTTTTCTGCATTCATCAAAACGATGGATCAAAAAAACTGAATAGTCCAAGGAAACTGCCAGCTGCAAAATGTTTCCTGCCGCATTTGTGACAAATGAAATTTCCCCAAACAGTAGGTTTGTTCCTGCATTGATCAAAATTGCCACACCAAGTCCCAAAAGGACTAACAACGGCTCCACCCAGGAGGTTGTAGTAAGTGTAAGAATCACCAGAAGGAACAAAACTGCAATCACGGAAATCTTCCTGATTTCTGAAACAGTCGAGGTTGTGGCAAGTGCTGTACTCACTGCACTTCCGGTCATTGCATTGTCATCACCGATCAGTGTATAAATTTCAGGAACTACTTCGCTTCTTTTTTCTTCTTCAATAGTTACCTGAAACAGTGCATAGCCATCTTTATAATATGTTTCCAGTGTATCTTCCGGATACATGGAAAAAGGCATATCCACAGGAACTGCATCGTCCAGCCAGGATACGAAAATAACTCCGTCAATATTTTCCAGCTTTTCTTTATAATCCAGAGCCTCCTTTTTATCTTCCACCTTTATCATAACCCTGGCATTTGGAATTGCACCGTCAAATTCCTGATTCATTACATCCAGGGCAACTGTTGATGGGGAAGTTTCCGGAAGATAATCATTCATATCATAATCTACTTTTACAAGCTTTTTGCAGTATCCGCAAAATACTGCTGCTACCAGAAATACTGCCATGATCACATACCGGCATTTTATTACGCCACTGTAAATTTTCTTCATCTTCTTCTCCTTTTAATTTTTCAAACACATTTTTGTTTGATATTATTGTTTTAATATTTATTTGACATTTGTCATTTAATTTATTATCATAATGATATAGAGAAAAAATGCAACGTACAGTTATATACAGTTTGAAAAATAATTGACATATTATAATAATTGTCCGTTTTAACATTCCAAAATTTTTATCACCTCTTATGAAGAAAGCAAGGAGACATTATGGCTAACGACAAGGATTTAAGATTTGTAAGAACCAATCAGATGCTTTGCACTGCATTTATCGAGCTGCTAAGCAAAAAGAAATTTGAAGACATTACTGTAAACGAGCTTTGCGAAAAGGCTTTGATCCGAAGAGCAACCTTTTACACTCATTTTCTTGATAAATATGACTTTTTCTCTTACTTTGTGCGGCAGAACCGTGATAATTTTATAAGTACCTGGGAAATACATGATACAGATAATACTTTGATGACTTTTTCTATTCATATGTTCCGTCAGGCAGTACATTACCTGTCTGCACATATGGCCATGGTGCAGAATGCATTGAGCAGCAACGCTTTTTCCATTCTTCTTGATATTCTGGCAGAAGAAATCCGTGTTTCTTTTATAGAGGAATTATCAAAAGATAATTTTGCAACATTACCCGAGGATGTTCTCCCTGAACTTGCTGCTGCCTACTACTCCGGCGGGATTATCCAGATTCTGCGGTACTGGATAACTTCCAAGGGGACTCCCACAGAAGAAGTATTGGTAAAACAGTACTCCGCTTTGCTTGGAACCTTGTTTGTTTCGTGAAAGTGTTTTATGAAAGAATCATTTTATTACAAATTTTATTACGGATATGTTATAATAAACCTGTTGAGCACATAACCATTTTGAAAACGATACTTATGAGGTGTAAAATTTATGAAATACAAAGATGAATTCCACATTGCATCTACTGCAATTCTCCTTTGTGCAGCTATGCTTGGAATTTCCGCAGTTGTTCCCAAGGAAAGCCGTGTCCCAACAGCACAGACTACTCTTCAGGAAGCACCAGAAACTGCTGCAGAGGCAGCTGCCGAACAGCAGGCTGAATTTCCTATTTACACGCAGGAAAGCAATTATGATACCTCTGATGATTCCGGACAGGACATAAATTATTATGATGACAGCCAGAGTGACACTTCCTATGATACCAGTGGCTCTGACTATGAAGATGCAGCAGGAAATACGGATGGATCGGATAATACCGGCAGTTCTGATTCTGCTGATGGCTCTGGTGATACCAGCTACGACGGAAGTAATTCTGGTGATTCCTCTGATACTTCCGGAAGTGGCCAGATCACTTACCCTTCCGATGACTCCCAGGACAACAGCCAGGATATTCCAGACTACACCGAGGATGCTTCCGCTGACTATGGACAGGAAGACAGCTCTGTATGGGAGGACTCCACCACCGGAGGCGAGGATAACGGAGGAGATACATCTGGCGAAGATATTGAGTATTATGAATGATATGTAAACAAGAAGGAATAAAAAATCCCCGAAATTGTTTCTCTGACAATTTGCCCCTATTACATGCCACTGTCAGATTTTCAATTCCGGGGATTTCTTTTCCATAAATTCAAAAAGTTCGAATACTATTTAATCTGATTCAGAAATTCAAATGGTTCCTCATCATTCAGAAAATGCATCAGCATATAAGCAGTCATAATTGCCACATTTTCTTCTTTCAGAATACGCTTTACTTCCTCGCGGTCAGCCAGAACAACCTCTATCTCTTCTGTATCCTCCTGGGCCTTGGAGCTGATTTCTCCGCTGGCATATCCATATACGGTTGCACAGGATTCGTCAGTCATTCCAACTGTAGTAAAATAAGGTTTCTGGTAAGCTTCTGCCACTGGAATAGGTTCCAGCGTAAGCCCTGTTTCCTCATACATTTCGCGCACTGCGCCTTCATGGTAATTCTCATCCGGCTCTACCAGACCTGCCGGGAACTCATAAATATAATCCCCAAGAGTATAACGGTACTGGCGTATCAGAACCACTCTGTCTCTTTTCTCACCATAGATGCTGTAAATAATGACCCCATCCGGATTATTCTTACGTGTCACCATTTTCAGGCTGTCCACATCCTTCGCCCTGGATGCCACAAAATAATTCACAGGTGTATTGTGCACGCTGGTGGCTTTTACATTGTAAAGGTTTACATAACGATTTTCAGTCTGCTTTGTAATACTGTTGATTTTTCCCACAGGAACCTCTTTTCATCAGTCACCGCGAAGGATCACACGGATTCTCTTATAAATAAAGAACACGATCACTGAAGTTAATGTGTATTTGAATAAGTTGAATGGTACAAGGATCATAATTGCAAATGTAAGAAGGTTGGTAACACCGCTGTGAACAGCTGCACCCATTTCAATAAATGCCTGAACCGGCATTCCAAATGCCTTGCCATATGCCGGAAGAAGTACAAATGCATTTACAAAACATGCAAGGATAGTTGTAATGATAACACCAACTGCCATTCCTGCTACTGCGTGTCCTCTTGTTTTCTTATGCTGATAACGGTAGATAAGGCCTGCCGGCACTACATAAGAGCATCCAAAGAGAAAATTGGCAACATCTCCCACGCCTGCTGTTACAGTTCCTTTTGTCACCAGATGCACCAGAATCTTCACCAGTTCAATCAGAATACCTGCCACAGGTCCCATTGCAAAGGAACCGATCAGTGCCGGGATTTCTGAAAAGTCCAGCTGATAAAAGGACGGGGCAAGAAATGGCAGCGGCACCTCAAAATTCATTAACACGCCTGCCACAGCACCCAGCATTGCCACCTGTGCGATGGTTCTGGTACGGCTTCGTTCTACTACATTTCCATCTCTGATTACTTGTTCGCTCATACTCGTCGCTCCTTAAATTATAATATTTAAAGAAAATTTCTGCAAGCAAAAAGCCCTGGAATTTCTTCCAGGGCAATGAGCACGTACAAATAAATATCAACTTATCTGATTATTCTGCGCGTTCTTCTCTCATCCAGACTATACTGTCGGTTTTGGAATTTCACCAAATCAGCCGCCAAAGCGGGTCGCGGACTATACCGCCGGTAGGGAATCTCGGTTTCTTACAATTCCGATCACCACAACCCCGAAGAAATTTTCTTTTCGAAAGGATTATACAACATATGTAAATTCATTTCAATAGTTAAAAAAATATTTCGCAAATTTTTGACACTGATATCAAAATGTTTGAACTATTCTCTGGTCCAGTTTTTTCCAGTGTTCTGGGGGCGTTCCTTGGAGGAGCCCTTATTGACCAGGCAGGTGTGAACGCTATGTTGATTTTCGGTAGAAGGCAGCATAGTTCACACTGCTTTCCAACCGGTATTTTTTATTTCTTTGATTCTTTCTTAACAGGAGCAACGCTCACAGTTTCTTCTTTTCTGTCAATCACATGCACATCCATCTGTGGATATGGAATTCCAATTCCATTTGCGTCAAAAGCCTCTTTTATTTTTTCATTCAGACGCCATTTAATGTTCCAGTATTTTTCTGTAGGAACCCATACTCTAAGGCCCATGATTACAGCACTGTCAGCAAGCTCATCCACAAACACGATCATATCCTTATCTGACTTGGTTCCTGGATCCTCTTTCAAAAGATTATTCAGGATCTTTTTGGCTTTTTTAATATCTGCGTCATAGGAAATTCCCACTTTGATTTCCAGCTTCCGCAAGTTACGGGCAGTCACGTTGATGATCGTGCTGTTTGACAGTTTACCATTTGGAATGATCACATGTTTATTATCAATGGTAATCAGTGTGGTATAAAACATCTCAATTTTGTAAACGGTACCCTCAAGACCATTTCCAGATTCATCTTCCATAATGTAATCACCAACCTGAAAAGGCTTAAATAACAGCAACATCACACCGCCTGCAAGATTTTCCAGACCGCCCTGTAATGCAAGACCAATGGTTACACCGGCAGTTCCAAGAAGTGCCGCAACGGATGACTCCTTCACTCCAAAATAAGTCGCAATATTAAAAATCAGGATCATGTACAGAAGAAATCTTCCAAAAGAGCAGATAAACTGGGCAACCCCTTTATCAACTCCGGTCTTTTCCATAGAATGCCGGGCCACTTTCAGGAATAGCTTAATCAGTTTTGACCCTGCATAAAAAGCCACAACGGAGAGGACAACCTTCATTCCAAAGCTTACCAGATCAGGAATATGTCCATTAAAATAGGCTTTTATCTGATCCATATTTGAGCTTACTTTACTTACAGTTTCCTGGACAGTCTCCTGAACTGCGTTTTCAATTACCTGTTCTTCCAAATTCTCATCTCCTTGTGTCACCTGAAAAAATCTCTAGGGAGTGCCCCCAAAAGGCTTTCTGCAAGATGTGCGTCACAATTTGTGGGAGATTTTGCCCGGATGAGGGCGCCGTAGCGGGCTACGGCAACTGAATTCGGGTAAAATATACCGCAAAGTGGGGCGTGCAGATTGTGGGAATGATTTTGGGGGCACGCTCTAGCACTCGCCTCATACAGTTTTCCACCGCATTTTCTTTCTTCACAAAAGTTATCCACTGTCTATTGCAGCATTCTCCACAAGATCAGCTGTACCGCCAGAATCACCGGCACACCAATGCGAAATTTCCATTTCTTTGTTTTATGATGAAAAAACTGCATTCCAAAAAGTGCTCCCAGAGAGCCGCCTAAAGCTGCAGCTGCCAGAAGCTGGACCTCGGGAATTCTCCATTTGTTATGAATAGCCTTTTGCTTATCAATTCCATACATCACAAATGCAATTATGTTTATTATAACCAAATATATTATTAGTGCATTCTGTACCATTTATGTTTTCAACCCTTTATGCGCTTTCACAATATCAGGGACAAAATATCATTTGCCCCTGACAGCCTCATATCCATGATTGCTTTACTGATTCAATCCCTTCATGGACAAACTGATTCTGTTCTTTTTCTCATCCACGCCAAGTACACGGACTTCCACAATATCTCCAACGCTTACAGCTTCCAGCGGATGCTTGATAAATTTTTCACTCATCTGGGAAATATGCACAAGTCCATCCTGGTGAACACCGATATCCACAAAGGCTCCGAAATCGATTACGTTACGGACAGTTCCTTTCAAAACCATGCCCTCTTTCAGATCCTTGATATCCAGCACATCTGTGCGAAGGATAGGCTTTGGCATTTCGTCACGGGGATCACGGGCCGGTTTTTCCAGCTCTTTTACAATATCGCGAAGAGTGATCTCACCAATCTCCAGTTCAGCTGCCATTTTTTTATAATCCTTAATCTGTCTGGAAAGTCCGGCAAGCTTACCGCCTGCAATATCCTCTGCCGCATAGCCCAGCTTCTCAAGAAGGCGGGATGCTGCTTCATAGCTTTCCGGATGCACACTGGTTGCATCCAGCGGGTTAGAGCCACCTGTAATACGCATGAAACCAGCACACTGCTCAAAGGCCTTCGGTCCAAGTTTGGCAACCTTCAGAAGCTCTTTTCTGCTTGTGAAACGTCCGTTTTCCTCTCGGTAAGTTACAATATTTTTTGCAATTGCCTTGGAAACACCTGAAATATACTCAAGCAGGGAGGCAGATGCTGTATTCAGATCTACACCAACTTTATTTACAGAATCTTCAACCACACCAGTCAGCGCTTCCCCAAGTTTTTTCTGGTTCATATCATGCTGATACTGTCCAACACCAATGGATTTCGGATCAATCTTAACCAGCTCTGCAAGTGGATCCTGTACACGCCTTGCAATAGAAGTTGCACTTCTTTGCCCTACGTCAAAATTGGGGAATTCTTCTGTAGCCAGCTTACTTGCAGAATAAACAGAGGCACCGGCCTCATTTGTGATCACGTACTGTACTTTTGCTTCTGGAATTTCCTTAAGCATGTCTACAATTACCTGCTCGGATTCTCTGGATGCAGTTCCATTTCCAACTGAAATAAGGGAAATGCCGTACTTTTTGATCATACCTTCTACAGTATCCTTTGCAGCACGGATCTTTTTCTCATTGGTCGGTGCAGTAGGATAAACAACGGTTGTATCCAGAACCTTACCAGTAGGATCTACAACTGCCAGCTTACAGCCTGTACGGAAAGCCGGATCCCAGCCAAGAACAGTCTGTCCTGCAATTGGAGGCTGCATAAGAAGCTGCTCCAAGTTCTTTCCAAATACTTTGATTGCACCATCTTCCGCCTTTTCTGTAAGGTCACTTCTGATCTCACGCTCAATTGCCGGAGCGATAAGACGTTTGTAGCTGTCCTCTGCAACTTCTTTCAGAATCGGCGTTGTATTTGGGTTGTCACGGGTAATTACCTGTTTTTCCAGATAACGGAGAATCTCTTCCTCCGGTGCTGCCACTTTAATCGTAAGGAATTTCTCCTTCTCCCCACGGTTCAAGGCCAGAACACGATGACCTGCCAGTTTCTTTACTGGCTCTTCAAATTCATAGTACATTTCATAAACAGACTGTGCCTCTGGATCTTTTGCAACAGAGCTGATAGTTCCTTTTTTCGCAGTCAGGTCACGGATATGGATTCTGTAATCTGCCTCATCAGAAATATGTTCTGCAATAATATCTTTTGCACCGGCAATGGCATCTGTGACAGATGCAACTTCTTTTTCTTCAGAAACAAACGCTTCTGCCTCTTCCTCAACAGATTTATTCGTCATCTGAAGCATAATGATATTTGCCAGCGGTTCAAGCCCCTTTTCCTTGGCAATGGTGGCGCGGGTACGTCTCTTTGGACGATATGGACGGTAAAGATCTTCAACTACAACCAAAGTCTGGGCAGCCAGAATCTGCTCTTTCAGCTCTGGTGTCAGCTTGCCCTGATCCTCAATACTGGAAAGCACCTGTTTTTTCTTATCCTCCAGATTACGAAGATAAGTCAGTCTCTCATTCAGATTACGAAGCTGTTCATCATTTAAAGTTCCAGTTGCTTCTTTTCTGTATCGTGAAATAAAGGGAATGGTATTTCCCTCGTCAATCAATTTAACAGCAGCCTCTACCTGCCATTTCTCCACCCCAAGTTCCTGGGTGATCACCTGTAAAATATCCATAATTTAATCTCCTCTTGTTACTTACTGAAAATTTGTGAAAATTACAAAATCACAAACTTTTTATGCTTCAAAACCATTGTCAGGCAGCCTGTAATCTAACTCCCCTCTGAGATCCCGGTAAAATGTGGTCATAGACATTTCCATATAAGGCATGATCCAGAAAAGGGCAATATAGAAAGTAAACACAGATAAAAACAGCAGCGGAATAAAGCTGATATTCAGCCAGATATATCTTAATATATTCCCTTTCATAAGTCCGGCACTTTCCCTCAAAGCCTGAATTCCTCCCAGCTCCAGATCGTCTGCCATGAGAAAATAAGTCATGGCAAACGGAATGGAAATCAGGAAATTCAAAACAGTGCAGATTGCCAGGACACCCAATATGGTTCCAAGGGTCTGAATCTGTACTTCCAGTGACACTTCCTCGGAAAGTATCAGGGAAGATTTTGTATAACTTACATAATAAAATGGGATTGATGTAATCACCTGGATTACCGCCAGAACAAAACCGGCAATAATTACTCTGTCAGGCTGGTTTTTGAAAAAATACCCCAGATCCGCCAGCTTAAATTCTTTTCCCCGGGAAATGTTCAGAAGCATATAGCCAAGCCCGGCTGAAATAATTCCCACGATCAAAGACACCACAAGCAAAAAAATCTCGCTTAAAATAAGATCCAGCGGGGAATTCCCTGCAAACAGTTTAGACGAAAGATTGCTGCCAATCAGATTTGCTCCGTAAACTGCCAGAAGCCCCAGTATGACAATTCCATAATGTCCCTGCAATGCCACCTTTGCCTGCTGTTTTATCTCCTTCGTGCTTCTTTTTTTCATAAACAGTCATTCTCCTTTGCAGTGAAACAGCAGGCCGGGACTTCTTTTTCCATCCCGGCCCAGACTTTTCATTTCTGCATTCTTACAAAAGATTCTGCATCTACAGCCACAGATCAGAAGCGATCTGTCCATAGTGCAGCCATCATCCATCATTCATACTCCAAAATTCTACGCAGTCCTCTTGCTGCCCCAGAAAAACAGTGCAACTGTACCAGGACCTGTATGGCTTCCAATAGTAGTTCCGATGTCATTGATCTCCACTTTTCCATTGAGCTTTGGAAAACGTTCTTCCACAAGCCTTGCCACTTCTTTTGCATCATCCAGGCAGGCAGACTGGGAAATATAACATTTCCCAGAATAGTCAAGACCATCCTCTGCATATTCTTCCATCTTGTCTACAATGGCACGAATTACTTTTTTCTTGGTACGGATCTTAAATCTTGGAATTAATTTTCCCTGATCATCCATATTAAGAAGAGGACAAATGCTCAGCATAGTTCCAAAGAAACCGCTGGCTTTGGAAATTCGTCCACCACGGATATAAAAAGTAAGATCTGTAGAAAAAAACCAGTGGTGCAGATTCAGCTTATGTTCTTCTGCCCAGGTATAAACTTCTTCCAGTGATTTTCCCTCATCACGAAGATCAGCAAGGCCATCCATAAAAAGTCCATAACCAGAAGAAGCGCCCAGAGAATCCACTACAAGGATCTTTCTCTGTGGATATTTTTCCTCCAGATTAGTCTTGGCAATCATAGCTGAATTCACAACACCTGATATACCTGAAGACAGACATACATGAAGCACATCCTTGCCATCCTTCAGGAAGCCCTCAAAATATTCTTCAAATTCATCCGCATTTACCTGGGATGTTTTGGTACTTGCTCCATCCTGCATAGCCTTGTAAAATTTATCAAAAGGCATGGACTGTCCCAGATCATCTGCATATTCCTTACCGTCCAGTTCATAATGAAAGCAGATGTAGGAAATATTTCTTTTCTCAAAATGTTCTTTTGTAAGGTCTGCTGTGGAACAGCAACTGATAACATAATCGCTCATATTTCCTCCTGTCATTTCCTAGAGCGTGTCTGAAAAAGGCTTTCTGCAAGATGTGCGTCACAATTTGTGGGATATTTTGCCCGGATGAGGGCGCCGTAGCGGGCTACGGCAACTGAATTCGGGTGAAATATCCCGCAAAGTGGGGCGTGCAGATTGCCGGAATGATTTTTCAGACACGCTCTAGAGCCTGCCCCAAAATCAGTCTGCAAGCCCAAATGCGTCATGCACTGCATTCATTGCACGAATACCATCCTTCTCATTGATCAGAACAGTAATACGGATCTCTGATGTGGAGATCATATTGATGTTTACACCTTCATTATAAAGGCTCTCAAACATCTTGGCAGCCACACCAGGATTGCTTAACATACCTGATCCCACAATAGACAGCTTGGCAATATTACGCTCTGAATGAAGCTCCTTAAAGCCAAGACGTTCCTGATTCTCCTCCAGAGTTGCAACAGCATCCTCCAGATCATCCTTATTTACAGTAAATGAGATGTCTTTTGTTCCTGCACGGCCAATAGACTGCAGAATAACATCGACATTAATATTCTTCTTTGCAAGGGTATCAAATACCTTAAACGCAACACCTGGAACATCTCTAAGTCCCAGCACTGCGATTCTGACTGCATCTGTATCCAGCGCAACTCCGCTGATCAGCATTCTTTCCACGCTAACTACCTCCTTAACCACCGTTCCTTCACTGTTATTCAGGCTGGAGCGAACCACAAGGGGCACTCCGTATTTCTTCGCCATTTCCACAGAACGGTTGTGAAGCACGCCCGCTCCTGATGTTGCCAGATCAAGCATTTCATCATATGTGATCTCTTTTAACTTTCTGGCATTTGGAACCTTACGGGGATCTGCTGTGTATACACCATCTACATCCGTATAAATTTCACATGCATCTGCATGAAGTGCTGCTGCCAGTGCTACAGCTGTGGTATCGGAACCACCTCGTCCAAGTGTGGTATAATCATCATACTTATCCACGCCCTGGAAACCGGTAACAATTACAATTCTGCGTGCATCCAGCTCACGGCGGATTCGCTCTGTATCAATTCTTTTCAGTCTTGCATTCTGATGGCTGCTTGTAGTATGCATAGTCACCTGAAATGCATTCAGTGACACTGCCGGGATTCCCAGCTTGTGCATAACCATAGCCATCAGTGATACGGACATCTGCTCTCCAATGGTAAGCAGCATATCCATCTCACGTTTGGGTGGTCTGTCATCCATATCATGAGCCATACTGATCAGCTCATCCGTATATTTTCCCATGGCAGACAAAACCACCACTACATCATTTCCTTTTTTATACTCTTCGATACAACGATTTGCAACATTGAACATGCGCTCTTTGTCACCAACTGAAGTACCTCCGAATTTCTTAACTATCAGCATATTCTGTCCTTTCACGCTGTCAGTTTCATTTTAATCTATATTTTCAGTCTTTCACACGGATCATACCAAGAACATTATCGCCTAAAACCTTTACCCGCTCTTTGTACTCACCCTGTGTCATAAGCCCGGTAACAAATCCAAACTCTTCCGGAAGTGCATCTGGCTCGATTACTTCTTCTACCTTGCCAAATGCTTTATCCACTTCATCAAGGGAAGTATCTTTCACACGTACAAAAAAACGTCCCTCTACAGAATTCGGATCCATAAGATTCATTTCTTCATTACTCCAGTTAGTAGAAATGGTATCATGAAGATGCTTCGCTGCTTCTACAACATCCGCTACAACAGCACTTGCAGTAGGAAGCTTACCTGCTCCGCTTCCATAAAACATAGCATCTCCCAGCATATTTCCATGAACAAAAATGCTGTTAAATACGCCATTTACACTGTAAAGCGGATTGTCCTGTCCTACAAGGAACGGTGCTACAAGAGCATAGAAGGAATCTTCCCCTTCTCTTTTGCTTGTTCCAAGAAGCTTAATGCTTTTTCCCATCTCTTTTGCATATTCCATATCTTCCGGAGTTATCTTTGTAATTCCTTCTGTATAAATATTTTCAAAATTCAGGAATTTTCCATATGCCAGGGAAGAAAGAATTGCAATCTTGCGGCATGCATCCTGACCTTCCACATCAGCAGTAGGATCTGCTTCCGCATAGCCCTTCTCCTGTGCCTCTTTCAATACTGTATTAAAATCAGCACCCTCTGTATTCATCTTATCCAGCATATAGTTGGTGGTTCCATTAAGGATTCCCGTAACTTCATCGATCGCATCAGCTGTAAGAGACTCGTTTATAGTACGGATAATGGGGATTCCACCGCCGCAGCTTGCCTCAAAAAGGAAATTAATTCCTTTCTCTTTTGCAATCTCCATAAGCTCCGGGCCATATTTGGCAACCAGCGCTTTGTTTGAAGTACAAACACTTTTGCCTGCTTCAAGAGCTCTTTTTGCAAAATTATAGGCAGCACCTGTTCCACCCATAACTTCCACTACAATATCTACTTCCGGATCATTTACGATCTGCTCAAAATCGTGAACGAGAATCTCTTCCACCGGATCTCCCGGGAAATCACGAAGGTCAAGAACATATTTGACCTGAATCTCTTCTCCGGCTCTTTTATTAATGGTTTCATGGTTGGTACGGATGACTTCTACCACACCACTTCCAACTGTGCCATATCCTAACACTGCAATATTTATCATCTGTCAGTTACTCCCTGCCTAAAATTTTTAAATAATGGATTCCTTCCATCTGTTCAATATCGTCCACCATAGCCTCTGCGTCCCCTTCTCCCTGAAGGATCTGAACGCTTAAGGTAAGAGTGGCAATTCCGCTGATGGGAATACTCTGATGAATTGTCAGAATATTTCCGTGATTTTCTGCGATTGCCCGAAGAACATTAGATAAGATTCCAGGTTCATCATCCATCTGTATGATAAAGGTAATGGTTTTCCCCTTTGCCTCTTCATGGAAAGGAAAAATATCATCTTTATATTTATAAAAAGAACTCCGGCTGATTCCAACGGCATCCGCTGCTTCCTGAACAGTTGCTGCCTTTTTGGATTCCAGAAGTCTCTTTGCAGCTACTACATTCAGAAGTACTTCAGGCACAGCCCGTTCTCTTACTACAAAATATTTATTCTTCTCTGTTGTCTTTGGCATCCTGCATTTCCTTCCGATACTGACTGTACACTCTTGTGGCAGCTATAGTATTTTATTCTGCCGGCTTCTTCGCAAGTGCAATCCACTTCAGATATGCATTGATGAAAATATCAATAGCACCATCCATAACTGCATCAACATTTCCGGTTTCCTCATTGGTACGATGATCTTTGACCATAGTGTAAGGCTGCATAACATAAGAACGGATCTGGTTACCCCAGCCGATATCAGTTACTTCGCCACGGATTCCGGAAAGCTTGGCTTCTGCTTCCTGCTGTTTCAGCAGATATAACTTGGCTTTCAGCATCTGCATAGCCTTATCTTTATTCATATGCTGAGAACGCTCATTCTGACACTGTACCACAATTCCTGTAGGGAAATGGGTGATACGGATAGCGGATGAGGTCTTGTTGATATGCTGTCCACCGGCACCACTGCTTCGGTAAGTATCAATACGGATGTCTTCATCATTGATCTCTACATCCAGGTCTTTCTCAATATCCGGCATAACATCGCAGGATACAAAGGAAGTCTGACGCTTTCCAGCCGCATTAAACGGTGAAATACGTACCAGACGGTGAACACCTTTCTCGGACTTCAGAAGTCCGTATGCGTTCTCTCCGTTTACCTGGAAGGTGACGGATTTTATACCAGCTTCATCTCCATCCAGATAATCCAGAATCTCAATGGAAAATCCCTTGCGGTCAGCCCACCTTGTATACATACGGTACAGCATGCTGCACCAGTCACAGGCCTCTGTTCCACCGGCTCCTGCATTCAGCTTGATAATGGCATTCTCACTGTCATACTCTCCGGAAAGAAGAGTTTTAACACGGATATTATCAAACTCCGCCTGGAAGCTGTCCAGCATTTCCTGGATCTCCGGAATCATGGACGGATCATTTTCCTCATAGCTCATCTCGATCAGGGTTTCCATATCTTCCATCTGTGTAACCAGATTCTGATAGGTCTCCATGTCGTCCTTCATGCTCTTTAATTCTTTCATTTTCTTCTGGGATACTTCTGCATTGTCCCAGAAATCAGGCGCTTCCATTTCGCGCTCTAATTCTTCAACCCGCTTTTCCTTGTTAGCCAGGTCAAAGTGAATCCCTCACTTCCACTAATGGTTCTGTGTATGTTGCAAGAATGCTCTTGAACTGGTCTAATTCAACCATAGCTTCACCTTCTTTCTATTATTTCTCTAACACAACAATGCTGCCTTTTATCTGTAGCATATCCTGGCAGCACACAGACTTTCAAGCTATACAATAGCATATTTGAGGGCAAATTACAACAAACTTGTCTTATTGCTTTTTTTTCTCAAAAACCATTTTGGGTAAAAACTTGAAAATTTACTTTTTTTCTTTTATCATAAGATATCAGGGACAAAAGAAACTTGGCCCCTGACTAGTACAGCAAATATTCAAAATTCATCCTAAAATAGCAGAGGTATAAATTGAAGAAAAAAGAAACGATATTTATTGGTACACTTCTCATTATATCCATTATTCTCTGTGTATTCGTATATGTGGTTCCGCACGGAAAATATGGTTCCATACAGATCACGGTAAATGGAGAACTTTATGGGACATACTCCCTTGGAAAAGATCAGGTTATTTCTATTGGAGATACCAATGTTTGTGAAATAAAAAACGGAGAAGTGAAAATGACAGATGCCGACTGTCCGGACCATCTTTGTATGAAACAGCCAGCAGTGGGAAGTTCCGGCGGGTTTATTGTCTGCCTGCCAAATAAAGTAGTAATTCAAGGAGAGGGCGGTTCAGATTCCCAGGATTCTTCTGGTGGATTTGACGCAGTGGTGTAGACTATGGATCAGAAAAAAACAGCATATCTGGGGCTGTTCGCAGCCATTGCCATTATCTTTGGATATGTGGAATCCCTGATTCCTTTTTTTGCAGGAATTCCCGGTATGAAGCTTGGACTTGCCAACCTTGCAGTCCTTTTTGTTCTGGAAAAATACACCTGGAAGGAAGCCGCTCTTGTTTCTCTTGTGCGTATCCTGATTATTGGTTTTATGTTCGGAAGCGGATCCAGCATTATGTACAGCCTGGCTGGAGCTGCCCTTAGTCTTCTGGTGATGGTATTTGTGAAAAACAAAGTGGGATTTGGTGATCTTGGAGTCAGTGTTGCAGGTGGGGTATCCCACAATATCGGCCAGCTTCTGGTGGCGATTCCTGCAACACATACCATTGGACTTTTGTATTATTATGCACCGGCATTGATGGTTTCCGGAGTGATCACCGGACTTTTGATCGGAGTGCTGACTAAAGAAGTGATAAAAAGAATTCCGTAAATTGATTTTCCGGCTACTCTTTAAAAGCCCTTTAAAACATATGCATCTTTTATTAACTCAAATTTATCTGTCATTCCTGAAGTTACATATACATTTTTATCTTCATCTACAAAAACGGCTTCTGCACCGTACTTTTCAAGAAGTGGCAGTGCTTTTTCCATGCCAAGCACAAAGCATGCTGTAGACAGACCATCGGCAAGATAACCCTGGTCACAGATAACAGTCACAGAGGTAAGACCATTCCATACGGGATAACCGGTTTTCGGATCCAGGATATGATGATATCTTTTCCCATCTTCCATGAAGTATTTCTCATAGTCTCCTGAAGTGGAAAGAAATTGGTCCGGATCCAGAGTGATTACGCCAAGATAATCCCCTTCTGTGTCCCTTGGATCTGTGAGGGCAATCTTCCAGGCGCTGCCATCTGGCTTTTCCCCGTATGTCATTACACTGCTGCCCCCAAGGTTCAGGATCATACCGGAAACATCCGGCTGGGACTTCAGATAATCCATGATCAGATCGCAGCCCATTCCCTTTCCCACTGCTCCAAGATCCAGCGTACAGCCATCAAGAAGAGTTACGTTATTTCCATCCAGCTGGATTTTTTCATAGCCGGTTTCCGGAAGAAGTTCATCAAGCTCTGACTGCTGTGGCACCTGCGGATCTTCTCCGTCAATATTCCAAAGTCGAATAATTTTTCCCAAAGTGGGGTCAAAAGCTCCATCTGAATCTTCTGATAACTGACGAATCTTCTCAAGATCCTTTGCCAGCTCATCAGAAACCTCCACAGTTTCTCCATCTGCAGCATTCAGCTTTGCAATCTGGGAATCTTCGGAAGTCCAGGAAAGCAGGCCTGACTCCATTTCACGCAGTTTCTCACCAATTTCTGTATTCAGATCTTCTCCTGAAGTATACAACGTTTCTGATACCACAGTGTCCATGGCAAAGTCTGCATTTGCATATTTATTGATTTCTGCCGCATAAACAACTGTAGTTGTTTTTCCCAGTCCCGGCAGGGTAAAGCTGCCTGCCAGCAGACAGCCAGCCAGAAAACCGCATATATTTTTTACTCTTATTTTGTTCTTTCTGATCATATCCTGTTCTTTCCTGGAGCGTATCCCCAAAAGGCTTTCTGCAAGATGTGCGTTACAATTTATGGGAGATTTTGCCCTGATGATTTTTGAGCACGCTCTAATAATTATTTTAAATTTTGTTACTCTTTTTCCTTTGAAGCTGCGGGAAGCCCAATGCGAATGTTCTTTTTCGGGCAAATTCCCTGGCATGCATGACAACAGATGCACTCCCCTGAAAGAGATGTATCGCCGTCAATATCAAGGTGCGCCGGACAACGTTTTTTGCAGGCACCGCATTTTGCAGGGCACACATTCCGGTCACGGTTAAACAATGCTGACGGCACTATAGGCATTATAGCAAAAATAGCACCCATTGGGCAAAGAAATTGACAAAAAAATCTTTCCTGTGTACACATGCCAATCATAATCAGTATAAGCAATACAATTCCAACTTTGTAATTTGCATTTGGGAGACGTTTTGCTGTCAGCATGGAAAAAACATCCCACGGACTTGTACCCTGAAGCTTTCCATACCAGCCCATAAGAATAGAAAACAAAATCAGAAACAAAATTATATATTTTACTTTCTGTAAAATCCGGATGGTTTTTTCTGAATACCCATGTCGTCCTTTTTTGTGAAAAACCTTCTGGCGTATCATTAACGTAATTTCATATAATGCATCTCCAAGAGAACCAAATGCACACGCATATCCGCAAAAATGCCTTCCAAACAGACAAGTCACAAGAAGTAAAACTCCAGTTACATCCAGGAAAGAATTCCAGGTGACAGCCTCATGGGCTGCCAGTGACTGGAATATGGATTTTACGCCTGCAAATGCCGTGGAAAACAGTGCCGGTGCAAAAATGAAAAACGCAAGCTGTATTCCGGCGCGGATCAGCCGGATTTTTCTCTGCCGTTTTTTCATTGATTTTCCGCCTTTCCTAATGCATCATTAACTGCATTAATAATTCCGGTAGAACTGAAGGTAGCGCCGGAAACTGTGTCCACATCTGTGCTTTGTGCTGAAAGAATGGTACTGATCACACCCTCGCCCTGGGAGAGATAAGCAGAATCTTCTCCGGGAGCACTTACTACCTGAATGTCGATAATGGTGTCATCTTCCAGAGTTACCGCAACTGTAATGGTTCCTCCAAATCCCTGACCTTCCCCGTTGTAAGTACCGTTCTTGTAATAAAGATCTTCTTCGTTGGAAGAATCTTCGCTATCTAAAGCATTACTTTCTGAACCATCATTGTCTGAGCTATCCTTGTCCGAATCATCACTATTTTGATCCACTTTACTGTCAGAATTTTCTTTATCATCATTTTCTTTAGATGTCTGGTCTTTGGCAGAATCTTCTCCACTCTGGGAATCTTTATTTTTATCCTCTGCAGCCTTGGCTTCTGCTTTTTTCTTAGCTTCCTCCTGGGCCTTTGCTGCATCTTCCAGGGCTGCAAGCATTTCCTCCTGCTGCTTTTCAAGGTTTTCCACCCGTTTGGTCAGACTTGCAATTTCCTGTTCTTTCTCGGTATCACTGTCTTTTTTCTGTACCGAATTATATCCCAGAATCGCTGCAATAATCAGGATAAGACATAAAACTCTCATAATAAAACTCTGAAACTTCATTCATTTGCTCCTTTTGCCTGTTGTAATGCATTCTTAAACGCCTCAATAATTCCCTGAGAAGAATAGGTAGAACCACTTACTGTATCAATTCCCTCTGCAGACTGTTTTCCAAGAATCTGTCCCAGAATGCCATCCCAGGCAGGACCGAAAAATTCTTCATCGTCAGAAGTATCATATACAGCACTTACAATCTGTCCACCAGAAATAGTTATGGTTACTTCCACACTGTCTGGTCCATCATTTCCAAAACCAGTTCCTGAATAGGTTCCGTCCACATAACCACTTGAAGGAACTTCTGTAGGCTTTGGAGTTTCTGTAGGTTCTGGTATCTCTGTTATTTCCGGTGCCTTTGTTGGTTCCGGTGCTTCGCTTACTTCCGGTGCCTTTGTTGGTTCCGGTGCTTCGCTTACTTCCGGTGCCTTTGTCGGTTCCGGTGCTTCACTTACCTCTGGTGCCTTTGTTGGCTTTGGGTTTTCGCTTACTTCCGGTGTTTTAGTCGGTTCTGGTATTTCACTTATTTCCGGTGTTTTTGTTGGATCGGGTGCTTCACTTACCTCTGGTGCCTTTGTTGGCTTTGGTGTTTCGCTTACTTCCGGTGCCTTTGTTGGCTTTGGTGCTTCACTTACTTCTGGTATTTTTGTTGGTTTCGGTGCCTCACTTACTTCCGGTGTCTTTGTTGGCTCGGGAGCCTCGCTGATCTCTGGAGTTTTCGTTGGTTCCGGAACGGCTGTAGGTTCAGGTGTTACCGTATTTTCAGCCTGTGAAATAGCTAACTTTGAAGCATTTAGTATTCCATTGGACGAAAAAGTAGCTCCGGAAACAGTATCGATTCCCTCTGCACTTTGTTTTTCAAGTATCTTTGGCTGTATTTTTCTCCATGCCTTGTTGAAAAAGCTTCTTGTATCAGAATTTGTATTCGTTATTTCTGTTATTTTTCCATCTTTTACAGTCAATGTAATTGTGACCATACCTGAATATCCCCGGGCAGAAGCAGAATACACACCATCTTTTAGCGTGGGAACTTCCGGACTCAAAGGTGTATCTGTCGGTGTAGGTGTTATGGTTATCTGTGGATCTGATGGTGTATCTGCCGGTGTAGGCGTTACCTGTGGGTGTGATGGCGTATCTGTATTATCATTATCTGGCGTATTGGTAGGTTGTGGAGTTACCACACCGCCAGATTCCTTTTTTGCCTGGGAAAGGGCCTTTGAAACAGCCTCCAAAATTCCATTTGAAGAATAAGTAGCTCCGCTGACCGCATCTATTCCAGCGGCCGATTGATTACTTAAAATCTGTGCCTGAATTGTGTTCCATGCCTTATTAAAAAATTCTTCTGTGTCTGTATTGGTATTTGTCAGTTTTGTAATTTTACCATTTTTCACTGTAACTTTTACGGTTACAATACCATCAAAACCTTCTGCCTGTCCTTCATAAACACCATCTTCATATTCTACTGCTTCCTTTCCTGGTTCTTCCGGGGTTGTATTGTTTCCAGGTACAGGAGTTTTCACCGGAACAGGAGTCTTTTCAGGTTTTGGAGTAACAGTAGGCGTTATCTTATTTGGTTTTCCTGCTGCTTTAGATAACGCATTCTGGATTGCCTGTAAAATCCCATTTGAAGAATAGGTTGCTCCGCTGACCGCATCTATTCCAGACACAGACTGACTGGAAATAACCTGATCTTTAATTGTACCCCAGGCTTTGCTGAAAAATTCTTTTGTATCTGTGTTTGTATTTGTTATTTTCTTAATTTTTCCATTTTTCACAGTTACTTTCACAGTTACAGTACCACTGAATCCCTCAGCCTGACCCTCATAAGTGCCATCTTTATAAGTTACATTTTCTTCTGGTTTTTCCGGTTTCGGAGTATTCTGCGGTTTGGGTGTTGGCGTTTTTTCTGGTTTTGTTGTTGGAACAGGTGTTATTTTACCACCTTTCACCTTTGCCTTAGATAATGCATTTTGAGCGGCCTGCAAAATACCATTTGAGGAATAGGTTGCCCCACTGACAGTATCAATTCCGGATACTGATTGTTTTGAAATGATCTGCTCCTTAATGCTGCTCCATGCTTTATCAAAAAATTCTTTTGTATCTGTATTAGTATTTGTAACCTTTTTTATTTTTCCATTTTTAATGGTTATTTTTACTGAAACCGGACCACTGAACCCTTCTGCCTGTCCTTCATAAGTGCCATCTTTATAAGTAGATTTTCCATCATCTTCTCCTGGATCCGGAAGAACTGCAGGCGTGATTTCTGGTGTTGGGGAAGGCGTTTCTGAAGGTGTTTCTTCGGTTCCGGTTCCATCATTTGCAGCCTGGGAAAGCGCATTTTGCACTGCACTTATAATACCATTTGAGGAATAAGTAGCTCCGCTGACAGCATCCACATTCGGTGACTGTGCCGCAATTATACTGCTAATCACGCCTCTGGCTGATGCCAGATAGGAACCGGTCTCTCCTGCTGCACTTAATATATCAATAGATGTGATCTGGCCTCCTGCCACAGTTACCTGTACAATAATGGTTCCTCCAAATCCTGTGCCGCTACCCTGATATATTCCATCTTTATAACCATCAGCGGGAACCTCTGTAGTGGGAGTTGTGGTTGAACCCTGTCCTTTTCCGGAAGCTGCATCTGATTTTGCCGGAAGTGTTTTGGAGCTTCCTTTTTTTATACCGCCTTTTTTCTTGCTTTTGGACTTTTTTGAGCTTTTCTTTTTGGATGAATCTTTTTTTGTATCTTCGGATTTCTCTTCTTCTGCTACATCAGAAGAATTTTCTGTATCCTCTGAAAAATATGCAGTCTTCAGAAGACTTCCCAGATCCTGTGAGTCAACGATATTTTTTATTTCCGTGGTGATACTGTTTCCTTCGCTGCCAGAATTCACTCCTGCCGCCACAGCTGCAATCACTACAGCTGCCGGAACAAGTTTTCCCAATACTTTTTTGTCAAAAGGATGTTTGTTGTCGTCTTTTTTCATGCTGTCTCCTGTTGATATTGCCATAAATAAAAAGGTCTTACGGCAGAAAACAAATTTAACTCTTTACAAGCAAAAGCAGGGGCTGTAAAAAACGGCCCCCGTTGCTTTTGTTTTGCTGTGTATAAAAATTACTTAACTTTTACTTTGAATTTTGCAGTTGCACCATTGCAGGTAACTGTAATGACTGCAGTACCTTTCTTTTTACCTTTTACAACTCCCTTAGAAGTTACAGTTGCAACTTTCTTGTTGCTGGAAGTGTATTTCACGGTACCTGACGGAGTTGCTTTTGCTTTAATTGTCACTGTTTTTCCAACTTTAATATTTGCAGAAGTCTTTGTCAGTTTAACAGAAGGTGCCTTAACCTGAATAGTAACCTTCTTTGACAGTTTTCCAACCTTAACTGTAATAACTGCTTTTCCGGCTTTCTTTGCAGTTACAACACCTTTGGAGTTTACAGTTGCAACTTTCTTATTGCTGGAAGTAAATTTAGCAGTTCCTGTTATTCCAGTCTTAGAAACACTGATTGTAGTTTTCTTGGTTCCTTTTGTATAAATAGTCTTTGTTTTTGCTTTTGCAGAAATAGTTGCATTTTTTACAGTAACTTTTACACTTGTAGAAAGCTTTCCGGCTGTTACTGTAATAGTAGCAGTTCCGGCTTTCTTTGCAGTTACCTTTCCGTTTCCATCAACAGCTGCAATGCTGCTGTCACTGGATGTAAACTTAACAGCTTCTGAAACATTTTCTTTTGTTACATTAATAACAGTTGTTGCAGTTCCCTTTACATAAATTGTAGAAGCAGCTGCCTTTGCGGTAAGAGTACCCTGTACTGGAGTTGGGGTTGCTGGTATCGGAGTTGGAGTTGCCGGTACCGGTGTTGGAGTTGCTGGTACTGGGGTTGGAGTTGCCGGTACTGGGGTTGGAGTTGCCGGTACTGGGGTTGGAGTTGCCGGTACTGGAGTTGGGGTTGCTGGTACTGGAGTTGGAGTTGCTGGTGTGGTTACAGTTACCTCGCAGCTTACTTTTCTTTCTCCAAGAGTTGCTGTAATAGTAGTTTTACCTGCTTTTACTGCAGTTACAACACCTTTTTCATCAACAGTTGCAACAGTTACATCACTGCTTTCCCATTTCACATCACCCTTAAGGTTTGTTGTCACTTCTAATGTTGTAGTTTTATTTTTCTCAGTATCCAGATTTGCTGTTGTCGCATTAAGCTTAAACTCTGCTTTTACAAGATTATCAATTGCTTCTCTTAAATGTCCGATCTGTTCCTCAACACCATTTGCAGTCTGATCTTTGATGTTTGCAAGCATATCTTCGCACTCTTCCAGCTCGTTTACTAATGTTTCCCAACTTTCTGGTGTGTAGTCTGCTTCATTTAATGCCTTTGCTTCTGCAATAATTTCTTCAAGAGGTGCTGTATCTGCATCTCCTGCAGGTTTTACAATGTTTTCAGCAGTTGCCTGGAAAGAAACTGTATAGTCTTCGTATCCAAGTCCATATACAGTCAGTGTCCAGTATCCGGTTCCGTCTGTTCCTGCCGGAAGCTTGCATCTTAAAGAATCAGTAAGCCCAAGCTGAATACCCATCAATTTGTGCATCCAGTTATCAGAAGCAAACTTTGTTCCATAAGATACCAGAGGAGTACTGTAAGTACTGTCATCTCCGTAATAGGTCCATTTTACAGCCTGCATAGCTCCACCAAGATCACCATAGTTTCCATTAAGATCAACTCTTAAAAATTCTCCATAGCCACCATTACTTGGTTTTACAGTTACTTCGATTCCGTCTGCTTTCTTAAGTTCAGTATCTTTAATACCGGAATCTGTACCATTTGTTCTGGCACTGAAGCTAAAGCTTCCATCTGCATTTTTTACTGCAGTTTTCAAACCATTTGTATCTTTGGTAGCTTCTGCAGTTACAGAATAAGACTGAAGTTTTTTCTCTCCAAATCCACCGAACAAAGTTCCACCATTTTCAACGACTGTATAGGCTTCTTTGAAAGCTTCATAATCAGAAGCTTTTACTTTAACAGGAACATATTTAAGACCTGTTACTTCATAATGGTCAATAGCCTCTCCGTTTACTGTTCCTTTTCCAAAAGAAGCAGTTGTACCATCTGTAAGGATCATTGTACTTTCGTCCTGCCATCCAGCCAGCTTGTAAGCATTTCCTGCTGTTGTATAAACTGTTGCAATTGTCTGGAAACTTCCTCTGTGAAGACCATGATTCGTAGTTGCTCTTGTTACAGTATCAAAAGCTCCAAGATCGCTTTCACCTCTGCGGTCTTTATCTGTTGAGGCACTTGCATCTCCTGCATTATACACATTTTCAGCAGCCCAGTACTGTGACCAGGTAAGTCCTGCATAAACATATACATAATCATAGGTGTATGTAAATGTAAGATCTGCGTATCCGTCTGCACTTACAACAAATACATCGCCATCATTTACTTCTGTTTTTAATTTTGAAAAATCAAGTGTACCATCTTCTTTGACAATCTGTACTGCACCACGTCCGGAAGCTGCATATTCTGTTTCGCCAATTTTTACCTTTGAAATAGCTTTTACATATGCAGCAAACTGCTCTTCTGTAATATCAGTTGCAGGAACAAGCTTTCTGTTTTCTGTATCATAACTTGCAGGCATTACCTCTGTTTTTACAACAAAGGAAACCTTAATTGGTGCATATTTCCCACTTGCATCAGAAACTGTCAGGGTATGGGTTCCAACAGCAAGATCAGCAATAGCGACCTGTCCATCCTCTGTTGTACTTGCATCCACATCATCTACTGCGTATTTAGCAGAAAAATCAGCCGGCAGTGCAGTAACGTTTTCTACTTTAATAGAGGTATCTCCCTGTTTCACATCTGCTACTGTAAGCTGTGTGCCCAGTATTACCGGTACATAAGTATCTGTGATGTCAAATTCAATAGCGCCTTTGCTTGTATAATAGGTAATTCCGGAGATTGTTTTTCCCATCATAGACTCATAATGAGCAGAGCTTACAGGGCCGCCATGAACGGTTGTGGTGAATCCTGTGCTCCATGCAAGATGTCCGCCTCTCCAGATGTTCTCCAGATGACGAAGCGCATAAGTAGTTCCATCTGTTGTATTGATCACAGCACCGTAAATCTTATCATCATTTGTGTTAATAAAGCCGGAAAACAGCGTATCATTAATATCAAGTTCGTAATCGCCATATGTAGTATCTGTTGTAAATGTAAAGTTAGATTCTACAGCTACTGACTGTGTTTTCATATTCTGGATTTCCCCAAAAGAGAAGTTTCCAGCTTCATCTACTGTCAGTTCTTTATAATACTCTGGTGCCTCTGTAAGCACATAATATGCATGATCTGCATTTTCAATCAGGGCATCTTTTCCAGTATAAGTCTTGGTGCTTGTCTGTCCTCTGTTGGTTGTTGTAATTGTTACAGATGCATCGTCTGAAACCCTTGTCAGATTTGCAAGGACCGATGGATCACTGATTTTTACAGGGAATGTAACTCCTGCAAGATTGGTTCCTTCTGCATCTGTGTGGTATGCAGAATTTCCGTTCATCATTCCTGTTGTTCTGGATTTATTCAAAGTTGCTGATGTAAATGCATCTACTTTTACATTATTATTCTTTAACTGTGATCTGTAAAATTCCTCATAAGGAATATTCATTAACACATATTCAATTTTTTCATTGCCATCTTCAGCAGTTGTGTCCTCTCCGTCACCAAACAGATCCATTACATCTTCGGACTGGAAAGTATCCTCTGCCTCTGTTTCAGCCTCAAATCCGTTTTCTTCTGTATACTCTGTTTCTGCTCCAAATGTTTCTGATGTTTCCCCGGCAGCATCCGTTTCAGGAACTGTTTCTTCATAAACATCTTCTTCAGAAACACCCTCTGCACTTTCGCTTGTAAACATCGTTTCTGCATCTGAAAATTCCTCTGCAAAAGCAATAGATGGAGTGCTTGACATTGCCACTGCAGCACTCATCAAAATCGGAGCAATTTTCTTCAATAACTTTTTGTCTGCCATTACTCTCCTCCTTGTATAACTACCATTAGTATCTTCTAATCATTGTTAATTTTACAAGGAAGCGTTAGTGTTGTCTATCTTTTTTTAGTTTTGGAATTGCACATTTTTTATCAATAACACAAACATATAAGAAAAAAGGCCTTTCTGCACGCAAAAAGAGCCTGCCCACAAAAGTGTTCTTACTTTATGTAGACAAGCTCAAATATTTATGAGAAAAAGCTTTCTGCAACACTCATTTCTGCAATATATCCAACAGTTCCAGTCATAAAGATAGTTCCATCTTCTTTGATGTCAATCTGAATCATTCCACCGGGCTGGTTTACGTTGATCCTGTTTTCCATCAATCCTTTGCGGTAAGCTGCAATTGCCACTGCACAGCTTCCTGTTCCGGATGCTTTCGTATAACCAGAACCCCGCTCCCAGATTTCAATATCCAGATTTCCTTTATCAATCTGATGACAGATCTGCAGATTCACCCGTTCTGGAAACTCATCTGCATTTTCCACATATGGTCCAAGTTCTTTTACTTTTTCTGGAGTTACCTCATCCATAAACAAAATGCAATGCGGATTTCCAACTGTAAGACAGGTAGCCTTATATTCTTTTTTATTAAATGTAAATGGCTCATCAATAACCTCACGCACTTCACCAGTTACCGGAATTTCTCTGGAAAGGAAAGATGCTTTACCCATATTTACGCGAAATTCTGTTGCTCTTGCATTCAGACATTCTACCTGGATGGTTCCGGATAAAGTCTCAATTGCAAATTTTTTCTCTTTTACATATTCATTGTCCAGAAGGTATTTTGCAAAAATACAGACACCGTTTCCACTGATTGCAGCTTCGCTTCCGTCTGAATTAAAGATACGCATTCCCATTTTTCCATTTATCTCAACCGGTCCGTATAACACACCGTCTGCACCAAGTCCAAAACCACGCTGGCAAAGAAGTGCAATCTTTTTTCCCTGCAGCTGAAGCTGGTTTTTCTTTGCATCCAGCACCAGATAATCATTTCCAAAGCCCTGATATTTTGTCATGATAATGCTGTCTCTCATTATTTTTTGCTTCCTTTCTTTTTTAAATTCTCTATGTTTTAAGTTTGTCATATCTTGATTTTCTATATTTTTACTTTATATGTTTTTACTTTCTGTGGTTTTACTTTCGATGTTTTATTCTCTGTGCTTTAATTCTCTGCGTTTTTATTTTCTGTTTTTTATTCTCTATGTTTTAATTCTCTGCGTTTTTATTTTCTGTTTTTTATTCTCTGTGCTTTAATTCTCTGCGTTTTAATTCTCTGTGTTTTTATTTTCTGTTTTTTATTCTCTATGTTTTAATTCTCTGCGTTTTTATTTTCTGTTCTTTATTCTCTATGTTTTTATTTCTTATTATTTTCTCTTTTAGATCTACTATAGTATATCGTTTATTTTTTTCCATGTATATAGAATAACTTGCTTATTATATTGCAAAAAATGCACTTTTTAATTGTATTTTCTATAAAGGCATAATAAAATGATATTAGATCGTGCACCCAAAAGGTTTTCTGCAAGATGTGTATCACAATTTATGGGAGATTTTGTTCGAATGAAGGCATCGTAGCGGGCTACGTAGGCCGAATTCGGGCAAAATCACCTGCAAAATGGAGCGTGCAAATTGCGGAAATGCTTTTTTCAAACAGGCTCTAATACAAAGTGAGGTATCCCATGAATACTTTCAATGAACCAACGGAAAAATCCGGCTATCTGGAACAGGAATTTCGTCTTTTTCATATCAAAGACCAGACGAAACGAGAATTTGTCTATCATTATCACGATTTTCATAAGGTGATCGTATTTCTGTCAGGAAAAGCTGCTTACCACATTGAGGGAAAATCCTATTATCTGAAGCCCTGGGATATTCTTCTGGTAAACCGTCATGCTATTCACAAACCGGAAATTGATTTCTCCGTTCCTTATGAACGTTTTGTTCTGTGGATTCAGGATGATATTGCACAAAGTGATCTGCTTCGCTGCTTTCAGAAAGCTAACGACCGAAGTTTTAATCTGATCCGTCTGGACTCCCAGACGCAGGAGCGGCTGAAACAGCTTCTTTATGAACTGGAATCCGCTTTAAAGGAAGCGGTCCAGACAGACAGCCGATTCGGAAGTGATCTTCTTGGAAATGCACTTTTTACACAGTTTATGGTTTATGTAAACCGCATTTTTCTGGAAAAACAATATATTTTTGACACCCATTCTTATACCTGCGATTCACAGATTGAAGAATTGCTACGCTATATCAACCAGAATCTGACGGAAGAACTTTCCATCGAAGCACTTGCCAGAAAATACTATCTTAGCAAGTATCATATGATGCGAAAATTCAAAGAAGAAACAGGGTATACTATTCACAATTATATTGTAAACAAACGGCTTCTCCTGGCCCGGACGAAAATTCAGGAGGGAATACCGGTGCTTAAGGCTGCACAGCTTAGTGGATTTTCTGATTACACCACCTTTTCCAGAGCTTATAAAAAACAATTTGGTGTTGCGCCAAGCTACAAAGATGGAAAAATCAGTTCGGTGGCTGACTAATGTTTGCTTATTGCTATTTAATGTGGTAAGGGTTGGTTTCCCGGACTCGGTTTTGCAAGGTATATTCCACGCAGACCGGAGCAACATTCCGCAAAGCTAACTGGTAACTGCGACTAAGACGCTC
>CAKRMK010000037.1 GCA_934364795.1 uncultured Blautia sp.
AGACGAAGTGCATCTGCGCCGTATTTATCAATTACTTCAAGAGGATCAATACCGTTTCCAAGAGATTTACTCATTTTACGTCCCTGGGAATCTCTTACCAGACCATGGATCAGTACATGATGGAACGGTGTTTTTCCTGTCTGCTCAAGTGCAGAGAATACCATACGGATAACCCAGAAGAAAATAATATCGTATCCGGTTACCAGCACATCTGTAGGATAGAAGTACTCAAGCTCCGGAGTCTTGTCCGGCCAGCCAAGTGTGGAGAATGGCCACAGTGCAGAGCTGAACCAGGTATCCAGAGTGTCCTCATCCTGATGAAGATGTGTGTAGCCGCATTTCGGGCATTTTTCCGGCATTTCTCTTGCCACTACTGTCTCACCGCACTCGTCGCAGTAATAAGCCGGGATTCTGTGTCCCCACCACAGCTGACGGGAAATACACCAGTCGCGGATATTCTCCAGCCAGTGAAGATAAGTCTTGTCAAAGCGTCCCGGAACAAATTCCAGATCACCGTCTTCCAGAGTTTTGATAGCAGCTTTTGCCATCTCATCCATTTTTACAAACCACTGTGGTTTGATCATTGGCTCTACGGTTGCATGGCAGCGGTCATGTGTTCCAACGCTGTGGTTATGCGGAACAACTTTTACAAGAAGTCCCAGTTTATCAAGATCCTCTACCATGGCTTTTCTTGCCTCGTAACGGTCCATACCTGCATATTTTCCGCCAAGATCATTGATGGTAGCATCGTCATTCATGATGTTGATTTCCGGAAGGTTATGTCTCTTTCCAACCTCAAAGTCGTTAGGGTCATGTGCCGGTGTGATCTTTACACAGCCGGTACCAAATTCCTTGTCAACATACTCATCTGCAATTACCGGAATCTCTCTGTCTGTAAGAGGAAGCTTCAACATTTTGCCTACGATGTCTTTATAACGCTCATCATCCGGGTTTACTGCAACTGCAGTATCGCCAAGAAGTGTTTCTGGACGGGTTGTTGCAATTTCCACGAATTTTCCTTCTTCTCCAACAACCGGATAGTTGATGTGCCAGAAGAATCCGTCCTGATCCTCATGCTCAACCTCTGCATCTGAAATAGAAGTCTGGCATACCGGACACCAGTTGATGATACGGGATCCTTTGTAGATATAGCCTTTTTCATATAATTTAATGAAAACTTCCTGTACAGCCTTGGAGCAGCCCTCGTCCATAGTGAAACGTTCTCTCTCCCAGTCTGCGGAAGCACCCAGTTTCTTT
This sequence comes from uncultured Blautia sp., assembly GCA_934364795.1. Classification (GTDB taxonomy): domain Bacteria; phylum Bacillota; class Clostridia; order Lachnospirales; family Lachnospiraceae; genus Blautia_A. The sequence continues at coordinate 1,258 of CAKRMK010000037.1, forward strand.
AACTGGTTGATGATTTTTCCGCCGTACTCTTCTTTCCACTCCCATGCATATTCCAGGAATTTCTCACGGCCGATTTCGGCCTTGTCAATGCCTTCTTTTTTCAGCTTTTCTGTAACCTTAACCTCTGTGGCAATGGCTGCGTGGTCAGTTCCAGGCTGCCACAATGCCTCATAGCCCTGCATTCTCTTAAAACGGATAAGAATGTCCTGCATGGTTTCATCCAGGGCATGTCCCATATGCAGCTGGCCTGTTACGTTTGGCGGCGGCATAACAATAGTAAATGGTTTCTTATCCGGGTTTACTTTTGCATGAAAATATCCGTTGTCCATCCATTTCTGGTAAAGACGTTCCTCGATCCCTTTTGGATCGTAGGTCTTTGCAAGTTCTTTGCTCATGATTTTCCTCCTAAAAAAAGCGCCCCTCACACAAAATACGTGTGAAGGGCGAAGTTATCGCGGTACCACCTTCATTATGTGCTCCAAAGCATGTCCCCAAAAGGCTCTCAGAAACACATATCTCTTTCCTGTAACGCTGGAATTGCGTGAGAACCTACTGCACTAAAGTATGTCTGAAACAGGCTTTAGAGTCTGTTTGAAAAATCATTTCTGCAAAATATGCCTGTGCTCATTCAGTTCTCCGGCTCAGAAGCTACCTTGGGCAGATGCGGATCTCAAAATGTCTTTCACCACAGGGGAAATCCCCGGACATTTCTCTCTGGGAGGGCATATGCTTACTCCTCTTCTTCACAGCCTTTTCTACGGCTTTTCCAGGATTCTTGAATATACTCTGACCGGAAAATGCCGCTCTTTTATGGGTATAACTATAATTGCAAATTTCCGGCTTGTCAAGCGTATTTCAAAATTTCACATTCTAGTACAGCGAAAATTAAGTTTCTGCTATATTGACGCAGGATGATTTCTTCATATGCAAGGCGGAGGAATGAGGCGTAGCGGTGGCTACGGCGATTGACGACAACGCGGCATATGAAAAATCAGACAAGTCAATATGGCGGTTACTTAATATTCGCTGTACTAGATTGCGATTCCAGTTACTGTTCACTTTTTCACAGCAACACACTCTTTGATGCTGCAAAAGCATTCTTTCCAGAATCTCGCACATTAGCTATTCCACACTCTTCAGTGATTCCACCATATCAATGGTTTTTAATTTAAAATGCATAACCCCGTTTACCACTATAGAAAATACACTTGTAAGAATACCGCTGTAAACAAAACTAAGCATCTTAATGTTTCGTCCAAACATAACAGCATCCACCTCTACCGTGGTAATCACATACCTGTGAAGCAGGATTCCAAACACAGCTCCAAATCCAATTCCAAGAATAGTCAGGATCACATTTTCCCGAAGCACATACTGGGAAACCTCCCCGTCATAAAAGCCTAGGACCTTTAAGGTTGCAAGCTCTCTTTGTCTTTCTGTAATATTGATATTGTTCAGATTATACAATACCACAAAGGTCAGCATTCCGGCTGATACAATAAGAACCAGAATAACAACATCCAGGGTACTTAACATACGATCGATCTGGGTGGAAAGGCTGCTGGTGTAACTGATACTAAGAGCTGCCGGGTATGTAAGAATCTCTTTTCCCACATTTTCCAGATCATCCTTATATTCCTCTTTCATTGTGTATACAATGTTCTGATAATCAGGCTGCTCTCCAAAGGTCTGCTCATATACAGCAGGTGTCATATAAAGATAGTGGCTCATATAATTCTCTGTGATCACAGCCACTTTTACCTCATATTCCTTTCCTGACTTTTCTATGGTGATAGAATCTCCCACCTTCAGATTCAGCAGGCTGGCAGTTTTCTCACAAATAGCCGCCCCTTCATCTGTCAGCTCATATTTCTCCTTTGTGATACGGTTCTGCAAAGTCACATCCTTTGCAAATTCGTCCATATCCTCCGGGACAAACAGATAAATGCTGATATTGGAACCACCCTTTGGAGCACTTATTTTTGTCAGCTGTATCTCATTACAATGTGCAATTTTATCATTGTTTTTCATGGATTCCAGAAGTTCTTCTTTTTCCTTCTTCGTAGAATCGCTGTCCTCAATCACCATTCCTTCATAATGCTGAAGATCCCGGTACTGGATGGTTGCAATATCACTTACAGAATCCTGGATACCAAAGCCTACCAGCATCAGTCCCATACTTCCTGCAATTCCAAAAACTGTCATAATCAGACGTTTCTTGTAGCGGAAAAGATTGCGGACAGTTGATTTCCAGGAAAAGCTTAAGTGCTTCCATATAAATGGTATGCGTTCCAGAAGAACCCTTTTTCCCTCTTTTGGTGCAGGTGGACGCATAAGAGAGGCCGGTGTTTCCTGAAGCTCCTTTCCGCATGCAAACAAAGTTGCGCCAACTGTACAAACAATAGATGCACCAGATGCAATTAAGGCAAAACTTAACTGATAGTCAATAGAAAGACTGTTGGAAACGTTGTAATACATAATTCCATAAGCTGTAATGATAATATATGGAATGATTTTTTCGCCAATCAGCATTCCAAGAATACTGCCTCCCACTGTTGCCAGCAGTGCATAACAAATATATTTTGCCGCAATGGATCTCTTTTTATAACCAAGTGCTTTCAGAGTTCCGACCTGGGTACGCTGCTCTTCTACCATACGGGTCATTGTGGTAAGGCTGATCAACGCTGCAACCAGGAAAAAGATTACCGGGAAAACCTGACCAATATTTCGCAGACGGTCTGCATTGTCACCGTAATCTGTATACTCCGGAAGATCCTCTCTGTCTGTAACTATCCATTCCGGTATTTCCAGATCATCCAGTTCCTTTTGTGCATCCGCAAGTTTTTGCTCATTGTCTGCGATTTCCTCTTCTGCATTCTTTTTGGAGTCTTCATATTCCTGTCTGCCGTCCTTTAGATCCTGTTCTCCCTTTTCCAGATCTTTTTTGGCATCTGCTAGTTTTTGCTCATTGTCTGCGATTTCTTTCTCGCCATCGGAAAGTTTCTTTTCATTATCCGCAATCTCTGACTCTCCGGAAGCAAGTGTCGCCTCACTTTCGCTGACCTGCTGCACTCCTGCTTCATACTGGGCAAGGCCTGACGCATACTGATTTTCACTTTCATTTAAGGTGGCAATATTGGCATCCAGCTCTTTTTGTCCCTGCTCAAGGGTTGCTGCATTTGTATCGATTTCTGCCTGGGCTTTTTCAAGCTCTGCCCTGGCACCATCAATCTGCTCCTGTCCCTGAGCCAGTTCTTTTTCTCCGGCTTCCACCTCTGCTTCGGATGCCTGAAGTCCTGCCTCCTGCTCCTGGATTTCTTTCCAGCCATTTTCAATCTGGCTCTGTCCCTGGGCAAGCTGCGCCTGTGCCTGGGTAAGTTCTGCTTCTTTTGTATCCAGCTGGGAAAGCCCACCTTCAATTTCTGCAAGAGAAGCTTCCAGCTGTGCACGGGTATCTGCAAGCTGTGTTTTTGTTCCTTCAAGCTGCTCCGAGGAAGTCTGGATCTGGGTTTCCAAAGCAGAAATCTGTCCCTCAAGCTCTCCTATGTTTGCTGCAAGAGCATTTAATTCCTCCTGGGAAATCTCCGGATTTTCCTGTGCTGCACCATACTGTGCACGCAGCTGTGTAAGCTGTGTCTGCAGCTGTGTAAGCTGTGCACGGGCTGTTTCCAGAGAAGCCTGACCATCCTGCAGCCCTGCTTCTCCTTCTTCCACCTGTGAAAGTCCATCCTGGCACTGCTGCTTTTGTTCCTGCAGCTTTGTTCTGTTCTCTTCAATCTGCTGTCTGCCTGCTGCAATTTCTGCCTTGGAGGCTTCCAGCTGAACCTGCTTTTCATTTAAGGCAGCTTTCGCTGTCTCAATCTGCTGCCTGCCTGCATTTATCTGTGCTCTGGCTTCTTCTAATTTTGCAGAATTCTCATCCAGCATCTGCTGATTTGCTGTAATTTCTGCCTGCCCGCTGTCCACTTTTGCCTGTGCATCTGCAAGCTGTGCCTGTCCGTCTGCAAGCTGCTCTTTCGCTGCGTTTACCTGGCTCCATCCATTATCCAGTTCACTTCTGGCACTGTCCAGCTGGCTTTTACTGGATGTAAGCTGATTCTTTGCATCCGCAAGCTGGCTTCTTCCATCTGCAAGCTGCTCTTTCGCATCGGCAAGCTGTGTTTTTCCATCTTCAATTTCCTTTTTTGCATCGGCAAGCTTACTTTTTCCGTCTTTGTATTCCTTTTTTCCATCCTTCAGGTCTTTTTCGCCCTGCTCAAGCTGTTCTCTGGCTTCAGCAAGCTTTTCGTCAGCTTCTTTTTTTCCATCATCCAGCTTTTTCTTTGCATCATCGATTTCTTTCTGGGCATCGGCTTTTACATCTGCCAGACGGATTTCACATTGAGTATCTGCGATATTTTCCACCTGATCTTTTATTCTTGCAATCAGATTTTCATAACCGTCTGTGTAGCTGGTAAGCTCTTTTGCCCCGTGGACAGTCACGTAGATCTGGGTATAAACCTCCTGGTCAAAATCCTGTGCAGTCACATAGCCAAATCCATTGACTTCTCCGGTTCCAAGAGTGGTATTTCCTCTGTTAAAGGAAATATAAAGAGGACTTCTTCCTATTCCCACCACAGTATATTCTGTAGTAACAAGAAGCGAGCTGTCCTCACCTTCACGCAAAACCACCTTGTCTCCCAGGCTGTAATCATTTGCAGAGGCAAAGGTATTATCCAGAAAAATCTCTCCGCTGTTTTGCGGCAGCTTTCCCTCCTGGACATCCAGGCTGTTCACCGTTTCATTTATGGCTTCTATGTGAAGTACCTTCTGTTTCTCTCCGTCACCGCACATAACATCTGTGGACCATGCACCTTCTGCTGATTCTACACCGTCCACTGCTTCTATGGCTTTCACATCTGTATCTGTAAGCCCCATAGTTCCCACAACCTTAAGATCCATAAGATTGCTCTCATCGTAATAAGCATCACCTGAATACCGCATATCCGGAGAGGATGCCTGAATGCCGGAGAAAAAGGCTACTCCCAGCGCAACAATCAGTAAAATGGAAATAAACCTTGATTTACTCCTGCGTATTTCCATCCAGAATTCTTTTCTAAGTGCTTTCATGGCTTCACCTACCACTCAATTTCTTCCACTGGTGTGGGGTGATCATTTAATGTCATCTGTGCCACTTTGCCATTCTTGATGCGGATTACACGGTCTGCCATGGGAGTCAGTGCCGAGTTATGGGTAATTACAACAACTGTCATTCCCTTTTCCCTGCACATATCCTGCAAAAGTTTCAGGATTGCTTTACCTGTCTGGTAATCCAGTGCTCCTGTGGGCTCGTCGCAAAGAAGCATCTTAGGATTTTTTGCAAGGGCTCTTGCAATGGAAACTCTCTGCTGTTCACCACCGGATAACTGCGCCGGGAAATTTCCAAGTCTGTCCTTTAGCCCCACCTCCTCCAGCACAGTTCTGGGATCCATTGGATTTTTACAGATCTGCCCTGCCAGCTCTACGTTCTCAAGTGCAGTCAGGTTGGGAACCAGATTATAAAACTGAAAGACAAAGCCAATATCATCCCTTCTGTAGCTGGTAAGCTGACGGTTATTGTATTTTGCAATGTTTCGTCCGTCTACCCAAATCTCGCCACTGGTGGCAGTGTCCATACCGCCAAGAATATTCAAAACCGTGGTCTTTCCGGCACCACTTGGACCTACGATCACGGCAAATTCTCCTTTTGCTATATTAAAACTGATCTCATCTACAGCTATGATCTTCACTTCTTTGGTTCCGTAAATCTTTGACACCTTTTCAAGATGAATGTAATTTTCTGTAGCATCCTGCAATGTATCACACTCCTCATATGCTTTTTATTTTTGCTTTTCACTTTCATGAGTCTCTTTTTTTAAGTATAGCATTGTGTCATTTTTTGTTCAATCAAAGAAAGTATGAAATTTCTATAAATCCCTCTCTGACTATAACAAACAGCTTCAGATAAAAGATACTTTCCATATTCCCATCTGCCCGGAAGTTTTCTTATTTTTTTAATTTGCTATCCTTCTATTCCCTGTGGGTTCCCCGCACCACCTTAATTCCTCTTGCTTCTATCAGCTCACAGATTCTGGCAATTCTGGGGCACTCTTTTTTGCCGTTTACAAGACGGCATACCCCAACATGAACTGTTTCAATTTCCTCACTTACCAGTCTGTCAATTTTCTCAAGAATTCCTTTATCTTCTTCCGGATCTGCCGGATTTTCCCCTTTGCAGCCATTACAGGTCATCATAGCTGCCAGATAAGTATCCTGGGAATAAGCTTTAAAAAAGTCACTTTTGTTATAAAACGCTGCCAGGCATCCTACTCTGGCACACACATCATTGGAATGAAGGCAAGTCAGTATTCCTATTTTTTTCATTCTGTTCTCCTTATAAAGAATCATGCTTTGCAAGATTCTGCAGCGCGTCGCTTCCAGCGACATCTTCTGTCAGAATTACCAGTTTCATAAAAACAAAATATGCATTTTGCCGTTTCTGTCGTACGCCACTTCCGCATCCACTTTATAGATTCTTCTGATCAGCTCTGGTGTCAGCACTTCCTTTGGAGTTCCCACACCTTCCAGCACACCATCCTTCAAAACATAAATCCGGTCACAGTAGGCTGCAGCAATATTCAGATCATGAATTGCCGAAATCACAGTAACATCCAGTGTTTTCACCAGCTCCATCAGCATGATCTGATGAGTAATATCAAGATGGTTTGTAGGTTCATCCAGCACAAGAGCCGGAGTTTTCTGTGCAAGTGCCCTTGCAAGAATTACCCTTTGCTGCTCACCCCCTGACAAAGTGGAAAAACTACGATCTGCAAATTTTTCCATCTGCACTGTTTTTAATGCTTCTTCTACGATCTTATAGTCTGTGGCATTGTCTCTTTCCAGTGCTTTTTTGTGTGGAGCACGCCCCATAAGGACCACCTCCCTTACACTGAAATCAAAATTATAATAATTATGCTGTGCCACAACTGCCATTTTTCTTGCAGAACTTTTTGCATTCATAGAATAAAGCTCTTCGCCGTCCAGATACACAGCTCCGGAATCTGCCTTTAGCACACGGTAAATACATTTCAGCAAAGTAGATTTTCCACTTCCGTTTGGTCCGATAATTCCAACCAGTTCCTTATTTCTGGTTTCAATGGAAATTCCCTTAAGGATTTCTTTTGCCTGAAAACTGACACGGATATCTTCTGTAGTTATCTGCATTATTTTTTCCCTCCGAAGCCATAGAATTTGCGAACCAGTAAATAAATGAAACAAGGGGCACCGATAATGGAAACCAGAACTCCAATAGGCATCTCTGAATTTTTCAGGATCACACGGCATGCCACATCACACCAGATCAGAAAAGATCCTCCAAGAAGTGCACTTAAGGGAATCAGATGACTGTGGTCTGTTCCAAACAAAATCCGGACAACATGTGGAATCACAAGTCCCACAAATCCGATCACACCTGCACAATATACTGCAAATCCAACCATAACCGAAGACAAAATCAGGTATGCAGTCCGGAATCTGTGAAGATCCGTTCCAAGAGTAATGGACACCTCATCTCCAAGCAGCATCAGGTTCAGATTCCGGTACTGTGTCCAGAAAAGTACTGTACATAAAAGAGTAACCGGAAGCATGATGCTTACCCTGGACCAGCTTGCACCTGCAAGACTTCCCATAGTCCATTTCATAACTTCTGTAGTCGCATTTTTGTCATTTGTTATATAAATCACAAAATTGGAAAAAGCAGAACAGACTGCACTGATTGCCATTCCTGCCAGGATCAGTTTTGCAGAAGTGGCTTTTCCTCCCATGTTTGCAATGGCAATTACTGCAAAGGATGTGATCATAGCTCCGATAAACGCACAGATTCCTACTGAATTACCCCCAAGGAAGCTGCCAATTCCAAGCATGATCGCCAGAGTTGCTCCAAGGGAAGCTCCGGAGGAAATTCCAAGTACATAGGGATCCGCAAGAGGGTTCTGTACAATTGCCTGCATTACAACACCGCATACAGAAAGTGCCATTCCAACAGCCAGTGCCAGAAGCACTCTTGGAAGCCTGATCAGCCACACAACGTCATGAACAGCTCCCTCTGCATAGGAAGCCATACTTTTTATATGGAATATTTTATATAAAATAACACTGTATACATCCTTCAAAGACAGATCTGCATTTCCAAATGTGACTGCTGCCAGCACAGAAAAAATCAGAAACAGAGTAAGACCCACAAGGGCAGTTGCATATACAGATGTCCTGAAAATTTTATCTTTTTTCACTTTTTTTCCTCAATAACTATTTTTTATCCATAAATAGATGTTAGAGCCTGTTTAAAAAATTATTTTCAAACAGACTCTACGATCAAAAAGGTTTTGTTCCTATTTTTATTTCAGCAATTTTTAGTCAATTGTAACGTCCGGATATAATCCTTTTGCAAATGTCTCAATTCCATCCTGAGTACGTGTTGCACTTGCATACATCTCACTAAGCATGATCGGATATACACGGCCATTCTTTACAGCATCAAGGCTCTGAAGAGCTTCATCATCCTGGATCACTGCCATCTGGCTGTCCAGTACGCTCTGCGGATCATCACCTGCGTATGGCATATAAACAACGAAAATAACGTCTGGATTTGCAGCAATAATATCTTCTTTTCCAACTGTAGATGCATCTGGATTCGCCAGAGTTGCACCAAGCTGTGTTACCATATCTCCGCCAAGGCTGCTTGCGCCATAGTTTGTGATATTCTCTCCAAGTGGCTCAAGAACCATTACAGTAGGCTTGTCTTCTACATCCTTTGTTGCATCAAGAGTATCAGAAATAACAGATTTAATATCGTCTACAATTGCCTCTGCTTTATCCTGTACATCAAAAATTTTACCAATATTCAGAATGTCTGTATATTCATTTTCCAGTGTTCTCTCACCACCTGGACGGGTGTTGGAGTTGTAATAGGTATTACAGCCTTTATCAATCCAGTTGGTTACATTTCCAAGGTTTTTGTCAGAGAACAGGGAGCTCCAGGAAAAGATCATATCTGGCTCCAGCATAGTAACTGTTTCAAGGGATGGGGTAAATTCATCAAGATAATTGGTTTTAGAAAATGCTTCTTTTTGATCATCCGGAACTTCATTGTCAAGTCCTGCTGTTGCAACAAGGTGATCCTCAAGTCCAAGTGCAAGCATTGTCTCAATGCAGCCCTGATATACAGCAAGTACTTTCTCCGGTGCTTTTTCATAGGTAGTTTCGATTTCGTTTCCATCATAATCATAAGCTGTGATAGTCAGCGGATATTCTGTTCTTGTCTCGCCTTCAGAAGTTGCATCTGTATCTTCTGCCTCTGTGTTTTCGGCATTTGTATCCTCTGCTGGCTGGTTGTCCTCTTTAATGGTCTCGGAGTCTGCACGCTCTGCTGCATATACTGCCGGTGCTGCGGACATGGTCATAGCTGCAGCCATCATCATTGCCATGATTCTTGTTGTTAAAACTTTGTTCTTCATTTCTTTTTCCTCACTTTTCGTTTTTGTAATGTAACCGAAAAGATGGGGCTTCAAAAAGTGTCACTGCTGTCAGTAACAAAAAAGGTACTTTTTACGGAAGCTCCTTCTATTACCTTTGTCAAGCAGGTTTCCTGGCTTACAGATTATAAAGTGTGTAAACTTATGTAGCATCCGTAAATTACGCACTTCGTAGTGTGGCTTTTCCTTCTCACGCAAACGCGCAATGGCATTTCCAAAGCCCACTTTCCTGTATACAGTGGCCGCAACCGCTCAGGCATTACACCTGATTCCCTCTCACAATCGTTTTATGTTCACTTGACAGGTATTCAATTACCTGGATATTCTAGCATATCTGTATTGTAAAAACAACTATAGATACATAATATTGTCTGCCAGATGTTTCACAAAAATTTATAAATTCTCTTGACTTTATAAATTTTTTTTGCCAAAATCATTCTATGATATCAGGGTCAAAAAGCCGTTCATGCTTGCATGATAAGGATTTTGAACTTAGGACCCGCCGAACATGAGGAAGTAGCGATTTACGCAGTAAATCAGCGGATTCCGAATGTTCGAGAATTGTGGGAGCTGCTTTGCAGCGGAGCAATTCGTGGATATCAAGTTAGGGTCAAAATACCTTTTGACCCTAACATCTTATTATATAAAAATCAGGAAAACGAGGAAAATAAATGGCTATACTGGCAAAAGATCTTGCGAAACAAATTGGTGTATCAACCGCTACCCTGTCTCTTGTTCTCAATGGAAAACCTGGAATAAGTGACAAAACCAGAGATATGGTGGAAAAGAAAATTATAGAACTGGGATATTCCGACATGCTTCATAACTCCCCCAAAAGTGGCACACCTTCTTCTGTGCAAAACACAGTTTCACCTTCTGAAACAAAAATGATCTCTTTCATTTTGTTTAAAGACAACGGAAAACTGTTGGGAATGAACTCTTTCTTCCCTTTAATCTTTGATGGAATCGAATCACAGGCAAGAAGATACGGTTATGGTTTAAATGTGATCAATATTGAGAAATCGCTTATTGATGAACAGCTCCATTATATTCCGGACTCCGGAGCTTCCGGCTTTATTATTTTTGCAACCGAAATGAAAGAAAACATGATTGACAAATTTGCAAAAATTGGCCTTCCATTTGTAGTATTTGATAACTATTTTAACAACCGCGATTTATATTGTGCAAAAGTGAATAATGAACAGGGAACTTACCTGGCTGTAAAACATCTTTACGAAATGGGGCACCGTCATATTGGCTACCTTTCCAGCGGACTGGACATAGACAGTTTTCACGAACGTCAGAAATGGGCACTGGATGCTGCCAATACATTCGGCATGACCTGTAAAAAAGAAGATGTTCTTACCATCGGCTATCCTGCTGATGAGGCAGAAATGGGCATGGACCAGATCCTTGACCGTGCTTCCCACAGGCTTCTCCCCACAGCTTTTCTTGCAGACAATGACCTTGTATCCATCGGTGCCATGCAGTCAATGAAAAAACACGGCTACCAGTTACCGGAAGATTATTCTTTTGTGGGATTTGATGACCGCCCCTTAGCTGCACTTGTGGAACCAAAATTAACTACCATCCAGCTTCCAAGACAGCGCTTCGGCGCAGCAGCCGTTGATATGCTGGTCCAGCAGATTCAATATCCATCTGACGATTATATTAATGTGGAAATAAACGGAAAACTGATTATTCGAAATTCCGTTGCAAAGAAAAAAGAGCTTTAAGGCTCTTTTTTCTTTGCAGTTACTGTGCCGCCTGTGCACTTAATTTTTTACTATAATTTGTACCTAACTGATCAACAATTACAGCTATTACAATAATACCACCCATTACAACTTCATGCCAGTATGTATTGATATGTAAAAGATTCATACCATTTCTCACAACCGCCATCAAAAGTGCTCCGATAAGGCAGCCTGACATGGAAGCTTTTCCTCCATTTAAGCTTGTTCCACCGATTACAGCTGCTGCAATAACATCCAGCTCATATCCTTCTCCTGCTGTAGGCATATTTCCTTCCAGACGTCCTGTTACAAGAATTCCTGAAATTGCACATGCAATTCCTGTAAACACATATGCCAGCATACCGATTTTATGTACATTGATACCTACAAGCGTGGCTGCCTCTGTGTTGGAACCAATTGACAGGCAGTATCTTCCAAATCGTGTCTTTTTCAGAAGATAACCACAAAATACAAAAAAAATAAGTGCTACAATAACCGGAATGGGAACGACTCCCACATAGCCTTGGCCCAGAAATCTCATAATGGGATGATCCACACCTGAAATGGGAACTCCCTGGGTTGCAACTTCAATCAAACCTCTTGTAATTGTCATAACCGCCATGGTTGCAATAAATGGAACAATCTGAATTTTGTAGACCAGCACTCCGTTGATCAGACCGATCAGGGCACCAAGTGCAATTCCTGCTATGATTGCCAGAATCGGATGAATTTTATAACTCACCATAAGACTTGAAATAAAAATTCCAACAGCACCGTAAGTAGAACCAACGGAAAGATCAATTCCACCAAGGCAGAATACAAAACAGGCTCCAAATGTCATAATACCAACCCATACCGTCTGCCTGAGCACGTTTGTAATATTTTTTATCCCCAGAAAAGTACCGCCAGATCCTATACTGATCACAATAACCAGAATTATAAAAACAAAATATACACCCATTTCAAAGGGATTTATTTTTTTCTTACCTGCCTGATTCGCCATATGTTTTTCCTCCTGTTTCCTGAACTGTATAATATGCAATTTCAGCCTCTGTTGTTTTATCTCCATCCAGTTCTGCCACTACAGAACCATCATACATCACCAGTATCCGGTTACAGATTCCCATTAATTCCGGACTTTCTGATGACATGATCACAACTGCCTTTCCCTGTTTACAAAACTCATTAAGAATTTTATAAATATCAGCTTTCGCCCGTACATCAATACCACGGGTTGGCTCTTCTACCAGAATGATATCCGGATCAAAATAAAGCCATCGTCCGACAAGAACTTTCTGCTGATTTCCACCGCTTAACTGTCCAATGGTAAAATCGGCAGAAGGTGTTTTGATGCGTAAAGCATCAATATATTCTTTTGTAACTTTCATTGCTTCTTTTGTGTCCAGATTATTTGGTTTTAATTTATGAAGGCTTGGAATTGTAAGATTCCATTCCACAGACTGATCTGCGAACAATCCGTCAATTTTTCTTTCTGCCCCAAGGAAACCAATTTTATGCCCCATGGCTTCTCCCGGATTTTTCAGGCTGACTTTCTCTCCTTTTACAAAAATCTCTCCCTGTTCTGGCTGCACTGCTCCGTACATTGTCCTGATAACTTCCATTTTTCCGGAACCGTTTAGACCTGCCAGCCCTACGATCTCACCACTTCGTATTTCCATGGAAACATCTTTATACATTTTATTTTTACTGATATGGCTTATCGCCATTAAAGGTTCCCCAAACTTCCGGTTCTTTTCAGGATACTGGCTTCCAGGTTTTCCTCCGATCATGCTGGTTATGATTTCGTTTACAGAGGTTTCCTCTGCCTTCATTTCCTCTACCAGCTTGCCATCACGCAAGACATAAATCCTGTCTGAGATATCTTTTAACTGCCCCAGCTGGTGGGAAATATAAATGATCGTGTGGTTGTTTTCTTTCAGTTTCCGGATAATTTTAAAAAGCTGTTCCTGCTCTGCTTTTTCAAGCGGCTCTGTAGGTTCATCCATTACGATTACTGCTGCTTTTGAATATATACACCTTCCTATCTCGATCATCTGCCGCTGTGCCAGGCTAAGATTGCGGACCGGAGTTGTAACGTCTACCTGAATTCCAAGTTCCTCCCTGAACAGTTTTTCCGTTTCTTCCTGCATGGTTTTTTCGTCAAGTCTGCCTAACAGATTTTTGCTTTTTCCAGAAAGTTCATTTCCAATAAAAATATTCTGAACAGCTGTAAAGTCCGGAAATACAGAAAGTTCCTGAAAGATCATATTGATTCCCGCTTCATGAGCCTGCTGGGTATTTTTAAAGGAAACCTTTTTTCCACAGACATAAATTTCGCCTTCTGTTGCAGGATACACACCGTTAAGTATTTTCATAAGAGTGGATTTTCCGGCTCCGTTTTCCCCTACAAGCCCTACCACTTCCCCTTCGTTCATATGTACAGAAACATTGTCCAGGGCTTTATGTCCGGCAAAAACCTTTGTTATATTTTTCATTTCGATTACGGTTTTTCTATTCATCAAATGCCCTCCTGGCTTTTTTATAAGAGCTGCCATCTTCAGTATGAGGAAAAACTTTGATCATTTTTCCTTTCCTGTGACGGCAGCCCTGTAAACACTCACAAATTATTCTTCTTTTTCGCCCTCTCCATACTGCAGATAATCAAAATCAGCAATGTTGGAGTGATCGTATACTACAGGCTCCATAAAAATGGTTTTCGGTATAATTTCCCCTTCAACACAGTATTTTTCAACAGCATACACAAGGTTACGTCCGGTTACATAAGTACAGGTATCAACGGTATTGATATAATTGGTTCCATCTACGATCAGATCATAGATCTCGCTCATATTGTCATATCCGAAAATATCCACCTGATCTGCCATATCATTAGACTTCACCACCTGATATACGCCAAGTCCCATATCATCAAACAAAGTTACGATTCCATTCAGATCCGGATATGCCTGAAGAAGATCCTCTGTTACTGTAGCAGACTGTGCACGTGACCATCCGCCTTCCTGCTCATCTAAAATGGTAATATTGTTATAATTTTCCATTGCTTTGTAAAAGCCTTCAGATCTTTGTCTTGTAAAAATGTCACCAGCATTTCCGATTACAAAACAAAGTCCCACATCTTCCTGACCTTCATAATATTTTCCTACATATTCGCCAAGAAGGTAGCCGCCATAGGTCTGATCATAACCTACATTGGAAACATAATAATCATTTTCAAATCCTGGAGAATTGAAAAGGAAAATGGGAATATCTGCTTCTGTTGCTTCGCGGATCACCGGTAACAGGGATGCTTCGTCTGCAATGGTAAGACAAATTGCATCGTAGTCCTGTGCAATCCAGCCTTCCACAATTGCCACTGCCTCATCCGTTGCAGTCTGGGAGCTTGGTGCCTGATAGTCAAATTCAATATCAAATCCGGTACTTTCCAGTGTATCCTGAATTCCGTACCAGATACGGTTATAATAAACATCTACAGCAGAGGGACAGAAACCAACCTTTAAAGTATGATCTGTAACTTTTTTGGGTGCTGCTTCTTCACCGCTTCTTTTGGTTTCTGTGGCAATCATTCCAGGAAAAGTTTCCTGATCATCAAAAACACTGTCCTCTGCTGCCAATACTGGCACGGTAACACTTGAAACCATCATAACTGCTGCTAAAACACCTGTTAAATTTTTCTGCAACTTCATATCATATCCTCACTTTCCTTTTTATTATCACGTACATATCCGCAGTCTGATTTGCGGCTTACTTATATTTAATTTTTCAAAATTCTGGTGCCACAGAAAATACTGCTTCAATTGACTTTCCATAATAGTTAATAATCTTATAAGTCATGCCAGCTGGGATATACATAAAATCTCCTTCTTCCACATCAAATGTATCTCCCTGTTCTTTTACATAAAAAGTCATCGGGCCTTTCAGCACATAAAACACAATATCTCCCGGATGTTTGTCCCACTCAGTCTGCTGGGGACCAGCGCCGCCTGCCAGAAGCTTAATGGTTCCAAACTGTACCACATCGTTGCTTGCCCAGACGGAAAGCAGAGCCGGTGTTTTCTTCCCACTGATCATTTTAATGGATTTTTCATCGGAAAGATGGTAGAAAACCTTCTGTTCACGGGCAGCCGCTCCATCAGCCGGAAATTTTCCAAGATCACTTAACATCTGTCCCATTCTCATTCCCCCCTCTCTTCATATTTGTAAGTTTTGTACGCTCCTGTATATTCCAGCGGCATTCCCTCTTTATCCCAGATTCGCGGGGCAACCACATAAAGCATTCTGGATTCACTTTCTGTAAAGTTATATCCTACATGAGGGCAGCCTTTTGGCATTAAAATTCCCTCTCCTTCTTTTACTACTATAATCTGTCCGCTTTCCGGCTGAAACATGGTTACTTCTCCACGAAGTACATAATAAATTTCATCCCCTGCATGTACATCCGCCGGATCAAAATGGGAACCTGGTGCAAGCTGGTATTCTCCTACAGTCTGATTTTCTGTGCTTGCAATCATCCAGTTCAGATCACTTGTCTCCGGTGCAGTCTCTGTATAAAGAAATTTTACCAGTTCACTTTGTTTCATTACACACGCCTTGCGTTCCTCCCGTGGCGGATAATTTCCATATTCAATATTTGCCATTTTTTCCTCCTGCTTAAAAATTGCATTTTATGGATTTCTTAATGAAATCTTCTTATATAAAATCTGCTGCAAAGTCTTTTTGCTTTATCTGTCTTTTAGATTGATGTCTGTTTGAAAAAGAGCTCTGGTTCTTAATAATTAAGGTCTTTTAAAATCTCTTTAATGTGATCCCATACCATCTGCACGGTAGTCCAGTCAAGGCTTTCCTTTGGAGTATGGACATCATAAGCCTTTGGTCCAAGGGAAATGCACTCAAGTCCCGGGATCTTCTTGCAAAAAAGACCTAATTCCAGACTGGAATGGGATACCTCAACATTTGGCTCATATCCGTAGAGATCTTTAAATGCTTTTTTCGCAGTGGCAAGCAGCTTGGAATCTGGTTTATATGGCCATTCCGGACAATCTGCAAAGGTTTCCACTTTCGCATTTAAAAGCTCTGCCAGATCTTCCACTTCCTGTAAAATATTGTATCTTCTGGAAGTAACTGCACTTGGAATTGTAGAAAGAATGGACACTTCATTTTCTGTTGTCTCAATCATTGCCACGGTATTGGAGCTTTCCACAAGTCCTTCGATTTCAAGACTCATGCTCTTTACGCCGCATGGAAGAAGTCGAAGTGCTTTGCAAATCTTTTTGGAATCTGCGTAAGTGATCACTTTCTCTGTCTTTTCTGCTGCTTTCACGGATACTTTAATATCCGGATCTGCAATTTTATACTCATTCTTTAACTCTGCTGCTACTTCTTCGATTATCTTTTTCACCAAATCAGCATCCTGGGTCTTTACGGCAATAACACTTTCCATATTTCCGGGAATTACATAGCGGTTAACTCCGCCAGTCAGATTTACAAAATGTACTTCATATTCTTTTGCAATCCGGTTTATAATTCTTCCAAATGTAACCAGCGCATTCATTCTTTCCAAATGAATATCAAATTCAGAATGTCCACCTTTTCCTCCAGTCAGAGCTACATCAAAAAAGGTAAGATCTTCTGCTGTTTTTTCGTAAGTAACCGGAATTTTTAAATATGCGGAAATATCACCGGCACATCCTGCAAAAATTGTGTCCGGCTTGTGCCAGTTAAAATCCATAAGACGTTTTCCTGTTACATTGGAAGGATCAAATACAGTACCGCCTTTCTTTCCAACCTCTTCCTGAACAGAAATACAACATTCGATAGGTGGATGTGCCAGTGTTTTGTCATCGATAATGCACATCATAAATGCCACGCCCACACCATTATCAGCACCTAATGTTGTTCCATCTCCTTTAATGTAGTTTCCGTCAATTTTTAAACGGATACCTTCTTTTAACATATCCTGCTCAACCCAGTCCTCCTTATCCAGGACCATATCCATATGTCCGTGGAACAATACCGGAGGCACATCCTCATATCCGGCTGATGCAGGAACCTTAATAAGAAGATTAAAGTATTCGTCCTGATATACGGTGCATCCTCTTTCCTCTGCAAATTTCTTCAAATGATTACTGATTGCTTCCTCATGATAAGAACCTCTTGGAATTGCACTGATTTCCTCAAAGCGTTCAAAGAAACATTTTGGCTCCAGTCCTTCTAAAACTCTCATTTAAACTTCCTCCTTGCAATTTATAAATTCGTTTACGTTTTTCTTTTTTGTTTATGCCTCATTTATAAACCATTTTGTAAATTTAGTCAACAGTATTTTGCGTTTTATTATCACTTTTTACATTTTTCATAATTTATAATCGCTATTTTAGTGCATTTTTTCCATTATCATGCTTTTATTTATAAATTTATAAATGTATTTTTATAAATAATATTGACTTTTTCCTTTTGTTGTGTAAAATAAATTTATAAATCATATAAATCTACATATGTAGATAAGAAAGGAGGTACACGCTTATTTTCGCTAAAGATCTTGCAAAGCAAATTGGAATTTCAGAAGCGACTTTATCACTGGTCCTGAACCGCAAACCCGGATTAAGCCAAAGAACCCGCAATATGGTAGAAAGAAAACTGAATGAACTTGGTTATGCTTACATGATGCAGCCTTTGCCATCCGTTTCTTCTGCTGCAGTACATTCCGGTAATGCACTCTTAAATACAGGGCATACCATATCTTTTGTTTTATACAGAGACAATGGAAAGCTGCTGGGAATGAACTCCTTTTTCCCATTGATTCTGGAAGGAATCGAAGCAACGGCACGCAAGCACGGATATTCTTTAAATATTGTAAATATGGATCGTTGTACACTGACCCATGACATTCAATACATTAAAGAGAATGGAAGTGCCGGATTTGTGATTTTTGCAACTGAGCTTCAAAAAGAACAGCTGCAGGAATTTTTCTCTCTTCAAATACCCTTTGTGATTTTTGACAACTATTTTCTTGATCAGGAGGTCATGAACGTAAAGGTAAATAATGAACAGGGAACATTTCTTGCAGTAAAACACCTTCATGAATATGGGCATAAAAGAATCGGCTATTTGTGCAGTGATGTAAAAATCAACAGTTTTCTTGAACGTCAGAAATGCACTTTATCTGCACTGCATTATTTCGAATGTGAGGAACCGGAAAAATTTTTCTATACCATCGGTTACGCCAGTGAAAATGCTGAAAATGGTATGGATAAGCTTCTTGACAGTGTTTCCCTGCATGATCTGCCAACTGCGTTTTTAGCAGATAATGACCTGGTTGCAATTGGAGCCATGCAGTCGATAAAAAAACATGGTTTTTGCATTCCGGATGATTTCTCGATCATAGGTTATGATGACCGCCCTATCTGCAGTCTGACGGACCCAAAGCTTACAACTATTCAGCTTCCAAGGCATAAATTTGGGGCTGCAGCTGTTGACCTGCTGATCCAGCAGATCGAGACATCTGATTCTTCCCCCATTTCTGTTGAAATAAACGGAAAACTTATTACCAGAAACACCGTATCATTTCCAAGAAAGGAAAAGTTAAAATGAGAAAATTAAAAAATAAAACTGCTATTATCACAGGTGCAAGTTCCGGATTCGGGCGTGCAACTGCAATCGCTTTTGCAAAGGAAGGCTGTAATCTTGTTTTGACAGCCAGAAGAAAAGACCGTCTTTTGGAAGTAGAAAAGGAATGTACACAGTACGGAGTAAAAGCTGTATCCTGCCCTGGTGATGCCACTTTAGAGGAGACGGCAATCCAATGTGTAAATCTTGCTGTTTCGGAATTTGGAAAAATAGATATTCTGATCAACAATGCAGGAATCGGAAGATATCTTCCTCTTTTAGATTGTACAATGGAGGATTATGACCTGATTATGAATACAAATGTACGGTCAGCTTTTGCTTTTACCCGTTACACTGTTCCGGAAATGCTGAAAAATAAATCCGGCCAGATCATTATGGTTTCTTCTGCAGCAGGCATCTACGGATATCCTAATGAAACCATTTATGCCAGCTCCAAATTTGCTCTGCGCGGCCTTGCACAGTCACTTGACAAAGAATTCCGAAAGGATGGCATTAAGTCCTGCGCTTTTTGTCCCGGAGCAGGAATTACAGAATTTGCCATCGGTCATGGCCGAACCCAGGAACAAATGGAACATTCTGGTATGCTTTCTGCTGAAGATGTGGCATATGCCCTTCTTTTTATCTGCACACAATCTGAACATTCCAGAATTATGGAAATCCGCATGCGTGCAATGAACGAACCACTGACCGGACCTGGATGTTAAATTTTAAGGAGTTTTATTATGATAATATGGCATGGAATCTTACAGATAAAAGAAAATAAACGAGAGGAATATCTGGGTGAAATAAACGCAAATCATTTGATTAAAACCTTCCGAGAACATCCAGGGAATATTTTTTATCACATTGGACTCTCCTGCACGGATGTAAATGCACTTATCGTCTGCGATGGCTGGGACTGCATGGAAAATTTCAAAAAGCACGATGCCTCTCCTGACGTAGATGTGTGGCGGTCTATTTACAGCAAATATGTTGTAAATTGTACCTCTTATCTTACGGAGACAATTTAAAATCTTTTCAAAAACCATTTCAAAAAAACTGACACAAATTGGATCTGCTTCCTTTTGAAAATGGGAAAGAGTCCAATTGTGTCAGTTTTTAATTTTAGTATTTCTTATTTTATTACCTTTTTAAATCTATTGTTCTTTTAATTACGCTTCATTGGAATCCGCTTTATTTAAAACTTTTTCGTCTGAATCTGTTTCATTTGTTTTTGCTTCATTCGGGAATCCGGGTGGGGTAAAGTCTCCATCATTTTCACCGCCCATTCCATCTTTGTTTCCACCGCCACCGGAAAAGGTTCCCATCACACTAAGGTCAATATCAGAGCCATCTATCAGACTGGAAGAATCTTCTTTTTGCCCATCGTCTGTTGAAGGAATTGTTCCATCAAGCTGTCCCTGCACGCTGTCGGCACGAAGCTGTACTACCTGACAAAGCATCTGGGCAGCATCTGGGCAGCCTCTTCGTATTCCCCGTAAGTATAAAATGCAGTAGGATCTGTTTCTACCAGACTGTCAATCTGGCTGCGGATTCGCTCATAAGTTTTTTCAAATTCACCGCCATTTACATAATTTTCTACCAGTTCATTCAGATACTCATGATACTCTTTTGTGGGCTTTTTTTCCTGCCTTGGTAACCTCTCCATCCCAGATTGTGGAATAACTGTCAAGGTCATCATCTGTATAATTCAGATCAGCTCCGCCATTTGCTCCCATGGCTCCCGGAAAGTCTCCCTTCCCCGGCATTCCATTTCCGTCTGGCATTTGTTTTTGCGACTGTGTATCTTCATTTTGTTCATCAGACGAAGTTTCCTGTGCACTTTGTGTATTTTCTGCATCTACTGCAATATCAGACTCTGACCTTGCATCCGTATTCTTTGTATCTCCATTCTCTGTATCCGTACTCTCTGTATCTGTACTCTCTGTGTCCGTATTATTATCTGTATCAGAAGTTTGCTCTTTTATAAAATCTGGCACCTCTCCGGGGTTCATTCCCACTAATACTGAGGGCTTTTGCTTTTATTAAATATCATATCTTTTTGCCTATGGCAATTATAGCATTACATTTTATTTTTCAAAATATTTCTTAGAAAATTCCTCTGGCGGACAGGGTTTGGAAAAATAATAGCCCTGAAGCAATTCTGGCTGATAGCTTTGTACAACAGAAAGAATTGCCGCATTTTCCACACCTTCTACACATACCTTGATCTTTGTCTGCTTACAAAGATTCGTAATATATTCCAGAATCGCCTGGTCCATTTCATCATCCTGAATGGAGCGCACAAATGTATGATCAATCTTGATCCATTGGGGCTTTAATTTTCGCAGCAGTGCAATAGATGAATACTCTGTTCCAAAATCATCCAATGCCATATTGATTCCCATATTTTTAAAATATTCAAAATCATCCTGCAGACCATTTGGATCAACTACTTTACAGCTCTCTGTCAGTTCCAGTATCAGCGCCTTGGGCGGTATCTTGGATTCCTCCAGTATTCTTTTTACCATCTGGTTAAAACCACCCTGCAGCATCTGGATATAGGAAACATTCACCGAAATTACAAAATCAGGATCTGTCCCTCGCCAGATTGCCGCCTGAGCCAGTGCTGTTTTAAGAAGCCATTCTCCCACTTTGCGGATAGTTCCATCCTCTTCCAGTATGGGAATAAATTCCATAGGGGAAACCATAGTTCCGTCTGGAAGATAAAAACGCATTAATGTCTCCGCACCAAAAATCTTCTGGTCCCTGCCTCTTACCAATGGCTGATAAACCAGTGCAAATCCTCTGAAATCATTTGCAATTGCCTCACGGAGCACTTCCTGAAGCCGAAACTGTGCCACTGTTCTTCTATGCATGATTCCGGAAAACTTGGCAATATTTCCACGCCCGCTTTTCTTTGCCTGTTCCAGTGCATACTCTACATTTGCATGCAGCGTCTCGAAATCTTCTGCATCCTGTGGAAAGAATGCAACTCCACAGGAAATCGTAAGCTGTATTTCCAGATTCATTTCCTTTGGAACTTCTTCGGCAAACTTCTGTACCTTCTGATCGATCCATTCTATCATGTCCATGGAGTTATCAGCGGTAATACAGTAAAACTTCCCTCCCAGTCCACGATAAAAAGTTACTCCAACCAGTGTCTGACATTTCTGCCCCAGCCGCTGCAGAACTTCATCTCCTACCATATAACCAAGAATATCATTGATTCTCTGAAGGCGATCCACGTCAAACAGAAGAATTGCCCCCTCCATGCCCTGATTAATAAATACCGGAAGCTGCTTCTTTAATTCATAAAATGTATATAAACCTGTAGGCTGATCAAATTTGGCATTAACTCCAAGATTCATCATCGTGCCCACAAATAAGCCAAGGCTTCCGTCCTCATTTCTCTCCACGATTCCCTGACATTTCACCCACACATATTTACCATATTTATTAAGCGCACGATACTCACAATTATGACGGTTACTTTTTCCCTCAAAAATCCTGCCCATATCTTCCAGAAAAATATGCTGATCCTGTGGATGAATATGCTTCACCCATTCCTGGGCTGTATTCTCAATATATTCCCCCGGCATATTAAAGTAATCCACGCTGGATTTAGACCATCTGGAAAAGTCCCGTTCAAGATCTGCGATATAAATATACATATTATCTGAAACCTGTGACAGAGCTTCAAAAATACGACTGTCCAAATTCGATATATCTATCAAAAAAATCCCTGCCTTCCCCTTTTCCCGTTCTCTATTTGAAATTATATTTTACCATACTTTTACAAATTTTGTCTACAGTTTTTGACACATTTGCACAATGAATGTTAAGAGAATGTAATTTTTTTCAAATCAGGCAAAGTAAAAACAGGCATCACAATTCTCATTTTTGAAAACTGTGATACCTGTTAGCTGGTTTGTTTTTGAAAAAATCTCTGCTGTAAACAGCTTTTTACATCTTACCTTCAAATTTGTCCTGCTGATTATTTTACTGCCTCGAATGCTGCATCCAGTGCTGCAATCAGGTCTTCTACTTTCTCAATACCAATGGAAAGACGGATTGTGTTTGGTTTGATTCCCTGATCAAGAAGCTCCTCCTCTGTGCACTGGCTGTGTGTAGTTGTTGCAGGATGGATTACAAGAGATTTTACATCTGCAACGTTAGCAAGCAGTGAGAAAATTGCAAGGTTGTCAATAAATTTCTGTGCAGTCTGTGCATCACCTTTAATTTCAAATGTAAAGATGGAACCACCGCCGTTTGGAAGGTATTTCTTGTAAAGGTAATGGCTTGGCTCGCTCTCCAGTGACGGATGATGAACAGCCTCTACCTGCGGATGTTTGGACAGATAGTCTACAATCTTCAGTGCGTTGCTTACATGACGCTCAACTCTAAGAGAAAGAGTTTCAAGTCCCTGTAAGAACATAAATGCATGGAATGGAGAAAGGGTAGCACCTGTATCACGAAGGATAATAGCACGGATGTAAGTTACAAATGCTGCCGGAGCTGTTGCCTCTGCAAAGGAAATTCCATGATAGCTTGGGTTTGGCTCAGAAATCCACGGATATTTTCCAGATGCTTTCCAGTCAAAGTTTCCACTGTCTACGATTACACCACCGATTGCAGTTCCATGTCCGCCGATGAATTTTGTTGCAGAATGAACAACGATGTCAGCGCCATATTCAATCGGGCGAACCAGATAAGGAGTTGCAAATGTAGAATCAACTACAAGAGGAATGTTATGTTTGTGCGCGATTTTTGCAACTTCTTCAATGTCAATAAGGTTTGAATTCGGGTTTCCAAGTGTTTCGATAAAGATTGCTTTTGTGTTTTCCTGGATTGCAGCTTCAAAGGAACCTTCTACTTCCGGATCTACGAAAGTTGCTGTTACGCCGTTTGTCTGTGGAAGGGTATGTGCCAGAAGGTTGTAAGTTCCGCCGTAGATGGTCTTGGAAGCTACAATGTGCTCACCTGTTTTTGCAAGTGCCTGGAATGTATAATCGATAGCTGCTGCACCGGAAGCAACTGCAAGTGCTGCAACTCCGCCTTCAAGAGCAGCGATTCTCTGCTCGAAAACGTCTTCTGTTGGATTGGTAAGTCTTCCATAAATATTTCCTGCATCACGAAGACCGAAACGGTCAGCTGCATGCTGTGAGTTATGGAATACATAAGATGTGGATGCATAGATCGGAACGGCTCTTGCGTCTGTTACCGGATCAGCCTGCTCCTGTCCAATATGTAACTGTTTTGTCTCAAATCCCCAGTTTTTAGAATCTTTAATATCTGCCATTTTATTTTCCTCCGTATTTTTCATGTTTTGATTTTTCTTTCTGCATTATAAATTATTTGCAATTTTGATAATTTTGTTATTGCAGTTTTTAATTTTCAGTACTCTGATTTTTAATACTGCAAATTTTGTTATTTTTATTTTCTTAGAAGCTGTTGCTTTGTTTTTGTTGATGAATGCATAGTAACATACTGGGAATTATCTGTCCAATATGTAAAAAAAATACCTAGTTATAGTTTTAAGCTATATCCAGGTATTTTTCCTATATCCGTAATTACAATACACAGTACAATATACAGGCAATCAATTCTCTGCTTTCTCGTATTCTTTTACTGCATCCAGAAATGT
Organism: uncultured Blautia sp.; assembly: GCA_934364795.1. GTDB lineage: Bacteria > Bacillota > Clostridia > Lachnospirales > Lachnospiraceae > Blautia_A. The sequence goes on from CAKRMK010000037.1 coordinate 25,809, forward strand.
CTTGTGTATTCTTCCATCCTCATCCAGCTCCGGATGAAAGGCCAGGCCATATTGCTGCCTGTATTTCACAGCCACAATATTTCCATCTACTTTGGCCAGTACTTTAGCTTCTTCCCCACATTTCTCAATATAAGGGGCACGGATAAAAGTCATTGGGACTTCTCCGATTCCTTCCATTTGCTGTACCGTGTGAAAACTGCCAAGCTGTCTGCCGTAAGCATTTCGTTTTACGGTTACAGGCATGGTTCCAAAATACACATGCTCATCATTGGAAAGATGGTCTGCCAGAAGGATCAGACCGGCACAGGTAGCAAGAACAGGCATTCCCGCCTGAATTTTTTCTTTTAATGTATCGAACATATCCAGCTCCCGAAGAAGCTTTCCCTGTACAGTACTTTCTCCCCCAGGAAGCACCAGTCCGCTAAAACCGCAGTCCAGATCTTCTTTTTTGCGAAGCTCTACGCAGGCAGCTCCCAGTTTTTCCAGCTTGCTTTTATGCTCTGCAAAAGCTCCCTGCACGGCAAGGATTCCAATTTTCATTTTTATTTGCCCCTCTCTGCCATAAGAAGCTGAATTTCCTGTTCATTAATACCAACCATGGCCTCACCAAGATCCTCGGAAAGCTCTGCCAGCATTTTGGAATCCTGATAATTGGTAACTGCTTTTACAATGGCTGCTGCACGTTTTTTCGGATCACCGGACTTGAAAATACCGGAACCTACGAATACACCTTCGGCGCCCAGCTGCATCATAAGTGCTGCATCTGCCGGAGTTGCAACGCCGCCTGCCGCAAAATTTACAACTGGAAGTCTGCCGTTTTTGTGAACATATTCTACCAGCTCATATGGAACACGAAGATTTTTGGCTTCCTCAAAAAGTTCATCCTCGCGCATGGAAACTACTTTTGCAATTTCACTGTTCATCATACGCATATGTCTTACTGCCTGTACCACATCACCGGTTCCAGGCTCGCCTTTGGTACGGATCATGGATGCACCTTCTGCAATTCTTCTAAGTGCCTCCCCCAGATCTTTTGCGCCGCATACGAAAGGTACTTTAAACTGGCGTTTGTCAATGTGGTAAACATCGTCAGCCGGAGAAAGGACCTCGCTCTCATCAATATAATCGATTTCTATTGCCTCCAGGATCTGTGCCTCAACGAAATGGCCGATTCTGCATTTTGCCATAACCGGAATGGACACTGCCTCCTGGATTCCCTTGATCATTTTCGGATCGCTCATTCTGGAAACGCCGCCTGCTGCACGGATATCTGCCGGAATTCTCTCAAGTGCCATAACAGCACAGGCTCCTGCTTCCTCTGCGATTTTTGCCTGTTCCGGTGTGGTAACATCCATGATAACTCCACCCTTTAACATCTGTGCAAGCTGTTTGTTTAATGCATATCTTTCCTGGTTCATTTTACTATTCCTCCTGTACTGTGCGAAGTTTTTCTGATATTTTTTCGTAATAGTTTCCAATATTTTTTTGCTTCGCTTTATTTGCCTGAAATCATACAGGATTACTGTGCTGTTATAAATATCCAATTTTTATATATTTTAAGGGGACAGTTTTTGTTCCAGAACCTGCCCCCAAAAATCATTCACGCAAACTGTGATGTACATCTTACGGAAAGCCTTTTGGGGGCACGCTCTATCATTTCTCTTATAGACTTACCTGAAACTTAATTGATTTTCCGTCCTTACTGTTCACCCTTATTTTGCCGCCATGGGCTTCCACCACAGCCTTGGCAATGGAAAGGCCGATTCCGGTTCCTCCTGTTTTTCTGGAGCGTGAGGCATCCGGATTTCCACACAAAGTAATGTTTTCCTCAATTCGCTGGGTATAATTTTTCCCCTGCGCCTTTGCCAGGGATGCAAAAGGTTCCGCTACTTCCCATGCTGCATCACTTAGGGAAAACTCTGTTTTATCCGGGAATGGATTTTCCTCATCCAGCCGTGACAGCATTACAAGATCTGTGACCATCCTGGTCATCTTGGAAGTCTGATTATGAATATTTTTCGTCCACTCATCCTCCCCATGTTCCATTTCAATCACATCGATACTGGTTACAATGGAGGTTAGGGGCGTTTTGATCTCATGGGTAGCATCTGTAATAAAACGCTTCTGCCTTTCTATATTCCGCAAATATGGCTCCATGGCTTTTCGGGAAAAAAGAAATACCAGAAGGAATACTGTAAGAAAGCAGATCACCAGAGCCAGACAGGAAATAAGCAGCACATTTCCTGCTGAATGCAGCTCCATGGTAGTGTTTAAAAATATAACAATATTCTCATTATCTTCTGTCAAGACCTGATATCTGTAATTTTTGTAATAACCGTGTTCTCTTTTTCCAGCAATTACATTTTTCGCATATTCTTCTGCCTCTGCTTTTGTCACTGAAGCAATAAAATCCGTGGACACAGCTTTTACAGTTCCATCCAAATCCAGCTTCACAATAAAAAAGCGGGTGGTATAAGGCGCCTCAGGATCTCTTTCTTCCGGGCGGCCAAACATTGCCGGGGGACCTGCATGCATACTGTCTACAATATTCCCGGATTCAAACATGTAAATTTCCTGAATTCTCTGGTCTGCTCTTTTTGCTGTAGTATAGAAATTCCACACATTGATTCCTGTCACAAGCAACACCAGCATAATAAAAACTGCAGTCATGGCAGCAAAAATGAAATGCCATCTCATCTTTTTCAGCATATGATTTCCTCCAGGGAATAACCAGCTCCCCGAACTGTTTTGATTTCCACAGAAGCATCAAGCTGTATCGATTACAATCCAATGTAGTATTTCCCACGCACAAGAGGGTTTCCACATAATTTGTGTTTCTTCTTCCCAGTGCTTTTACTCTGGCAATAAATTCGCTGACTGCAAAGGGTTTTGGCAGATAATCGTCTGCACCTGCATTTAACCCGGCTACTCTGTCCTCAATTTCTGATTTCGCTGTGAGAAGCATAACTGGTGTAAAATTGTGACTTTCCCTTACACGCTGAAGCACTTTTAGTCCATCCATCCCAGGCATCATAATATCAAGAACGATCACATCATAGCTACTCTGGCAGATGTAATCCCAGGCGTCTTTTCCGTTATGTACAATGTCTGCTGTGCACTTGTTTTTCTCCAGCAGTACCTTCAGTGCACGGGCAATTTCCACTTCATCTTCTGCGATCAAAATACGCATAATTTCCCCTTTTCTCTGTCCGGCAGATAAAGAGCGTATTTGAAAAATCATTCCCACAAAATGTGACCCACATTTCGCCGAAAACCTTTTTCAAGCACGCCCGCGTACAGCAAATAATACTTCTATCTATACCGGAACAGCATTTCTTTGAAATATTATTGTACCCATATCCTTCCTGCCTGTAAAGATAAAACCTTGTCAGTTTAGAGCGTGTTTGAAAAAGGCTCTAGAGCCTGTTTGAAAAATCATTCCCACAATCTGCACGCCCCACTTTGCGGGAGATTTTACCCGAATTCAGTTGCCGTAGCCCGCTACGGCGCCCTCATCCGGGCAAAATCTCCCACAAATTGTGACGCACATCTTGCAGAAAGCCTTTTTCAAACATGCTCTAAACTTTTAAGCTTTCTGCTTCTTTGTTTTTTTCCTTGCCATTATTCCGCCAATACGCCCTGTTTCCTTTGCAGAAAGACTTTTCCAGCCACCTTCCAGCACTTTATCAAGGATACCAAGCTCCTGCGCGATTTCGTATTTTGTCTGTTCTTCTAAAGTAAGATTTCCGGATTTGTAGGCTTCTACTTCTTTGTCTTTGTTCATATGTCCATGCTCCTTTTTTGTAATGTTTGGATGTATATAGGGAGTATGGACAAGATAAGAAAATTTATTCAAAAAAATCGGGCTCGACACAGAATATATATGTCGAACCCTCTTATTTCTTACGATAGAACGTGTTTCTAAACTGAACTTATGCTTTCGGAATAATAATTGCTGCAATGATGTATGCCCAAATTCCGGCACCACCGAAGCAGGTCAGGATTACCCAGGCCAGACGGACCAGTGTTGGGTCAATGTCAAAATACTCGGCGATTCCGCCGCAGACACCACACAGCATACAGTTTACTGTTGATTTGTATAAACGCTTATTGCTCATAATAGCTTCCTCCAATCTCACATTTCTGTCCTATTTTTTTTACATCTGTTACATCACTTCACATCAGAGCATATCCCCAGACATTTTTTAGTCTTCCTCGGTAAACTCCACATCAATTTCACCCATTCCACATTCCAGCACCATCTCTTTTTTGGCACCTTCATTGGAAATCGTTTTCTCAATTCCAAGTCCGCTGTATTCTGAATCCTCCAATTCAATTTCACCCATACCACAGGTAAGATCATAATTATAGTCTTTCTCTTTTCCTGTTACAACCATGTCAATTTCACCGGCACCGCAGTCTGCATTCAGATTCTGAACATCAATCTGGTCAATATCAATTGTTCCGGCACCAACCTGAAGATCACAGTTCACTGCTGTAATATTTCCATAGCCACAAAACTCCCCGGCGCCAACTTCTACAGAAAAATCCTGTACTTTTAAATCACAGTTCAATTCAATCGTTCCCATATCAACGCCCAGGCTTACTGTATCAAATTCTTTCCCGGAAGGAACACTGACTTTTACCTTTTTCTTCTTTTTTACATTGCCATTGCGGGTATCTGTAATCGTGAGCTTCCCGGAAGTTTCCTCAACTACCACATCGTTCTTTGCGTCATTTGCCACAGCTACCCGGATCTTGTCACCATCGTATTCCTGGATAAGGAGCTCATCATATTTCAAGCTGATTTCCAGATCACTGGAAAACTCCATGTCTACTGTATTTCCATCTACCAAATCCCAATCCGTGTCAGAAGAATGATATTTCATGGTTCCCAAATGGATCAAACCAGCCAGCGGATAATTATTATCCTGAATCATCTGTCCAGCCTGATCAAACACATTTCCGCCGGTTTCCACTGCTGCTACAGAAATTCCACCGATACATAAACCAATTCCTGCCACTGCAAAAATACCTGCTGCAATCAGCATCCCCTTTGTTCCCTTTTTCATGTCTGCTCCTCCTTCTTATTCCGATATACGATTTTCTGGAAAAAGTCTGTCACCTTGCGAAGGATCCATGGGAAAATCGTGGAACCCAGCCATCCTGTTAAAATACAGAACAGAATTCCTAATGCCAGCAAAAGACAACCGATTCCCATTACCAGAAGTCCCACAGCTGTATTGGTAACCAAAGTCCCAACTCCCACACCAATGCAGGCACAAGCTGATACGATAAATGCAAATGCCACCACTGCGGATACAAAAATCACCAAAAATGGGAGTAAGATCACCACCAGTAAAATACTGAACACGCCACTTGCTGCCGTTATAATAAATGGGGAAAGAAATACCAGTGCAATTAAGATCAGGATAAATCTGCTGTTACTTCCTTTTTCTTTCGGGCGGTATCCCCTGCGGGCACGATCTGATTTTCCTGCCTGTTCTCCATCTGTTCCCCGGATCTCTGGCATATAAGAATCCTTGTTTTCTCGTAGATCCTCATATCCGTTCTCGGTGTACTGTGCATATTCTTCATTACTCTCATCAAGGTCTGCCTTTATTATGGCAGCCACCTTCCCGGGGCTTCCAAGCTCTCTGATCACGGAAACTTCATTCTCAGGACCGGCTTCGTCAAAATAACTGTTATAATAAGCCAGCGCCTCCTGCCGTTCCGCTTCCGAAATATCAGACAGCAGTCTCTCCAGCTGTTTCATAAACTGCGCTCTGTCCATACCTGCTAATTCTCCTCCCTCATATAGCTGCCATCCACATTCTGTCCGGCAGCTTCAAACATACTGCTTATCTTGGTGGAATAATTCTTCCATTCGATCTTGTACAAATTCAGCTGTGCCTGCCCTTTCTCCGTCAGTTTATAATATCTGCGGTTTCGTCCGGCATATGCCTGGTCATAAACTTCCAGACAGTCATCCTTCTGCAGGCGGCGCAGCACTGGATAAAGTGTGGATTCTGAAATATCCAGAACCTGTCGCACATCCTGGGTGATCTTGTATCCGTAAGTACCTTCCGGCTCCTTGGACACAACCGCCAGGACAATGGCGTCCAGAAGTGCAGCTCCTGTGTTAAATACCATCTGATCACTCCAATCATATTATATGATTCATCAATATTGTTTGATTGATAATACTATACGTCATATAATATAGTTTTGTCAATACTAT
>CAKRMK010000038.1 GCA_934364795.1 uncultured Blautia sp.
CCTTGTTTGCCTTAACTCTCTTATATGCTCTGTTAAAGTTGTCTTTATACAGTATCGCTTCCAAAAGTCTCGGCTGTACACTGTCTCTTTCTTTCCATATCCGATTGAATGACCTAGACGCTTTCACATGTCAGATTGTTCCGGTAATCACTTTATTTGCCACACTGGTACATAATGGAATTTCATCCCAGTGTTTTTGTCAGTGGATACAGCATGCAGTAATCTGTTTTCCAATGGCACTGTGCCTTCAGGTTTTCTTTGTGGGACCTCTGGTGCGTCTGATTTTCAGAACCATTTTCAAAAATCAGCTAAACAACAATTAATGAAATAATAGTTAATAAAATAATAATTAACCTAAAGGATTCACCCTATTTTTAATAATTTTTTTCAGGAATATATATCCCACCAGACATGCAACTATTTCTGTAATCGGAAATGCCCACCAGATCAGGGAAACACCCATCTGGCCATTTCTGACAAATACAGAAAAGATTCCTGCCAACGGTAAGATAATCACAAATTGTCTTAAAAGAGAAATTACCAGGGATTCTATGCCTCCGTTCAGGGCCTGATAAATTCCCTGGTAAGCAACATTAATTCCAGCAAACAAAAAGCTGACAGAAATTATTCTCATGGCATTGATAAAATATTCTCTGGACGCTCCGGCATTAAACAGTGTTGCAAACACCCCTGGAAAAATCTCTGTGATTGCAATTCCCAGAACCATTAATGCAATGGTATAAATAAGACCATATTTGATTCCGTCCTGAATTCTTTTTTTACTTCTCATTCCATAAGCAAAGGCAATGATGGGGGTAATTGCATCTCGAAGTCCAAAAGCAAGAAACAGAACAAACTGCTGTACTTTGTAAAACAGTCCATAGGCTGTCTGTGCGGATGGATTGAACTTCAGTATCAGATTCATCACATATACCATAATGGACATCAGTGCCTGTGCAATAATTGCCGGAAGTCCAATGGAATAAATTTCTTTTATAATGCCGGCATTTGGCTTCATGTATTTTATTCCATGTTCAAATTCTTTGTTCAGTTTTATATGAAAGACAAGCAATAAAGCCGCAGATGCCACCTGGCCGATTACAGTGGCATAGGCAGCACCTTTTACGCCCATTTCCGGGACCGGTCCGATGCCATAAATCATAATCGGGTCAAGAATAATATTTATGACTGCACCAACCACCTGTCCGATTGTGGAATAAAGGGAGCGACCTGTTGCCTGTAATAACTTTTCAAATAAAGAAAAGAAAATAATTCCAAAAGAAATTACACAGCATATTCTAAGATAACTTGTTCCCATCTCTAACACTTCTGCATCTACTGTCTGCGAAGAAATATAAGCCTTCACCCCAAAAATTCCAAACAGCAGACAAACCACATAAATAACTGCGCCCAGAAACAGGCTGTTTCCTGCAACTTTTGCAGCCTTTTTCCCGTTTCCCTGGCCAAGTGTTCTTGCAAGAAGTGCATTGGTTCCCACACCAGTTCCGATTCCTAATGCAACCATAAGCATCTGAATGGGAAATACTAAAGTCAGTGCGTTTAATGCTGCCTCACTGCCCACTCTCATGTTTCCCACAAAGGCACTGTCTACAATATTATAGACCGCCTGCAATGCCATAGATAAGATCATGGGAATTCCCATCTGGATCATCAGCTTATTCACTGGCATATCTTTCATCTTGTTACTTTCTGTCATTTTTTTGATTCCTCCCTTTTTTGCACAAAAAAAGTGTAACCCTGCGGTATAAGCTGGACTTACGCTGGAGGGCTACACACTTTTTTATGGCAATTATTAAATTTCAGCAAAAGAAAAAACGAGTTGCAGGAAACTGGATTTACGCTCACTGCTACTCATTTGATATAATTATACTTATTTTTCCCCAAAAAGTCAAACTATAAATACTAACTGAATTTTTTTTAGTGTTCCACTGTTCACTTTGTTCACAGTAACCCATTCTTTTTTCAACCTCGATAAGCGTGGGCATTGCCGGTATAGCACCATTTTTCTCTACGCAAAGGCTTGCAACTGCATTTCCAAACCGCACGTATTCCTTTAATTCATCTATTGTAAATTCATCTATTTTTTTGCCAGCTTTGCTGATACAGTATAAAAATCCTCCCCAAAAAGAATCTCCTGCACCGTTAGTATCTATCACATTACTCACAAATCCCGGTATCCTGAATCCGCCATCTTTACAATAAAGATATGCGCCTTCACTTCCAAGTGTTACAACCACAATCTTAACTCCCTTTTCAAACAGATTCTTTGCTGTCTCTTCGTCTGAAATCTTCATAATATCTACATATGGAATCAGGCTGCACATCTGTGTTTTTGCCATCTCCACATCTTTCCATAAGGATGCTCTGTAATTCGGATCATAGGATATAATGCTTCCCTTTTCTTTTGCTCTTTTGATTGCATAATGTGTTGTATCCCTTGCTGGCTGCTCTGTCAGAGAAAGAGAACCCACATGAAATATACATGTATTATCCAGAATATCAATATTAATCTCCTCTTTCTCAATTCTGGTATCCGCACCTGGTTTTCTTGCAAAAGAAAAATAACGTTCTCCGTTTTCAGCAATATTTACAAAAGCCAGTGTAGTAAAATAATTTTCATCCAGAATCATTCCGGATGTCTCAACCGCTTCTTTTTCCAGAACCGCTTTCAGGAATTCCCCATGCATGTCATTACCTGCTTTTCCAATAAATGTTGTATGTGCACCAAGTTTTGCAGCTGCAACCATTCTCTTTCCTCCTAGGCAAACAGACTGATAATCATAGCGCAGATAAGGCCGGTAAATCCAATAATCGTCTCCATAATCGTCCATGACTTCAATGTTGTCTTTTCATCAATTTCAAGCAAAGAATTTACCAGCCAGAATCCAGAGTCATTTACATGACTGAAAGCAGTTGCGCCGCCTGTAATTGCACACACCATCGCTGCAAGATAAAGCGGGGAAAGACTTGCAACTGCCGGCATAGAGGCCATAATCCCGGCTGCCATTGTCATTGCAACCACTGCTGCTCCTACAGAAGCACGTACAAGTGCTGCTATCAGAAATGCTACCAGGATCAGAGGCAGTCCGCTTTTTTCAAGTGCCGGGCCAATGATATCTCCCATTCCACAGTCCTGAAGTACCCAACGGATAATGCCACCACCTGTGATTACCAAAAGGATCTGTCCAGTAGGACGCAGAGAACGATCCATGATCTTCTTTAGCTTTTCTCCATCGTATCCCTGTTTTTTTCCAAGAAAATACATGGCACAGAGAATGGCTATAATCAACGCAACAAAGGGAGTTCCCAGAAACTCAAGCAAAGGGCGTATTCCGTTCAGAGCCGGAATATATTCTGAAAGTGTACTACATAAAATAAGTACCAACGGAACAAAAATAATAGCAATCACAGTTGAAAATTTCGGAAGATTTGCTTCTTCCTCTTCTCTTACCTCTGAAACTACAGATGGAAGACCTGTATGAATCTTATTTCCAATAAACTTTGACCACAAAATTCCGGAAAAGATCAAAGAGAGGATACCTGTGGGAATACCGACTGCAATCATGATTCCAAGGTCTACCCCCAGCATGTTGGCAACCAATACAGATCCGGCTGACGGAGGAATAAAGGCAAATCCAGTTGCAAGTCCTGCAAGAAGAGGAATCACATAGTATAATGTGGATTTTTTTGTTTTCTTCGCCAGTCCAAATGCCAGTGGAATAAGAATTACAACACCTGCTTCAAAAAACACTGTGGTTCCTACAACAAGCCCTGTAATCCCCAGGGCAATTCCCGCTTTCTTTTCACCAAAACGATCCACCAGTGTCTGTGCAACACACTGGGCGCCCCCTGATACTTCCAGTATTCCTCCAAATAAAGATCCAAGGCCAATTAATAACACAATTCCCTGCAGAGTCTCTCCAGCGCCTTTTTCAACTGTATTCATAAGAGTCGGTACCGGCATTCCGGCTCCCAGTCCGATCACTAAAGCAGAAATAAGCAGAGACAAAATTGGATGAAACTTAAATTTGATGATCATAAGCAGCAACAGGATGATTCCTGCCACTGCTGCAATCAGCAGCCTTGTTGGATCTGCTGCAAATACTGCTTCTGTCATTTTCATTTTCCTCCTGACGCCTGATTAGTGAACATATTTATGGATGGTTGCCTTTACAGCTCCCGGACCTGCGATCATTTCACGGAACATTTCTTCAATTTTCTCACCCACTCCAGCTTTATAAAGATCTGTAAAAAACAGACGTTCATTGGACAAAATTGGTTTCAGCTGATCCTTGAATGTCTCTGGTTTCCCTGTTACAATGCCGGCCAGCTGTTCCTGAAGTTCTTCGTTCATCGGATCCGGAGCAAGTTCATATTTCTTTCCTTCGTCATCTACTGCCAGCATATATCTAAGCCAACCTGCAATTCCAAGAGGAATTGCTGTAAGGCGGGAAGCATCTCCGTATTTTGCAACATATGCTTTTACAGTCTCACCGAAACGGATACCCACCATCTGTGACACATCAACTGCCAGACGAAGATTTGTATCTCCCAGATACTCATTGGGGAAGCGGTCATTAAACAGCTCATCTACAAATGCCTGTGGAGAAAGAATTCCAGGATCTGCAACTACAGGAAGTCCTTCATCGTAAGCAACCATTCGAGCCATTTTCATCATATCCTCATTGGTGTTAAGCATATGTGCAAACAGATCATATCCCAATACAACTCCTAAAGGACCTGTCGCAGAATGAACCGGGTTAAGACATACAGTTACTTTCATTCTCTCTGAAAGATTAACAGTATTTCTGTCTGCCAGATAAACGCCAAATCCCTTTTCCAGTGCAGGACGCCCATTTGGAAAACTATCCTCAATTACAAGATACTGTGGTTTCTCTGCATTAACAAATGGGGCAATATAGATTTTCTTGCTTGTAATAACCGGCTGCATATCTTCAACTCCAAGTACCTGAAGATCTGTTGCGATCTGCTCACTTGGTCGTGGAGTAATCTTATCGATCATTGTCCAGGGAAAAGCTACAACTTTTTCATTGCTGATATAATCAATGAAATCTGCATTTATAAATCCTTTCTTTTCCCATTCTGCAGCCATCCGAAGTACAGACTCGCGAAGTTTTGCGCCATTTTGTGAACAGTTATCCATAGAAACCAGTGCAAGAGGATATTTTCCCGCTCTGTATCTTTCAAGAAGCATTGCCACGAGAACTGCCATTGCTCCTGTTGCATGATCCGGGCCATTTTTAATATCAGCTTCCACAAATGGGAACCAGTTACCGTCTGCTTTCTGAAGTGCATATCCTTTTTCTGTGATTGTAAAAGACACCATCTGTAAGGACTTACTTGCGAAAATCTCTTTCAGCCGGTTCCACTGTCTCTGATTTGATGACTGTGCTTTTACCGCTTCAGCCAGTGAACCCAGAACCTTATACTCGCGAGTTCCGTCTCCATGAAGAATCACACTAAGTCCCAGATTATCATATGGCTTATAAATCTTATCGACTACATCATAGTCAAAAGTCTCCACACAGGTAATTCCTTTATCAAGTATTCCCTCTTCCAGAAGGCCATCTGCAATACCGCCAATGAAGATACGGAAAATATTTCCGATTCCGAAATGTACCCAGCCTGGCTCTTCTTTTGCTTTCTTTGAAACTTTTTCCGCATCATATCCGGGCAGTGTAATTCCAGCCCTCTTCCATGCTTCACAATCTTTAATTCCTTCCAATGTTAACTTCATTTCTTTTCCTCCTAGTTCACTTTTCGGTTTGTTGTGCTTTATACTTACACTTATATCTAAGTTGTAAGTGTAGTGTATATCGTTTTGAATCAATTGTCTATTGATGAAAAATACAATTTTATTTTTCATTTTTTGTCTACTTTATACAAATCTTAATTAAAGTGCTTGTTTTACCCTTTTATCTATATTAGAATAAATCCAAATCTTGTATGTATGATTCACACATAAGTAAAGGAGAATTACATGAAAGAAAAAGGAATGACCACTATCACTTTAAAGAAAATCAACCGTGATAAAGTTTACCAATATATTTATCAAAAAAAAGAGACTTCCAAATTACAGATTGTTCAGGATCTGCAAATGGGTCTTTCTACTGTCAGCCAGAATTTGAACGAATTAGAACAGGCGGGATTGATCAGCCGAAGTGGATATTTCGAATCCACCGGAGGACGCAAGGCACAAATTATAAGAATTGTTAAGGATTTTCGAATAGCTTTGGGACTTGGAATTTTAAAAGATATGTTTCATATTGTAGCAATAAATTTATACGGCGAAGTAATCGCCACTGAAACAATTGAACTTCCCTACGAAAACAGTGATGCCTATTACTCCGCACTTACCCACAATGTAGAACAGTTTATTCAAAATCATCTCTATCTCCCGGAGAAAATAGAAGGAATCTCCATCGCCACCCAGGGAATCATTTCTCCGGATGGAACAACTGTAACTTATGGAGATATTATGGAAAACACACAGATGAAGCTTTCTGATTTTGCTTCAAGGCTTCCATATTCCTGTCACCTGGAACATGATTCAAAAGCAGCTGCAGACCTGGAATTGTGGAATCACCCTCAATTCGACAGTGCATTGATTTTTCTTCTGAACCCCAACCTTGGAGGTGCGATTATCACGGATCATAAAGTACATCAGGGAAATCATATGCACAGCGGACTTTTTGAACATATCTGTATTGATCCAAACGGACCAGAATGTTATTGCGGTCATCATGGCTGTCTTGAAACCTACTGCTCCGCTAATGCCTTAAAAGCAGCTGCCGGAATGCCTGTCAAAGAATTCTTCAATATTTTGCATACTACCCAGGCACCAACACTTCTTCAGATCTGGAAGAGATATCTGGATCACCTTGCCTTTGCAATTTGTAATCTGAACCTTGTGATTGACAGCCCGGTAATCATAAGTGGCTATCTTGCACCTTATTTTCGGGACTCTGATATAAAATATCTGTTAGAAAAAATTAATAAGCAATCTCTTTTCCAAATGGAAGAAAATCAACTGTTGGTTGGAAATCACGGACAATATACTCCGGCAATTGGAGCTGCCCTTTATTATATAAAAAGGTTCCTGACATCTGCGGTTTAGTTTTTTATCATGAAAGAATTTACATAATTTTATTGTCATGCTTACCCCTATCCTGTATAATATTGGTATATTTATTTTCAGTTTTATATTTTTAAGAGGGAGGTAAAATCTATGAAAAAACGCTTCAAACAGCTTCTGGCGGCTGTCCTCGCCATGACCATGCTGCTTATGACCGCGCTTCCGGTTTCTGCAGCCACAACCAAAACAAAAAAGAACACGCTCACCTATATCAGAACATCTGATGGCCTTCTTTTCTGGTGGTATTACATGCAAGACAATCCTGAGTCCACACGCCCTATCAAGGAAGGAACACTTGCTACCGCACGTTTTAAAGATTACCTTTTAAATATCCAAATGGCGGCGAGCTGACAGGCAAACCAACATCTTCCAATAAAAAAGTTCTCACAACTGCCACTCATTATGGGAATATAAATCTTACCGTCAAAAAAGCCGGAAAAGCAGTTGTCACCTATTCTGTAAAAGATGATAACAATAAGACTGTCAAGGTACAGGATACATACAAAATCTACGATTACAAGAACCCGATTCAGTCTTTCAAGATTGGCAAGACACAGCTTGCTTCCAAATTTAACAAGACCCCTTTCTGCCCGATTACCAAGAATCTGAAAGGTAAATTATCCGTATCTGTAAAAAAAGGCTGGAAGCTGGTTTCTATCAGACAGCATCGCAACACATTAGCACTGGATGGCATGATGGGCAAGAGAGACACCAGACTTTCCAGAGGGAAAAATGCATCTATCGCACTTTCCAAAAAGTATTATACAACAGGTTCTATTGAAGTAATTGTTTACAACACTGCACAGAAATATTATACCAGCGTTGTTCTCGGACAGACACATGAGGGAAGTTTCTCCGATAACGTTCAGTAAATGTTACTGTTCAAATCATGGGAATGTATGATTTCAATATTTTAAAATTTATAGCAAATAATATAATATTACAACAGGAGATTTTAAGTATGAAAAAAACTTTTAAACGGCTTCTGGCAGCCGTAATTGCCATGACCATGCTGCTTACAGCTGTCCCTGTATGGGCTGCTGCTAAAACACACACAAGCACAAGCGTTTTCATCAAAGCAGGAAAAAATATTTTTCAATGGACAACCAACGGAAAAGAATCCAAAAAAGGCACCCTCAGAACCCGTGAAGTGCAAAACGGCTGTATTTTCCTTCCCTGCGAAGGATATAAAGAAAGGAATATAAAGTCCTCTAATAAAAGCACTTTATCCGCAGCCAAAGACATTGATGGCTTCCTGAAAGTCAGATTAAAAAAAGCAGCTACCACAACAATTTCTTACACTGCCATCAACCTGGATACAAACAAGCGGGAAAAGTACAAAAACATCTGTAAGGTTTACAACTACACCAATCCACTTGCTTCTTTAAAAATCGGAAAAACAGATTATGCTTCCACATTTAAAAAATCTCCATTTTCTCCATTAAAGGATGGACAGGTTGCAAAAGGAAAGTTATCCGTAAAATTAAACAAAGGCTGGAAGCTGGTTACCATCAGGCAGGCAACAGAAGGCAGTACCCTTCTCGCAAGCTTCTCCAACAAGTTTAAGACCCTGAAAAACAATTCTTATGCAACTACCAAAAAAGGAGTTATCGAAGTAATTGTTTATAACAGAGCACAGAAATATTATACAAGCGTTATTTTAGGCTGCTCACAGGAATCCAACATGATTTCAGGCTGATAGAAATATCTGCAATACTTTATAAATACTTCAAAAAAGTCCCAGGTTTGACATATCTTTTATAGTCAAGCCCGGGACTTCTTTCTTATCTACTTTCTTGTCTACTTTCTTATCCAGTTTCTTTTTCACCTGATATACACATGAAATATTCTTGTGCTCTGTGGTGTTCCCATAAGATGCCCGTCACACAATTTGTAAGTAATTTTTCCCTGATGAGGTCAACGAAGATAACCGTCACTGCCAACAATGAGCTTTAGCAGGGGGCCCTATTCCTCTTTATTAATTGTCCCAAAATTTGCCTGTAAAAAACTGGTACAATTTTTTTCTTTTTATGCAAAAATCTTTTTTTCCAAAATCTATTGAAAATTATTTTCATCTGTGATACTCTTTGTTTTAGTGTGTTTCTGCACGATACGAATGACCGTCATATACGTACATTCAACATATGACATTGTTACAATTTGCAGATATTTCCACGATTTTTTCGTAAATAGTGCAAATTACAACAGGATTTCGTAACTCAGGAGAGTCTCTTCAAAAAAATTAAATGGAAGAGCGCCGAAGGTGTACGCAGCATTTTTAATGCTGTCAATCTCTCAGGCAAAAGGATGGAGGAAAGAGAACATGTTTACACAAATCAACAACTTTATCACTTGGTTTGACGGAGTCGTTTGGGGACTTCCGCTTATCATTCTGATCCTGATCACAGGATTCCTTTTAACCGTTCGGTTAGGCTTTTTACAGGTAAGACATCTTGGAAAAGCACTGAAATTCATGGTACGAAATGAAGAAGGCGGCGAAGGCGAAGTTACAAGCTTTGGTGCACTTTGTACTGCTTTGTCAGCTACCATCGGAACCGGCAATATCGTAGGTGTTGCTACTGCTATTGCAGCTGGTGGACCTGGAGCTTTGTTCTGGATGATCGTTGCAGCATTCTTCGGAATGGCTACCAAATATGCAGAGGGCCTTCTGGCAATCAAATACCGTACCATTGACAAGGACGGACACGTTCTTGGCGGACCTTTTTATTACATCGAAAATGGTATGGGAAAACAGTGGAGATGGCTTGCGAAGATTTTCGCATTTTTCGGAGCAGGCGTTGGTCTTTTCGGAATCGGTACTTTTACACAGGTAAACGGTATTGCTTCTGCAGTGAAGAACTTCTTTGATCCTGACACAGCTTACACTGTTTCCCTTTTTGGAAATACATATTCCTGGGCAACTGTAATTGCATGTCTGATCCTTACTTTATGTGTAGGACTTGTAGTACTTGGGGGAATCCAGCGTATAGCAAAGGTATCACAGGTTGTAGTACCTTTTATGGCTGTTTTATATGTGGTTCTTGCACTGATTATTGTGATCACAAATATTACAGCTGTTCCTGGTGCAATTGTTACCATCGTAAAAACTGCATTTAGCGGCAGTGCTCTTGCAGGTGGTGCTATGGGAACCATGATTATTGCAATGCAAAAAGGTATTGCCCGTGGTATCTTCTCCAATGAATCCGGACTTGGAAGTGCTCCAATTGCAGCTGCTGCTGCACAGACAAAAGAACCTGTACGCCAGGGTCTTGTATCTATGACCGGTACTTTTATTGATACCATTGTAATCTGTACTATGACAGGTCTTTCCATTGTCATTACAGAAACCTGGAACACAGGTCTTGAAGGCGTTGCCATTACAACAGCAGCATTCCAGAAAGGGCTTCCATTCCCTTCACAGTTTGCTTCTTTTGCACTTATGCTGTGCCTGGTATTCTTTGCATTTACTACAATCCTTGGATGGGATTACTACGGCGAGCGTTGCCTGGAATACCTGTTTAACCGCAATATGACAGCTGTAAAAACATACCGCTGGTTATACATTCTCTGCGTATTTATCGGACCTTATATGACAGTTGCAGCTGTATGGAACATTGCAGATATCTTTAATGCCCTGATGGCATTTCCGAACCTGATCGCACTTCTTGCTTTAAGTGGTGTGGTGGTAAGGGAAACAAAGGATTTCTTTAAGAGACATAAAAATTACGAATAGAGCTGAAAAAGAATAAAAGCTCCTGACAGAATGCTTTTAGCAACTGCCAGGAGCTTTCGATTTATCTACTATAATGATTTCGGATTGAACAGATCACTGACACTGTCACCGTTTCTGTGGATTCCATCTACAGAAAACTCTGCCCACTCACCAATATTCGTAGCATGATCCCCAATTCTTTCATAGTATTTGGAAATCATAAGAAGGTCAAGCACTTCATCACTTGAATACCCCATCCGGTTCATATCCAGAGCTTTTCTTACCTGGTTAAAAAGATTATCCAGTATATCATCACTGTCGATTACCTTTTTTGCAAGATCACTTTTGCCTTCTACATAGGCTGTCACACTGTCATTTACCATATGCATTGCGTGGTCTGCCATCTCCTGAAGAGGGATTGCAGTTACCGGCACATGTACACTTCCTGTAAGCATGATCTCTGCAATATCGGTTGCCTGATCACCGATTCTCTCCATGTCTGTTACCATCTTAAGGGCTGCTGAAATCTTGCGAAGATCTGCTCCTACAGGCTGCTGTTTCAGAAGAAGCTGCATGCAAAGAGCCTCAATATTATGCTCTTTATCATCAATTTCTTTTTCAATTTTTCCAATTTCCTTTGATGCTGTTTCACGGATTTCCACGCTGGCCAGAAGCTGACAGGTTTTCATGATGGCCTGTCCGCAAAGATTTCCCATTTCCAGAATTTCATCGGAAAGTCTGGAAAGTTTTGCGTTATACAAATCTCTCATATTAACCGAACCTCCCTGTAATATACTCTTCTGTTTTCTTATTCTGCGGTCTTGAAAACAGTTCTGTAGTATCATTATATTCAATGATCTCACCCAGCAGGAAGAAAGCAGTTTTATCGGAAATACGTGCTGCCTGCTGCATATTATGGGTTACGATCACGATCGTATAACGGTCTTTTAATTCCAGTGCAAGGTCCTCAATATGTGAGGTTGAAATAGGGTCAAGGGCAGAAGTAGGTTCATCCATCAGAAGGACCTCCGGCTCTACTGCAAGGGCTCTTGCAATGCAAAGTCTCTGCTGCTGTCCACCGGACATGCCAAGAGCACTTTTTTTCAGACGATCCTTTACTTCATCCCAGATAGAAGCATTGCGAAGTGCTCTCTCCACAATGTCATCCAGTTTTTCTTTGGAATGAATGCCATGAGTACGAGGTCCATAGGCAATATTATCATAAATACTCATTGGAAATGGATTAGGTTTCTGAAATACCATTCCCACACGTTTTCTAAGAAGATTTACATCAATATCACCGTAAATATCCTCCCCGTCAAGGCGGATATCTCCTGTGATCTTACAGCCCTCCACCAGGTCATTCATACGGTTTAAGGACTTTAACAAAGTGGATTTTCCACAGCCACTTGGTCCAATGAAAGCGGTAATTTTCTTTTCCGGAATTTCCAGATTTATATTCTTTAATGCATGGAACTGCCCGTAGTACAGATCCATGTTTTTCACATCAATTTTTCCCATATTTTCCTTTGAAAAGCTCCGTTTTACGGCTGCCTTTCTTTTGCCTTTCTTGATTCTTGATAGTCACATTCATCCTTATATTGCCCGCACAAAAGCGTCACAGCGCGCTGCAACAGCTGAATCATTCACCGCCTGCAGCCTTATTTAACCGCTTTGCACATACGCCTGATATCCAGTTCAGTATCAGAACAAATACCAACAGGATAACCGCAGTTGCATATGCCTGATCCATATAAAGACCTTCACTTGAAAGTACATACATGTGAACTGCAAGAGTTCGTCCGGAGCCCATAAGACTGGATGGAACTTTTGCAACTGATCCTGCAGTATAAATAAGTGCAGCTGTCTCACCTACAATACGGCCTGTTGCCAGTACCACACCGGAAAGGATTCCCGGGATCGCACTTGGAAGAACTACCTTAAAAACGGTTCGAAGTTTTCCTGCGCCAAGGCCAAGGGAAGCCTCTCTGTAGGCATCCGAAACGCCCAGAAGTGCTTCCTCTGTGGTGCGGATGATAAGAGGCAGAATCATGATCACCAATGTCATGGAACCAGCCAAAAGGGAATATCCCCAATGAAGTGCCGTACTGAAAAACAGAAGTCCAAACAAACCATAAATAATAGATGGTATTCCCTGAAGTGTCTCTGTTGTAATACGAATCACTTTTACAAGTTTGCTGCCTTTTTTTGCATATTCAACCAGATAAATTGCTGCAAAAATACCAAATGGTACAGCGATTACCAGAGATAATAATGTAATGATCAGTGTATTGATCAGCGCCGGCATCAGGGATGCATTCTCTGAATTATATTCCAATGCAAACAGATCCGGTTTCAGATTTCCCACGCCTTTTATCAGAATAAAGCCTACCAGAAACGCCATAACTGCCACTGTTACTATGGCAGAAAACCACACCAGAAGCCGTAAAATGGCAGAGCCGGGATGGTTTTTCCAGTAAGACATTTTGCTTTTACTCATCTTCTGCTCTCCTTTTCAGGGCTGATACACAAAGGTTGATGATCAGGATAAACACAAAGAGTACCACGCCTGTTGCGATCAGTGCTTCTCTGTGAAGATCTGTTGCATAGCCCATTTCAATTACAATATTTGCAGTCATGGTACGAAGTCCTTTGAACAGTCCCTGGGGCATCCAGGTCTGGTTTCCGGCTACCATGATCACTGCCATTGTTTCTCCGATAGCGCGTCCGATTCCAAGAACCACACCAGCCAAAACTCCTGATTTTGCTGCAGGAAATACAGTTCCAAACACACTTTTTTCATGAGTTGCGCCAAGAGCCAGCGCACCTTCATAGTAGCTTGTGGGAACACTTTTTAATGCCGGTTCTGCTACTCCTGTCACGGTTGGAAGAATCATAATTCCAAGAAGAAGGGAAGCGGTAAACATGGTGCTTCCATCATGTCCTATAATCTGTCTGAGAAGTGGAACAAACACTGTCAGTCCAAAAAATCCATACACAACAGACGGGATTCCGGCAAGCAGATTTACCATTGCTTTTAATGGTCCATACAGCTTTTTCGGACAGTAAAATGCAAGAAAGATTGCAAGAAGAAGGGCTGTTGGAACACCAATTACAATTGCCCCTGCTGTCACATAAATGCTTCCTACAATAAACGGAAAGATTCCGTAAAGTCCATTGGATGGTTTCCATTTCATACCAAACAGGAAGTCAGGCAGGCCGATTTTTGCCATTGCCGGAATTCCGTTTGCAAAAAGGAATATACAGATTAATGCAACGGCCAGCACCGAAGTGCAGGCCGCTACAAGGAACACGATTTTCATTACCTTTTCATTGATTGATTTCATAAAGTCCGTTCCTTTTGATTACTTCTAATTAATAATTACTTCTAAACTTTGTTTTATTTCGCAAGTTCTTCCCAGGTTGTGATGTTTCCTGTGTAAACATCTTTTACCTGCTCACTTGTAAGTTCATCTACACCACTATCGTTGTTTACGATAACTGCGATTCCGTCTTTTGCGATTACGGTTGCGGTAAGACCAGCTTCAAGTTCGCTGTCTTTTAAGTCACGGGATGCCATACCGATATCGCAAAGTCCGTCAATTGCAGATGTCATACCTGTTGTGGAATCGCTCTGCTGAACCTCGATATCTACTTTGTCATTTACTGCATTGTAGCTTTCTGCAAGTTTCTCCATTACCGGTGTTACAGAAGAAGAACCAGCTACTACAACTTTTCCTTCTACGTCAGCAGCTTCATATGCAGGTTTGTCACCAACTGCAATGTAGCCGTTTTCTTCGATAACAGCTTGTCCGTCAGCGCTCATGATGTAGTTGATGAAATCCTGTGCAGCTTCGCTTACATCATCTTTTGTTGCAATGTTGAATGGACGAACTACTTTGTAATCTCCGGATTCAATATTTTCTGCGGTAGCTTCTGCTCCGTCGATCTTTACAGCTGTAACACTGTCATCCAGGGAGCCAAGGGAAACATATCCGATTGCATTTTCATCCTGTGCAACTGTGCTTAACATAACGGATGTGCTGTTTGTGATCTTTGCTGCCTCTGTTGTATTGTCTACTTTATTTCCATCTGCATCTTTTTCTTCAATTCCAAATAATTCAATAAATGCGCCTCTTGTACCGGAACCATCTTCTCTGGAGCAGATTGTAATATCTCCGGATGCTGCTGCCATAACTGTTGTACCCATTGTTGCTGCTCCTAATAATGCCGCCATTGCTACTGCTAAAACTTTTTTCTTCATAATTTATTTTCTCCTTTTCTTCGCGGTCTTTATCTTTTTCTCTCTCTCGCGATTACATTGTGTATCTTACTGTGAGGATGTAAAAAACACTATCACGCAAAAGTAAAATAAATGTAAAAAAACAGACCCCTTATGAGATCTGTTTTTTACAATTAATAAAGTATTTACTTATTCATTTTTTCAAGCAGACCGAGAGTTTCCCTTAAAAGAATTTCCGCTGCGCCTTTTCCAAAGGGAGAATTCATGGCTTCATAAGTAGAACGGTCGTAAGAATCCTTTTCTGCCATATATTTACTGCTTCCGTTTACCATGGTACAAACCAGAGTATGGGCGTATGGGGACAGTGTTTTAAGAGCAACACCGCTTCCACAGTTTAATTCCGGTCTGATTCCAACCAGAGCAAGATTTCCAATACTGATTACCTCAACGGAAGTTTTCCTGTCCTGAGTGTTCCTGTATAAAGGTACTTTCTCTGGATGAAGATTCTTTAGCTGTGGTTCCATTTCTTTTCCTGGAACAAAAAACTCCAGATTTCCAAATTCAAAATTTTCATTTTTTTCTTCACATGAAATGTCCCTGGCAGTCTGACACACGGTTTCTCCAAGACTGATTCCTAACTTCTCACAGATTCCGAAGCCTTCTTCCCTGCGGTCAGTGCGAATCCTCTCTCCCCTTACAAAAGTCTCATTTACCGCTTTTTCCACAGGAACCTGATCTCCGGAAGCACCGATCAGAAACAGTGCCACCAGATCTGGATCTCCCATATTTTTTTCCACATAATCACAGGCAATTCCTGCAACGTCAGGAGTAACAGCCTTTCCACCTGCGCTTAACATTGATCCATCCAGCACAGAGGACTGAATGGCATAATGGAAAATCACAGCCAGAGGACTTCCGTCTTCTTTTTCAATTCTTATGGTATCCACCTGATGATCCGTAAGCCCTGGTCCCCTTGTTCCTACCCACCAGCCATCTTCCAGCCTGATATCCCGGTTGCAGTTTACAAGACTGTATCCGGTTCCCATACCTGTTTTGGCAGGACCAAGCCTTGAAAATGCAATTTTCGTTGCCTCCAGGGAAGCCTTCAAAAGCTCTTCCCGGAATTTTCCTTTCTGTTCAATCTTTTTTCTGTCTTTTAATACAGAATCCGGCCAGAAATGAGGCGTTGAAAAAGTATGTGTCACGCACACCCATATATGGGATTCTTCCACCTGAAATGTTTTGGCGATCTGTTTTCTGATTTCCTGTACCTCTTCATCGGGTACAGAGGTAAGCTCAAGAGACAGAAGTACCACAAAAGAGCCGCACTCCAGTACCACAGCCCGTGCATTTAAGGTTCTATGTACAACGACAAAATCTTCGATTTCCAGATATTCCTCCGGTAGTGTAATTTCTGATTTTCCTGCACCAGCCTTCATACGTCTACCTCCTATTTTCCAAGTCCCAGACCACCGTCCAGGCTGATGGTCTGTCCGGTTATGTAAGCAGCCTCTTCACTTGCAAGAAAACAGATCAGCTGTGCCAGATCTTCTGCTGTTCCAAGGTGCCCTGCTGGAATATAAGGAAGAAAAGCTTCTGGATCTGCTTTTCCCTCCCCGATTCCTTCTACACGGGGAATTGCACCTTTAGCAATACAATTCACACATATTTTTTCTTTTGCAAGTCTTGCCGCTGCATTTAAAGTCAATGCATTTACAGCACCTTTTGCAACTGCATTACAGAAGCTTCCCTGGCATCCCCCGTGAATGCCCTCTACAGATGTCATAAAAATGATCCTGGGAGCTTTGCTTTTTCGAAGATAGGGAAGAGCCGTTTTCATCATTCCAAAGGCCCCGCCAATAAGATGGGCGGTTTCTTTAATAAGCTCTTCACTTTCCACTTCTTCCATTGCTTTATCTGATCCGGTATCTCCTGTATTGGATATGATCACATCTACAGAGCCGTACTTTTTTTCCAGTTCTTCATATACCACGGCAGATTCCTCTGCCGGTCCTTCCGGTGTGGCACCTATGGCTTCACACTTTCCCGGAAGTCCCATTTGATTAATTTCTTCTACCAGTGCAGCTGCTCTTTGCGCCTGATGGGTTACCATGACCACATTCATACCGCCGGCACATAAGGCTTTCACTGCTGCAACTCCGTCTCCGGCTGTTGCTCCTGCAAATACACATGTTCTTCCTGCTAATGTCTGCATGTTTACTCCTTTAAAATTCTGTAATGCATAACCAGTCTGCCACATAGTCAAAGCAATTTTTTACAGTATCTCCAAATTCTCCCGGATAGCTCTGTGCATCCTCCTGTGGTGTGAAATTGTGAGAAGCACCTTCCACAAATGCCATGGTTTTATTTTCGCTTTTTATATTTTCATAAATCTGTTCTGCTGCAAGGAATTCATAACTTCCTGTCATTCCCATGATCAGCACCGGAACAGACACACCTTTTACATTTCCGGGGGTACAGCAATAGCTGGAGTCCCAGTCAATTCCATAGATACGGCTTTCATCATAATAAAAACCATTTGTGCGTACTGTTGAATTTGTCAGATATGTTCTGACTGTTGATACATTTGTAGCCATTTCATTTACCGTAACCATATTTTTATTAAAATGTGGTTTTCGTCTGGAATAAATGACCTCATTGGTAACAGATCCGTCTTTATGAATCAGCGGCCATGGATGGATGGTGTGGCTTAAAAGCCGGATATCCTGTGGAAACATTTTGTTGTTTGGTGCAATCTGAGAACCTCCTGCAACAATAAACGGCTCATCGTCATCAAATTTTCCTTCCCCTTTTTCGATTTTTTCCAGTCTGTCAAGGGCAAGATTGATCAGCTGCTCATTTCTTGCAGACTGTGCTTTCTGATAACCTGAAATAAATTCATCTGAATAAGTGGAACCATCTTCTGAAAATCCATTTGCAGGGTCAAATAAATCAAATCCCGGCTTTAATCCCCGGCTGGTTTCATTGTCTGTTATGGACGGTTCCAGACTTAAAAGAGTCATCACGCCATTTCCCCAGTTGGAGTCCAGAAACATCACTGCATCAGCTGCGGGAACTTCTCCAATATCAGATAATTTGATAATCTTATGGTCATCCTGAAAAATTTTTGCACCGTTCTGGGCAACACTCTGGTACGCACTCATAAGCGTGGCACCGCCGCTGTGTCCAAGAAGGACCAGTTTTTTAATTCCCGGCACATTTTTCAGATATTCCACTGCATTTTTTACATCCAGAATTTTTTTATCCAAAGTTTCGCAGGATTTCTCCACCTTTGATGCCAGTACGGTAAATCCCCGCTTTGCCAGCTCCGGTGCAGGTACAAACCCGTAATAATCATCATCCGAATGCATAAGGACAATTCCCACAGAACTTCTTTCGTCTCCATTTACCGGCTCATAAAGGACGCCTCCCATCCTTGTGGGAAGGGAAATATATTTATTTTTTATTTCAAAATACTGCTTGTTGTATGTCATTTTGGGCACTCCTTTTTTTAAGTAAAAATAACTTTTTTGCCATCAGTTGATTTCCTTCACTCTGCAACAGGATACAAAATGTCCCGGCTCCACCTCCGTAAGTTTCTGCGGCTGTTTACATGCTTCTGTTGCATAAGGACATCTGGCTGCAAAACGGCACCCCGGTTCCGGATCAATAGGAGAAGTAATCTCACCTTTTAACTGCACCCTTTGCATAGGATGGAAAATATCTGTAGATGGAATGGCTGACAAAAGAGCCTTTGTATAAGGATGCAGGGTATGTAAAAACAGCTCCTCTGTAGGTGCTTTTTCTACAAGCTGTCCCAGATACATAACACAGATATGATTGGAAATATGACGTACTACTGACAGGTCATGGGTAACAAACATATAGGCAACACCCATTTTTTCCTGAAGATCCATCAACAGGTTCAAAACCTGTGCCTGAATGGAAACGTCAAGTGCGGAAACCGGTTCATCACATACAATAAATTCCGGGTTTAACGCAAGTGCCCTTGCAATTCCAACTCTCTGTCTTCTTCCTCCATCCAGCTCATGAGGATAGGACTGTCTTAAACGCTCATCAATTCCTACCAGCTCCATAAGCCGGTCTGCCTCCGCCTGGATCTCACTTTTTCCATGAAACCTTCCGGAATGTTTCAGAGGCTCTTTGATGGTAGATTCAATACGGATTCTGGGATTCAGGCTTGAATATGGATCCTGAAATACGATCTGCATTTTGTCCCGGATCCGGTCCAGTTCTTTTCCTTTTACATGGGTAATGTCCTCTCCGTTTAAGAAAATCTGTCCATCTGTTGGCTCCTGCAGATGAATAATTGTTCTTCCAAGAGTACTTTTTCCACATCCGGATTCTCCAACAACTCCCAGAGTTTCCCCTTTTTCAATGGTAAAAGAAACATCGTCTACCGCATGATTGATTCCGGTTGGAACCTTAAAATATTTTTTCAGATTTTTTACTTCAATCAATGACATGGCCTTATCCCTCCTGCTCCATATTGCAGCAACAGCATAAATGTCCAGGTTCTACTTCAACCGCCGGAATTTCTCCTGATCTGCATTTTTCTGTTGCTCTTGGACATCTTGGTGCAAACGCACATCCCTTGGGAAGATCTGTAGGATCTGGCAGGGTTCCGGGAATTGGTTTTAACCGTTTTTCTTTCCCGTTCATACTTGGAAGAGAGGCAAACAGGCCTTTTGTGTATGGATGGGACGGATTTAAGAAAATGGATTTTTTATCTCCATATTCAATGATTTTTCCTGCATACACAACTGCCACATTGTCGCTTGTCTCTGCAACCACGCCAAGATCATGGGTAATCAGAATCATAGAGGTATTGTATTTTTTCTTCAGATCTTTGATCAGATCCAGTACCTGTGCCTGAATGGTCACATCAAGTGCTGTAGTTGGCTCATCTGCCAGAAGTAAAAGAGGATTGCAGGCAAGTGCCATGGCAATCACCACTCGCTGCTTCATACCGCCGGAAAATTCAAAAGGATACTCCACGCTTCTCTCTTTTGCGATTCCTACCATTTCCAGCATTTCCTTTGCTTTTTCTTCTGCCTGTTTTTTGTCATAATCATTGTGAAGCAAAAGGCCTTCCATGATCTGTTCTCCAACTGTCATAAGCGGATTCAAAGCAGTCATAGGATCCTGGAAGATCATTGCGATTTTCTTTCCACGGATATCCAGCATTTTGTGCTCCGGCATACTTAAAAGCTCTTCGCCGTCCAGCCATACCTCACCACCCAGAATTTTTGCCGGCGGATTTGGCAAAATTCCAAGAATTGCTTTTGCAATCGTAGTTTTTCCTGCTCCTGTTTCTCCTACCAGGGCAAGAGTTTCTCCTTTTTTCATGTCAAATGAAATTTTATTAACAGCTTGTACAACTTTTTTTCTGGAGGTATAGATTACTTCCAGATCACGTACAGAAAGGAAGTTGTCTGCATTCATCTTTTTTCCTCCTTATTATTTACGCAGTTTCGGGTCAAGGGCATCACGCAGTCCATCACCGATCAGGTTAATTGCAAGTACCGTAAGAGCAATGATAAGTCCCGGGAACATAATCAGATATGGATAATTTAAAATATGGCTTCTTGCATCTGCAAGCATTGCACCCCACTCCGGTGTAGGAGGCTGTACCCCAAGTCCGATATAGGAAAGGGCTGCTGCCATGGTAATTGTCATTCCAATTCCCATAGTTGCATCTACAATAACCGGCGAAATAACATTTGGAAGAAGATGGCGGAACATAATGCTTATTTTGGAACATTTGATGGATTCAGCCGCTTCCAGGTACTCTTTTGATCTCTCTGATAAAATCTGGCCACGGATCAGGCGCACACCAATAGGGACATTTCCAACAGAAAGTGCAAGAACTGTATTAAAAAATCCACTTCCAAGAACTGCGGAAATCAAAATACACAAAAGGATGCTTGGCAGGGATGACCAGATATCCATAATTCTCATAATAATAGTTTCTACTTTTCCACCAAAATAACCGGCTATACTTCCGATAATAGTACCTACAAAGGAACCGAATATTGCAGCACAAAGGCCTAATGCCAGGGAATATCTTCCCCCATAGAGAAGTCTGGTAAACAGATCTCTTCCCATTCCGTCTGTGCCGCAAATGTGCTGTCTGCTTGGTCCTTTAAACATATTCTGAAGATCCATCTCGTTTACGCCATAGGGAGCGATTACAGGGGCAAAAATACAGGCAAGACAGATAATTGCAAGAAGGATGACACCTACTCTCGCACCTGGATTTTCCCACACTCTTTGCATGGTTTCTGCAAAAAGAGAGGTTTTCTGGGCTTTCATATAATTGTCATAGGCCCCTTTTTTTCTTAATTTCATTTCTTCCGTGCCCCCTTTCTGGCATTGGAATACTGTGCTTTGATTCTCGGGTCAACAAATGCATAAACCAGGTCTACCAGTAACATGGCAATTGCCGTAAATACTGCGAAAAATAATACACAGGAACGTACTACCGGATAATCTCTGGAATTAATTGCAGTCAGAAGGTACAGTCCGATTCCCGGTACTGAAAATACACTTTCAATAACAGCTGAACCAGCTACAATACGTGCAAAACCATTTCCAATAGAAGTGATAATCGGCATCAGAGCATTTGGAAGCATGTGATTGAAAATAACCTTCTTTTCCTTCTGGCCCTTTGCACGGGCTGTGGTAATGTAATCTTCACGGAAAACACCAAGCATGCTGGCTCTTGTCTGTCTGGCATTTACTGCAATACCGCCAAGTGCACTGCATATAATTGGCATAATGTAGTACTGGGGGCCCCCGATTCCATATGCAGGAAGCCATCCAAGCTTTGCAGAAAACAGTAAGATCAGCATTAATGCAACCCAGAAATCAGGACATGAAATAAATACCATTGCAATTCCCATTGTAAGAGAATCCTGCCATTTGCCTTCATGTGTTGCTGCAAAAATTCCCATTAAAAGACCAATCACCAGGTTTAAAATCATTGCGGAAAGTCCGATGATAATAGTTCTTGGAAGACGTACCATCATTTCCTGTACAACCGGTTTGTTATAGACCCAGGAGGTTCCAAGGTCAAAATGAAGAAATGTATCACTGAAATAAGTGCCAAGCTGCTGCCAGTAAGACTTGTCAAGCCCCATAATATGTCTTAGGTTTTCTACTTCTTCTGCAGTAGCACTTCCTCCTGCGATCAGCTTTGCCGGATCACCGGGAGTAAAATAAAGAATCGTGAATATGATAAATGACGTTCCAAGGACGATCACGATCATCCACAACAGTCTTTTTAAGATATATTTTCCCATATTGAATCTCCATTACATTATATACAAAAGAATCCCGTGCCTTATCTGGTAAGATATACAGCATAACCTGTGGAAAAGCAGCCCGGATAAAGACAGCTTTTTGGCTTTTGCATCTGTATCCGGGCAAACAATGTCACAAATTAAATTTTACAGATCCTGAAAATATTTTCTGGCTATTTTTACATTAATCCAGATAATAATCACATGCACCAGCACGGAGGAATTCGTTTTCACGGTAAACAAGATTTGCAAAATCTTCGCTGTATACAGCGTTCATTGCTGTTGTAGTTAATGCACAGTAGTATCCATTTTCCAGAATGTAATCATGCATTGCGTCCATGTTTTCGCTTGTATGTCCTTCCAGTGAAGTACAGGTAACCAGGTAATCCTGCAGAGTCTCGTCATGAATGTATGCCATATTGTAGTCTGTTCCAAATTCGTTGTAGTTTGTGAAACGGTTCCATTCACCAACCTGGCATCCACCACCTGCATTTGTGATCAGAAGATCCCATTTAGTTGGATCAAGGCTGTCATTCTGTGCAAGAGCTTCATCCTCTGCATTGATTTCTACATTGATTCCAATATTCAGAAGAAGTGTCTGGATCATAGTCATCATATTTTTGTCAATTTCACTGCTGGATCCAAGGATTGTAACTGTCTCACCATTGTAAGAGGACTGTGAAAGGTATTCCTGGGCTTTTTCCGGATCATAAACAGACATATAGTTGTTGTCTGCTGATTCCCATTCTGTATTGTAGTCAGGGAAAAATGGGGTTCCAAGTGCATTTGCCGGAAGAACGGTTCCTGCTACTGTAGCAATGGCATTGTTGTCAATTCCGTAGTAAACTGCTTTTCTAAGATTTACATCACTCATCGGACTGTTTTCTGCATTATTTCCCATTAAAACACGAAGTCCGCTTCCCTGTGTTACATAAACATCATCACCGTCTGCGTACTGTCCGCCGTCCTGGAAATCTGCAATGTTTTCAGCAGGTACATATTCAGAATACTGGATCTGACCTGTGCTTAATGCGATTACATGCTGGGAGGTCTCTGCAATAATGTCATACTCGATGGTCTGTACATTTGCTTCATGTTCCGGATCACGAAGTTCGTCTGTCTGCCAGTAATCATCATTTGCTTCCAGAACAACCTTGCTTCCTACTGTGTATTCTGCAACTTTATATGGGCCTGTTGCCACAGGTGCTTCGTGGAAGTTTCCTTCTTCATAGGCCTTCTGTGAGAAGATAGGAGTACGGCACCATGGCCATTCCAGATCTCCGATTCCATCAATCGGGGATGTCCAGGTAAATTCTACTGTATAGTCATCAATTGCTTTTACGCTTTCAAATTTGTCGTATTTCAGTGCTTTTCCTGCATCTACCAGTGTATTAATAGAGAAAACAACATCCTGGGCTGTGATGTTATTGCCGTCTGTATCTTTGATATAATCGTACAGCTCTACCTGCCAGTGAAGGTCATCCACTTCTGTATAGCCTTTCGCAAGGATGGGAACATAATCGTTGTCGCGATAATCAAATAAGGTTTCATAGAAATTATAGTTTACATACAGAAGGCTGTTGTCACCACCTGTATTTTCCGGAGCCAGATCTTTCGGATCACTTATCAGACCAATGCTTATCTTGTCATAACGCTCATCGCTGTTTGCTGTGGATTTTCTGGAAGTATCAATCTGCGGTGCCCCATTGTCTTCTGCCATTGCTGTTACTGTCATACTGCCAGCCAGCATTGCTGCTGTAAGTGTAAGTCCCAATACCTTATGTAGTTTCTTCATATGAATTCTTCTCCTTTTCTTTTCTCGTATCCCTTCGTCCAATCCAGATGCGGCCATTCCTGAATCTGGACATTTTTCACATTTCTTTTTTTGCTATAGCATTTTCTGACTCGTCATTTTGTATATCTCTTGTTGATAATTGCATTATACGTTATGCTATTTAAACAAGCAATCCAAGTTAAATGAACTTTTATGCGTAAAATGCATAAATAGTAAAAAAAATCTCCGCAAAGCAGAAGACAGCTTACGGAGATACTAATATTTCTTTTATTTTCAAATTGCGGGAATGATTTTAGGGCACGCTCTACAGCCTGTTTGAAAAATGTTCTAGGTTTCATCCACTGTTTTGTTTTCCTTCGCATAATTTTGTACATAACCAAGAAAACTTTTCAGCGGATCAGCTATCTTTTTCTGTTTTGGATAAACAAGACAAATGCTGGTGGTGACATAGGGAACTACATCCACAAGTACCACATCATCATGTACAAGCCCGGAAATCGGTCTTTTTGTAAGCAGGGCGACTCCCATCCCCTTCGCAACAAGGTCAATAAGATTCTCACCCCTAAGTCCGGTAAACGCCACGTTAGGCTCAAATCCTGCTTCCCGGCAGGCATTGGCACAGATTGTGTACATAGTGGTATTCTTATTCAGGAACAAAAAGGGCTCATCTTTGATCTCCTCCAGAGACAGATATTCTCTTTTTGCCAGGGGATGTGCAGCCGGAAGTACAGCCACCAGATGATCGGTAGTAAACGGAATCTTGTTGAATCCGTCAAACAGCCCGTCCTTATCACGTACAAAACCACATTCACACTTCTCCTCCAGAAGCAACTGCAAAGTCTGGGAAGAGTCTGCTTCCAGTATGTTCAGCTTATATCTGGGATTGGCAACCTTAAAGCCTGCAAGAACATCTGTAATATTGTAACGTACCATAGACGGAATAGAAGCAACTGTAATAGCAGAGGAAATGCCGCTTAAATAGCTTTGAAGTACGTTTTCATACTCTTCCTGGATCTTCACCATCTGTTTTGCATAGGGAAGAAAAGCCTGTCCGAACCCATTTAGAGATACCTTCCTGGTGGTGCGGTCAAATAATGGAGCACCAAGATCTGTCTCAATACTTTTGATATGTCTTGATAGCGATGACTGGGCGATAAACAATGTATCTGCTGCTTCCAGATAATTTCCTGTTTCTGCCAGGACTACAAACTCACGTATGTAGCTTAATTCCATAATCTGCCATTCACCTCCCTTTCAACATCTCTGAAATTTATCTTTATTTTAGCATAAATTCAAATAATTTCCCACTATTTTTGCATAAAGTCTTATGTATATCCAAAATCTTATTTATAAAAAATTCATGACCGGTAGAGCTTTTTCTCAGATTTCATAAATCCTTCTGGCATTTTCCCCAAGGATCTGTTTTTTCTCTTCTTCAGTCAGTTCCAGGTTCTGAACAAATTTGGGACCACCGGTAAGCCATTCTGCACGAACCGGATAAGAGGTTCCGAAAATAATATGATCTGCTCCCAGGATTTTTACCGCACATTCCAGAAGTTCTTTGCCCCATGGCTGTGCATGGGAAACTTCATAGTAAATGTTTTCCCTGATCTGATCACAGAACCTGTCTGTATCTGTGTCAAAACGTTTCACAGTATCCTGTGCCTGGGTTGGTTTTTTACGGAACATAGAGCTTAAATAGGAGAAAAAGGCACCTCCAAGCATGGAATGTACCAGCTTTATATCCGGGCACTCATCAAACAGCCCGCCAAAAACTTCTCTTCCTATGGCAATGGTCTGATCCATGCATCTGCCGTAGGAGCGGCGCAGATTGGTATAGTCTGTAATGGACTGATGGTCTGCCGGTACCGGACAATGATGAACATAAGCTGTCATTTTCATTTCATTCAGTTTTCTGAAAAAAGGACGGAATATTTCATCATCCAGATATTTTTTTCCATAGTGGGAGGAAATCTGAACACCTGTCATTCCCAGCTCTTTTACGCACCGCTCCAGTTCATAAATGGCATCTTTTCCACCATAAGGAGGGACAACAGCCAGTGCTGCAAATCTTCCATCTCCTTCTTTTACATGCTTTGCAAGCCCGTCGTTAAATTTTTTGCACATTTCCAGAGACAACCAGGTGTGACAGCATGGAATTTTCAGGATTGCTTTGTCTACGCCTGCTTTATCCATATCCTCCAGCTGTTTTTCTATCCGGTATTCACCCTGGACATAATTCAGATTTTCACAGCCCTTTGGCTCTTCCAGTATAATCTGTTTTTTCCCTGTTTCCGGAATTTCTTCACATCTTGCATGCACTCCATACACCTCCGGAATACATCTCATAAACTCCTCCAACATTTTTTCATTGGTGAATAATTCTTCCGGAAGCCAGTACATATTCGCATCAATTGTCATTTTCCTGTTCCTCCTTGCAATCTATAAATAAAGTGCTTTGATTTCTTATATTCTGAATTATATATTAGTCATTTTGCACAAGCAATTCGATTACAGGAGGGATTTATCCGTAAAATGCATAAATTTCATTTACATATACGTTTTACCCAGTTGACCATTTCTCCCGGATAATCTGCTCTTCCGTGACGTTCATCCCATACGATTTCATAATCTACATCTGTCCTTTTGGTTTCCATTAATTTCAGGGCAAGAATCATGGTTACAGTCAGAGAGGTATCTGCATCTTTTGCTCCCACGCGGATCCGGTAATGAGGTGCCAGTTTGTTAATATTGGAATCTGACAGATTTTCCTCTGTCATGTCAATGTAATTTAATGGATTTAATAATCTTTTCTGTCGCTTCAATTCCTTGTCTTCACATATTTCCTGATAGCCAGATAAATAGTTTGTTGTTTCTTCTGGAAACTCTTTTTTCAGATTTTCCATAATTTCTGCAAGTTTTGTGTTAAAATGCCGCTTGTCTGTATGTTCTGTTCCAAATTCCTGATTTTCCGCCTGGATCAGATTAAGGTCATCAAAGGCTGGACAAAGTTTCAGACGTTTATGATAGTCTTTTTCCATATCTTCCAGGGAGGAAATAATTACTTTATATTCACCGGCATGCCTGATATTAGCTGAATTTTTTTTGTTATCAACCAGATTTTCAGTTATAGAAAGCCAGGAATATCCGCTTAATTTCGCCTGACCATCCGGTGTTTTTACTATATATTTTTCTGCGGATTTCTCCAGCTGTTCTTTCAGATAAATGCTTCCATTTCCACCGTGACCATTTTCTATAGTTAAAATTTCTCCGGTTTTTGGATGCTTCAGCTTCAGGCTGTTAAAATATTCCACATACTTTTTTCCCATTTCTTTTGAAAGAGCCTGACAAAATGGTATCAGATTTCCCTCTCCAAAGCCTAAAAAAGGCATTCCTGTATAATGGGTCTGACCTTCAAACATCCATTCATATGCCATATCTGCATGGTCCAGATCTGTAATAGGACAATAGCACTGCGCTCCAAAAACGGAATCACTTTGTGTAAAATCTGCTCCCATGGCTTTTAGCTCTTCCTCATAATCTTTATTGTCTCCTGTACATCCCAGAAGTGTACTCATTGCACCACCGGCACTGATTCCCACTGATATAATATGCTCCATATTTCCAGGCAGAATTTTGGCATTTCTCTTTAAAAAGCGGATTCCTGCTTTTAGATCAGCCACTGATACAGGAGCTTTTCCACAAAGTACACCTTTTTCATTTCTGGAGCTTCTTCCCCGACAACCGCAGGATACATATACAAATCCATTTAACACAGCTTCTACTCCCATAGATCTTTCATCATCCAGTTCAAAGGGTTCTGCTTCTTTATAACCAGCCAGTCCGTTTTCAAAAATAACCGGAGCTGTTCTGGCTGTGTATCCATTTTTTGATTCTTTTTCCCGAACTGTTCCATCTGGATCCAGATATTCTGCCGGAGCATAAATATTCATGGACTGTTCCTGTGGAACTTTTGGATTTTCGCAGTAGACCATCTTCTCTAATTTATAACAGTTCCAGTCTTTTAAATATATCCATTGTCTGTTTTGTTCTTTTAAATCCAATTTTTCCATTAATTTCTACCTTTCTGATTATTAAACACTGTATTTAACATATCACGCTATTTTTTCTGTGATTTTCGAATGCCCTTTCATATTATATTCCTTCAGAAATCTACAGGCAATTCGATTACTTTACCAATTTATCCTGTATGTGCATATATGCTTATCCTTTAGTCAAAGTCCACTCTTCTTTTGTCACCACGCATTGAATAATGAACCTTTTTCATGTATAATCTAATTATTCAAAATCTGTGAAAAGGAAGAAATCTTTATGGTAAAAGAAGAAAGAAAAACGTCCTGGCTGGATACTCCGGATCCCCAGAGTTTTATTAATAATGCAGCTAAATTTAATGATCTGATGATGATGTACCGGTGTGCTATCCGCGAAGTACAGACCAAGCTGGAAGTTCTGGATGATGAATTTTCTGTAGAATATAAGCGAAATCCTATTTCTTTTATTAAGACAAGAATCAAGAAACCGGAAAGTATTTACCGCAAACTTCAGAAACTGGGATATGACTTTACTGCCGAAAATATTCAGGAACAGTTAAACGATGTGGCCGGCGTCCGTGTGGTCTGTGCCTTTATTGATGATATTTATACTGTAGCTGAACTTATTGCCGGACAGGATGACATTAAAGTTATCAAAATTAAAGATTATATCAAGAATCCCAAACCAAACGGATACCGCAGTTATCATATGATCGTGGAAATTCCTGTATTTTTCTCCAAGGGAAAAACTCCAATGCGGGTAGAGCTTCAGATCCGTACAAACGGCATGGATTTCTGGGCGACGCTGGAGCATCAGCTTCGTTACAAAAAGGGAATTGAGGATCTGCCTGGCTATGATGAAATCAGCGAAGAACTGCTGCGCTCTGCCCAGGCCGTAATCGAGACAGATAATGAAATGCAGAGCATCAAAAATAAGATTGGTATGTTCCACAATATCTGATAATATATAGGATCCAGCGTATGTACGCTCCTGCTATACGTAATAAAAATCCTGCAAAAATTAGAAATAAAAAAGTCCTGCAAAATTCAAAGACAGCTTTATTTTTCTTAGCTGATACTTTTAATTTTCGCAGGATTTTATTTCATGATTTTATTTCATGATTTTATTTCAGAATCTTGTCACAGACTCTTATTTCAGAATCTTATTTTAGCCACACAAACACGCAGAACAAAATAAATATAAATGCCGCGCCGCCAAAAATCAGCCCCACTGTGAGGGAAGCTTTCAATGAAAGCCAGATCATTCCTCTTCGTTCTTCCTTACTCATAGGCGGATTTTCAAACGCTGCCAGATTGTCGGGAAGGTCACTTTCCATTCCCGGTTCCGGCACCTTTACATCAAATTCTTTTCTGCGTTTTGATGGATCTCCCGGAAGGATCTGCCATGGTCTTCTGGAATTCCAGGGCATACCGTCCACATCCATGTTTGCAACTGTGTAATCTGGTAATTCTTCTTTTTTCTTTTTCCCCATGATAGTACCTCCAGAAATTTGCTATTTAAATTGCTATTTAATACAGTCAGACTTTTCAAGACGGACGCATTAGAACAAGTAGTATTCCACGCAGGTCGGCGCAACGTTCCGGCAAGCTAATGACT
>CAKRMK010000039.1 GCA_934364795.1 uncultured Blautia sp.
TGGTGCCATAGCCAAGTGGTAAGGCAAAGGTCTGCAACACCTCTATCCCCAGTTCAAATCTGGGTGGCACCTCTTAAGGTTTCTGATTTAATGTCAGGAACCTTTTTTTTGTTTTAATCTGTATATCACACTTTGAGCGAGATTATAAAGAATCTTTTCAAAAATGATAAAAAATATCAACTACAAACTTCTTTGAAATTTTTTCATAAAATCCCCTTGCATAATTAAAAAAGCCGCTATATAATAGCAAACGAATAAAACCTATTAGTTTACTATGGATTAAAGGAGGATAAAAATGTCAGAACCGATCCTTAATATAAAACAGCTAAATGCAAGAGTGGAGGAAAAAGAAATTCTCCATGACATAAATCTTCAGATCCGCAAAGGAGAAACCCATGTATTAATGGGACCAAACGGTGCCGGTAAATCTACACTGGGCTATGTTCTTATGGGAAATCCCAAATACGAAATTACACAGGGAAATATTCTTTTTAAGGGAAAAGATATAACAGAAGAATCAGCAGATAAACGTGCGAAAGATGGCATGTTTCTTTCGTTTCAGGAACCACTGGAAGTACCGGGACTTACTGTTTCTGCCTTCATCCGTAATGCGATCCAGCAGAAAAAAGGAGGCTATATTAAGCTTTGGGATTTCAAAAAGGAGCTGGATAAAAATCTGAAATTCCTGGATATGGATCCTTCCTATGCTGAGAGAAGCCTGAATGTAGGATTTTCCGGTGGCGAGAAGAAAAAGGCAGAAATCCTTCAGTTAATGATGCAAAAACCGAATCTGGCCATTCTGGATGAGACAGATTCAGGACTGGACGTAGATGCAGTACGTCTTGTTTCAAAAGGAGTGGAAGAATATCAAAAAGACCGTGATGGTGCCCTTCTGATCATTACCCACAGCACCAGAATCCTGGAGTCTCTTCATGTAGATTACACTCATGTAATGGTAAATGGCCATATTGTTGCTACAGGGGATGGTTCTCTGGTTGACCGGATCAATGAAGAAGGATACGAAAGTTTCGTTGGAGATATTCCGGAAGAGGTGGCAAAACCGTGAAAGAGAAAACTTATGTAGAAGATATTGACCACAGCCTGTATGATTTTCGAAATGAAGAAAAAGATGTTTATAAGGTAAAGGAAGGCCTGACTCCGGAGGTTGTGGAGCAGATATCAAAAGAAAAAAATGATCCGGCATGGATGCAGCTGTTCAGACTTCAGTCCTTACAGATCTATAATTCCATGAAAATTCCGGAGTGGGGTCCACCTATTGATGATCTGAATATGGATAAAATTGTTACTTATGTCCGTCCAAATACAAAAATGAGTGCAAAATGGTCTGAAGTTCCGGATGACATAAAAGATACCTTTGAACGTCTTGGAATCCCACAGGCAGAACGAAAATCCCTGGCAGGTGTAGGAGCACAGTACGATTCAGAGCTTGTTTATCATAATGTAAAAGCAGAAGTTGCTGCCCAGGGAGTTGTCTATACAGACCTTGAAAGCGCCATGCATGGTGAATATGCGGAAATGATCCGGACCCATTTTATGAAACTGGTAAAACCAAATGATCATAAATTTGCGGCACTTCATGGAGCTGTATGGTCAGGTGGCTCTTTTGTTTATGTACCACCGGGTGTTTCTGTGGAAATTCCGCTTCAGTCCTACTTTCGTCTGAATGCGCCTGGAGCTGGCCAGTTTGAGCACACATTGATCATTGTAGACGAGGGAGCAGATC
The DNA here is from genome assembly GCA_934364795.1 of uncultured Blautia sp. Classification (GTDB taxonomy): domain Bacteria; phylum Bacillota; class Clostridia; order Lachnospirales; family Lachnospiraceae; genus Blautia_A. The sequence continues at coordinate 1,745 of CAKRMK010000039.1, forward strand.
TTCATTTTATTGAAGGCTGTTCTGCCCCGAAATACAATGTGGCAAACCTTCATGCCGGCTGTGTAGAGCTTTTTGTGGGAAAAAATGCAAGACTTCGTTATTCCACCATTGAAAACTGGTCCAAAAACATGTACAACCTGAATACAAAACGTGCCATTGTAGAAGAAGGCGGCGTTATGGAATGGGTTTCCGGTTCTTTTGGTTCCCATACCTCCTATCTGTATCCTATGACAATTTTGAAAGGCAAAGATTCCCGCATGGAATTTACAGGAATTACTTTTGCAGGAAAGGGGCAGAACCTGGATACCGGAGCGAAAGTAGTTCATACAGGAGAAAATACTTCTTCCTACATTAATACCCGTTCCATTTCAAAGGATGGGGGAATCAGCACCTTCAGAAGTTCAGTTATGATCGGAAAAAATGCAAAGCACAGTAAGGCGGCTGTGTCCTGCCAGTCACTTATGCTGGATGATATTTCACGTTCCGATACCATTCCTGCAATGGATATCCGCACAAAAGATGCGAACGTAGGTCATGAGGCAAAGATTGGAAAAATCAGTGATGATGCAGTATTTTATCTGATGTCCAGAGGAATTTCAGAAGAAGATGCAAGAGCCATGATTGTAAGTGGATTTGCAGACAATGTATCCAAGGAACTGCCCCTTGAGTATGCAGTAGAAATGAACAATCTGATTCGCCTTGAAATGAAGGGCAGCATTGGCTAAGGACAGAAGGGAGGGTGAATATGCTATGAGTTTTCAGGAAAAAGAAATCAAAAAAACAGCAGAAAATGATGTAGAAACGGGAAAGAAGAATATGATCATCAATAAACTTCCAACCAAAACCTGGAATCATCTGAAAATGAACGAAACATTTATAGAAGGCATGGAAGTACCTTTTGCCAAGACTTACGAAGAAAAAATCGGAAAAAATACAGGCATTAATTATAACAACGAATTGCATTTTCATCTGGCTGACGAAAATGAGAAAAAACTGTTTGGCAGTATAGAGACGGCTCTTGGAAAAGATATGGATGATCTTGGGGAAGAATTGCCGGTTTTAGTAATTGACAGCAGCAATGTAAATGATGAAACAGACAGTTCGAAAAAGGATGATCCAGAAAAAAAGATTGTTAAAAATACTGCAATTTTAAATCTGACTTCAGATGGAAGATATGGCAGATATTTTCTTTATGCCAGAGCAAACAGCAGGACGAATATTGCTGTTTACTGCACTTCAAAGGAAAATGAGGAAGGTCCTTTCCTTTTCCAGCTGAAAATTTATGCAGAAGAAAACGCAGCTGTGGATCTGTCTGTTGTTCAGACTATTGGAAAAAATATAAAAGTATTTTCTGACATGGGCGGCGTTCTGGAGAAAAATGCCACAGTCAATCTTGTGAAAATGGAGCTTGGAGGAAGTAAGGTGTATTCCGGCGCTTATATGGATTTAAAAGGAGATACCAGTTCTTTTAAGGCTCATATCGGTTATCTGGGAGAAGAAAACCAGCGTCTTGATATGAATTACGTTGCCCGCCATCACGGTAAAAAAACAGAAAGCCTTATGGAAAGCAGCGGCGTATTAAGCGGCAACGCATTTAAACTTTTCCGTGGAACCATTGATTTTATAAAGGGATGCCCAGGCTCTGTGGGAAATGAAAAAGAGGATGTCCTTCTGTTAGGGGATGATGTGATAAACCAGACCATTCCGCTGATTCTTTGTGCAGAGGAGGATGTGGAAGGAAATCACGGAGCTTCCATAGGAGAGCTTGATGAAAAAACTTTATTTTATCTGATGTCCCGCGGCTTTAGCCAGGAGGCAGTACAGGAAATGATTGCCAGAGCCCGTCTTGATGCAGTGGCAGAGCAGATCCTGGAGCCTTCTGTACGGGAAAAAACACTGAAATTCCTGGAGGAACGCCAATGACAGATTACAAAAAAGATTTTCCCCTTTTGCAGGACAGACAGGTTGCATATCTTGATAATGCAGCCACCGCACAACGCCCTGTAAGCGTTTTACAGGCGGAAAAAGACTTTTATGAAAAATACAACGCCAATCCTCTAAGAGGACTGTATGAGCTTGGAATGGAGGCTACAGACCGCTATGAAGAAGCGCGTGACACAGTGCGTGATTTTCTCCATGCGAAAAAATCCTGTGAAATTATTTTTACAAGAAATACAACAGAAAGCATCAATCTGGTAGCATATAGCTATGGATTAAATAATCTGAAAGCAGGAGATGAGCTTTTGGTGGGAATTGACTCCCATCACAGCAATCTTCTTCCATGGCAGATGGTGGCAAGACAGACTGGTGCAAGCCTGAAATTCCTGGAGTGTGAGATGGATGGAAGCTTCACAGAGGAAGCCATTGAAAAGGCAGTTACCCCAAAGACAAAGCTGGCAGCAATCACACATGTATCCAATGTGATCGGCAGAGTAAATCCTGTGGAAAAAATCATAAAAAAGGTTCATGATGTGGGCGGAGTTGTACTTGTGGATGGAGCGCAGAGTGCTCCACACATTCCAATTGATGTACAGGAGATGGATGCAGATTTTCTGGCATTTTCCGGACATAAGCTGATGGCGCCTATGGGAATCGGCGTTCTCTATGGAAAAGAAGCATTGTTAAATGATATGCCTCCATTTCTCACCGGAGGGGAAATGATTGAAAGCGTTACCCGTGAAGGTGCAGTTTTTGCCCAGCTTCCACATAAATTCGAGGCCGGAACTGTAAACGGCGGTGGTACCTGGGGCTTAAAGGCAGCCATCGACTATATAAAATCCATTGGATTTGATGCAATAGAGAAAAAGGAAAATGCCCTGACAGCACTGGCAATGGAGGAAATGAAGAAAATACCTCATTTGCATATTATTGGAAGCGAGGATCCAAAAGAACATAATGGAATCCTGAATTTTACCATAGACGGAGTCCATCCCCATGATATTGCCTCCATTCTGGATGAAGCTCATGTGGATGTGCGTGCAGGACATCACTGTGCACAGCCTCTTCTGGCGCATCTTGGAGTAATGGTCACAACAAGAGCCAGCATTTCTTTTTATAATACAGAAGAAGATGTGCAAAGACTGGTTACACAGTTAAAAAAGATCAGGAGGCTGATGGGCTATGATGAATAATACTTTTTATAATGAAATCCTTACAGACCACAATCTGCATCCAGCGCACAAAAAGAAGCTGGAAGGCGCTAATCTGGTTCTGGAGGGAGTCAACCCAAGCTGTGGGGATGATATTATTCTGGAACTAAAAGAGGAAAACGGCGTGATCACAGATGGCGCGTTTGTGGGAAGCGGATGTGCTATTTCCCAGGCATCTGTGGATATGATGCTGGAGCTTGTGATTGGGAAAACAAAAGAAGAAGCGCTGAAGCTGGCGGATCTTTTTTCAAGAATGATTAAAGGAGAGGCCACTGGTGAAGAGCTGGAACCACTTGAAGAAGCTATGTCTCTTGCAGATATTTCGAAGATGCCTGCAAGGGTAAAATGCGCTGTGCTTGGCTGGCATACCATGGAAGAATTGCTTGAAAAACAAAATAAATAAAGAGGCAACAAAGTTTTTGCAAAACTCGATGACAAACAGGTAAGTCAGTGATATAATCCATATGATGATGGCAGAAAAAAGGTCCACAGGGCCTTTTTTTGCAGTGGAAAATTCCATTGGAATATCCTATTGCAAAAGACCTGCCAGGTAGAGCTTTTGATTTACAGTTGGAAAATATATGGAATTGCAAAGGAGAAGGGTTGAAATGAAAGAAGACAGACAGGACCTGACAACAGGATCTATCTGGGGGAAAATGCTGTTTTTCAGTATTCCTTTAATGCTGACCAATCTGTTGCAGGTGTTGTTTAATATGGCTGACATTGCGGTTATCGGGCAGTTTGCAGGGGCTTTATCTCTTGGGGCAGTAGGTTCCACTACCACGCTTGTTACCTTATTTACAGGCGTTTTGATCGGGATGGCAGGTGGGATCAATGTGCTGGTAGCAAGATACTTTGGTGCCAGGGACAAAACAAGTACAGTCCATACCATACATACAGCACTTCTGGTCAGCCTGATAACAGGAATTATTGTGCTGGCTTTTGGAATGATTTTTTCAAAAGGAATTCTGGAAATCATGAATACCAAGGAAGAGCTTCTTAATGGAGCTGTTTTGTATATCAGGATTTATTTTCTGGGAATGCCGGCACTTGCACTTTATAATTTTGGTAATGCAGTGTGCAGTGCTTTTGGTGACACTAAGAAGCCACTGTATTATCTGTCTGCAGCAGGTGTTGTGAATGTAGTGCTGAATCTGTTCTTTGTCATTGTGTGTAAGATGGATGTGGCTGGCGTTGCAACTGCAAGTATTATTTCCCAGTATCTTTCCGCATTTCTGATCTTGCGGGCTCTGGCGAAAATGGGTGGAGATTATGCACTTCGTCTGTCGGAGCTGAAGTTTGACAAAAGGATGGCAAAGTATATTATCCAGATCGGGCTTCCGGCAGGTCTGCAAAATGGTATCTTTCAGCTGGCAAATCTGTTTATCCAGGCTGGCGTGAATACATTTGATGCCACAATGGTTGCAGGAAATTCGGCAGCAGCAAATGCGGATGCTCTTTTGTATGATTCTATGGCTGCTTTTTATACTGCATGCGGAAGCTTTATGGGACAGAACTATGGAGCTGGAAAACGAAAACGTGTGAAAAACAGTTATCTCATCAGTCTTGCTTATTCTTTTGGAATTGGGCTGGTTGGAGGAATCTGTCTGGTAATTTTCGGCAGGCAGTTTCTGGGGCTGTTTACCAGTGATCCGGCTGTTATAGATGCAGGAATGAAAAGGCTGACCATTATGGGCTATTGTTATGGATTTTCTGCTTTTATGGACAGCACCATCGCGGCATCCCGTGCACTGGGAAAGAGCCTTGTTCCAACCGTGATCGTGATCATGGGCTCCTGTGTGTTCAGAATGATCTGGGTAAATACTGTTTTTGCCTATTTTAAAACGATTCCGTCTTTATATCTGTTGTATATTTTCTCCTGGGGAATTACAGCGTTTGTAGAGATTCTTTATTTTATACATGTGTATAAAAATACGAAAATTGGTATATGTGAGTAGATTGTACAGAAAAAAACTCCGGTTTACATCCTAGAGCGTGCGCCAAAATCATTCCCACAATCTGTACTTCCCACTTTGTGGAAGATTTTGCGGAAAGCTTTTGGGTGGCACACTATATGATGTCTGTCCGGAGTTTTTTGTTATTTTGTGTAAGTATTATTCTGCTGCTGTAACAGAAGTAATATGTGGGTTTACGCCCTCATACCAGTACAGGAAGCCTTCCATGTCGATCTTGTCGCCGATATTCAGGGCTTCTACTGCTTTATATACATCGCTGTCTTTGTCACACAGATAAGATTCTACAGTAAATGTGTAGGTTTCTCCGTCAAGGGAAACATTAAAGTAAAGGTCGTCTCCTTCGGAACCGGAACCATCATAGTTGTAAAGATATGCAACATCGTTTCCGTCAGCATCCTGTCCGGCTGCTTCTACGGTCATACCCTTGAAAGTTACAAGTTCATTCTGGTGGTCAATAAGTTCATCTTTGCCAAGAAGATCTGTTACATCAAGTGGCTCTGCGATATATTCGCCGTCCTCAATTTCAAAAGAGGATACATCTGCAATTTCGATTTCTCCGGACCATTCAGCCTTGTATCCGGTTACTTTGATCTTGGTACCCGGTACCAACTTCTCATAGTCTTCTTCAGAGCATGGCATGTTGTAGATAAAGTATGCACCGTCTTTATCCTGGGTGTAGATAGTTGCCTTGTCTTCCCACCAGGACTGCTTAGCCTGTACATAAGCCTCGATTGTTACCTCATCGTCAACTGCTGCGGCAAGATACTCATCATGAGTCATAACACCGTCGGATTTTACATCAGCCTCATCAGATGCCTGATCATCAGCGGAATCTGTGGCTTCAGTGGTTTCTTCAGCAGCAGTGTCCTCTGCCATAACTGCTCCCGGGAATGCGAATGTAAGGGAGAGTGCCATTAATAATACAAATCTTTTTTTCATAATGTCTCCTTTCTGTGTGTACGAAAAACGTCACAAAGGTTTGTGTAGTCAGATGGTTTACAGCTACTGTAAAGTCATCTGTAAAGTGTGGCTGTATATACAGCTCTTTTTATTATAGTCGAAAATGTCAGGAAATCAAGTTTTTCAGAAATTTATTTTGTTTTTTTTCTGTCAAGGAGCAGATAAAGTAAAATCAGCGCCCAGATAAATGCAAGACTTCCAAGAAGAATGCGTGATTCTGTGGGAAGGGGACCAAGATCTGCCTTTCCGGAGGTTTCAGAAGCCGAAATCTGGTCCAGGTGGTATAAAGAGGTCACATCACTGTATAGCTGCTGGATATAATCATCGTTTACTTCCTGCTTTCTGCGGACGGATTTGGTTACATTTTCAATCAGCTGTCCGGCAGCATCGCGCAGGGATGCAGAGCCATTGAATACCGGGGTTACAAAAGTGTGGTCTACATTTTCGAGAAGCGTTTTGGAAGCTTTTATTTTTATGCCATAGTAAGTGGAGTTATCCTCGCCTTCTCTCGAAAGATAATCCTGATACTGCTGGGAATCCTGGGCTTTTTGGGTAACTGGTACATAACCTTCTGTTTCGGAATATGCAGTTTGCACATTGTTTGTGAGAAGATACTGAGTGAAAAGCCAGGAGGCAAGTACTTCCTGGGAATCTTTCTTATTGAAAATACATACAGAAGGTCCCTGGGAGATCATCTGCGGGTTAGCCGGGTCGAACTGCGGAATGGTCATAACCTCTGTTTCAAAATCCACAAGAGCATCAGAACTGATATCCACAAGTGGGGCATTTGTTCCCATCCATGTTGCACCGGCAGTAGAGTCAATGGCAAAAATACACTGGCCTGCATTTAAAAAGTTAGCAGGATAGCTGGAAATCTTGAATGTGGAAAATGCTCCTGTTTTTGCATGACTGGCAATGGTGTGCAAAAGGTCTGTTGTGGTGTCATTAAAAAGCTGTATTTCGCCGCTATCAGTGGAATATCCGGCGTCTTTTTGCTTCAGCATTTCGATCATCATGTTATCTGTGGATTTGTCAATAAAAGGAATCATTACATTCTGGCCGTTTACTTTGTAAGTGCCATCCGGATTTTGCTCCATTGCAGCCTCGCTGACCTCCCAGACAAAATCCCAGGTCAGGGTTTCCGGAAGAGTGTAGCCTAATTTTTCCACATAGGTTTTGTTTACATAGCACACTTCTGTGGAGCGCATAAAGGGCAGGGCATAATAATGTCCGGCAAAGGAACATTCCTGAAGAAACTGGGGGATGATTTCATCTTGTGAAACAGAATCAAAATTCAGCTTGCTTCCTCCAAGTCCGTAGGAATCATTGGAAATAAGGTCATCAAGAGGAACCACTGTGTCGTTTCCGGTAAGATAAGTGGCAATATGATCCGGGTAAGTAATGCATACATTTGGCGTAGTATCTGTGGCAATATTGGTGATAACATCATTATAAATTTTGCCGTAATCCGTATAAAGCCGGAGGTCTACCGTAATATTGGGGTACAGAGCCTCAAAATCAGAGATCGCCTTTTTGTAGATATCTGTCTGGGTTTTGTTTGTATCATTTTTTGCCCAGAATGTGATTTCATAATTTCTGGAAGTGTCAAATTCATCCGGAATGGTAAACGCACTTTGTTCTTTTGCTCCGTGACATCCTGTAAGTCCCAAAAGACTTCCGGCTGCCAGTGAGGCAATGAGAAATCTGAAAACAGGACGCTTTTTGTTAAATGGTTTCATCCTTTTGTACCTCCTCTTGAAACACCTGCCATGATTTTATTTCGGAAAATCAGGAATAAAATGATCAGTGGGAGAGAGATTACAACAACAGCCGCCATCATAGCTGGCACATTTTCCCTGCCGAAACCGTTTTCGCGGATTTCCTGGATTCCATTGGATACAAGGTAGTAATTCTGGTCGTCTGTGATCAGGCGGGGCCATACATAGGAGTTCCAGCATTCGATTACTTTCAGGATAGCAATTGTCACCATAGTTGGCTTGCAGATGGGAATCATGACTTTGCACAGATATTTCAGGTCAGATGTGCCATCTACTTTTGCCGCACGGTAAAGCTCGTCAGGAACCTGCTCAAAATTTTCTTTCAGAAGATAAATATAAAATACTGAAGTGACAGAAGGCAGGATCAGTCCAAGGAAAGAGTTTCGCATGTCCAGATTGGTGATTGTTACAAAGTTTGTGATGATCACAAGCTCATTTGGAATCATCATAAGGGAAAGAAATAATGTAAAAGCCAGATTTTTTCCCCGGAAATCCAGTCTTGCAAAAGCAAAAGCAGAAAGTGTGATTACCACCATCATGATTGCAGTGGTGATTACTGTAAAAATAAGAGTATTAAGCAGATACCGTCCAAGAGGAACGGATGTAAAGGCATCTACATAATTCTGAAAGGTGGGGGTCAGGGTAAAAAAGCTGGGAATGTGTTCTGCGTTGTAAGAGCTGTAACTTTTTACAGAGGTAAGGAGCATCCAGTAAAAAGGAAACAGTACCACCAGTGCCCACAAAGTAAGCAGAACATAGGTGATTACCCGAAGAACGGTATTTCTTCGTCCAGCGGTCTGTTCTATTTTGGTAAATTGAGTTAAATTATCCATTTTGTGTCCTCGTTTTTATTTTTCCTAAGAATAATATACATGTTTTTTGCTCACAAGCAGATTAATGCAGGTGATTGTCAAAACGATAACAAACAGTATAATGGCTGCCGCGGAAGCGTAGGAGGGATATCCGCCTCCATTTCCATAAAGCATGTCATATACATATCCAACAATGGTATTCATTCCTGCTGCATTTAGGTCTGTTCCAAATAAGGCTACGGCATCACTGTAGGCCTTAAATGCGCCTATAAAACCTGTGATGATCAGATAAAAGACAGTAGGGGATATCATAGGCAAAGTGATCTTTACGAAAATGCGGAACTTTGAAGTTCCGTCTACTCTGGCAGCATTGTAGTAATTCTGATTGACAGAAGCAAGTGCGCTGGTCAGGATCAGGACTTTAAAAGGCATGACTACCCAGATGGTATAAATGCAAAGTACCAGCATTTTTGCCCAGTAAGGTCCGTCAATAAAATCAACGGAGCCATGTCCAAAAAGGTTCAGAAGCAGATTCACAAGGCCATCAGAGTAGGCTGTTTTCTTAAAAAGAATCATAAAAACAAGACCTACTGCCAGTGTGTTTGTCACATAAGGCAGGAAATAAATGGTCTGATAAAGCTTTTTTAGAGCCCTGATGGAGCTTAAACCAACGGAAATCAGAAGTGCCAGCAAAGTGGAAAGAGGCACTGTGATGATTACCAGAAGGAATGTATTTTTGATTGCCTGAAGAAAATAAGGATCGTGGAGCACATAGGAATAATTGTATATGCCGGTTCCATAATAGGTCTGGGAGGCAGAGTTGTAGCCCTCCTCAAAGGAGTAAATAAAAACATCAATAAGAGGATAAACCATGAAAACTCCCAGAAAAGCAATGGCAGGCAGAAGATAAAGCCAGCCCTTTAGGTTTTGTTTTTTCATAGGTGCCTCCTTTTAAATGTAAATACGTTCTTCGCTTTGGGCGTGGAACAGGAAAATCTTATTTGATTTAATGGAAAAACGAATGGTTTTTGCACTAAGGTCTACATTATTTTCTGCACTGATAATGGAACGGATAGTGGGAGATACACAGGCTGCATGGGAAGATACTACAGAAATATCCCTTCCCATTACTTCTACTCCTCCAAGCTGGCAGCACAGAGGTCCGTTTTTGTCCAGTATAAAACCTTCCGGACGGATTCCTACGTATACGCTTTGGCTGGAAACTCCCGGAACAGATAAAATGGCGTTTTCCCCAATGTAAAGTTCGTTGTTTCTGACTTCACCGTGAAATACATTGATAGGTGGAGTGCCAAGGAATTTTGCAACAAAAAGATTTACAGGGCTGTCGTAAACATCCTGGGGCTTGCCAATCTGCTGAACAACGCCTTGTTTCATAACGACAATCATATCAGAAATACTCATGGCTTCTTCCTGGTCATGGGTTACGAAAACAGTGGTGATCTTGGTGGCGCGCTGGATCTTGCGGATCTCTTCACGGGTCTGCAGACGAAGTCTTGCATCCAGGTTGGAAAGAGGCTCATCAAGGAGAAGGACTTTTGGCATTTTTACAAGGGCACGGGCAATGGCTACGCGCTGCTGCTGACCACCGGAAAGCTCAAAGGGGCGTCTGTCCATCAGTTCTGTAATCTGTACCAGCCGTGCTGCATCCAGGGCACGTTTGTCCATTTCTGACTTGGAAAGCTTGTTTTTTCCCTTCAGATTTTGTAAAGGAAAAATAATATTCTGTTTTACTGTAAGATGGGGATAAAGGGCATAATTCTGGAATACCATGCCTACGCCCCTGTGTTCTACAGGAACATCTGTAACATCATCCTCTCCGAATAAAATTTTTCCGTTGGTTGGTTTTTCAAGACCGCAGATCATGTTCAAAGTGGTACTTTTGCCACAGCCGGAAGGTCCAAGAAGACCGATCAGCTGTCCGTCTGGAATCTCAAAATTAAAATTGTTTACTGCCGTAACCGGTTCCTGGGCTTTTTTGCCACGGGGCGGAAACTGTTTGGTGAGATGTTCTAATACGATTTTCATACTTTTTCTCCTGATTTTCATTCGGATTTATTTTGTTCGAAAAAAGCCTGTTTTTATTATAGCGAATTTTGCCAGATTGTACAATAAAAAAGCTCCCGCTGTCTGATTATATTGACAGGGGAGTTTTTCAGATTTCAAATTGACTGAGAAATCAGAAGCAGAGTGACTGATTTCTCAGTCAGAGGAAGTGATATCATTGGAATCCGTATTGTCAGAATCCATATTGTCAGAATCGGTATTGCTGGAATCTGAATCACTGGAGTTCATATTGCTGGAATCTGCGATATCCGATTCTGTATTGTCAGAATTAGCAGTGCCGGAATCAATGTTTGGGGCAACGCCGGAATCTGCGTCAGCTGCAGTTGCCAGATTTGCTTTTTCAGAAGGCGCCAGTGCCAGCTCCAGAGAAGTATCGCTGTAAAAAGTGTTTGCATTGTAAAGATACAGCACTTCCTGAATTTCTTCAACCTGAATCAGCTCTTCCAGATCGTCATAAAAATAACGGGGATCTACCATTACAATTTTACGGTAGTAGGGGGCAAGAAAAGGAACCAGGCTGTTAGCATAGGAATCCTTGATTACAAGCAAAGTGCGATTTTCTTCAACAGGAGTGGAAATGATTACTTTACCGTGGTTTCCGTTAAAGAACATGGCGTATTTATCTCTGGTATCCAGATTGCTGGTGTCATAAAAGCTGGCAGTTTTTTTCTGCTCGTCCACATAGTTTACTACAGAAGCTGGCACTTCATCACGGGGAAGAAAAACATCCATTTCTTCTTTTTCAGAAGCACGAAAACCGCTTTTGGCGGAAAGTGTTCCCTGAAAATCCATGGAAACAGGAAGCTTGTCATAGGAAATGGATCCGGAATTAATGCCAAGGACTTTTGCCAGCTCAAGGTAGGCAAAGTAGGCTCCCTGTGTGGTCCAGTGGTGGTCCGTATGATAGTAAATGCCATCATCCTTGTGGGCTGTGAGAGTGTCACGGACATCTACAAATGTAACGCCTGCATTTTCAAGGGCTTTTTTTGTGGCATCCAGGTAAGGATTCTGGTCGGTTGCCGGGGCAAGCGCCGGAAGCTTATCGGAGAGGATATTTACTGCATTTGGTGCAATCAGCGCATATTGCTTCAGGTCAGTGTGTCTGGCTGCAAAATTCATCATGGAATTAACTGTGCGGTCAAGGCGTTCCTGGGAAGGTGCGGTAAAATCCTCCATAAGATAGCCTTTTTTGCCAAGGAATACTCCGTTTCCCTCTGTGTTGCCAAAAATACGCTGAACAGAAGCACGAAGTGTGATCCACCAGTCACGGAGAAAGAACTGGTCGTTTACATAGGTTTCGTAATTATCAGCGAATTTGCCGGATGTTATCTGTGATGCACTGATTTCCGGACGGGAGGCAAGTACACGGTTTTCTTTCTGGGAAAACCCACGGTCCGGAAGAATAAGATTGATCACCAGAACGATCAGGATAAACACGCCGAAAAACATTCCGGTGAGATGGTAAAAATAACGGTATCCAGATTTCTTTTTCATAAATCCTCCAAATCAAGAGCGTCTAAAACGTATTTGAAAAGTCTTCTATTTTAGAACTGTTGGTACATAAAAGGTGTATAGGAATTATAAATCATGTATGCAATGCAAAGGAAAAACAGCAGCACATTGATTATCACAGCAGCAATTGTATTTTTTCTTGCCAGACGTTTAAAGCTCTGGTAAAGCCCGGGACGGCAGGAAATAAGGGAAATGATCAGCAGGATCAGTCCTGATTTCAGGGCATAAAGGGATGCTTTATCTGCGAAGCAGGAAGCACCAAAACCGAACATGGCAGATAACATCTTTCCAATGGCAGCAGGTGTGGTCTGGCTGAAAAATACCCATCCAATGATAACTGCCAGCATGGTGTAAAGATTACGGACCGGTGTAGGAGCTTTTTCAAGGAAGCGGTTCAGCAGGAATTTCTCTGCCAGAAGAAGCAGTCCATAGTACACACCCCAGAATACGAAATTCCAGCTTGCTCCATGCCACAGGCCTGTGAGAGCCCAGACTACAAGAATATTGCGGATATGCTTCTGTGTGGAAACACGGTTTCCTCCAAGCGGAATATAAATGTAATCGCGAAACCAGCTTCCAAGAGACATGTGCCAGCGGCGCCAGAATTCGGAAACACTGGTGGAAATGTATGGATAGTCAAAGTTCTGGAGAAAATTAAATCCAAGCATCTGTCCAATTCCGATAGCCATGTCGGAATAACCGCTGAAGTCAAAATAAAGCTCCAGGGTATAGGCAAGAATGGCAATCCAGGTTCCAAGAAAAGATCCGGTTCCGGAGGCTGTGATCTGTGTATACAACGCAGAAAGATTGTCTGCCAGAAGGACTTTTTTGGAAAGGCCTTTAATAAAAAGCTCTGCACCTGTACCAAGGCGTGTAATGTTGACAAAGCGTCGGCTGATCTGGTCTTTGATATCCGTATAACGAACAATAGGACCAGCTGTCATATGTGGAAACATGGTGCTGTAAACTGCATAGGAGAAAAATCCGCTGCAGGGCTGTGTCTTTTTCATATAAATATCAAAAATGTAAGCAAGATTTTTGAACGTATAAAAGGAAAGTCCTACAGGCAGTGCAAGCTCCGGATAAGTCAGCTTCAGTCCTGTAATTCCGTTTACTGTATCCAGAAGAAATCCCCAGTATTTAAAGAAGCCGAGAATAAGAAGATTGACTACTACAGCAAAAATCAGGTTCTGCTTTCTGGAAGGGTCATTTTCTTTTATGCGCCCAAGCTCTTTTCCCATGTAATAGTTAAAAAAGCTGGAAAAAAGCATGAGGATGAGATAAGTAGGATCTCCCCAGGCGTAAAAGAAAAGGCTTCCCACAAGAAGCACCGGATTACGAAAGCGTGCCGGTACCAGATAATAAATCAGTAAAAATATGGGAAGAAACGCAAATATAAAGATAACACTGTTAAATACCATAATGAAATTCTCCTATATCAGGGATAGTATGATCTGACGGAGCTTAGCTGCATCAGACCCGCAGAAATACCATACATATCTGCCTCGCTTTTCTACAACGGCCTTATTCAGAAGAGCCATCTGGTCAGTACCATAGCCTTCAAAAATGTTTTTCTGGCTTTCCAGATGGGACTGGGCTGCTTCCAGATAACCTGCCGCATCAGCCTGGGTGTCAGCTTTGACTACGAAAGCTTCATCAACAGCCATAGGGGAGGCTGCTTTGCGGAAAAAGTAGCCATCTGTGCTATCACCGTCAATCTGATAAAAACGGCGGAGGCCATTTGCTCCCGGTTCATCAAGAGCGGCAACTGCGTCATCTGTTTCAAGGGAACTGGCAATTTGGTTCATGGAAATATCGGCTGCATAATCGGAAACATAAAGACGTCCAAGATATATTACCAGGAAAAGGACCATAGCACTTTTTATAATAAGGGGTATGGTGATTTTTATGTTTATCTTTTTCATACAAGTCCCGCCCTTTCTGCCATGTAGGTAAGCCATTTGGGGTAGTAGCTGTACACCATATGTTCTCCATCTGGCTCATACATATTTTCATCTACAAGGAATGAATCATCAATAAAAGTGCATCCGGATTCTTCGCAAAAAGAGGCAAGAGCCTGATTAAAGGAATCGTAATAAGCCAGTGCCGGGCTTAGGTCAATTGCACTTTGCTGAATGGGAAGAATGCTGTTAATATAAATTGGGGTTTCCGGAAGTGCAGCTTTAATCTGGTCGATTTTTTCTTTGTAGGCAGCAATAAATGCGGAAGAATCCCCGTTATAAATTTCAAGGTCATTGGCACCAAATGACAGGAAAAAAACACTTGGATTCAGGCTGATGGCGGTGCTGATCTGTTCGTCAGCCGCATCAATGCGAAGGCCAAGCTTTGCAACTACAATACTAGTATCAAGAAAACCATATTCGGCGATTGATTCAGTAATGGAGTCTCCTACAATAACAGTGCCCTGAAACACCTGTTTAATCTGTACATCTGTGAGGATGTCACCCAGAACTCCCTCTTCAGAGGTGGAAGAAGATGCCGGCCTGTCTTTTTCTGCAAGGAGGCGAAGCTGGCTTTCGGTATCTGAAATATCAGCAGCTTCCAGTTGCTTAAGACGGGTTACAGTTTCTTGACATAGTTTATCTGAGTTGCTGCTTCGAGAGCAAAAAAAAGCTACCCCTGCAGCCAGCAATATGGTAGCTGGGATAACGGCAAGAATGATTTTATTATTTTTAATATTTTTCAAAATGACTTTCTCCGATAAAAATAGATATATTTCGTTTTCCTTCGACTTTATTATAATACGGAAGCAAAAAACTTCAAGCAGAAATTGTGTTATTAAGTATAGGAATTTACAAAGTTTTCCGGGTTTTTATGGACGAAAATGCACAAAAGGGTTATACTGACTAAAAGGACAGGAGGATCATTCATGGAAGAAAAGAAAAACAAGATTTTTAGAGGCCAGTTGCCGGTCTCTGTCATTTATGTACTGTTGGGATTGTGTCTGGCACTTATGCCGGTGGAAACTGTGAATGTACTGTGCAAGGTAGTCTTCGGGCTGGTGCTCATAGGCGCAGGGCTGTATCATATTTTTATGTTTGTGTTTGAAAAAGAAAATGCTACCATACTGGATCTTTTTTCTGGAGTGATCGTGCTGGTGATCGGCGTATTTTTATTTATGAATCCGCCGGTGGTAATTAAGCTGCTTACTTTGATGCTGGGAGCTTTTATTCTGGTGGACAGCATCTGGATGTTGCGGGGAAGCCTGAAGCTGAAGAAAAAAGGCCTGGGAGTGTGGAAAGCATTTCTTATAGAAAGCCTGATTTTTGTGGCACTTGGTGTTCTGATTCTTATGAATCCATTTTCCGAGCTGAAAATGACCATGCAGGTGGCAGGTTGGATTTTTGTGGCTAACGGCGGGCTTGATATTATTTTCTATGCTATTTTTCAGCATGGACTGAAAAAAGAAGTGGAGGATGTAAAAGAGGAGGATAAGCCAGAGAAGGAGCCAGATAAGGAAACAGAGAAAGAAATAGATAAAAAAGCTGACAAAAACACAGAAATGTGTGAAGAGTCAAATGAAGAAAATGGGGATACAAAAGACGAAAAAAGTAATAGAGATAAAAAGTGGTGGAGAAAAAGAAAAGAAACTGCCGAAGAGGAATTTTTTGAAAGTAGTGAAAACAATGCCGTAGAAAGTAATATAGATGGAAAAGATATTGCTGCAGAAAACTGCATAGATAAGGGATATGCAGCAGGTAACGATGTGCAGGAATGTGACCAGGCAGAAAACGATGGGAATAGGGAGCCGGAAGAAGAGGTACTGGAAGAGTGGAAAGACTGAAAAACAATATTGTGATTATGGATTTTTCCGGCATTTACCAGGAAGAACAGTTCTGGCATGACAGTCAGGTATGCTGGATGAAAATGCAGGACATTTCCGGAACCAACTGCTATTGCGATGAGGAAGCTGTGGAAGAAATCCAAAAGAGGCTGGAAAATTTTTCGCATACAGGAATTTATTTTATTGACTCCGGCAATTATCATTATATGAGCAGAATTGGAGCAGGAAGGGTGCAAAAACCTTTCCGGCTTCTTGTTTTTGACAACCATACAGACATGCAGCTTCCGGCATTTGGAGGACTTTTATCCTGTGGCGGCTGGATTGCAAATGCACTGGAAGAGCTGGAATATTTAGAAGAAGTCTGGCTGGCAGGACCGGATGAAGAGGCTTATAGCCAGGTCGAAGAACAGTTTAAATCCAAAGTGAAATTTATTTCCAGGGAAATGCTGCACCAGGGAAATCTGTCTGAATGGCTGGAACAGATTCCCGTGGATTTACCTCTTTATGTGTCTATAGACAAAGATGTGCTGTGCCAGGAGGATGCCAGCACCACCTGGAGTCAGGGAGATATGAAGCTGGCAAAGCTTCTGGAGGCTTTAGAGGCTTTAATGGTACATTTTTCAAAAAATAATGGAAGAATCTGGCAGGTTGATATTTGCGGAGAGTGTGATCCAGACCAGGAGGCACAAAATCAGAAAAATGATCTGGCAAATGGGAGAATGCTGGAATTTTGGAAGAAGTGGATGTGAATTTTTTAACAGGTTTTAGAACGTTTGTAAAAGAAAGGGACAGACAATGAAAAATGAATTGCTGAAGATTGGTCCTTTTACTGTATATGGATATGGGCTGATGATTGCAGTTGGTATTCTGGCAGCCTATTTTACCGGAGAATATCGTGCAAAAAAAAGAAAGCTTCCTTATGAACATGTTTTTAATCTTGTAGTATGGTGTGTGGTAGGTGGTTTTCTTGGCGCAAAGATTCTATACTGGATAACAGAATGGGAAAATATCATGAAAAATCCCAGATTTCTGGGGGATACTTTAACGGATGGATTTGTGGTATTTGGTGGAATTATTGGAGGGATTCTGACAGCTTATGGGTATTGCAGAATTAAAAGAATTAAGTTCCTTGTTTTTTTTGATACCCTGATGCCTTCTGTTGCTCTGGCCCAGGGATTTGGAAGGATTGGCTGTTTTCTGGCAGGATGCTGTTATGGCAAGGAAACGGACAGTCCTTTATCTGTTACATTTGTAGATTCCGGATTTGCACCTAATGGAGTTGCCCTGATTCCTACCCAGATTTATTCCAGTATTTTGGATTTTTTACATTATGGGATTTTGCTTCTGATATTGAAAAAGCAAAAAAAAGACGGAGTAACAGCAGCAAGTTATCTTATTTTTTACAGTGCAGGCAGGTTTGTACTGGAATTTTTCAGAGGGGACCTGGCACGGGGAAGTGTAGGAATGTTGTCTACTTCCCAGTTTATTTCTCTGTTTACTTTTGTGGCGGGAATTATTATGTTGGTGCGTACAATAAGGCATAAAATGTTAAAAATGTCATAGGATTAACCAAGATGTGTTTTGGAGGGCTTATCCATGGAGCAGTCAGGTACAGCACCGGCACAAAATGAACTGTACGCGGATTTTATTGTGAAATATATGGAAAATTTACAGGAAGACCTGGGCGATGTCCCGGGTCTTAGTCTTCAGCTGATAAATTCCATATACGGAGTGGTTTATGCACCGCTTGCAGAAATCGGGGAGCTGAATATTAACACATATTTCTACAGTTTTATTCCAAAATGTTATACCTACATGGATCTGGGCAGCCTTGGGGCGTCGGGAATTACCAGGCTGCAGGAACACCCGTATCTGCAGCTGAAAGGCAAGGGAACGGCCATTGCAGTGATTGATTCGGGAATTGATTATGAAAATCCGGTTTTTCAGAACGAAATGGGCAGCAGGATTCTGGCAATCTGGGATCAGACTTTGGAGGGGGATGAAAAAGAGCCGGTTCCTTATGGCAGAGTTTTTTTCAAAAAGGAGATTGACCAGGCACTGGCATCTGAAAATCCCCGGGAAATCGTTCCTTCTACAGATACCAATGGACACGGAACAAGGCTTGCTGCTATTGCAGGCGGAAATTATATGCCCCAAGAGAATTTTTCCGGAGCAGCACCAGAGGCAATGCTGATTATAGTAAAAGTTAAAGAAGCAAAAAAATATCTGCGGGAATTTTATCTTTTCCCGTCGGATGCGCCACTATTTCAGGAAAATGATATTATGATGGGAATGGATTTTGCAGTGAAAATGGCGGAAATGCGAAATTTGCCTTTGTCTGTATGTCTTGGAATCGGAAGCAGTCAGGGGGCACATCTGGGGAAAAATCCTCTTAGCACTTATGTTGATTATGTGTCCAGTTTTTCTTTGATTTCGGTTTCCGTTGCAGCTGGAAATGAGGGGGCTGCAAGACATCATTATGGGGGATATTTAACAGAACGGGAAAATTCAGCAGCGGCAGAGATTCGTGTGGGAAATAAAGAACCGGGATTTTCCATGGAATTCTGGGGAGAACCACCGGAAATTTATAATTTGTCTTTGCAGTCTCCAACTGGGGAAATACTGGATATCAGTGCATCTTTGGGGGATGTGATCCAGGAGCTTTCTTTTGTTTTTGTAGAAACAAAGGTGGAAGTGAACTATGTTTCCATAGAAAGGCAGACGGGATATACGCTGGTCTATTTCAGATTTATTCAGCCTGCCCCGGGAATTTGGAGAATTTTTGTAAATGGAAGAGAGGGGCAAAATGTAAGTTTTCATATGTGGCTTCCTGTACAGGGGCTTATTTCGGATGAAACTTATTTTCTGGAACCATCTCCTTATAATACAGTTACGGCTCCTGGTGATTCTCTGGAAAGCATCACGGTTACTGCTTATCAGTACCGGGATAACAGCCTGTATGTTCAGGCAAGCAGGGGATTTATGCCAGATGGGAATATTGTGCCCCAGATAGCAGCTCCAGGAGTGGAGGTGCGGGTGCCACAGCGAAACGGTTTATATGGCTATGCCTCCGGAAGCAGTCTTAGTGCAGCGCAATGCGCCGGTGCGGCAGCGCTTTTGTTTGAATGGGCTGTGGTGCGTGGAAACAGACCTTTTTTTACAGGATCCAGTGTGAAAAATTATTTGACAAGAGGGGCAAAAAGAGAGGATAGGCTGCAGTATCCGAACAGGGAGTGGGGATTTGGGAGAATGGATTTGTATCATACGTTTGAACTTCTTACATAAGAAAAGACACGATCAAGAATTGAATTTTGTTAAAACTAAAATATGAACAAAAATACCCAGCTTTTTTTGTGAACATTATTACCAAATATTTTTAGGCAATCTAATTGTTTTTGCACATCTTATTTGGTATACTACTATATAAAACAAAAGAAAGCAGGAAAACATTATGAAGAGAGGCAGTATTTTTGAAACTGATGGTATCCCGCGGATCCAGGAAGCCCTTCCTCTGGCACTACAGCATGTTGTTGCCATGATCGTGGGATGTGTCACCCCTGCCATTATTGTGGCAGGTGCAGCTGGCCTTGAAAATAAGGACCAGGTTATCCTCATTCAGGCAGCCCTTGTGGTTGCAGCACTTTCCACTTTGATCCAGCTGTTCCCAATCGGAAAAAAGTATAAGATTGGCTCCGGACTTCCTGTTATTATGGGTGTCAGCTTTGCATATGTGCCAAGTATGCAGGCAATTGCAGACGGATACGGAATCGACACCATTATGGGAGCCCAGATTGTAGGTGGTATTGTGGCAATCTTCATGGGTATTATGGTAAAAAAGATACGTGTATTTTTCCCGCCGCTGATCACCGGAACAGTGGTATTTACCATCGGACTTTCCCTGTATCCCACCGCAATTAACTATATGGCAGGTGGAACTTCAAATCCGGATTATGGTTCCTGGCAGAACTGGCTGGTTGCCTTTTTTACCCTGGCTGTTGTAACAGCGCTGAACCATTTTGGAAAGGGAATCTGGAAGCTTTCTTCTATTTTGATCGGTATGCTGGCTGGCTATGTGGTATCCATTCCTTTTGGCATGGTGGATCTTTCCAGTGTGGGAAGGGCAAGCGTGTTCCAGGTGCCACAGCCATTGCATTTTGGAGTGCATTTTGAGATTTCTGCATGTGTGGCAATTGGAATTTTGTTTGCAATTAACTCTATCCAGGCAATTGGAGACTATTCTGCCACTACCATTGGTTCTATGAACCGTACTCCTAAGGACCAGGAGCTTCAGGGCGGCATTGTGGCTTATGGTATCACTAATATTCTGGGAGCATTGTTTGGCGGACTTCCCACTGCTACATACAGCCAGAACGTTGGTATTGTAACTACCACCAAGGTAATCAACCGCTGGGTTCTGGGACTGGCAGCAGCTTTTCTTGGAATTGCCGGATTTGTTCCGAAATTTTCCGCAATTCTTACTACCATTCCCCAGTGCGTACTTGGAGGAGCGACTGTTTCTGTATTTGCATCCATTGCCATGACTGGTATGAAACTTGTGGCATCAGCAGAAATGGATTATCGTAATTCTTCTATTGTAGGTCTTGCAGCAGCCCTTGGTGTTGGGGTATCCCAGGCAAATGCAGCACTTGCCACACTTCCTGCATGGGTAACTACCATTTTTGGCAAATCTCCGGTTGTACTGGCTACTATTATTGCCGTCTGTCTGAATCTGATCCTGCCTAAGTCACGGGAGGAGAAAAAAGAAGAAAAGATTCATGACAGTGAGATCCAAGAAAAACTGGAAGAAGATCACAGAATCTTTGAACAGGAGAAGTAGAGCTTGTTTGAAAAGAAAATAAAGATTGGATAAAGAAAAAACATCTGCAAAAAGAACTCTTATAGGATCACTTTTGCAGATGTTTTTATGCAATAGGAAATTTTGCCTAAATTCCCTATTGCATTAAAAAAGCCCTCCGGGATTTGACCACTCCTTACTTACTTTCGGTATACACACACGGGAAGTCCGTCTTCCCCTACAGGAAGCTCCACATTTCCCTGAATCAGCGGGCGTGCATAGCGGATAAAATCATCCGATACATCAGAACCATCTTCTGTGATCCAGGAAAGTGGTACTGTTTTTTCTTCATTACAGATTTCGTTTACATCCTCCAGACCACATTTCATCTGGTAAACGCCATCTGGTGTATCCTGGCGGATGAAAGATACCATTTTTCCTGTTTCGCCATCCAGGGCAGCCTGAACTCCGAAAATACCGGCGGTGATGGCTTCCTGGCGGTCTGTATCAGACAAAAGGGAAGCACTGCAGCGCTGGCTGACATTCAGCTCGATGGAGCGGGCTTTTACCCCAAGGCGGTTACGCACCAGATTCTCCAGGTATTTGCCGCATCCGGCAAGCATTTTGTGACCAAAATTGTCAGTACCTACGGAATTGTCATATTCGCAGATAAAGGTTCCCTTAGCATCATGGATTCCCTCGGAAACACATACGACTACATTACAGTTTTTTTCAAAGGATGCATTTACTCTGGCAAGAAATTCCTCTGTATCAAATGCTGTTTCCGGAAGATAAATAAGAAGAGGATTGTCCCCTGTATATTTGCGTGCAAGAGCACCGGCAGCAGTAAGCCATCCGGCGTGGCGCCCCATGATTTCCACAATGGTAACGGACTTTTTCTCATAAACGCTGGCATCCAGGGTGATCTCACGTACAGTAGATGCCACGTATCTTGCAGCACTTCCAAATCCGGGAGTATGATCGGTGTGTACCAGGTCATTGTCAATTGTCTTAGGCTCTCCGATAATACGGATATCACTTCCTGTCATGGCAGCATAGCGGGAAAGCTTGCTTACAGTGTCCATGGAGTCATTGCCGCCGATATAGAAAAACCATCCAATATTCATTTCTTCAAATTTCTGGAACAGTTTTGGATATACCGGATCCTCTAAAGACTGGGGGAGCTTGTAACGGCATGAGCCAAGGTAAGCACCTGGAGTGTAGGTAAGGTATTCCAGCTTTTCCCCTGGAAGAGCCTCTTCAAAATCAAGGACAGTTCCATTTAAAAAGCCCTCAATTCCATTTACCATGCCATAAACATGTCCTATTTCTTCCTGACGGATTCCTTCAGATACTACGCCGTAAAGGCTGCTGTTAATAACTGCAGTAGGTCCGCCGGACTGTCCTACGATCAGATTCTTTTTTGCCATGTAAGTAAATCCTCCTGTTGTTATTGGTAGATTTTATGATGTTATTTTATTATAGCAGGAAAGAGAGGATGTGGCTAGAGCGTGTTTGAAAAATCATTCAATAGAAAATTCGGATTGTCGGATAAGGGCAGATGGATTATAATAAGAAAATAAGGGAACCGGCAAATTTTTGCCACGAAAGTATGAGGCTACCAATGACAGAAGAACAAAGAAGATTATATGAGAAATTTAAGACCACAGGTCAGGAAAAAATAAAACTGGTCTGTGCAGTTGAAGGCTTTTTTTCGTATAGTAACTCTTTGACAGAACAGGAAAAAAGAACTTACAGCGAATATTTAAAAAGGCGGATCCGTCCTGTTATGGAGAAGCTGATCCAGGAAGAAGACACAGAAAAAATGGAGAAAATAGAAGAATTTGGCTGGTATGGGAGAGCAGAACTGGATACTTTTATCCGCTTTGCAGGAAGCTGCCACAAAATCGAAAGCCTGGTGTGGCTGATGGAACAGAAGGATAGAAAATATGGATACCAGGATCGGGATTTTACCCTTTGATAAGAAAAATGACACAGAGAAAAATTATCAGTATGAGGAACTGGGAGGGCAGATATTAGCCATATGTGGCAGTGAAATATGTGTGCGTTTTCCCTTTTTATGTGCAGCAGTATCTGCATTATCTGTGGAAAATACAAAGAATTTAAAAACCATTGGAACAGATGGAAGTGTAATAAAAGCGAACCCTCTTTTTCTTATAAAAGCCTATGAAAGCCAGCCTCAAAAACTGAAAAAAGGGTATCTTCATATGTTGTTTCACTGTCTTTATCTTCATCCCTTTTTCAGCCCAAAAGAAGATGAAAAATGCTGGAACCTTGCCTGTGATCTTGCTGTAGAGCTGTTGATTTATGAAAATATTTCTGATGATCTGTGGAAGCTAAGTGGTGAAACAGACAGGAAAAAGAAGGAATATCTTAACTTCTTTAAGGGAAAAACAGTCACTGCAAATGGAATTTATCATATGCTGAAACAAGGACAGGTCCCATTTGAAAAAAAGGAATTAGAAGAACTTTTTACTTTTGATGATCATTCCCTGTGGAAAATACAGAAGACAAAAAATCAGGCAGACAGACGGCGCTGGGAAAGGCTTCTGACTTATACCACCCAGGGAAAAGAAAGGCAGAAACATCGCATAGGAACTGCACCCGGAAACCGAGAGGAAGAGCTGGAACGCCTGTATAAAAGCCGATATGATTACCGGAAATTCCTGAAGAAATTTGCTTTTCCAAGAGAAGAACTACAGCTGGATGAAGAAAGCTTTGACTATATTTTTTATCATTATGGTATGGAACATTATGGAAATCTGCCTCTCATTGAGCCCCTGGAATATAAGGAAGTAAACAGGCTGGAGGAACTGGTGATTGCTATAGATACATCAGGTTCCTGTTCCAGAGAACTGGTACAGCTGTTTCTTGGAGAAACCTATAATATCCTAAGTACAAAAGAAAATTTTTTCAAAAAAATGAAAGTCTACATTGTCCAGTGTGACTGCTGTATCCAGGATGTGTCAGTAATCCACTGCGAAGCAGAGTGGAAAGCGTATATAAAAAATGTAAAAATCCATGGAAGAAGCGGCACGGATTTTCGTCCTGTTTTTGGTTTCATAAAAAAAGAACAGGAAAAAAGAGAGCTTCAGCATTTGAAGGCTCTGATTTATTTTACAGATGGAGATGGAATTTATCCCGGTAGAAAGCCGGAATATGAAACTGCATTTGTTTTTGTAAAAAAGACGGAAAATATGCGGCTGGTGCCGGCTTGGGCATATAAACTGGTAATCAGCTGAAGGAGCGGATCAATGAATATAAAAGAAGCAAAAGATGAGATTATACATACTCTTTATGCATATTTAAAAAAGGATTCAGAGGGAGCGTATACCTATCCGCTGGTGCGCCAGAGACCCATTCTTCTTATGGGACCTCCAGGGATTGGAAAAACAGCCATTATGGAACAGATTGCCAGGGAATGTAAGGTTGGACTGGTGGCATATACAATCACTCACCATACCAGACAAAGTGCAGTTGGACTGCCGAAAATTGTGACAAAAAATTATGGCGGTATGGAGGTGGATATTACAGAGTATACCATGAGTGAAATCATTGCTTCTGTATATGAATGCATGGAAAAAACAGGAAAAAAAGAGGGAATCCTTTTTATTGATGAGATTAACTGTGTGTCAGAAACTCTGGCACCTGCCATGCTTCAGTTTTTGCAGAACAAAACATTTGGGACCCATAAAGTGCCGGAAGGCTGGATCATTGTTGCAGCAGGAAATCCACCGGAATACAATAAATCTGTGCGGGAATTTGATATTGTTACACTTGACAGAGTAAGGAAAATTGAAATCCAGCCAGAGGCAGATACCTGGCTTTCTTATGCAAGACAAAGAAAACTTCATGGCGCAGTTTTGTCCTATCTGGGACTGAAAAAAGAGAATTTTTATGTGATAGAAAATACGGTAGATGGAAAGTTTTTTGTGACAGCAAGAGGCTGGGAGGATCTTTCAGAAATCCTGAAAAGTTATGAGGAATTACAGGTAAAAATACAGGAATCTCTGATCAGTCAGTTTATCCAGAAAGAGGAAATTGCCCGGGATTTTGCATTGTATTACACACTGTACGAGAAGTATAAGACTGACTATCAGGTGGCAGAAATCCTTGGCGGGCAGGCAAAAAAACAAAGCTACGAAAGCTGTGTGAATATGGCAAAGGAGGCGCCTTTTGAAGAGCGCTTTACACTTGTGGAACTGATTCTGGAAGAGCTGGACAGACAGGCGGAAGTATTTGAAAAAGCAGATAAAAAAACAGTTCTTCTTTATGAGAATCTGAAGCAGCTTAAACATTTCTGGAAGGTGGGAGAAAGAGCAGATACAAAGATAAAAACAATGGAAATTTTTATCCAAAATAAAAAACATGCCCTTCAGGCAAGAAAAGATGCAGAGCTTCTGACGGAAGAGGAAATACGGGAAGAAAAAGAACAGATCCATATTCTAGAAGAATATTTTCAAAGGGTAAAAGAAAGGCATGTAGGTGATGTTCAGGAGGGATTTGAACAGATAAAAGAAATATTTGAAAAAAACTGTGAAAAAAGACTCCAGATACTTGGAAATATGGAAGCTATGCTGAACAGGGCTTTTGATTATGTGGCAGACTGTTTTGGCGCAGAACAGGAAATGCTGCTTCTGGAAACCGGAATAACCGGAAATCAGCGAATCTGCGGCTTTATTTCGGAACATGGATGCCCGTCTTACTTTAAATACAGTGAACTTTTACTTTATGGAAGGCAGGAAGATGCCATAAGGGAAAAGTGCCGGGAGATTTTGGAACATGTTTGAAAAATGTTTTTCCAATTAGTCCGGGAAATACGGAAATTACCGGAGAACTGTAAATGAGATGTATAATAAAAAACAGGTTTTAAATAAGTATAAGAAGTAAAATGACTTAAAGGAGGCTGTCATGAAGGAAGAGAACAACAAACCCAAAAAGAAAAAATCGGCAGGAGATGTGCTGCTTACAATTGTGCTGGTTGTTGCAATCTGTGTGTTCTGCTATGCTGCTTATAATCTTTACCATATTTATACAGAATACAAGAAGGGCTCTGATGAGTATAATCAAATTGCACAGATGGCGGTGACAGAACGTGATCCGGATGCAGATAACCAGGAGGAAGAGGAGGAAGCAGGACCGGAGGGTCCATCTTTAAAGGCTCCTATGAATATTGATTTTGATTCCCTTAGAAGTATCAATACCGATGTAATCGGATGGATTTACGTGGAGGCACTGGATGGAGTCAGTTATCCGATTGTAAAGGGAACAGACAATGACCAGTATCTTCATATGACATATGAAAAAAATTATAATTTTGCAGGTACTATTTTTATTGATTATGAAAACAGTGCTGATTTCGGAGATTGTAATACGTTGGTTTACGGACATAATATGAAGAATGGTTCCATGTTCGGCCAGCTGAAAAATTTCAGCAAGGACGATTCCGCTTATAATAAGAGTAAATATTTCTGGATTTTCACACCGGAGAAAAATTACCGGTATGAAATTATTTCAGCCTACACAACTGCGGTAAACAGTGATACTTACACGCTGTTTAAGGGCCCTGGACAGGAATTTCTGGACTATATGGAAAAAATAGTTTCCTATTCTGATATTAAGACTACTCCAGGGGAGCTGAAAGTAGAGGATAAGCTGGTGACTCTTTCCACCTGCACCGGAAACGAATCCACCCGCTATGTTGTTCAGGGAAAAAGAGTGGATACCCTGGAGGTGGAGAAAAAGGATTCTTCAAAAAAATCAAATTAGAGCATGCCAGGAGGAGCTTATAATGGAAGAACAGATCAGAAAATTGCAGGATATGATTGATCAGTATGATAATATTGTATTTTTCGGAGGAGCAGGTGTTTCCACAGAAAGCGGAATCCCTGATTTTCGAAGCCAGGATGGGCTTTATAACCAGAAATATGATTATCCGCCGGAAACCATATTGAGCCATACTTTTTTTATGAGACATCCGGATGAATTTTATCGTTTTTATCAGGATAAGATGCTGTGTGATACGGCAAAACCAAATGCAGCCCACTTAAAGCTGGCAGAGTTAGAAGCCGCAGGAAAGCTGAAAGCAGTCATTACCCAGAATATTGACAATCTGCATCAGATGGCAGGAAGTAAGAATGTACTGGAGCTTCACGGAAGCGTTTACCGCAATTTCTGTATGAAATGCGGGAAATCCTATGATTTTGCATATATGAAAAATGCCAAAGGGGTTCCCAAGTGCTCCTGTGGAGGAATTATCAAACCAGATGTGGTATTATACGAGGAAGGGCTTGATAACAGCACATTAAATCGGGCTGTGCAGGCAATCTCACAGGCACAGGTGCTTATCATAGGAGGAACTTCCCTGGCTGTCTATCCAGCTGCAGGACTTATTGATTATTTTAACGGAGAACATCTTGTGGTGATCAATAAATCCTCTACTCCAAGGGATGGCTATGCAGACCTTCTGATAAAGGAACCTATTGGAAAAGTATTTTCCCAGATCCAGGTTAGAAAATAAAATATATAAAAAGAGGGAAAATAACAGAAAAACTGACTGGGAATATAAAGAATACAGGAATTTTGCAGAGGAGTTTGGAAAAATATGTCAGTTGTTTATGAAGTTGGAGATATTGTTACATTAAAGAAAGTGCACCCATGTGGCAGTAAGGAGTGGGAGATCCTGAGAGTTGGAGCAGATTTTCGCCTGAAATGCATGGGCTGCGGCCACCAGATCATGGTGCCCCGCAAAATGGTGGAGAAAAATACAAAAAATCTTCAAAAAAAGAAAAAATAATGCTTTACAGCCCACAAAAAGTATGTTAGAATCAAAAATCGTGATATATAAAATATCCTTGCTCTTTGACAGGCAAAGGGCCAACAGA
>CAKRMK010000040.1 GCA_934364795.1 uncultured Blautia sp.
GACCAACAATCGCAAGGTTGAAGAATGATTCCATTAGGATGTAACATGTATGTAGTTTTGAAGGTGCAAACCTTTATTTGGCCCGGTGGCTCAGTTGGTTGGAGCGCCGCCCTGTCACGGCGGAGGTCGAGAGTTCGAGTCTCTTCCGGGTCGCTGTTGATGAAAATCAACAACAATTAAATATTGTGGGATCTTAGCTCAGCTGGGAGAGCATCTGCCTTACAAGCAGAGGGTCATAGGTTCGAGCCCTATAGGTCCCATATGGATGGATTCCCGAGTGGCCAAAGGGGACAGACTGTAAATCTGCTGGCGATGCCTTCGAAGGTTCGAATCCTTCTCCATCCATTTGATGAATAAAATTCATCAGTTGTAGCCAATGGTTACGCGCCGATGTGGCTCAATTGGCAGAGCAGCTGATTTGTAATCAGCAGGTTATCGGTTCGAGTCCGATCATCGGCTTTTGTTTCAAAAGAATATATCGCGGGATGGAGCAGTCTGGAAGCTCGTCGGGCTCATAACCCGAAGGTCATAGGTTCAAATCCTATTCCCGCTACTTATGCCCAGATAGCTCAGTTGGTAGAGCAGAGGACTGAAAATCCTCGTGTCGCTGGTTCGATTCCGGCTCTGGGCATTTGAAATGCAAAAGTCCATTTCTAATGTAAATAATTTAATAATATGGAGCATTAGCTCAGTTGGTAGAGCACTTGACTTTTAATCAAGTTGTCCGGGGTTCGAATCCCCGATGCTTCACTGTTTGACTGGAAACCTGGTATAGGTTTCCAGTTTTTTGTCGACGCTAAAGCGTGTTTGAAAAATCATTCCCGCAATTTCCCACAAATTGTGACGCACATCTTGCAGAAAGCCTTTTTCAAACACGCTCTAAGCTACATGAACACGCTATTTTAATTTTACAGGCAATTCCTGCAAAGCAGGATTATTTCCTGTAAAATCAGAAGCTAATATTTTGCCGGGAAGTTACGGACGAATAATGGAGCTGGCATTTTCCATAATTTCTACGAGTTCATACATATTTGTAACGCCACCAACAGTAAGTTTTTCTTTTAGACCATAAAAATCAAGGCATGTTCCGCAGGTAAGAATCTTTACTCCCTGCGCTTTCATTGCTTTTAAGTCATCCAGTGAATCAGAGTCCTCGCAGGTGAGAAATGCACCGGAATTATAGCAAAGGATAGTGTCTGGCAGCTGATCCTGTTTAGTAAGGGCAAAGATAAAGGATTTCATAAGAATTTTACCAAGCTGTTCTTCACCATTTCCCATTGTATTGGCAGAAAGAACTGCAACAAGTCCTTTTTTTCTTGAATCAGGGGAGCAGCTGATTTCTTCACTGTCAGTTGTGGTTGCTGCCTGTGA
The DNA here is from genome assembly GCA_934364795.1 of uncultured Blautia sp. Taxonomy (GTDB): domain Bacteria; phylum Bacillota; class Clostridia; order Lachnospirales; family Lachnospiraceae; genus Blautia_A. The sequence continues at coordinate 1,372 of CAKRMK010000040.1, forward strand.
GACCACAGCGTTCTGGTGCTGCTTTGAACTGCTGGCAGAAATCTGGAAAGTGACACTAAATTCTTTTTCACCTTTTTTCTCGGAAGAAACCTGGAAGTTTCGGCTGGTTCCAAATTTGGTAAGGTTTTGTACTGCAATTTCATTGTCAACGAGAATGGTAAGAACACCGCCTTCGGTCATTTCTTCAGATGCTTTTTTGGCATTAACTACAGGAAGAGGGCATGCCATTCCTCTTGCGTCTACAGTTCTGTTTTCCATATAAAATTCCTCCTTAGATCATGCATTCATAAATTCCCTGTGGTTGGATTTCCTGTGTATGAAGGATTTCTTCAAGTAATGTACGACTGGACAGTTCTGCACACCAGGAAAGACCGCAGCTGGCTGAAATTGCTCTTGGCACAGGGATCAGTCTTCCGGGGGCACCGATTGCTTTGCAGGCTTTTTCCATGGCAATGGCGTCAGTGGTGCAATGAAATGTGATAACAAGTCGTAATTCTTGAGAAATCATATAGATGCCTCCCAGGGGATGATATATTCTAAAGTATTATAGTTGGATTATTTTTTTATTGCAAGTCAATTAAATTTGCTCCATAATCGGTTTCAATGGGGACTTCTGAATTTTGTAATGTACTATTAGCTAAGATAGCATTTGCTGAATTAGCTGCAATGTCAATCGAACTATCATTTACTGTCTCCGCTTTGTTGCCAGTTAAGCTATCAGGTACTGTATCAGTCAAGGGTTTTGAATTATCTGTTGTTTCAGGAGAATTAGGTTCAGAAAATTTTGGTTCAGGAGATTCAGGTTCAAGTGATTCAGGTTCTGGAACAACGACATAGCCGTGGGACACAGGCTCAATTGTCTGTTCCATAATCCGGTGAATTACTTCAAGTCCGCCTGCACCCTTAAAAGCACCGTACAGGAAGTTTTTTGAAATCTCTTCAGTTATGGATTCCAGCCCTTCCATAATCATGCCTTTTCCAGGCGTTTCATACCATCTGATTAAAATTTCGTCCTCAGGTAAAAAGAAAATATTGATTTTTCTTCGTACACATTCTTCCAGGAAAGTAAGTTCCAGCTTCAAAACAGTAGTACCGTTTTCGTCTTTGGTAAATTCTCCCAGTGTTCCAAGTAGATAACTTTCTTCATGAATGGTAAGCCAGGATTCTTTTGCATGTCCAAAACCAACAGAGACAGGATGCCATTCTCCAGATTCCAGGAAATTCACAGTGAAAGTTCCTTTTTCACAGGTAAAAGAGATTTTCTGTACACCATCGGTCATGTTGTTGTGGAAAACCTGCATAAACAGCGGAAAAAGTCCGATGCTCTGTGGAGAAAGTTCAAAAATTTTGCCATCCAACTGTTGACAAAGTACTTGATTGCCAGAGATATTCGTGCGGTGTTTTGCCAGAGAAGTTCCTTTTTTCCAACCGCCTCTTCTAAAAGCTGGAAGTGTCTGAACTGAGGCAGTGCCATTTTCCAGCTCTGCGGTGAGACGGGAAAGAAGCATCTGAGCACAGGGATTCTCCGGTAAAACATCGGCAGGGTGAAACTGGCGGGGAAAATACTTTCGGATAATGTTTAACATAACGCAATTCTGGAAAAGTTCATTATTTCCGGCATTTGTGACGATTACCATATTCATGTCAGGATAGACAATAACGTTTTGGCCAAGCATCCCGTTAAATTCGAAGCTGCCACGGCGGGCTTCCATCCAGATCTGATAGCCATAACCGTAAGTGCCTTCAATGCTTTCTTTATGACGGGCTGTTGAAACTTCTACCCAAAATTCCGGAATGATTTGCTGACCGTTCCATTTACCCTTCTGCAGATAAAGCTGTCCAAGCTTTGCCATATCTTCCGTGCAAAGAAACAATCCCCAGCCTCCTTTGGTAATCCCCATAGGGCAGGTTTCCCAGAAATACCGGGTAATGCCAAGAGGGGCAAAAAGCCGGGGCTCCAGGTATTCTGTAAGCTTCAGTCCGGTTCGTTCTGTAACAATAGCAGAAAGAACATAGGTGTTTAAGCTGTTGTATAGAAAATTCTCGCCTGGATTTCCGGTAATGGATGCGTTCAGATAACTTGAAAGCCAGTCATTGCCGGAAACAATGCCAGATTCATTAAATGTAACTCCACTGGTCATAGTAAGAAGATTTTCTACAGTAACTGTGGGACGGAAAATCTTTGTAAAGGTATTCAGTTTTTTCTGAAAAATATCGTAAATATTTTCGTCCAGGGAAAGCTTTCCCTCTTCTACAAGCAGACCAATTGCCATGCCTGTTATACTTTTGCACATGGAATGGGTCACATGCCAGATCCGGCTTCTATATGGGGCAAAATTAGCTTCACAGATAACTTTTCCATTACGAAGTGCCATAAAATGATGCATATCTGTATAGTGAGAAGCATTTAGTTCCCGAAGAAGATCTGCCAGCATATCAGATGAGATTCCCTGACTTTCCGGGGTTGCTCTGGGAAATGGCTGCTCATATGGTTTATCAAAGGGAAATTTAGGCTTTTGTGGGAAAAAATCTACCCGGCCTGGAGTATCTGTTTTTCCAAGAATAATGTTTGTGATCAGTTCTGCAACTGCAATCTGTTCTTTTGCCATAGTCTGCTCCTTTCAGGTGAAAACCTATGTGCTTAAAGGGTATAGTAGTCATTGTAACAGTGGGGCAAGGTGGTGTCAATAAGGCGAGAAAGTATGGAAAAGTGTGTTGCTGTAAATATTCAAAAAATATAAAAAAGAGTTCTACATTTGTAAGGGACAGGCATAGATATTTACTACACCTGCATGGGAACATGTTTGAAAAAAATATTCCTGCAATTTACACGTATCATTTGCGGTATATTTTGTCCGAATTCGGCTTACGTAGCCATCATCCGGATAAAATTTTCCACAAATTGTGACGCTTATTTTGTAGAAAGACATTTTCAAACACTCCCTAACATGGAAAAGGCGCAATTCCAAAAGTGCAGTCAGAAATGAAAAAAGGAGGACCTTTATGAAGCATATGAAAAGACATTTCAACTGGAGCAATTCTATCCATTTAGCAAAAAATTTCAGTTTGAGAGAACGTTTCAATATGATGATAACTGTGGTAACCTGCTTTTTTACAAAAATGCTTCAAGGCGATAAAGCTGTTTTGCAGTTGGTAAGGGGACTTGCTGTGGGACAGGCTATGATAATGAAAGAAAGGTGCGGTATTGTAGGTGGAGAAGTGCGACAGGGGTGTAAATTTGTTACTGGATACAGGAATGCCGCTGGTGCAGCTGAAAGTTTAAATGGGGAACAGCTGGTGAAGGCAAAAGGAAAAATTTTAGATACAGTCGTCGGAAGGCGGGGAAAAGAATGTAACAGGATCAGAGATGGAAATAAAATAAGAGCTGGAAACGAGATAAGAGCCGGAAACAGGATAAGGGCTGGAAACAGGATAAGAGCTGGAAACGAGATAAGAGCCGGAAACAGGATAAGGGCTGGAAACAGGATAAGAGCTGGAAACGAGATAAGAGCCGGAAACAGGATAAGGGCTGGAAATGAGATAAGAGCTGAAAACAGAATTGCAGGAGTGTAGGAAGCTGATTATGACAATGCCGGTCTGAATTTATCAGGGTAAGTCAGACAGGCAAAGTATCATCTAAATTTATCATTTAAATTGTGTTGCACATCTTGTAGAAAGCCCCTGGAGAACTCGATCCAATAAGAGGGGAAGGGTGTGCTTGTGCTATTGAATGAAGTTCACGGTGATGGGACAGATTTCGCTGTTGGTTCCTACTCTCATGTTGGGTCCCCAGATTCCTGCTCCGGAAGTGACGATATTGTGCATGGAACCTTTTTGAAGGTATCCGCATGAATTTTCCCAGAATAGATGGATAATGAGATTTCCGGGGAAAATCTGGCCATCGTGGGTGTGACCGCAAAGATCGAGGTCAACACCGGCGGCAGCTGTTTCATCCAGTTCTTTTGGCTGGTGGTCAATAAAAATAATTGGTTTGCTCTGGTCCAGCGATTGTGTAAGCTGGGCCGGAGTCTGCCTGGAACCTTCTACTTTCTCACAGCGGGAAGCATCCCGGCGTCCGACTATGTAAAACTTATTATCAATCAGTACAGATTCATCATCTAGCAGGTGAATGCCTGCATCTGTAAGAAATTCTTCCATTCTCGGGTCATTGTAGCTGTCTTTTGTTCCATTGAAGGTGAAGCCTGCAAGAATCGGTTCATTCAGATCATGATTTCCCCAGCAGGCATAAACTCCATATCTGGATTTGATTCCCCTTAAAATTTCTTTTAATTCATCGGGTTTGGCAATTGCATCATATTCGTTGTCAAAAATATCTCCGGCAATACAGACAACATCTGGATTCTGGGCGTTTATTTTTTTTACAATACGTTTTGCCTGTGCGTTGCCGATGCTGTAACCAAAATGTGTGTCGGCCAGAAGAACAACTTTCAGGGAATCCATGCCGTCTACAGCTTTATTAATCTGTACTTCATAAGGAGTGGTTTTTATTTTTGATACATGAAGGATTCCGTAAACACTAAGACTGATGATAAGGATAGTGCAGATCAGTCCTGTGAGCACAAAAGTACTTCTCTGTCCAATAAATGGAGCGTGAAAGCTGTATTTCAGTATCAGGCGTCCAACATCGACAACGGCAATTACCAGAAGAATGTAAATAAAAGTGCCCAGAAAATAGTTGCCGGTGTGCTTCAGAATGCGATGCAGCCAGGCAGGTTTTTTTATAAGAAAACCAGTGAGCAGTGCTGTGGCAAGCAGGATGTAAATTCCAACAAAGGAAACTCGAAATGCCATAGTTTGAAAAAGTCTGTGACATGCACCCATCCAGCGGATCATCCATTGAACTACATAAAAATTAATCAGAATGTACAGTGGTGCAAGAAATAATGCGGCCATAAAAACCTCCAGTTTTTTTGCTTTTTGTAAAATGAATCTGATGTTTTTGTAACAGTGGCTCAAGTATACTACGGTTAATAAGTTTTTGCAATTGAGCATATAATAGAGATAAAACCAGAAACATGAGCATGCAGGAAAAAGATTTTTTGGCATGCTTTTGGGAAATGCAGGGATATGAGAAAGTGGTTTCGGAAGTTTTTTTCATCGGGGAGCTTTATCCCCTTTGTGTTGTTATTACCTTATGTGGTTACAATATTGTTTAACGGGGCAGATAAGGCTCTTGTCTGGGGCAGGTGGGATGCGGAAAAAATGGTGCCGCTTTTGCTTATGGTTCAGCTGAAGGGGGATTATGAACCGGAACTTGTGAAAGCGCAGGCAGTTATTGCCCGGTCGGATTTGTATAGAAAGGCAGAGAAAAACGAAAAGGTAAGTCTTGAGGGAAGAAAAGGTGCCTGGGGAATAGAACGTATAATAAATCTGGCAGGAAATATGGAGCTTTATCAAAGAGCGGCAGAGGATACGGCAGGGCAGGTGCTTACCTATGAAGGGGAGCTGCGGCTGCTTCCTTATCATGAAGTAAGCTGTGGAATTACCCGGGACGGGGAAGAGGTGTTTCAAAGCCCGGACTATGGGTATTTGAAGTCTGTGGACAGTAGTCAGGACAAAGAATCACCTGATTATATTAATAGTACATATGTGGAGGCAAGCCGGCTTCCGGCGCAGCTGGTAATCCAAAAAAGAGACAGTGCAGGTTATGTTACGGCGTTGACTGCAGATGGATACTGGATGGAAGGGGAAGCTTTCAGAAGGGGAATGCATCTGGCTTCTGGAAATTTTTCCGTGCAGAAAATCGGGAAAGCAGTTAGGTTTTTGTGTAAGGGAAAGGGACATGGGATTGGTTTGTCCCAATATGGGGGAAATGAAATGGCGAAAAATGGCAGCAGCTGGGAGGAAATTCTTCTGACATATTTTCCGGAAATGAAAATTGAGGAAATTGGAGAGGTGGAAATAAGTTTGGAAAAATAAAAATGGTAAAAATCTGTATTTGCTTAAAAAAAGTGAATAAGCTGTTATATTCTGGACACCCTATAAATACAGACGGTACAACAGCTGTGAACAGAATGTATGTAGAGGTGAAGAGAATATGAGGAAAAACAGAACAGCAAAACTTATTTTCAATGGCACGCTTCTGGCGCTGATGGCAGTTTTGGGAGTGACAGCTTATCAGGTTTCAAACAAAAACGAACATATTCAGGAAGTGCTTCCTTTGGAGAGAGTAAAGGAGAGTGATACAGCAAAAGGGGATGAAGGCAGCTCTAAGCAGTCGGAACCGCTGGCAGAGGCGGGAACAAATCTGGTAGAAGCAGAGCTGGATGATACAGCGGATACGGATTTTCTTGATGAAGAGGTGCTGACAACAGATGGAGCAAATCTTCCGGGGAGTCTTAACAGCAGCGAAATAGATAATTCTGCAAATGTGGGAGAAAGCACCAGTGTAAATGCACAGGTTTCTTTGCACAAAGGCCCGGAAATTAATTTTTCTGAGGATACGTTGATGGAGTGGCCGGTGAATGGACATGTTCTGATTGATTACAGTATGGATCAGAGCGTATATTTTCCAACACTGGATCAGTATAAATTAAGCCCTGCTATTTCTGTGCAGGCAGTGGAAGGGGCTCCGGTAGTTTCAGCTGTAAATGGAACAGTATATTCTATTGAAAATGATGCACAAACTGGCACAACGGTAACAATGGAGCTTGGAAACGGTTATCAGGCAATTTACGGACAGCTTACTGATCTGGATGTGGCAGAGGGAGATACTGTGACAAAAGGTTCTATTATTGGTTATATTGCAGCTCCAACCAAGTATTACAGTGAGGAAGGCAGCAATCTTTATTTTGCCATGAAAAAGGATGGGGAGCCAATTGACCCTATTGCTTATTTGCCGTAAATCATAATCCGTTTTACGCGGTCATTCACAAAAAGAAAAAAACAACGTATAATAAAGCAGGTGGGAAAATTCGCAGTCGGTGTCTGGAGCGTATTGGAGATTGTTCAGGCAGTCTGTACGTCCGGGTCCTACCTGCTTTTTGGCAGCCTGCATGAGGAATGATCTAAGAATGATTTAAGTGATCTGGAGTTTGCCTTGTGCTTTGTAATTTGGCGGGCTTATATGTAAAATACCAGTGTTTGAACCGATTGCTTTTAATAAAAATAAGAAGTGCTTTGGGCGAAATCTGCAGCTTAAATTTGCTTTAGATTTTTATGACAAAAGGCACTTCTTTACATAAAAATTATATGACATAACTGGTGGAGACAGAAATTTTTTTATAAGTTTTGATAGAGCGTGTCCCAAAAGGCTTTCTGCGAGATGTGTTACGGTTTGTGGGAGATTTTTCAAATACGCTCTAAGGAAGGAAAAAATGAATTATACATATATTGTGAAGTGTGCGGATGGAACCCTTTATACAGGGTGGACAAACTGTCTGGAAAAGCGGCTGAAGGCGCATAACAGTGGGAAAAATGGAGCGAAGTATACGAAAACAAAGAGGCCGGTGACGCTGGTGTATTATGAGGGATTTGCAACAAAGGAAGAGGCAATGAGCAGGGAATATGCGATTAAGCAGCTGACCAGGGCGAAGAAGCTGGCGTTGATGGAGTTTTGAACGGCATTTCCATACACCCGCTTTTGAAAAATAATAAAAAATACAATTCATGCTTTTAAACCCATTGAAAATGAAAAAAGCGGGAGTTCTGGAAGTGGTTATAAATAGAAACTGAAGTGGGTGGAGTGAAAACTATGCTGAACGATTTCGCTCCACCCATTTCAGGCTGTAATCTGATCAAACCGGCATATTGGCAACGAAGCAATACATTACGATAAAGTGGCAGGCACTTCCCAGCATAATAAATACGTGAAAAATTTCATGTGATCCGAAATTTTTGTGTCTTGCGTTGAAGATGGGAAGCTTCAGTGCGTATATGACGCCGCCGATGGTGTAGATAATACCACCGGCCAGAAGCCAGCCAAATCCGGCCTTGGGCAGTGCGTGGATAATGGGAATGAAAGCCAGTACGCACAGCCAGCCCATTCCGATATATAAAACAGAAGAAATCCATTTGGGGCAGGTTACCCAGAATGCTTTAAAAATAATTCCAAGAATGGCGGTAGTCCATACAAGCGCACAAAGTGCATAACCAATCTTGTTGTGAAGAACGATCAGGCATATTGGAGTGTAGCTTCCGGCAATCATGACAAAGATCATCATGTGATCCAGCTTCTTCAGACGACGGTTTACCTTGGCTGAGGAGTCTACAGAGTGGTAAAGAGTGCTGGCTGCATAAAGAAGCATCATGGTAAGGATAAAAATGCTTAATGCAAAAATGTGAATGTGGTCGCTCCATACTGATGAACGAAGAAGTAATGGGGCGGCACCTGCGGCTGCCAGAAGAAAGGCAATTCCATGGGTGATTGCACTTCCAGGATCTTTTAATTTAAATTTCATAGTGACACCTCCTGATGAAAAATTAAAACAAAGTAGTATCTTACAAAATGTAATGTAGTATTAAAAACTACATCAAAGAGTATGCAATAACTATAACACCTTTTTTCAAAAATGCAAGGGGTTTTAGAAAAGTTTTATAATAAAAGTTTTTTGATCTTTGTTTTTTCACAAGAAGGTTTTTACAGGAAACGAAATATGTAGCACTTAAGATGTTTACATGGTAAAATAAAGCAACTAAAAAAGCAGGGGGTAACTGGTAGTGAAGATAACGGAGGAGTTTTTGAAAAATGCAGAGGAGATTCCTAATTTTTCAGATGGAGTCATTATGCCGGATGGGGATTACAGGCTGATTAATGAGGGTGGGCATTTGCAGACGTTAATGTCCCTTTTGCCGTATCCGGAAAAGGAAATCTGGAAGATGATTCCGGAAAATGATTCTGCATTGTTCTGGCTGATTGAAAAGACGGGATGTGTGCTTACAGACTATAATTCTACGGTTGGAATGGCGATGACGCCGGAACAGAAAGAGGTTTTTGATCTGCTGGTGAAGCACGGAATTGTTTCTGAGGAATATTTTGATATTACGAAGCAGCGGCAGAAGATGCATGGAGAAATTTTGAATCAGAGAAATATTGATTAAAACTGAAAAGGCTGCTGTATCAATGAAAATTTTTTAAAATATAATGTGAATTTTCATGTACAACAGCTTTCATTTTATTGTTCCATCTGGCGGCCAAGAAATCCGGCAGCGGTCTGGGCAAGGAGCTTTTCGCTGGCACCCATTGTGTCTTTATCGTTTTTTCCGATGAGGATAACGCTGCCAATAGCATCACCGGCAGCGATGATGGGATGGATTACCTGGGAGCTGGAAATATCGGGTTGCTCATCCACAACAGGAATTTTGCCCCGGTCTTTGGGATTGAGGCATTTGGATTCACGGTCATTGATAACGCCTTCCAACTGGCTGCTGATCATTTTTCCAATAAATTCTTTGCTTCCTGGTCCGGCAGCAGCTACCACCTGGTCATGATCAGTGATGCAGGAAAGCATTCCGGTGGACTGGGAAAGAGATTCTGCGTATTCTTTTGCAAAAATGCTTAATTCTCCGATGGGAGAGTACTTTTTCAAAATGATTTCGCCCTCACGATCGGTAAAAATTTCCAGTGGCGTACCTTCTTTGATTCGCAGGGTCCGGCGGATTTCTTTTGGGATGACCACACGGCCAAGATCATCAATTCTTCTTACGATTCCTGTCGCTTTCATTTATTGGTTCCTCCTGTATTTTTCATCTGTTTCCATATTCTGTAGTGTATGGGTAGTATGTGAAAAAATGGAGAAATTATGCGTTTGCCAAGAGTTAATTTTCAAAGTATATTTTTTACAGGAAAATCCAGATATTCTTCTAAGGTCATGCCTGTGAGTTTCAGATAGCTGGAGAGCTCACGGGTTACATAGCGGATGTGCCAGGGTTCGTATGGAATCCCGGTAACAGATTCTTTATTTTCGGGATAGCGGAGAATAAAACCAAAAAGGGAGGCGTTTCTGGCAAGCCATTTACCTTCGGCGGTGGCAGCAAATTCTGGAATTAACTGCATGTTAAGGGAAGGGCAGGAGACATCCAGGGCCAGACCGCTTTGGTGCTCACTTGTACCGGGAGCGGCAACGTAAGGATTGCCTGTGTAAAGCTCCTGCTGGCGTTTGTAGGAGCGGTAACCGGAAATCCCGTAAAGACATAAGCCTTCCTTACAGGCCGCCTGCACAAGCCGCAGGGCTGCGTGAGCCGCCTTTTTTTCCATAAGGCGTTTGGAATCACCGGCGGGGGCATCAAAAGGAATTCCTGAATCAATAAGGTTTAGCGGGATATAATCAGATGGAAGCGGGTGAGTTTTGTTGATTAAGCGAGTGTAGATGTTTAGCGTTTCTGGCATAAAAAATCCCCCTTTCTCTTACATCCTTTTATGTTTATGATGCAAGCATGGGGGATATGTCTGTAAATTGCAGGAATGGGGCGTAGCAGTGGATATGTCCTAAAAATCCACCGGTTCATAATCCAGCAGTTTCGCCAGAAATCCTTTCTTTTGAAGCTCTTCCTGAATGGCGTCGAGGATTTCTTCGCTTTCTGCGTCTACGGTGTGATAATGATAACCGGAGGTTACATTTTTCAGAAGGCTGGATTTGCCGGTGCCAAGTTCGTCCATATAATTCTGGATATCCCGGCGGGATTTAATTCCCATGCTAGCTCGGATGACTCCATATATTTTGTGATAGACGAATACATCACGGATCTGTCCACCGGCATCTACGATGGTGTTTAATTCGTCTTCTACCTGCTCATCGGAGTGGAAAACTTTGAAAACACGGGAACATTTCTTTTCTTCCTGAAGCAGATAGCCTCTGTTTGTGGACAAGATGGTGGCACCATTGGCGCGCAAAAGAGAAATATCCTGTACTATGATCTGACGGCTTACATGTAGCTTCCGAGAAAGAGTACTGCCGGAAACGGGGATATTTTCAGATGATAAAATATATAAAAGTTGTTTTCTTCTTTCTTCGCCATTCATGATTTTTGCTCCTGTTTTTTGGGGTTGTATCTGATACATAATGTACACCCAAAGGAGGAGACTGGCAAGAGAAAACTGCTTTAAAAGGATTACAGAATTACTGGTCACGAAGTGAACAGTGACATTCCAGAAACTGCTTCGGGGACATTCCCGTGAGCTTCTTAAACACCTTGCTGAAATAAAGGGAATCCTCATATCCCACAAAAGCTGCAACATCCTTTATTTTGCAATAAGGATCTGCAGTAAAAAGTTCTTTTGCCTTATCAATGCGAAGCTGGACAATGTAATCCGCAGGCGTGATATCCTTATATTCCCGGAAAATTTTACTCAAATAAGCAGGGGTAAATCCAAACTGTTCCGCAATGGATTTTGTGTTAATGGGATGGGTATAATTTTCTTTCATATACGCATCTATTTTTATGAGAATATTGGATTTTTCTGTAGGCATTTTTTCTTCTTTCAGAAGGAATTCAAGAAGAGAAGAAAAGATGGACTGCAGGTTTTCGTACAGGCTTTTGTAGCTGTCGGAAAGCATGAGGATATCACCAACTGTAGTCTGGACATCCAGTGCAGCAGGAGGAATTACATCGTCAGTTGCGGCTATGCAGGTGTGAAGAAATTCCTGTAAAATGCGGTACAGGATCACGGTTGGAAGCTCCTGTTTTTTGATAGCTTTGATGTAACTGTATAATTCAGCATCAAACAGAGAAAGATTTTTTTTAATAAAAAGGCCGGATAACCGCATGTGATAAGGATGAAAATCTGTGATTGTTTTTTCATAATTTTCATATCCGGTATCCATACTGTCTTTCTCATAAAAAAGCAGGCTGGAATGTTCCAGATGTACCTGGCGGTTCAAAAAACTGCGGAGATCCAGAATTGCCTGATGGATATTGCGGATTCCGTGAGGATGGGTGTCAATGGCAATGGTGATGGTAAAATCCCTCTGGGTAAGCTCCTGCAAAACTTCAGAAAGACCGGGGGTATCTGTATTGCCTGCCCCGTCCGGAGGAAGAAAAAGAACGATTTTTTCTGCAAGGGTAAGCCCGTCAATGATCCAGTAGTGATCCTTTAATTCCGTATATTTTTCAAATAGTTCTGAAAGATTAGTCTTTTTCCACAAAGATGGAAAAAGCTCATTGTAGGATGATGCATACATAGGAAAAGAACTGATAGATAAAAGTGCAATCTGGTAGCTGGAATCGTGGGAGGCAGAGGCATGAGTGCGTGGTGTTTCCACTTCATCCGGTCGGTTGTGGATATAATCCAGACATTTTTGTGCATAAGCTTTCTGAAGCTGTTTATGCAGCTCGTCCTCATCAATTGGTTTCAGAAGATAATCAAAAACGCCATAGCGGATTGCCTTTTGTGCATAATCAAAATTACTGAATCCGGTAAGGATAATACTTAAGATATGGGGCAGCTTTGAGTGGGTATATTCAATCAGTTCCAGTCCATTTATAACAGGAACCTGGATGTCTGTGATCATTACATCAATGCGCTCGCCCTGGCTTTGGAGGAAGTCCATTGCCTCCTGCCCGTTCTGTGCTTTTCCAATGATCTGGTAATCTTCATGGAAAGAATTTATGATTGCAATAATCTCTCTTAAAATAGGTGGCTCATCCTCAATCACAAAGATATTCATCTTCAAGCAGACCTCCTAACATGATAATTGTTCCACCTTCCGGTGCGTTATTTATAGTAAAAGAAATACGGTCTTTGTACTTTAATTTTAGTCTGGCAACGGTGTTTACAAGTCCCATTCCACCAATTTTCATAGACATGATGGCATCAGAAGGATGAGAAAGAAACTCCTGTATCTTATCCATAATTTCCTGCTTTTTCTCATCAGAAACACCCTGTCCATTGTCTGTAACACTGACATACCAGCGGGGAGCTTCCACCCAGAAACGGATCTGGATCTGCCAGGGCGGTGCTACAGATTTGAAGCCATGCTGGAAGCAGTTTTCCACAAGAGGCTGTAAGGTCAGGCGGGGGAGAAGAAGGGTTTCCGTATTTACATTGGAGTCAATGGAAAAGCTGTAACTGAACTGATCTTCGAAACGTATTTTCATCAGGTTCAGGTAGTTTTCCGTGTGAGTCAGCTCTTGTTTCAGGGAAATATTATGTTCATCATAAGAAGAAATATAGCGGAGCATTTTCACCAGATAATCACAGGTCAGTGCAATCTGACGGGTATTTCCTTCCCGGGATAAAGCCTTGATAACAGTTAAAGTATTGTATAAAAAATGTGGATCCATCTGTGCCTGCAAAGCGATCATATTTGCCCGGGCTTCATAAGCCTGCATGCGGACAACTTCATCCATGGACTGCTGTAGACGCTGGAACATTTTTGCAAATGCCTCGTTAAGTCCGGAAATTTCGTCTGGATAATCGGAGAAATCCATTTCCAGGGAAAGGTTGGAAAGAGAAACCTGGCGCACGGAATCTGTAAGCTCCTGGAGGGGCTGTGTGGCTTTCCGGGTAATCACAAAGATTACAAAAATCATTAACATAAGGGATGCAATTCCCATAAGCAAAATAATCAAAATCTGCGGAAGAATGATCTTCCAGATATAGGCCGTCTGCTGGGTAAGCACAAGGGTAAACCCGTTCCTGACAGTCTGGCTGCTGTAAAGAAGCGAGGTTGGTTTCGATAAGTTTCCGGCAGCTTTCTGGAGGGCAGCATCATATAATGCTGCTGATGTACCGGAATCATCGGAAAGGGGATAAACCAGAGTGCCATCTTTATCATAAAGATATGGAACGTAATTGCTTTTTTTGAAATTCAGGATGCTTTCAATGGTGCTTAACGGGCACTGAATTTCTATTACTGCGTTTGCTTTAAATGCGGAAGTTGTACCAAAAACAATACGGAATAAGGAAAGGTATTTTTCCTCTTTTTCTGACCAGAAATCAGAGTGAAAAGCATAAACGGAAGCACCGTTCCGTATGATGGGAAGGTCCTGATACCAGCTGAAAAAATCATCAGAGGACAGCTTTTTTGAAGTAAAATTTTTGTTGTAAGGAATGCCAATGGAGGTAAAAATTCCATTCCTGTTGTAAAGAGAAATACGATAATGAGAACTGCTGGTAGGAATGGAAATGGAAGAGAGAGTCTGGCTGACTTCTTTTTCCAGATCGGAACTGGAGTAATCGGTGGTGGCTGCCTTATTAAAGGCTGCGCGGATATCCTGGTTGGTAGATACATAAAGAGCCAGATTATCCATATTTTCCAGGAGGGTTTTCATTTCAGAACCGGTATGTTCACTGATGTACTGAAGATTACTCTGGGACTGGCGGTACAGATTCTGATAAGTATAAACAGAGAAAGCACCAATACATACAACAATTAAAATGAACATAAATGCGGAAATCGATAAAAATATTTTTTTCTGAAAAGACTGTTTCATAAGGCATCCTCCACAGCAAAATATACGGATTTTGGATTGTTTTATGATAGCAAATCTATATGGAAAAAACAATAGCATTGCAAAATGTTCCATGTTTTTACCATAAATCTTCCATTCCGAAAACAGATAAGAAAGGGTAAAATAAGGTCATCAAAAAGAGAACGTCAATAGCAATAAAGGAGGAAAAAAGAAATGAAAAAACGTTACGCAAAAGCAGCAATCAGCCTGGCTATGGCAACAGTTATGGCTTGCAGCATGGGAACTATGGTAAGTGCAAGCGACAATGGAGACGGAGCTGATTATTCTATTCTTGAGGGAAAAACAATTTCCTTTATGACCAGCCAGGCAAAATTCTTTGATGCTTACCAGACAATGGCAGATGCTATTGAAGCTGATTATGGATGCAAAGTAGAATTCCAGGTTGTTCCGGATGACCAGTACACATCCATGACAAACCTGAAGCTTTCCACAGGCGAGGTTCCGGATGTTTTCGAGCAGAACTATCCGTCACAGAACTCTACTTTAAATGTTTATGAATATTGCGAAGACTTAAGTGATGAAGCATGGGTAAGCCGTCTGGTAAACCCGGAAATGCTTAAAGACTCAAAAGATGGAAAGATGTATGCACTTCCAAAAGAGTCTTCTTCTGGATACCAGGTTGTATATTACAACAAAGCATTACTGGAAGAGTGCGGAATCACAGATCCGGAACCACAGACTTATGATGAGTTCCTGGATATCCTGAAAGCTGTAAAGGAGAATTCTGATGCAGCACCATTCCTTCAGACAAACAAAGATAACTGGGAAACACAGATCTTTATGACAGGTGGTATCCCGATCGCTCTTGGCGATAACGCAAAAGATACATATGACAAACTTCTGAACAACGAGATCACATGGTCTGATATTCCGGAAGCAACAGAAGTTCTTCAGAAATATATTGACCTTTACACAGAAGGTTATGTAAATGAAGACAACCTTTCTGTTGGATATGATGACGCAGCACAGATCATGGCTGACGGAAAAGCAGCAATGTACCTTACAGTTGACCAGTGGGCAACAGACTTCTCCAAAAACCATCCGGAAGTAGAGCTTGGCTCTTTCGTAATCCCATTTGGCGAAAAACCGGTACTTCCTACAGGAAACTATGTACAGGGTCTGTTTGTTCCGAACGCAGGAAGCCAGGTAGATGTTGCAAAAACATTCCTTGAAGTTTGGTCACTGCCTAAATATCAGGATATGTACTATGCAGAAAACCCAGGATATCCGGCATTTAGCGATGTAAACGGCGGCGAAGCTACACCATGTGTACAGAGCATTGTAGACAAATACATTACAACTGGTGATTATGTATATGAGTTAAACGGACAGCTTGCTGATGCAAACGGATGCTTTAATGACCTTTGGAACTTCTATGTAGAAGCTGCAGCAGGAGAGAAAACAGCAGAGGCTGTATGGGAGGATTTCCAGTCAATTTATGAAGATTATATGGAGCAGCAGGGCTACGAAGCTTTTGAATAATTGTTACCTGTGCCCGGTAATAAAAAATCTTCACTTTGAATGATAGCAAAGGGTGCTGTAGAAATATGGCACCCTTTCTTTTGGAGTATGCCCTGTCTCTGGGATTATGAAAGGAAGAGATACATGAATCAGAAAAAATTTTACCCAAATTACTTTACATTTCCTGCAATTATTGTTTTTGCGATTTTTTACTGCTTTCCAATTATTGCCAGCTTTGTAATGAGTTTTACAAACTGGAATATTAAACGTATTTCCAGTCCAAAGTTTACCGGACTGAAAAACTTCTCCCGTCTGTTTTCAGATGATTATTTCTTACTGGCACTGAAAAATACCGTTTTGTTTGCGGTTGTTACAACTGTTGGAATCGTTGTTCTTGGTCTTTTGCTGGCGCTTCTTCTTAATTCTGCACTGGTAAAAGGAAAAGCATTTTTCAGAACTACATTTTATCTTCCGGCAGTACTCAGCCTTATTGTTGTTGGAATTATGTTCAGAGCAGTTTATAAGCTGGATGGTGGTATTTTAAACCAGATTTTAAATATGATCGGGCTGTCTGGTCTGGCACATGACTGGTTAGGTGACGGCCATACCGCTTTGTGGGGAATTGTTTTTGTTCAGGTTTGGAAATGGAGCGGTTTCGCAATGGCAATTTATCTGGCCGGACTTCAGGCAATTCCGAAAGATTATTATGAGGCAGCAGAGATTGACGGTGCAACTCCATTACAGCAGTTTAAAAACATTACCCTGCCTCTTTTAGCCCCGGCATTTACAGTTGTAATTACACAGAATACTATTGGTGGATTTAAAGTATTTGAGCAGGTTTACGTTATGACTAACGGTGGTCCTGGAAATGCAACTCAGGTACTGAACACCTATATTTATAAAGAGTTCAGTAAAGGTACACTGGGAAGATCTTCAGCAGCCAGCCTGATCCTGTTTGTGGTCATCGCTGTGATCGCTGTTTTACTGAACCGGGCTTTGACAAAACGGGAGGTGGAATTGTAATGAAAAAGAAAAAAATTACAGGAAGCGTACTTCTGACAGCGGTTGCATTACTTAGCTCCCTGATCATTATTGTTCCGCTTTTGATCGTTATATTTGGTTCCTTTAAAGATGCTCCGGAAGCACAGGCATTCAGCCTTGCATTGCCGTCCAGCTGGCACTTCGAGAATTATTCTGTTGTTATTCAGAAAGGAAATATGGGACGGGCTTTTCTGAACAGTATGATCATTACTGTGATCGTAACAATATTTGTAGTAGTGGCAGGAAGCCTGAATGCATTCGTAGTTTCCAGAAAGAAAACAAGATATACTTCTTTTGTATATTATCTGTTTCTTCTTGGTATGATCTCTCCGATCCAGATCGTTACCACTTATGGACTTCTTCAGATGCTTCACCTTACGGGAACTTTTGTGGGGGTTATCTGTGTTGAGATCGCATTGCAGATGCCATGGACCATTTTTACGTTATCAGGCTTTATTAAAAATGTTCCAAGAGAGCTTGATGAGGCTGCATTTATTGATGGCGCTTCACCTCTTAGAATGTTCTTCAGCATTATTTTCCCATTGCTGAAACCTATCATGGCAACTGTTGTTGTAACAACTGCAATGGGTGCATGGAATGAATTTATGGTTCCGCTGTACTTCTTCAGTTCTTCTTCTAAGTGGACAATGCCGCTTACTGTATACAACTTCTTCGGACAGTACTCCAGTAACTGGAACTATGTATTTGCAGATCTGGTACTGACCGCACTGCCGATCTCAATTTTGTATCTGGCATGCCAGAAGTATGTTGTTGCCGGAACAACTGCCGGTGCAGTAAAAGGTTGATTTATAACAAAATTTATAACAATATTGATGCCTGCCGGAAATACTCGGCAGGCTGTTTAATAAGGAGGAAAAATAAATGCTTCCATACAGACAGGTTCATCTTGATTTTCATACATCAGAGTGTGTTCCCGGAATTGGTTCCAAATTCGACAAGGAGCAGTTTCAGAATGCTTTAAAAACAGGACATGTAAATTCTATAACAATATTTGCAAAATGCCACCATGGATGGTCTTACTACCCAACGAAGGTAAATGCTATGCATCCGAATTTAAACTTTGATCTGCTTGGAGCGCAGCTGGAAGCATGTAAGGAGATTAATGTAAAGTCTCCGGTTTACCTTTCTGCCGGTTTTGATGAAAGGATGGCAAGAGAACATGGGGACTGGCTGATCCGTCATCCTGATGAATCATTGTCCGATACAAAGGACTTTACAATACCGGGATATCACAGGATGTGCTATAACACTCCGTATCTGGATAAGCTTCTGGCTGAAATTGAGGAAGTCATGGTTTTGTATCATCCTGGCGGAATTTTTCTGGATATTTCTGCAGTAACGCCTTGTGTGTGCGGAAAATGCCGGAAGGATATTGTAAGCAGAGGAAAAGATTACCGGGATCCGGATGCGGTCTGGGAACAGGCGGAAATTACTTTTGCAAACTATGTGAAGAAAGTGGAAGAAACTATTCATAAATATAATCCCAAGTGTACGATTTTCCATAATGCAGGACATATTACAAGAGGCAGAAGAGATCTGGCGCATGCCAATTCTCATCTGGAACTGGAGAGTCTGCCAACCGGCGGATGGGGATATGATCATTTTCCAATGTCTGCATCCTATGTAAAAAATCTGGGAATGGAATATCTTGGAATGACTGGTAAATTCCATACCACATGGGGAGAATTTGGGGGGTACAAGCACCCGAATGCACTTCGTTATGAGACTGCATTGTCACTGGCGTTTGGAGCAAAATGTTCTGTCGGCGATCAGCTGCATCCAAATGGAAGGATGAATGAGAAAACTTACAGAATTATTGGTGAGGCTTATAAAGAGGTGGAAGAAAAGGAACCCTGGTGTTATGAAGCAGAAAATGTATGCGACATTGCAGTCCTTAGCCAGGAAGCCTGCACACATGGCGTTTCTACCTGTGATACAGTTTATGATGGAGATGTAGGTGCAAACAGACTTTTCCTGGAAGGAAAATATTTATATACATTTATTGACAAAGAAGTTGACTTTAATTCTTTTCCTGTGCTGGTTCTGCCGGATTCCATAAGACTTGACGAAGAACTTAGAAAAAGAGTGCAGGATTATTTGAATAACGGCGGAAAACTGCTGTTAAGCGGAGAAAGCGGACTTCTTGCTGATAAAGATGAATTTGGTGTAAAAACTGGTGCTGTTTATAAAGGAAAAAATCAGTTTAAGCCAAATTATTGTGTATTTCCTTCAGAAGGAGAAGCGGAAGTTATTTATGAGCAGAACTATCGGGTTGAGCCGGTGACAGGAAGAGTTACTGTGGAGGAACAGGATTCTTATTTTAACCGGGATATTTATCATTTTTCTTCTCATCAGCAGACGCCAAATGATGACAGCAGAAATTATCCGGCTGTAATTGAGACGGAAAATACAGTTTATATTGGCTGGAATATTTTTGCAGAATATGGGAAAATCGGGTCTTTGCAGGCGAAGAAACTGATTGAGGACGCTATTGATTATTTGCTTGGAGACAGACGTTCTATAAAGGCTGCTGTTCCGGATCGAGGGGTTCTTACTTTAACCAGACAAGAGCAGGAAAAACGTTATATTGCACATTTACTGTATGCACATACTACTTTGCGGGGACATTTTACTCTGGGAAGCGGAGCCCAAAAACAGGTTGAGGCTATTGAGGATATTGTGCCGCTGTATCATGTGGATGTGCAGCTTCACGTTCCACAGAAGGTGAAGAAAGTTTATCTGGCACCGCAGATGACAGAGATTCCTTTTACAAAGGAAAATGGAATTGTTCGGTGTGAGATTGAGAAGGTAGAATGTCACCAGATGGTTGTTTTTGATTATGAATAAGTAGATGGGGTGGCCTTTCATTGTTGACGGTGGAGTTGATGGTGAGAGGCCTTTTTACATATGCTTTCTTCCATATGAGGACGAAGCCATGAGAGCACACGCAAAAGAAATGATATTCCCGATTGGTGCACCAAATGACGGATTTGCCCAGTATTTCAGCGGAAAGAGTCATCTGGCAGTTGAAGTTCCGGGAGAAGAAGGCTCTAATGAGTGGTGCGAGCCAGTGACAGATGAGGAGTATGGAAAACTGAAATAAGCCAGTTTTGAATGGCATCATATATGAAAAAAGAACCCCTGTACAGTTATGAGAAAAAAGGGATAATCAAAATTGATTAATGTAAGTCTTTCTCCTGCTGTACAGGGACTTTGTGTATATTAGAAAAAAATTTTGCGGAAAAGTCATTACAGCTCTTCTGTTTTAAAAGTTGTATAACCTTCATAGTAGTAGCTGTGATCAATTCCTTTCATGTACATTTCACGGCTGTTAATTTCATCAGTAAGTGCATTTTTCAGAAGATATTTGATTTCGATATCTTTAATTGGGCTACGCTCTATTGCCAGGAGATAATCTTCTTTATCCACCTTACTCCAGTCAATTACCCTGCCAATCTTCTGTTTTAAAATATGATCCAGCCAGATACGGGTGCTGCGGCCATTTCCTTCTCGAAACGGATGTGCAATGTTCATTTCTACATATTTTTCAATAATTTCATCGAAAGTTTTCTGGGGCATTTTATCAATATTGGTAAGGGCTGCTTCAAGATACATAAGCGGAGCAAAACGAAAATTGCCTTTTGCAAGATTTACAGTGCGGATTTTACCGGCGAAATCGTAAATGTCTTCGAATAAGTATTTATGAATGATCTGTAAGGTAGAAAATTTACCTGCTTCAAGATTATCAAGAATGTGGTTCTCAAATAATTCAGCAGCTTTTTTCTTACTGATGCGTTCTTCTTCTCTGGCGAGAGCAGCAGAGTCGTAAAGATTCAGTTTGTTTTCAAGCATAGTCTTACCTCTTTTTTTATTGACTGTCTGGAAAATTTGTATGTTACTGTGAATGGAATGAACAATAATAATTATGTTTTTAGTATATCATAAATTCAGTATTGATTCTATAAATGTTTTGGAGATTTAATATTGTTCCAGCATTTTTACCTTATCCTGCCGTCCCATAAGGGCATAATAATATTTCCATTTTTCTAGAGCGTGTTTGAAAAATCATTTCCACAATCTGCACGCCCCACTTTGCGGTATATTTTACCCGAATTCAGTTGCCGTAGCCAGAGAATGTAAAGGAATTTCCTGCCCAAGAATGATGATTTTTTCTGTGATTTCAAATGGAAACAAAAAGATTTTTTGGGAGACAACAGTCTTCTGCAAATATATGATATAATGAGAATACTAAGTTTTACGTAAAGGAGGATTCAATGAAAACACGAAGATTAGGAAAAACAGGTTTACAGGTAAGTGAAATCGGTTTTGGGGGAGAATGGCTGGAGCGCCACCCGGAAGAAGAGGGAATTGATCTCATTCATTATGCATCTTCTCTGGGAATTAACATTCTGGATTGCTGGATGTCTGACCCGGTATCCAGAGATATTATTGGAAAGGGAATTAAAGAAAACCGCAGCAAGTGGTATATTCAGGGACATATCGGTTCTACCTGGAAGGACGGGCAGTATTTCCGGACAAGAGATATGAAATATGTACGTCCTGCATTTGAGGATCTGTTAAAGAGATTACAGACCGATTATATTGATCTTGGAATGATTCATTATGTAGATTCAGAGGAAGAGTGGGAGCAGATCCAGCACTCTGATTACATGGATTATATAATGGAGCTGAAAAACAGTGGTGTGATCCATCATATCGGTATGAGCTCCCATAACCCGAAAGTTGCCATTAAGGCAGCCCAGTCCGGTTTTGTGGAAATGATCCTTTTCAGCATCAATCCTGCTTTTGATATGCTTCCTGCAAGTGAAAACATTGATACCATGTTTGCAGAGGAATTTGATGCCAGCTTAAAAGGAATTGATGCAGAGCGTGCACGCTTATACAAAGTCTGTGAGCAAAATGATGTGGGAATTACCGTTATGAAAGGTTTTGCAGGAGGAAGGCTTTTTGATGAAAAACGTTCTCCATTTGGGGTAAGCCTGACTCCGGTGCAGTGTATTCATTATGCGCTGACCAGACCGGCAGTCTGTTCTATCATGTGTGGATATGATACAAAGGAACAGGTGGAGGCAGCAGTTGCATATGAAAATGCTTCAGAAGATGAGAGGGATTATGCTTCCGTGATCGCAAATGCGCCTTTCCATTCATACAAAGGAGAATGTACTTACTGTGGACACTGTAAGCCGTGCGTTTCCAATCTGGATATTGCCATGATTAATAAATTTTATGATCTGGCAACCATGCAGCCGGAGGTTCCTGCGTCTGTGAAGTCTCATTATGAACTTCTGGAGCACAAGGCAGCAGAGTGTGTAGGATGTCATGCATGCGAGGCCCGTTGTCCATTTGGGGTTCCAATTGCAGAGCGTATGAAAAAAACGGCGGAATTATTTGGATGTTAAAGTTCTCTCAAAAATTATTTTCACAATCTGCGTGACTAACTTTGGGGGATATTTTGCAGAATCAGGTGCAATAAAATGAAAAAAACAACAGCTTTCCGGGTGATTTTCTATGTGTCAGGACTTCTTATCCTGGCACTGGAAATCATCCTTAATACCAAATCATTTAAGAAAAACGTATAAAGGTATGGATGGTATGAGGATTCCTATAACATCACCGGAAAGAACGGCGAACTGGACCTGATGAGTGGGGTTTCCTATACAGAAGAACGTGCCCAGTCCATGCTGTTCTCGGAACTGCCTATGGGCGAAGAAAGATATTATCTGTATGCGGACCTTACAAACACAGATACTTCTGCCCAATCTATAAAATTGGCGGTTCTGGTATTTATTTTGTCATCAATAAAAATCGTCCAGATCTGAAAGAAGAACTGGATACAGCCATGCGTAAGCTGGAAAATGATAAACCGTTTTATGCAGATGAACTTTACCAGAGATATCTTTCCGCAACAGCGTCAGCCGTTCTTTCGGATGATGAAGAGAAATGGCTGGAACAGCATGGATCTATCAGGATCGGCTGGCTGAACCATGATCCCGGAATCAGTGAATTTGACGGCGAAAGTGGAAAAGTAAAAATCAATGAGAATCCGTTACATCTTCCGGATCTGCTTTATGATATCCGAACCATTGTGTAGCCCAATATTGCTTCCAAGCAGCTGGATTTTCTTATTGATACAGTAGATGTCAGGGACGAAGATATTATTGCAGATAAACTGCGACTGACATAGATACCTGGAAATTGCACAGACCATTCTGGAGGATGCAGGATTTAAAGTTGAGACAGCAAATGCCTTTGAAGAGGACAGGGAAAAGTCTTATGAGGCAGGCATGAACGGACATCTGGCAAAACCGGTCAGTGTGGAAACGCTAATGAATACCATTTATAAATTTGTGAAATAATAATTGAAATGAAAGCTGGATTATGTTACAAAAAAGATAGCTGATCAGGCAGACGGTTCAGGCCGTCTGCCTTTATAGTGAACAGATATAATAAACGGGAAGAGGTTACAAGAATGGCAAAGTTATATTTTCGGTACGGAGCAATGGGCAGTTCCAAGTCTGCCAATATTCTGATGGTTCGTTATAACTATGAAGAGCGGGGGCAGTATGCGGTGTTATTAAAGCCCAGAACGGATAACCGGGATGGGGAGCGTGAGATTCAGTCCCGTATGGGGCTGTCGGCACCAGCAGAATATGTTGACGATTTTTTGCAGGAGATTTCTCGCATCTGGAGCACGGAAAGTCCGGAATATCTCTATCATGGGAAAAAAGTTGACGCAGTTCTGGTGGATGAGGCACAGTTCCTTTCGGCAGAGGAAGTGGATACGCTGTCAGATCTGGTGGATTTTTATAATATTCCGGTTATCTGCTATGGGCTTCGCACTGATTTTCTGAACCATCTTTTTCCTGGCTCCATGCGCCTTATGGAGATTGCGGATATCATAGAGGAAGTGCCGACTGTGTGCTGGTGCGGAAGGAGGGCACAGTGCAACACCAGGTACGCCGACGGGAAAATTGTGCGGGAGGGTGCACAGATCTTTCTGGGATCAAATGAGAGTTATGTGGCTCTTTGCAGAAAGCATTATAAAGAAGGAAAACTGTGGAAAGTAAGCGATATGGAGCAGTAAATGTAAGGACTGTGAGATCGTTTGCACATTTATATGGAAAAAAAGAGAAAGGTGATATCTTCATGGATGTATAATCTGGGAGATATCATTTTTTTGTATAGTATTTGGGAGTATGGCAGAGCCTGCTAAAAAATTATATTTAGCATGATTCCGCACCAGGATTTTCGGGCTTTCTGTGAACCGTAATTGTGAAAGCTCTGTCAGATATAAATTTTTAAAACAATGGATTTACGGAAAAATATTAATAGTAAAATATTAACAGAAGATATTAACAGGGGGGAGAAAAGTTATGGCTAAAGCAGAAAATAATACTTTTCGTGTTAAAACAGATGGCTTTTTTGGAGAATTGTTTATCCTGGAGGAGGACAAATATCTGGGAAAAGTATTGATCTGTTTCAGTGGAAGTGACGGGGGAATCGCAGTGACTCGTCTGCTGGCACAGGTCTTTCAGGCACAGGGGCTGACAACGCTGGCTCTTGCCTATGTAATGGAGGAAGACCTGCCCCAGAAATTTGTTAAAGTCCCTGTTGATTCATTGGAGGCAGCGGCGAAACGACTGCATGATATGGGATACGAGAAAGTAGGACTGTGGGGCATTTCAAAAGGTGCAGAACTGTCTTTGCTGGCGGGAAGCCTTTTGCCAGGACTTGTGAATGCGGTGATTGCAGTTGCCCCAATGAGTACTGTATGTCAGGGATTTGCCAAGGAAAAAGGAATCTGTATTATGCCGGAAAGCAGCTGGAGTTTTCACGGAAAAGAAGTTCCATATACACCTTTTAAAATGGAGAAATTTCCTATGGGCCATGTATTGTGGAAAAGCCTTCAGATAAGGGATATAACCAGGACTGATCTTTAAGAGCCGTTTGTGAAAAATCCAAATTCCGATGCCATTATCCAGGTTGAAAAAATAACCGGACCCGTCCTGTTGATTTCCTCAAAAATGCCACGATACTTCCTTGCTGTTGCAAGAGAAGAAAATATTACACGTGCAGCAGAAAGCCTCCATATTGCACAACCGTCATTATCAAAGCAGCTTATGGAGCTTGAAAAAAAGCTGGGGAAGAAGCTGGTGATTCGTGGAAAGAAAAAAATTACCCTGACAGAAGAAGGGGTAATTCTTCGGAAACGTGCAGAGGAAATCGTGGAACTGGTAGAAAAAACAGAACAGGAAATCAGTTACGATCTCGAAGAAGTGATCGGGGATATTTATATTGGTGGAAGTATTTCAGAAAGTGTTCTTGCAGTAGCTGCAGAACTGCGAAATACATATCCCGGAATTCATTTTCATTTTTACTGTGGTGATGCGGTAGATGTATCGGAACGACTGAATCATGGCAGTCCGGTTCCGTTTGTTATGCAGGGATTAGGATATTTTCTGACTACCACGGAAAATAATAAAAATATTTAAGAGATGATTTTGGCAGCATTACGTGCAATGCCGACTCTTTCTTTTGAATAAAGATGATCATCCAGAGCTATTTTTGCTGCGAATTTCACAAGTGCAGGGAAAGGTGTGATATAACCCTTTGCTTTCTTTACTAGGTTAACAAAAACAATTGCAAAATATATGGATGATAAGGTAGAACGCTAAATCGGAATTTGTGGAGAGATTTCCTGAACTTTCCTCATTTTACGGGCTTTCCAGCCCATTAGATAGTGAAATGATATGTATTTTCCCTTATTTTTGCCCTTATGCGGAATCCGCAAGGGAAATAAGGGAACTTTTTATTTAGTCGTTGCCTGCCACTTTATCAAGAAGTCTGGCGGAGTTCCGCTTTGCCTTTCTTGTAGAGTGGGCATAGACATTCATTGTGGTACTGACATCAGAGTGTCCTAGCAGTTCCTGCACATCTTTTGGGGCAGCTCCGTTTGAGAGGAGGTTGCTTGTGTAAGTGTGTCGCAACTGGTGGAAATGGAAATTCTCAAATCCGTCCAGTCGTTTCGCAACTGATCGGCAGGCAATGCTGAGTGTGCTTGGCAGTTCCAGACATCCGTCAGGTCTCAGGCAGACAAAGGAGATTTCGTTGTAATCTGCCGGGATTTCTTCGGTTCCGTCCAGATGATAATATTCATAATACACTCTGTTTTTGTCCTGTACTTCTTTGTAGAAATTGCGGTGGTAAAGTTCACCATACTGCATCCGGCTTTTAAGCTGTTCTTTTCTGGCGGTTTTCAGTATTTCAGTCAGAGTATCACCAAAATCAACAATCCTTACTTTCTTTCGCTTGGTCGGTCCGATGATGTTTTTATGTTTTGTGCCATCATAGCGGATACTTCTTTTAATGGTCAGGCATTGTTCTTCAAGATTGATGTCCTGCCATGTCAATCCGCAAACTTCACCGATACGAAGTCCAGCATAGTATGCGATTTGGATTGGCAGGATTGCAGGTGGATTCTTTACTTTGAGGTATTCTATCAGTCTCTCATAATCTTCATGTGAAATAGGCTGTATGCCTTCTTCTACTTCATCATCGGAGAATAAATCCACATCCTCTGCCTGCTTTTTCAGCTTAATATACTGCATGGGATTAAAAGTAATCAACTGTTTTGGAAATACTGCAAATCGGAAAGCCTGCTGTAATACTGCTGAAAAGGAATGGATGTAATCTTTGCTGTATCCTTTTCTCACTTTTCCATCTGGAAATTCCCCACCGAATGTAAGCAGATCGAGAAATGCCTGTAAATGTTCAGCAGTAACCGTTTTCAATTTGCGTTCCGCAATCGGATGTTTCTTGATACAACGGATTGCACCAAGATAATTTTCCACTGTACCATTGCTGAGTGTTCCGACTTTCAGTTCTTCTTCTGCCCACATATCAAGTAGTTCTCCTACGGTAAGATTATCTGTCTTTGCGACAAATTTCTTGCTTTCGTAATCATCCATTGCCTGACGGAGCAGTTTTTCCGTTTCACTTTTACTTTCTGTTCCAGCGTATTCTTTCTGAACCAGATTGCCGCTTGCATCTTCTACATAGAAGCGGTAGTACCATTTCTTTCCTTTTTTTCTTACAGATCCTTTTGCCATAATCGTGTGTCTCCTTTCGATATCAGACAATCGGAACTGATGAAATGCTTCTTGCGTGTAGGCATCTTATGGACAAGTCCATAAGCCAATTCGCCGCTCGTCAAATCTGTAAACAGCCTGACTCGCTCGTGCTCATTGTATCATAACTCCGGTTGTCGTTCTATACCGAATCGGAATCCTCATACAAAACTTCTGATAAAAGATTTTCAAGCCTT
>CAKRMK010000041.1 GCA_934364795.1 uncultured Blautia sp.
TGGAAATGAGACTCGAACTCACGACCCCTTCATTACGAGTGAAGTGCTCTACCGACTGAGCTATTCCAGCTTGTGAAGTGATAAATGTATAAAGTTATTTATACATTTATCAGACACAAAAAATATTCTAAAATATAATCTGGTATTTGTCAAGAAAATTTTATATAGCAATTTCCTATCCTATTTCCCATGGCAATTTACAATTGCAATCTGGACAAAAAATTTTACAGTACAATCTGGAACCAGTCTTTTTCTTCAAATTCAACTACCGTGCAGTCATTCGCATAAGTACATTCTGGAAGAATGATCATAGCATGAAGAACTTCGTTGTTCACCGGTAAAGGACACAGATGCCAGATTGCTGCATTGATTTTTACCATGTATCCTTTTGGAACGATAAATGCCTTTGCAAGTTCCGGGACGGGTGTGCCGCCAGATGCCGGTGCTACATGAATGATCATATCATCGTCAAGGGCTACAATTCCTTCCCAGGTGGTCGTATGGTATTCTGCCATTTTGACAATCCGGTCATCTTTTTTTACTGCAATAGGGGAAAATCCCATACTGCCCATGCAGGTTCCTGAAATACGGTCCGGATAAAACTTGTGAATTTCACCCTGTAATGGATATCCCTCTGGCTCTGTCATAGAACAGAATGTGCCAAACGGTGCAAAATCAGCTGCATTAATCTTGATTGCTTTAACTTCTCTCATGTAAAAACCTCCTCTACTACAATTGCTACAATATATTTATGGTTAATATTCCTTACAGTCAGTAAAGAATTATCCATCTGATTTTGTTTCTGTCACTTTTCAGTTTCAACTCTTCGCTTTGGCATCAGCCTCCGTCACTAAAGCGTCTAACATTTCAGTTTTTTCGGTTCTTTTAACGCTTTTCTTTGTTGTTCTTCCTGCCCTTGTTGCTTTTATTGCCTTCGTTGCTTTTGTTTCCTCTGTTGCTTTTGTTTCTTCTGTTGCTTTCGTTTCTTTTGCTACTTTCGTTTCTTCTGTTGCTTTCGTTTCTTTTGCTACTTTCGTTGCTTTTGTTGCTTTCGTTTCCTTTGCTACTTTCGTTTCTTTTGTTGTCTTCGTTTTCTCTGCCTTCCCAGCCTTTTTGACAGCCCGCTCTTTCACGCCGGAAACAGCCTTTCCGATTTTCTTCTTAGGTGCCTCAACAGGTGTACAACTATAAATACTCACACCAAGTGCCGGAAGCTTCACTTTAATAGAGTAAGCTCTTTCATCACATTCCTCTTCTTTAGCGGTCTTTGCACGGGCATTCAACACACCATCTCCACCAAATTCAGCTGCATCGCTGTTGAAGATTTCTTTATATTTTCCTGCAAAAGGAACACCCACTTGATAGCCTTCATAAGGAATTGCAGCAAAATTACAGATTACCAGCAAAGTTTCCTCTGGTTTTTCTGTTTTCCGAAGAAATGTGATTACATTTTCTTCATATTTCATAAGCTGGATCCATTCAAATCCATCGTATTCATCATCCATCGTATACAGTGCCGGTGAATTTTTATACAGATTATTTAACACCTGAATACATTTTGAAAGTCCATTGGGCATATCTGCTTCCGGTGCCATCATCTTGCAGCCCGGATGAACCATCATATAAGAATATGCTGCTCTTACCTGTGCAAGCTTCTGCTTCTCATCACCTGGAAGTTTCGCCATAAAATCTTTTAAAGTTCCTACATCTCGTTTTCCCAGGGTGAGGATATAGTGCTCTGAATATGCATACAAAGTCGATAATGTAAGCTGATCATGATAGTTTTTCCGCAAAATTGGATCTACGGACAGATAGAATAAGAAATCTCTTGTCCATCCTCCACTCCATTTATAATCAAATCCTATATGGTCATTCTCTACGCTATCTGTAAGCTCTGGCCAAAGTCCATCCTCCTGTGCAATAAGAACCACACCTGGATTCCGTTTTTTCACAATAGAATTCAAATGTTTCAGAAATTCAATGGCATGAAGATTCTCATTTGAACCGTAAATATTGGGAGTAAAGCCGTCTTTCCTGCCATAATCCAGATAAAGCATTGCATCCACATCATCCATGCGAAGACCATCTGCATGGAACACTTCCAGCCAGAAGCAGGCATTGGAAATCAGGAAATCCTTTACCATAGGGCTGTCATAATTATAAAGCATGGTTCCCCACATAGGATGAACAGCCATAGACGGATCTTTTACCTCATAAAGAGGGGTTCCGTCAAATTTCTCAAGGCCCCCTTCGTATCTTGGGAACTGCGCTGGGGACCAGTCAAGAATCACACCAACGTTCTCCTGATGAAGAGTATCTATCAGTCCTGCAAAATCTGCCAGAGTCCCATAACGTGTACTTACTGTAAAATAGGAAGAAGTAGGATATCCATCTGATCCTTCATCCAAAAATTCCATAACCGGATGAAGCTCCACATGTGTATAGCCATTTTCTTTTACAAAGGAAACCAGCTCTTTCCCTGATTTCCAGTCGCCAAGGCTTGTCTCATAAATGGACATAGGCTGCTTGCGGTCTTCATACTTCTTCCGGCCTGCCATCCATTGTCCATCGTTCCAGGAAAATCCTGTCACATCACCTACCACAGAATTCCACTGAGGCGGAACCTGTGTACCGTTTCCATAAGGATCAGCTTTCTGAAGAAGTACATCTCCCTTTGCCTTAATCTCATAGCGGTAAGCATCTCCCACTTTCACACCAGGAACAAACAGCTCATAAATGCCAGACATAGGCATCTTATGCATGGGAAGCACTCTTCCATCCCAGTTATTAAAATCACCAACCACGCTGACTCTCACTGCATTTGGCGCCCACACTGCAAAATGAGTACCACTTACCCCATCAATCACTGCAGGATGTGCCCCCATCTTCTTATAGGCATCGTAGTAAACACCACACAAAAATGCACGTTCTTCCTCCTCTGTAAGAAGGCCGCCAAAAGCATAGGCATCTTTGAAAGTTTTTGTCTCGTTTTCAAGCTGTATCAAAAATTCATATTCCGGAATCTTCCTGCCCGGAATTAGTACCGCATAATAGCCAGCTTCATCCTCCAGCTCCATCTTATATTCCTTATTTCCAACAGCTACAGAAGCACTTTTTGCCTCTGGAAAAAATCCCTGTATCAGCACACCATCCGGTGTCAGTCTCGGTCCCATTACATCTCTTGGAGCTGTCTCTTCCCCATACACAATCGCTTCAATTCCTGGCCAGTCCATATAATCATATACTGTTTTACTCATAAGCCTCTCCATTTCCCCGCCAAAAAATCACGGATTGCCAGAGCTTCTGGCATCATATTTACTCATATTTTACCATCTTTACCTGCAAAAATAAAGGAATTTGTTTGACAAATGACACATGCTGCGTTAAATTATTGGTATATATTTTCGCTACAATCTAAGGAGGATTTTTCAATGAGCAATCGAAGCTATGATGTGACTGCACTTGGTGAACTTCTTATTGACTTCACAGAGAATGGCACAAGTGCACAGGGTAACCCGATCATGGAGGCCAATCCTGGCGGAGCTCCATGTAACGTTCTTGCCATGCTGGAGCGTCTGGGTAAAAAAACTGCTTTTATCGGCAAAGTTGGAAAAGACATGTTCGGCAATCAGCTCAAGGCAGCTGTTGAAGAAGTTGGAATTGATACCAGAGCACTTATTATGGACGAGGAAGTACATACTACACTTGCATTTGTCCACACTTATCCGGACGGTGACAGAGATTTCTCTTTCTACCGTAACCCAGGTGCTGATATGATGCTGACCAAGGAAGAGGTTCCGGATGATCTGATCCGTGACTCCCGCATTTTCCATTTTGGAACTCTTTCTTCTACCCATGAGGGTGTACGAGAAGCTACCCGTCACGCTATCGAAGTAGCAAAGGAAGCCGGCTGCATCATCACCTTTGACCCGAACCTTCGCCCACCTCTGTGGAAGTCCCTTGAGAATGCCCGTGTAGAGATTGAATATGGTCTTACCAAATGTGATGTACTGAAGATTTCTGATAATGAAGTAGAATTCCTTTTTCATACTACAGATTATGACAAGGGTGCAGCCCTTATCGAAGAAAAATACCACATTCCCCTTGTTCTCATCACTATGGGAAAAGACGGAAGCCGTGCCTATTACAAAGGCCGCCGGGTAGAATGTGCACCATTCCTTCAGGAGCACACCATTGAAACCACCGGAGCAGGAGATACTTTCTGTGCCAATATTCTGAACTATGTTCTGGAGCATGGTCTTGAGGATCTCACCGATGACAATCTTATGGAAATGCTTACGTTCGCTAATGCAGGAGCTTCTCTTATCACTACCCGCAAGGGTGCGCTGCGTGTAATGCCGACCCGCGAGGAAATTCAGGAATTTATTACTGCAAGTGGTAGATAATATTTTTGCATCAAAAAAGGACATCAGGTATTATACCGGTTGTCCTTTTTTACTGTCAAAATACTTTTTATAGTGAAACCTGTAAGGGAATCCACTGGAAAGGAGGGCTAGACCATGAGTATTGCAGACTTTATTGCAATTATAAGCTTCGGCTTAGCTTGCTTTGGAATCGGATATACTTTTGGTAAAGATATCAACAAGACGCAAAAATAGCCGCCCCGTCTCGTAAACTGTGCGGCATTTTTGCTAAACAATATATTGGACTAACCGTCTATCGGCAACACCCTTTTTTCTATAACTATATTAACATTCTATAGCCTAAATGTCAATTCTTCAAATTTCAGATTATTTCACAACCCGAACTCTGGAAACCCCCTCAATTGCTTTCAATGCTTCCAGTGCCTCTGCTGAAGCTGCACTTTCCAGATCAATAAGTGTATACGCATACTCCCCTTTACTCTTATTGGTCATATCTGCAATGTTCAGGCCTTCTGCACCAAGAATCTTCGTCAGCTGACTGATCATATTTGGGATATTTTTGTGAGTGATGGCAATACGTCCCACTGCCACACAGGTACCCATATCACAGTTCGGGAAATTTACAGAATTCTTAATATTACCGTTCTCAAGGAAATCACGAACCTCTTTCACTGCCATAACTGCACAGTTCTCTTCAGACTCCTCTGTAGAAGCACCAAGATGTGGAGTAACCAGAATTCCCTGATGACCTGCAACTGTATGATTTGCAAAGTCAGTTACATATTTCTTTACCTTACCGCTGTCAAGGGCTTCAATAAGAGCATCTTCATCAACCAGAAGGTCACGTGCAAAGTTCAGAAGCACAACGCCGTCTTTCATTTTTTCGAAAGCTTCTTTATTAATCATTTTCTTTGTAGAATCCAGAAGCGGAACATGAACAGTAATGTAATCACATTTGCTGTAAATCTCATCCAGGCTCTTGCTGTGTTTGATGGTACGGGAAAGGTTCCATGCCGCATCAATGGAAATATAAGGATCATATCCATAAACTTCCATTCCAAGGGAAGCAGCTGCATTTGCCACCATACTTCCGATTGCTCCAAGACCGATAATACCAAGTTTTTTACCCATGATCTCACAGCCTGCAAACTGTTTTTTCTGCTTTTCAGCCAGTTTATCAATGTCTTCCTGGTCTTTTTCTCTCTGTACCCACTCAATACCGCCAACAATATCACGGGAAGCAAGAAGCATACCTGCAAGAACCAGCTCTTTAACACCATTTGCATTGGCGCCCGGTGTATTAAATACAACAACACCTTTCTCTGCACACTCTTTCACCGGAATATTATTCACACCGGCTCCTGCACGGGCAATTACTGCAACGCTTTCCGGCAGTTCCATATCATGCATTTTGGCACTTCTTACAAGAACCGCCTGGCAGTCATCAAGAGTTTCTGCTTTTTTATAATTATCATCAAAAATGTCCAGACCCTTCTGGGCAATTGGATTCAGGCAATGATACTGAAACATTACGCATTTTCCTCCTCAAACTTTTTCATGAATGCAACCAGTGCTTCCACACCTTCTTTTGGCATTGCATTGTAGATACTTGCTCTCATACCACCCACTGTTCTGTGGCCCTTTAAGTTTACAAGACCTGCTTTTGCTGCCTCTGCTACGAATTTTGCATCCATTTCCTTGTCACCAGTTACAAAAGGAACATTCATAAGAGAACGGTCTTTTGGAACGACTGTGCCGTGGAAAAGCTTGCTGGAATCAAGGAAATCATAGAGAATTTTTGCCTTCTCTTCATTACGTCTCTTCATCTCTTCCAGGCCGCCCATTTTCTTCAGCCATTTAAACACCTTGCCGCATACATAAATGCAGTATGCATTTGGTGTATTATAAAGAGAACCTGCGTCTGCATGAGTCTTATATGTAAGCATGGTTGGGGTTCCTGGAAGAACATCCTCTGTGATCAGATCCTCACGGATAATCACAATTACCATACCTGCAGGTCCGATATTTTTCTGAACGCCGCCGTAGATAATGCCGTATTTACTTACATCAACAGGCTCTGAAAGGAAACAGGAGGACACATCTGCTACCAGTGTTTTTCCTTTTGTATTTGGAAGTTCTTTGAACTTGGTTCCATAAATGGTGTTGTTTTCACAGATATAAACATAGTCTGCATCCGGGCTTACCGGAAGATCGCTGCAGTCCGGAATATAGGAGAAAGTCTTATCCTCGGAAGAAGCAATTTTGTTTGCTTTTCCGTATTTCTGTGCTTCCTGGTATGCCTTTTTTGCCCACTGGCCGGTTACAATATAATCGGCAACCTTATTTTTCATAAGATTCATTGGGATCATGGCAAACTGCTGGGACGCACCACCCTGAAGGAAAAGAACTTTGTAATTGTCCGGAATATTCATCAGCTCACGGAGATCTTTTTCTGCCGTGTCAATGATTTCCTGAAATGCAGCACTTCTGTGGCTCATTTCCATAACAGACATTCCGGTACCATTGTAATCCAGCATTTCATCTGCAACTTCTTTTAACACCTCTTCCGGAAGGACAGCCGGTCCTGCGGAAAAATTGTACACTCTGCTCATTTCTTCACATCCTCCTCGTCAAATACCTCATCTAAACTTGCACCTGCAGGAACCATAGGATATACACTTAAATCCTGATCGATCCAGCAGTCGAGAACTACCGGTCCGTCTGATGAAAGTGCCATCTTAAGTGCAGGCTCTACTTCTTCCATCTTTGTAACACGGATCGCTTTTGCTCCCATTGCCTCAGATACCTTTACGAAGTCCACACCGTCATTTAAAACGGTCTGGGAATATCTGTGATCATAGAAAAGAGTCTGCCACTGACGTACCATTCCCAGTACATGATTGTTCAGGATAACCTGGACAAGAGGTTTGCCACAGCGTACTGCTGTAGCGATCTCATTCATGTTCATACGGAAACAGCCGTCCCCTGCTATATTTACCACAGTTTTGTCCGGGCAGCCCATCTTTGCTCCGATGGCAGCGCCAAGACCGTAACCCATGGTACCAAGCCCTCCTGATGTAAGGAAGGTCCTCGGCTCTTTAAATTTGAAATACTGGGCAGCCCACATCTGATGCTGTCCAACATCTGTAGAAATAATTGCATCTCCACCAGTCAGTTCATAAAGCTTCTGGATCACATATGGTCCGGTAAGCTGGGAATGATCGTAATTTAACGGATACTTTTCTTTCAGATCCTGAATGTGCTGTACCCATGCCTCATGTTTCTTCTCCGGGATTCTGGAAAGAAGAAGCTTCAGCACTTCCCCAAGATCACCGATTACGGATGCATCTACAACAACATTTTTGTTGATTTCCGCTGCATCTACATCAATCTGCAGGATCTTTGCCTTTGGTGCAAAGGTCTTGGTATCACCGGTTACACGGTCGCTGAAACGTGCTCCAAGAGTGATCAGAAGATCACATTCACACATCGCATAGTTGGAAGTTTTGGTGCCGTGCATTCCCACCGGGCCTGTATAAAGCTCATCCTCACCGGAGAAAGCACCTTTTCCCATAAGGCTGTCACATACAGGTGCCTGGATCTTATGCGCCAGGGCACGAACCTCTTCTGATGCATCAGCGATGACAGCACCGCCGCCAACGAAAATAAAGGGTTTCTCTGCCTCTTCAATCATTCTGGCTGCTGTATCCAGATCCTTTTGGCGGATGGTATCCACCTTAGGCTCTACAGCTGTGATGGTGTGACGGATATATTCACATTTTGCTGCGGTAACATCCTTTGGCACATCCACAAGTACCGGACCCGGACGACCGCTTTTTGCTATGGTAAAAGCTTTACGGATAGTATCCGCAAGCTGTGTTACATCTTTAACAATGTAGCTGTGTTTTGTTACAGGCATTACAATTCCTGCAATATCCACCTCCTGGAAAGAATCTTTTCCAAGAAGTGCAGTTCCTACATTACATGTAATGGCTACCACAGGAACAGAGTCCATACATGCAGTTGCGATTCCGGTTACCAGATTGGTTGCTCCTGGTCCGGAGGTTGCCAGGCACACACCAACTTTTCCGGTGGCGCGTGCATAGCCGTCTGCTGCATGGGAAGCTCCCTGCTCATGGGAAGTAAGTACATGTTTGATTTTATCACTATATCGGTAAAGTGCATCATAGACATTCAGGATTGCGCCACCTGGATAACCGAAAACAGTATCCACGCTTTGCTCCAGTAAACATTCTATGATGATCTCTGCTCCTGTAAGCTGCAATTTCGTTTCCTCCTTAGAGTTTCTCTTTCTTATTTCGCTTTTGGTACTTCAAGGATTGCACCGCGGTTTCCGGAGGTAACCATTGCTGCATATCTTGCAAGATATCCGGTAGTAACTTTCGGCTCTCTTGGCTGCCATTTTGCCTTTCTGGCTGCAAGCTCTTCATCGGAAACCTTCAGTTCCAGCTTCAGTTCCGGAATATTGATGCTAATCATATCTCCCTCTTCAACCAGTGCGATTGGTCCGCCAACTGCAGCTTCAGGAGAAACATGTCCGATGGAAGCTCCTCTGGATGCTCCGCTGAAACGTCCATCTGTAATAAGTGCTACAGAAGAACCAAGTCCCATACCTGCGATTGCAGAAGTAGGATTCAGCATCTCTCTCATTCCAGGACCGCCTTTTGGTCCCTCATAACGGATAACAACAACATCACCCTCTACAATCTTGCCGCCTTTGATTGCTGCAATTGCATCTTCCTCACAGTCAAATACTCTTGCAGGTCCTTCATGAACCATCATTTCCGGTACAACTGCGGAACGTTTTACAACGCTTCCATCAGGAGCAAGGTTGCCTCTAAGGACTGCAAGTCCTCCGGTTGTGCTGTACGGATTGTCAAGAGGACGGATAACTTCCGGATTCAGGTTTGCACAGTCTTTAATATTTTCTCCTACTGTTTTACCTGTTACGGTCATACATTCTGTGTGAAGAAGTCCTGCCTGTGCAAGCTCATTCATAACAGCGTAAACACCGCCTGCCTCATTCAGATCCTCCATATAGGTCGGACCTGCAGGTGCCAGATGACACAAATTCGGAGTCTTTGCACTGATCTCATTTGCAAAGCTGATATCGAAATCCCAGCCAATCTCATGTGCGATAGCCGGAAGATGAAGCATACTGTTTGTAGAACATCCAAGTGCCATATCTACAGTCAGGGCATTTAAAATAGCCTCTTTTGTCATAATGTCTCTTGGACGGATATTTCTGCGGTACATTTCCATAACCTGCATTCCTGCAT
This sequence comes from uncultured Blautia sp., assembly GCA_934364795.1. Lineage (GTDB taxonomy): Bacteria > Bacillota > Clostridia > Lachnospirales > Lachnospiraceae > Blautia_A. Next base: position 9,686 of record CAKRMK010000041.1, read on the forward strand.
GTTTTGCAAGACGGATACGCTCAGAATATACAGCCGGGATAGTTCCGTTGCCCTTCAGTCCCATACCAAGAACTTCAGTCAGACAGTTCATACTGTTTGCGGTATACATACCGGAACAGGAACCACAGGTAGGACAGGTTTTATTTTCGCACTCTGTCAGGCCTTCTTCTGTAAGCTTGCCAGCTGCATAAGCTCCAACAGCCTCGAACATACTGGAAAGGCTGGTTTTATGTCCGTTTAAATGACCGGCAAGCATAGGACCGCCACTTACAAATACAGTAGGAACATTGATTCTGGCTGCTGCCATCAGAAGTCCGGGTACGTTTTTGTCACAGTTGGGGATCATAACAAGGGCATCAAACTGATGAGCCATTGCCATTGCCTCTGTGGAATCTGCGATCAGATCTCTTGTTACCAGAGAATATTTCATTCCGATATGTCCCATTGCAATACCGTCACAGACAGCGATTGCAGGGAACATGATCGGTGTTCCACCTGCCATTGCAACCCCAAGCTTTACAGCCTGTGCAATTTTGTCAAGGTTCATATGGCCTGGTACGATTTCATTATAGGAACAAACGATACCAACCAGCGGGCGGTCCATTTCTTCTTTTGTCATTCCAAGGGCATTAAACAGGGAACGGTGTGGTGCCTGCTGTGTGCCGGTTTTTACTGCGTCACTTCTCATAATCTGTATCTCCTTTTATCTTGCAGCCACAGGCAGATGCATCTTCCATATGCATCTGTCCTGGGGTAATAATTCTTAAGTTGTCTTAATTAGATTTCTTTAGCGATCAGATCGCCCATTTCTTTTGTGCCAACCAGGGTGCATCCCTCTGACATAATATCACCGGTACGGTATCCGGCTGTGAGAACCTTCTGTACTGCTGCCTCAACTGCATTTGCCTCTTCGTCAAGGTCTAATGAGAAACGAAGCATCATAGCAGCTGAAAGGATAGTGGCAATTGGATTGGCTTTATTCTGACCTGCAATATCCGGAGCAGAGCCGTGGCTTGGCTCATAAAGACCAAATTTCGTCTCATTCAGGCTTGCAGAGGAAAGCATTCCAATAGATCCGGTTACCATGCTTGCCTCATCAGAAAGAATATCGCCAAACATGTTCTCTGTAAGAATTACATCAAACTGCTTCGGATCTCTTACAAGCTGCATTGCACAGTTGTCAACCAGCATGTGCTCAAGTGTAACCTCCGGATAATCTTTTGCAACTTCTTCTACTACTTTTCTCCACAGTCTGGAGGAATCAAGAACATTTGCCTTATCAACGCTTGTTACTTTCTTACGGCGTTTCATTGCAATATCAAATGCCTTAATGGCAATTCTGCGGATTTCATTTTCATTATAGGAAAGGGTATCAATTGCCTTTGCAACACCATTCTCTTCAATTGTCTTTCTCTCACCGAAATAAAGACCGCCTGTCAGCTCACGTACAATGATCATATCAAATCCATCTCCAATGATCTCATCGCGAAGAGGGCATGCTGCTCTAAGCTCATTGTATAAATATGCAGGGCGCAGATTTGCAAAAAGATTCAGTGCCTTACGGATTGCAAGAAGTCCTGCCTCCGGGCGTTTGGATGGCTCCAGCTTGTACCACGGGGATGTCTTGGCATCACCGCCGATAGAGCCCATAAGAACTGCATCAGAAGCTTTGGCTGTGGCAATTGCCTCTTCTGTAAGAGGAACGCCGTGTACATCAATAGATGCACCGCCTAAAAGTACTTCTGAATAAGAAAAGCTGTGTCCGTATTTCTCGCATACCTTATCCAGTACTTTCTTTGCTTCTGCAACGATTTCCGGACCAATGCCGTCTCCGGGAATCAGTGAAATATTGTAATTCATAATAATTTCCTCTCCTTTGTTCCTTAATACCAGTGGGAATTTACACGACTCTCCTGGCACCAATGGGTAATTGTTATTATAATAACGCACTTTCTTTCAGATTTCAACCTGTTAAAGGAAAAAAGTGCCTCACATTAAAGGAAAAAAATGCTGTACACCGAAAAAATCAATGTACAGCACTCTTTCCATATGGTTATTCAATTATGCGGAAGCCTGCTCTGCTTTCTCAACTTCAGCAATTGCCTGTTTTCTCATAGGAATACGGCAGTTCTTATTGTTACCGAACTCTACGATCACATCTTCCTCTGTCATGTCAATGATTACGCCATAGAAGCCGCTTGTAGTCACGATACTGTCACCAACAGCCATGTCGCTTAACATTGCCTGTACTCTCTTCTGCTCTTTCTTCTGAGGTCTGATCATCAGAAAATACATAATACCGAAAAGTACAACCAGCCATACAATGGTAAATCCCATACTCATTCCGCTTGATGCGTCCATTTACAAATCCTCCTGTTTCTTACTCTTTCACACGGGCATTATCACCAGCGCATTATAGTATAATATACACAAAAAAGCCCGGCTCTTCAAGTAGTTTTATAATTTTTTATATTTATTTCACCTGTTTCGCAGGATTTGGTGATTTCAGAAGCCCCTGCTTATACATTGCCGCTGTATTTACTGTGAATCTTTCCTTCTTCAAATCCTGCCAGACGCATTTCCTTATATTCTGCGAAATTGCCCTGGTCAAGTGCATCCCTGATTTCTTCCATGAGATGATTGTAGAAATACAGATTGTGAAGTACACAAAGACGCATTCCCAGCATTTCTTTGGCTTTCATAAGATGACGGATGTAGGCTCTGCTGTAATGCTGGCATGCAGGACACTGGCATCCTTCCTCAATGGGACGTGGATCCATTTCATACTTGGCATTGAACATATTCAGCTTTCCATGATTGGTGTATACATGTCCATGACGTCCGTTACGGCTTGGATAAACACAGTCAAAGAAGTCAATTCCTCTTGCAACACCCTCCAGAATATTAGCCGGAGTACCAACTCCCATCAGATAAGTAGGCTTGTCCTGGGGAAGATGGGGCACAACTTCATCCAGAATATGATACATCTGCTCATGAGTCTCACCAACTGCAAGTCCTCCCACAGCATAGCCATCCAGATCCATCTTGGAAATCGTGTCTGCATGGGCAATACGGATATCCTCATAAATGGCTCCCTGATTGATTCCAAAAAGAAGCTGTTCTTTATTCACTGTATCCGGCAGACTGTTAAGTCTGTTCATTTCCTTCTTGCAACGCTCCAGCCATCTGGTGGTACGGTCTACAGAATTCTGCACATATTCCCTGCTTGCCACACTGCTTGGACACTCATCAAAAGCCATGGCAATGGTAGAGCCTAAATTGGACTGGATCTGCATACTTTCTTCCGGTCCCATAAAAATCTTGTGACCATCAATATGGGACTGGAAATAAACCCCTTCTTCTTTGATCTTACGCAGTCCTGCCAGGGAAAATACCTGAAATCCGCCGGAATCGGTAAGGATCGGTCTGTCCCAGACCATAAACTTGTGAAGCCCTCCAAATTCCTTGATCAGCTTATCTCCTGTTCTTACATGAAGATGATAGGTATTGGAAAGCTGTACCTGTGTGCCGATATCCTTCAGATCCATGGTGGATACCGCACCCTTGATAGCACCAACTGTTCCCACGTTCATAAACACCGGTGTCTGGATGGTTCCATGCACCGTTTCAAACTGGGCACGTTTCGCACGGCCTTCCGTTTTCATAAGTGTATATTTTGCCATATATATTTCCTTTCTTTTTTCCTGTTTCTAAAAAGCACTGCTCTCTTTTACACATTGGAGTAAGTGTAAAACAAAAGCAGAAAACATTTTTTATTATAGCCCGAAATCACCGAAAATTCAACAGCTGGTCAAAGAATCCTTGTTAAACTTTTACATTGCCATTTGTCCCACCTTATCGTATAATATTACGGAATATTTTCACTGAAAAAACCTATATATAATAATAAGAAAGTTTGGGGACGCTTTTTGTCCTATGCAAGTATCAAAACTGTGTTTCAAGAAAGGATCCTGCTTTGCAGGATTCTCTGCCTGCAGATTGAGGAAATGATACCTGCAACCACAAACGAGGAGGCATATTTTTTACATGAATAAATACACATTAGGAATTGACATTGGATCTACCACTGTCAAAATAGCTATTCTTGACGAAAATGATACCCTGCTTTTTGCAGACTACCAGCGTCATTTTGCCAACATTCAGGAGACTCTGGCAGATCTTCTTGAGAAAGCCTATGAGAAACTGGGCGAGCTTACCCTGCACCCTGTCATCACAGGTTCCGGCGGACTTACCCTGGCGAACCACCTTGGTGTACCTTTTGTCCAGGAGGTTATCGCAGTTTCCACTTCTCTTCAGAAGATCGCACCACAGACCGATGTAGCCATCGAGCTGGGCGGCGAGGATGCCAAGATTATTTACTTTGAAAGTGGCAATATTGAACAGCGTATGAACGGAATCTGTGCCGGCGGTACCGGTTCCTTCATTGACCAGATGGCATCCCTTCTTCAGACCGATGCTACCGGACTGAACGAATATGCAAAGAATTACAAAGCACTTTATCCAATCGCAGCCCGCTGCGGAGTTTTTGCAAAAACAGATATCCAGCCGCTTATCAATGACGGTGCTACCAAGGAAGACCTGTCTGCATCTATTTTCCAGGCAGTTGTAAATCAGACCATCTCCGGTCTTGCCTGCGGCAAACCGATCCGAGGACATGTTGCATTCCTTGGCGGTCCCCTTCACTTTTTGGATCAGTTGAAGGCTGCATTTATCCGTACCCTGAAGCTGGATGACGAGCATGCCATCACACCGGAAAACTCCCATCTTTTCGCGGCTATGGGTTCTGCCATGAATGCCAAAGACGAAGTAACCGTATCCCTTACCGATATGAAGAACCGGCTGAAAAATTCCATTAAACTGGATTTCGAGGTTGAGCGTATGGAGCCTCTTTTTGCCACAGAAGAAGACTACAAGGCTTTCAATGAACGCCAGAGTGCCTATCAGGTAAAAAAAGGTGACCTTTCCCAGTATCACGGCAGCTGCTACCTTGGTATTGACGCTGGTTCCACCACTACCAAAACCGCCCTTGTAGGCGAGGACGGAACCCTGCTTTATTCTTTCTACAACAACAATAACGGAAGTCCTTTAAAGACTGCCATCCGTTCTATCCAGGAGATCTACAGCCTTCTGCCAGAGGATGCACACATTGCATTTTCCTGCTCTACAGGTTATGGAGAAGCACTGATGAAGGCAGCCCTTCTCCTTGATGAAGGTGAAGTAGAAACTGTCTCCCATTACTATGCAGCCGCGTTCTTTGATCCGGAGGTTGACTGTATCGTAGATATCGGCGGACAGGATATGAAATGTATCAAGATCCGTAACCAGACTGTAGACAGTGTACAGCTGAACGAGGCATGTTCCTCCGGCTGCGGTTCCTTTATTGAAACTTTTGCCAAATCCCTGAATTACTCTGTACAGGATTTCGCAAAGGCAGCCCTTTTTGCAGAGCATCCTATTGACCTTGGTACCAGATGTACCGTATTTATGAACTCCAAGGTTAAACAGGCCCAGAAAGAGGGTGCTTCCGTAGCAGATATTTCTGCCGGACTTGCCTATTCTGTTATTAAAAATGCTCTTTATAAAGTTATCAAGGTTTCCGATGCCAAGGAGCTTGGAAAGCATATTGTTGTACAGGGTGGAACCTTCTACAACGACGGTGTTCTAAGAAGTTTTGAACGTATTGCAGGCTGTCAGGCCATCCGCCCGGACATTGCAGGGATCATGGGAGCTTTCGGTGCTGCCCTGATCGCAAAAGAGCGTTATCATGCGGAGAACCGTGAAACTACCATGCTCTCCATTGAAAAGATCAATGAACTGAAATACACTACATCTATGGCCAACTGTCACGGATGTACCAACAACTGCCGTCTTACCATCAACAAATTCACCGGCGGACGTCAGTTTGTAAGCGGTAACCGCTGTGAACGCGGTATTGGTAAAGAAAAGAACAAGGACCATATCCCAAACCTTTATGAATACAAGTACAAACGGCTTTTCTCCTATGAGCCTCTTTCTCCTGAGAAAGCAGTCCGTGGCAAAGTAGGTATTCCCCGTGTACTGAATATGTTTGAGAACTATCCGTTCTGGTATACTTTCTTTACAGAACTGAAATATCAGGTAGTACTCTCTCCTACTTCTACCAGAAAAATTTATGAGCTTGGCATTGAGTCCATTCCAAGTGAATCTGAATGTTATCCTGCCAAGCTTGCACACGGTCATGTGACCTGGCTGCTGAAAAATGGTGTGAAATTTATTTTCTATCCATGTATCCCTTATGAGCGCAACGAATTCCCGGATGCAGTCAACCACTACAACTGCCCGATCGTTACCTCCTATGCGGAAAATATCAAAAATAACGTAGACGAGCTTCATGATCCGTCTATTACCTTTATGAATCCGTTCCTGGCACTGACTTCCGAGGAAATCGTCACCAAGCGCCTGATTGAAATTTTCCCTGACATCCCGGCTGCCGAGATCAAGGAAGCCGCACACAAGGGCTGGGAGGAAATGGCTGCTGTACATAAAGACGTTGAGAAAAAAGGTGAGGAAACCCTTCAGTACCTGAAAGAAACAGGCCGCAGAGGTATTGTCCTTGCAGGACGTCCTTATCATATTGATCCTGAAATCCATCACGGAATCCCGGATCTGATCAACAGCTATGGTGTTGCAGTCCTCACAGAGGATTCTGTTTCCCATCTGGTGCCGGTAGAACGTCCTATCCGTGTAAACGACCAGTGGATGTACCATTCCAGACTGTACGCAGCAGCAAACTTTGTTAAGACAAGAGATGATCTGGACCTGATCCAGCTGAACTCCTTTGGATGTGGACTTGACGCTGTCACAACTGATGAAGTTTATGAAATTCTGGATGGAAGTGGTAAAATTTACACCTGTCTGAAAATTGACGAGGTAAATAACCTTGGCGCAGCAAGAATCCGTGTAAGATCTCTTCTGGCAGCCCTGCGTGCAAAAGATGCACAGAAAAAGCAGCGTACCATCCGTCCTGCTTCTATTGGGAAAGTTGTATTTACAAAGGAAATGCGTAAGGACTACACCATCCTTTGCCCGCAGATGTCACCGGTACACTTTTCCTTGCTGGAAGCTGCTTTTAACGCAAACGGTTACCACCTGGAAGTCCTTCCAAATGACAACAAACACGCTGTTGATGTTGGACTGAAATATGTAAACAACGATGCTTGTTATCCGTCCCTGATCGTTGTAGGACAGATCATGGATGCCCTCTTATCCGGCAAATATGACCTGAATAAAACCGCTGTTGTAATGTCCCAGACAGGCGGCGGCTGCCGTGCATCCAACTATATTGCCTTTATCCGCCGTGCACTGAAAAAAGCAGGTATGGAACAGATTCCGGTTATTTCCATCAACTTAAGCGGTCTTGAGAGTAACCCAGGATTTAAGCTCACTCTCCCGCTTGTAAAGGCAGTTGTTTACGCTGCAGTATTTGGCGATATCCTGATGAAATGTATTTACCGTATGCGTCCTTATGAGCTGGAGAAAGGCATTGTAAACAGAAAATATAAGATCTGGGAAAAACGTGTGATCGCTTTTGTTTCCGGAAGTTCTTTAAGCCACAGCCAGTTTAAGAAAATGTGCAGGGAAATGGTTCATGATTTCGACACCATTCCCATCAGTGACGAGAAGAAGCCTCGCGTAGGTATTGTAGGAGAAATCCTGGTTAAATTCCTTCCTGCTGCAAACAACCACCTTGCAGAGCTTCTGGAAGCAGAAGGTGCAGAACCGGTTGTTCCGGACCTGATCGACTTTATGTCTTACTGCTTCTACAACCAGAATTTCAAAGTAGAGAATCTTGGTTTCAAGAAATCCAAGGCATTCCTTGGAAACATGGGTATCAAGGCTATCGACTGGGTAAGAAAAACAGCCAATGAGGCGCTTGCTGAAAGCCGTCATTTCCATCCTACCGCAGATATCCGTAATCTGGCAAAAATGGCACGGCCAATTGTTTCCGAAGGTAACCAGACTGGTGAGGGATGGTTCCTGACTGGTGAAATGATGGAGCTGATCCATGATGATGTTCCAAATATCGTCTGCATCCAGCCATTTGCCTGCCTGCCAAACCACATTGTAGGTAAGGGTGTTATTAAAGAGATCCGCAGGTTATATCCAAAAGCAAACATTGCTGCCATTGATTATGACCCGGGCGCAAGTGAGGTAAACCAGCTGAACAGAATTAAACTGATGCTTTCTACTGCACAGAAGAATTTGAAGGCGGAGGAAGACGCAAAGAATGCGTGACTGGTGTAAATGAGCGGTATTGCTATTTAATGTGTGGGGGGAATGGTTTCCCGGACGCAGTTTTGCAAGGTATATTCCACGCAGACCGGAGCAACATTCCGCAAAGCTAACTGGTAACTGCGACTACGACGCTCGGGAGAGCCCTCGCGCCAAGTCTCCGTAACCAGTGGATCTTTGCTACATTAAAAGCGCTCCTGAAATGGTCTGCTAAGGAATATACCTTGCAAAACCGCTGGGGACTGGCTGTGTTACACATGAAATTGCAGACGGTGGGTGTTGAATGTGTATCGTATGACTAAACTGCAGTTATAAATAGCTTAAACATTTTAAATATTGCAATAGCTAAGAAAATTAAAAACTACATAATAATAATTTAAAGTGAAATGTGATGTTCCAATTTATAAAGTTTTATTGCAGTTAATACTTTGCTTAGTTGAATACTTTACCATTTAAATGTAATTTTAGCTATAGCATTATCTGCTATTTGACTAAATGTTTTGCACCCCAAAGGCCTATCCGCAATCTCATACGTTACATTAATCACCACTGTCTTGCGTAAAGTCAAGCAGTTTTTGCCAACACACAGCATTAGGACAAGTAGTATTCCTTAGCAGGTCATTTCAGGCGCGTTCTTAGTGTAGGCGAGATCCATGACTTACTAAGACTTGGGCGAGAGGGCTCTCCCGAGCGTCCTAGTCGCAGTTAGTCATTAGCTTGCCGGAACGTTGTGCCGACCTGCGTGGAATACTACTTGTTCTAATGCGTCTGTCTTAAAAAGTCTTACTGTATTAAATAGCACTTTAAATAGCAAAAAACTTCCTGCTGCGAATGAACAAACTCTATTTGTCCACTCGCGGCAGGAAGTTTTTTATATCCTAAAACATGTTTAAAAAGGCAGCTTAGATGCAATTTTCTTCAGATAAGCCCCGCCTGGCATCATTGCAAACTGTGCATCTGATGGTTTACTAACCGCCAGATATACAATAAAGTAAGCCACCATTCCCAGTACTACCGCAATTCCAAGACTGATGAAATTAGAATGGATCAGCTTATAAATTCCATAATAGGAGAAACCGGCAACGATTGCCATGGGGACAGATGCCAGAAGCGGATTTAAGTAAGCACTTCTCCATGGATTCTTGTACTGCATATATTTCTTCATGGCACGTTCATTCAACAGACACATAACCACTGCATAAATAATCATGGCAATTACAATGGAATAAACCCCAAGATCTGTAACCACAAGTAAAACTGCCATGGCAATCACATCTACCACCAGTGCAATGGCTGCATTGACCATTGGAATATTTGGTTTTCCGATACCCTGAAGTACACCATTGGAAATATTGGAATTTCCATTGAGGATAATTGTAATAACGCCAAGCATCATCAGCTGTGCAGCAGCCCCTTCTGTTCTGGGAAACAGAAGCCTGGTGATGGGACCGGCAAGAACTGCAAGACCTACTGCACAGGGAATGGAAATAAACATACTGATCCAGGTAGCACGATCAATCTTATCTCTGGCTCCATCCATGTCTCTTTTTGCATACTGTGCGGAAACCTCCGGGATCATGGAAGTGGGCGCTGTACTTGCCAGTGTAAGCGGAATATTAATCAACGTCATATAATAGCCATACTCTGCATAAAGGCTGGTAATGGTATTGTGGTCAATTCCCTTAAAGCCCTGAATACCGGAATACATATAACTGTTGATAAATCCGTTTACGTTATAAATAAAAGCGCTGAGGATAATAGGCATTACAATGAGAATAATGTTTTTCATCACATCAGCAGTAGCTTCATCTTTGGAATGTGTATCTCGCTCCAGTCTTCTGCGGATACTTTTACTGTTTACGTAGTAAACAAAAAGCATAAACAAAAGTGCAGATGCCACTCCTGCTCCGGTTCCCATTGTAGCACCGGCAGCTCCCCATGCATTTCTTACAGACTCTTCTGCCCCACTGAATTTACCCAACATCACATGAGACATAAGGATTGCAAACACTGCTACAAAGCACTGCTCCACGATCTGGGACAGTGATGTGGGAAGCATATTTCTGTAAGCCTGGAAATAGCCTCTGAAGGTACCAAGAATTCCTGACAGGAAAATAGTGGGTGCCAGCATTTTCAGTGCAAGTCTTGCCCCTGACATAGATTCCGGAACCAGAATGGAGGAACCAAAGAAACAAAACAGTGCCACAACGCCTCCCATTACCACAACATAAAGAAGAGCACAGTGAAATACCTTCTGTGCATCCCGGTAACGCTTAAATGCCAGCTTTTCCGCCATGATCTTGGAAACTGCCTGCGGAATACTGAAAGAGGCAATCATTAACAGAATAAAATATACATTCTGTGCATAATTAAAAAGTCCCATACTGCTGTTTCCAAGAGTATTCGAAAGCGGACTTTTATAAAGCATTCCGATGATCTTGGATATAAGAGCCGCGATCATCAGGAATGATGCATTTTTAACAAGCGTATTATCGTTCTTTTTCCCCATACCTTAACTTTCCTTTGCAATATTTTCAATTTGCCAGTCAATGGGGGTAAGCCCGTTCTTTTCCAGAAATTCATTGGTCTGGCTGAAATGCCTGCATCCGAAAAATCCTCTTGACGCAGACAGCGGGCTTGGATGTGCAGCGGTAAGCACCAGCTGCTTCGGATTATACAACATTGCTTTTTTCGTCTGGGCAGGTCTTCCCCAGAGAAGATATACAATAGGACGGTCCTGGTCATTCAGAGTACGGATTACTGCATCTGTAAACTGCTCCCAGCCAATTCCCCTGTGAGAATTTGCCTGATGGGCACGTACAGTAAGTACAGTGTTCAGAAGAAGGACACCCTGCTTTGCCCACTTTTCCAGACAGCCATTATCCGGAATGTAACATCCCAGATCGCTGTGAAGCTCTTTATAAATATTCACCAGAGACGGAGGTATCTCCACATCTTCTCTTACAGAGAAACACAGACCATTTGCCTGTCCGTCATTGTGATAAGGGTCCTGTCCCAGAATTACTACTTTTACATCATTTAACGGAGTAAATTCAAAGGCATTAAACATATCCTGGGGCGGTGGAAAAATCTTTTTCGTACGGTATTCTTCCATTATTGTTTTATATAATTTTGCATAATAGGGCTGCCGAAATTCGTCTTTCAACGCAGCCTGCCAGTCTCCTGATATCTGACCCATTTACTTGTCACCTCATCTTATCTTCAGGATGCCGGGAAAATAATTATTTCTGACATCACTTTATGTATTCGCTGAAAGCCTTTTTTCACACATGTTTTAAAGCAAGTTTAGCGTCTTACCGGAACACCTTTACCTGCAAGGTAGTCCTTTACCTGTGAAATTTCCAGTTCTTTATAATGGAACAAAGAAGCTGCCAGCACTGCATCGGCACCACCATCGGTAAGGCCTTCATAAAAATGCTCCAGTGTTCCCGCACCTCCGGATGCAATCACAGGAATGGATACTGCATCTGCCACGGCTCTGGTAAGCTCAATATCATAACCAGCCTTTGTGCCGTCACAGTCCATGCTGGTAAGAAGAATTTCACCTGCTCCAAGTGCTTCCACCTTTTTTGCCCATTCTATGGCGTCAATTCCAGTATCCAGACGACCGCCGTGTTTGTAAATATTCCAGCCCCCATCTTCCCGTCTTTTGGCATCAATGGCAACAACAACACACTGACTTCCAAATTTATCTGCGGCTTCACGGATCAGCTCCGGTCTGTCAATTGCTGCGGAATTTACTGAAATCTTGTCAGCACCTTCACGAAGCAGCTTCTTGAAGTCATCCACAGTACGGATGCCGCCGCCAACTGTAAAGGGAATGAATACGTTGGCAGCCACCTTGCGGACCATTTCTACCACCGTGTCGCGCTCTTCACAGGAAGCAGTAATATCAAGAAATACCACTTCATCAGCACCTGCTGCATCGTATGCTTTGGCAATTTCCACCGGATCTCCGGCATCCTTCAGATCTACAAAATTAACCCCTTTTACTACCCGGCCTTTATTCACATCCAGGCAGGGAATAATTCTTTTGGTAAACATGGTCACGCCTCCTTTTCAAGCTTTGCAAAATTCTCCAGTATCTTAAGGCCATATTTGCTGCTCTTCTCCGGATGGAACTGACAGGCAAAAATATTATCTTTTTCAACGGAGGCATGAATGGTTACACCGTATTCTGTAGTTGCCTTTACAATTTCAGGCTCCTCTGCCTGAAGATAATAAGAATGTACGAAATAAACATAGGTCTGCTCCGGAATTCCCCTAAACAGTCTTCCGTCATTCTGAAGATGGAGAGAATTCCAGCCCATATGCGGGATCTTCAGTCCCTCTGCAGGTGGAATCTTAACGATTTTCCCCTTCAGAAGTCCCAGTCCCTCTACTCCTGGTGTCTCATCACTGGACTCAAACAAAAGCTGAAGTCCCAGACAGATCCCTAAAAATGGAGTTTTTTTATCTGTTATTTCTTTTATTACTGGCACAAGCCCGAATTTATTCAGGTTACTCATGGCATCCCCGAAACTTCCAACACCTGGAAGGATCACTTTATCCGCATGTAGAAGTACCTGTGGATCTCTGGAAACAACGGTCTGTTCTCCAAGATAATGAAGTGCTTTCTCCACACTCTTTATGTTACCGGCATCGTAGTCAATTATCCCGATCATAATAACTCTCCTCTGAACTGAAGCATACAGATAGCCAAAATTTTTGACCATGCTTCAGATATATCTTTAAAAGTTTTCCCATTTGTTTTATAGTATAACGCAAAAACAGGCGGTTGCAAAGAGCTAATTCCCTGCTGCCGCCTGTTTTGTTAGTTTGTCGTCTCCTGTCGGATTAATGGAGATTTTTTTATTAAAATTTACTGTGATATCCGTCCGCTAAATTTCACTTGCGGTCCAGCGTAAACCAAAACTCCACTCCATTGTCAAAATTCTGCACACCGTACTGCTGGTTCATGCCCTCCATGATGGCCTTTACAATGGAAAGACCGATACCGCTTCCACCATATTCTCTGGTACGTGCTTTATCCACTTTATAAAACTTGTTCCACAGATTTGGAAGATCAGCCTCCGGAATAGGAGTTCCAGTGTTAAATACAGTTACTTTCACTTTGTCATCCTCTTTCAGGATCTTGATTTCCACGATTTTTTCTCCATCCAGATGATTCAAAGCATTACTTACATAGTTGGTTACAACCTCTTCTGTCTTAAACTCATCAGCCCAAACATAAAGCGGTTCCTTTTCATTGAAAATTACTCTTGCTTCTTTCTGGCGGATCATAATATCCATAGTGGATAAAACGCCATTCACCAGTGCCGTAAGATCAAATCTCTCCATCACAGCAGCATCTTTGCCAGATTCCAGCTGATTCAAAGTCAGAAGATTCTTCACCAGTTTGTTCATTTTGGAAGCTTCATCAATAATTACATCACAGTAAAAATCCATGCTTTCCGGATCGTCATTAATATTTTCCTTCAGGCCTTCCGCATATCCCTGTACCAGCGCAATAGGAGTTTTCAGTTCATGAGATACATTATCCAGAAATTCCTTACGCATCTCATCAATTTTTACCCTGTCTGCAATATCCTTCTGCAATTCATTGTTTGCAGATTTCAGTTCCGAAATGGTGTGCTCCAGCTGGCTGGACATTTTATTGAAATTGTCTCCCAGCACATCAATTTCATTTCCTGCCTTACTCTTATATCTTGCCTCAAAATCAAGATTTGTCATTTTACGGGAAAGCTCTGTAAGCTCGGAAATAGGTTTCACCAGCTTCCTGGTCACTGCCATGATCACCATTGCACTCATTATAATAATGGCAAACCCTACAAAGAAATAAAATTTGTTGGAAATGTCTGCACTTTCACGAATACTTTCAAGAGGACTTCTGATCAGAAAATAATTGCCATTGTCAAATTTACCCCAGCATTCCACGTAGTCCATTCCCACGAAACGGTCATGTACCTGCTGGACAACACAGGTATCCGTTTCTTTCAGGATCTTGCCTTTCCCATTGTCCATATCAAGATCACTGGCATAACCGAAAAACAGCTTGCTTCGCAGCTGATCCTCATTTTCCGGCCAGCAAAGATACTTGGTATTATCCTCATTAATCAGCACCCAGGTCAGATTATTTCTGGAGCTTGCCTGCACGATTTCTGATGGCAGATCCCCCTGCTCACTTTCCCCGTCATCGTCTGTCATGGAATCGGTGTCAATCTGGCTTAACACTTCTTTTGCATCCAGCAGAGTTTCTGTTTTTTTGGATACATAATATTTCTCAAGAAATACTCCATTGATCACAGAAATGGTCAGAATGGACAAAAGCATAAGACCAATAAAGGTAAAGGTGATCTGGTGCTTGATAGAACGGATTTTCTTTGGTTTTTTCATCACTCTACCTCAAACTTGTAGCCCATTCCCCATACGGTTTTGATATATTCTCCTTTTTCACCCATCTTGCTTCTTAACTTTTTCACATGGGTATCAATGGTTCTGGCATCTCCAAAATAGTCGTAATTCCATACAGAATTCAGAATTTTCTCTCTGGAAAGAGCAATTCCCTGATTCTCCAAGAAATAGGTAAGAAGCTCAAATTCCTTAAAGCTAAGATCCATTGGTTTTTCGTCTACAGTGGCAAGGTGGGCTGCTTTGTCAATAACAATGCCACCTGCACTAAGCACATCTTCTGCTCCCGCCTGACCGGTACGGCGAAGGATCGCTTCTACCCTGGCTACCAGAATCTTCGGGCTAAATGGCTTGGATATGTATTCATCTACCCCAAGATCAAAGCCAAGGAGCTCATCTCTTTCATCACCTCTTGCTGTCAGCATGATAATCGGCACCTTGGAATTCTTACGTACCTCACGGCATACTTCCCATCCGTCCATCTTCGGCATCATCACATCCAGGATGATCAGTGCAATATCTTTTTCTTTATAAAATATGTCCATGGCTTCTTCGCCGTCCCCGGCCTCCAGGACCTGAAAATTTTTTTTAGTCAAAAAGTCTTTTACCAGTTTTCTCATTCGGCTTTCATCGTCCACTACAAGGATTTTTAATGTATCCATAAATATCTTCCTCCTCTGCTGAAATTTATTTTATATTAGCACACGGTTATGATGATTTTGTGAACGGAAGCATATAATATTATATAATTCCAATCTGTTTTCGCAGACAAATCACAGCCCTTTTTCATATACGTCATTAAGTGTTGCCTGTGCATGTTCCAGCTCTTTTTTCTGGATAATAGTATTGCGGTCACTTAAAATAGCCAGCATTTCATCCACAACATCCTCCAGGCGCGGATTTGTCATACGATAAAGATAGCCCAGCATGCGGGTAGCCGTATAATCTGTATTCATGTGTTTATAGGCTATTTCCCTGCAAATTTCATCCGGGTATCCCTTATCTTTCAGGGCTTTGTACAGCTCATGGCTTCTGTCTGATGGCATCGTTATGGTTCCTCTCTCTTTCCTTTTCATTTTTTGTTTTTTTGTTAATTTTGTTATAATTATACTAACTGTCCACAGAAGATGCAAGTTCAGCAGAATATTTTTTACATAGTTGTGCTGCCTGGCTGCTGACATTTTTTTATTTTTGTGGTATTCTAAAATATATCCAGGAAAAATCCTGTAAAGCAGGATTTTCCGCCTGCAGCAAGCTGCTCCAAGCGGCATCTGTCTTGTTTTTTCATATATATTTCAAAAAATGTTTAAAAAGACTTTCTGTAAAATATAACACAAAGCGCAGCTTACAGATTATGGAAATAACTTTTGGCAGGCTCTAAATTGTGTAAAAATATATAAAGGGAAAGAAGGAATTATCATGCGTCAGGAAAGTTTTAAAATGGAGCGTCCAGGTCTTGTGAAGCCTGGCGATAAGGTTCAGATTACAGAATATCAGTCTTATATGAATTACAGCTATATCATTGAACCCGCAGTGGCCATGTCCGGCTGCTATCCTAACTCCAGAAGAATCAAAGCAAAAGAAGGTACTATTGTAAGTGTGGAAAAAGCACCGCTTAGCGGTTATGTAGTAATTGCGGAGTTTGAAGAATAACATTCAGATTGCAAAAAAGGTCAGTTGTGAAGCAGACAGATATTTTGTCCGTGCTTCACTTCTGACCCTTTTTTATCATTCTCCTTTATAAGCGGTAAATCCCAGCTCATTAAAGGAAGTTCCGGCTCCCCTTGTCAGTATGCTCTGCCAGCCTGCAAAACCGGCTTTCATATGTGCATTTGCCAGATCGTTCATATCCTTATAAGGAACCTCGATTCCGGATGTTTTGGTAATTATAAAGGAAACTGGATTGATACCGTCATATTGTTTTCCGTCTAACTGAACCTGTGCCTGGAATCCTGATCCATCTCCTGTCATAATAAATAAGAATGTCACATTTGCAGAATCTGTTCTCACAAGTACTTTCATATCTGTGGAACTTCTGCTTTCATCACCTGTAGTGCTTAATATGAATTCCATCATATTCGCAGACTGATCATAAACAATTCCCCAGGTATATGCCAGACCATCTTGATCCATCTTGATCCTGACAACCTTGTTTCCATCACTGTTTGTAACTCCATTATTTACAATGTAGTTTTTCAGCTTTTTGTAAGCAGATGCCTGGATCTGTGCCGGTGAAAGTGTTTTTATGGTGACTTTGCAGCTGTATTTTTTGCCGCCTACATTTGCTGTGATTTTAGTTGTTCCAGCAGTTCTGCCTGTAATAAGGCCTTTGCTGTTTACGGCTGCGACTTTACGGTTGCTGTTTGTCCAGGTCACTTTCTGTCTGGTTCCGTTTACTTTCAGCTGATATGTTTTTCCCGCATATAAAGTAACAGCTGTCCGGTTCAGTTTCGGCTCTTCTACTCTTACTGTGCAGGTATATTTTTTAGTTCCGGCCTGCGCTGTGATCTTGGCTGTACCGGCTTTTTTCGCAGTTACTTTTCCACTGGAAGAAACAGTTGCTACTGCTTTTTTGCTGCTTTTCCATTTTACTTTCTGGGTAGCTCCACTTAGTTTCAGAACTTTTTTCTGTCCTTTGATCAATGTGAGAGTTTTGGAACTAAGCTTGGCTGCCTGTACGGTCTGCACATTTCCCAAATAAGCTGACATTTCCGGTGACAGAACAGACAGGGAAAATACGGCAAGTAAAATCACAAGAAATTTGTTCCATACCTTGCTTTTTCTCTTCATATTGACGCCTCCTTTGTTTACGTTTATATTGATATATTCTATAGTACTTCCGTCCTTGCAAAAAGTCAATCATTAGGGTGGGAACTACTGTAAATTGCTATTTAATACAGTCAGGATTTTCAAGACGGACGCATTAGAACAAGTAGTATTCCACGCAGGTCGGCGCAACGTTCCGGCAAGCTAATGACTAACTGCGACTAGGACGCTCGGGAGAGCCCTCTCGCCCAAGTCTTAGTAAGTCATGGATCTCGCCTACACTAAGAACGCGCCTGAAATGACCTGCTAAGGAATACTACTTGTCCTAATGCTGTGTATTGGCAAAAACTGCTTGACTTTACGCAAGACAGTGGTGATTAATGTAACGTATGAGATTGCGGACAAAAAGAACTTATTTTTGTGCATTTTTCTGTATTTGCTCATTTATAAGTTATTATTTATGCATTTTATAATTTTCTTAGTTATTGCAATGTTTAATCCATTTAATCTTATAACTGTAGTTTAGTCATACGATACATCCAACACCCACCGTCTGCAATTTCATGTGTAACACAGCCAGTCCCCAGCGGTTTTGCAAGGTATATTCCTTAGCAGAC
>CAKRMK010000042.1 GCA_934364795.1 uncultured Blautia sp.
ATTCCTTGTTTGAATTATAACTCATTTATGTCTAGAAATTGACCCCTCTGTGTCCAAAATTAGTTTACCACTTCAAAGGCTGTTTGAAAGTTGTATCACTTCAAAAATTTATTTTGTAATTAATGACCTGAGATCTGATCTGGAGATTGGTACTTCATATAAAATTGATGCAGTCAAACTGGCGAATCATTTTTTTCGATTGAAATTGGCAACAGTTAACTGGAGTGCATACCCAGGTGCTGATTCGGCAACTGCATGTACAAAAAGCTCTGCTTCTGATATTGGGGCGTTAACGGATCCTGCAAACAGAGTTCAGCTGACAGAACTATTTGAAAAGATAATTCTTGATACAATAGATGCTGCATTAGTTATGACTGTTGTACCGGCCTGTGAAGCTCTTGAGGATATTGATGCAATTGAGCGTAACCGGGTCCGCTTTGAAAGCTACGAAAGGTGCAAAAAAGAATTGGAAAGAATGAAAATATCGCTGTAGGGAGGAGCTGGCGTGGACAAAGCAGAATACTTTCCAAGAAAAAAACTGTTCGAAGAAGCACAGGATCTGGTGGCAACTTTCTATTCTACAGGTGATTACATATCTGAAAATGCATCGGAATATGCTTCAATGCTAACCAAAGAAGATGAAAAAGACGAATTTTATTACTGCCTGTATTTATTGTCAATGTTATCAAGTACAAATGAGTTATTAAAGGTGGTTGAGCATATTGTAAAAAGCCTGAATTCGTCCAGGGTAAGACGAAAGGTTACATCCATAGAGGAATTTCAGGGAGAGATAGATATAGAAGCATATATTGCCAGAAATTATGTTGAAAAAGTATCTCCGAAAGAATATCCATCTGTTATAAAATGTTCAACCTTTCAAATGCCGGAATATCAGCTGACATTGTACATAATAAGGCGGGTTGAAGAAATATATCATAGCATTTTCAAGATTCTAGGTGACAATAAAAAGGTTACTGCATTTAAAATGGCCCATAGATATTGTGACAAAATTAAGAAAAATGGACTTTTATTAAGAAGAAAATATGGAGTTGATTACAAAAGAAACGAAACATATTTATCACTGAAAAAGAAGGTTATCTATCGTTACCGGAACAGAAAAATATTAAACAAAGATTTCAAATTTCTGATTCAGTTATTTGAGAAAATGATTCAGCTTAAGGGCATTGATTTATCTTCTTCTGAAGCTCTTGATGTGTTAGAGCATTATCCGGAATTTGATGACAGATTATATGAGATCTGGCTCATTAGAAAGAGTACTGAAATGCTTGCCAGGAATATGGAAGCTGCCACAGGTATGGTGACATATAATCCATTATTTAAGGCCAGAAAAAATAATGAATCCGTTGTAGCTTTGACTGGAAATGGTTATCGTATAGAAATTCTGTTTCAGAATAGAAAAAAGCTTATGCCAAAAAAGGATTTGAAATGGTTTTACTGGACGGACGATGGAAAACAGGATGAAATAGGCGCGATACCAGATTTGATATTTATCAGGTATGCGGATGGCAGTGATGCTCCTGAACAGATTGTTCTGGTGGATGCAAAAAAACGAACATGGACTTTTAGTCACATGGAGCCAATAAAAAATGAAATAGTTCAGCAAATATATATTCATGATAATTTTATAACTCTTTTCAAAGATCGATTTTGCTCAATGCTTGTTGCCCATAATATCGAAGCTTTGCAGACCAGAAAATATTACCATAAAGACAAAAGTGGTTATGAAATTGATGTCATATCAATGAATATGAAAAATGAAAGAGAACTAAATAATTCATTGGAAAAATACATGGAAGATTTAAAGAATTATCTGGATATACAGTGAGGAGGTGACTTATGAGTTACGTTACAGAATATAATACATTTTCAAGTGACCATCATCGAGTTGAGAAGTTCGAGTCTTCTGGAAAAGAGGGAAGACGTATATTTACTGTTTTGAATTCAAATATAAAGTCATTGAAAACTGTGGGAGAATATATAAATACCATGTATTCGAAAAAAGAATATAATTCTGCATATAAGCAAATGAATGAGCGTGTCCGGGCATTTAATTTTCGAAGCATTGCAAATCATAAAGATGCAAGAGCTATCACCAGAAGTGATATTGTAAGAGCCGCAGGCGCACAGTTTGGCGGCTATGATCATGCTTTTGTCACTTTGCTGCTGTATTTATTGTTACTGGATGTGGGAGATAATAAGTCAGAAACCGTTACGAATGCAAAAGAATTTATTGATAGTTTACCAGTATTTATAAAAAGACAACTGTTTGAATATGCAAGGGAGATTGCGTCAGCAAAAAGAGGTGCATTTCCCAATGATAATGTTTATCTGGAAATGGTTGTTCTGTATGGAGATACAGCCTTATATCAGGAGTTTATTCAATATATTAAAGAAAATTACCCAGACGAAGGAATCATAACAAATTTGTTTGTGACCGAAGCTGCAATTGCAACCAGTCCTATATCAAAAAGAATCAAAAACTTTCAATCCAGTGCATTGAAAAAAGATGCATTATATACAATTATTTTTTATGCGTTGGACCAATTTGTCAGAAAATGTAAAATGAAAGGGCTTAGAACAGGAAAAAAGATTATAGATGCAGAAGAATTTTTGATGGGATTTTTTGACTATTTCAATGATGCCTTTGCAGGCTCACTAAGATGGCTTGGAAAAATAAATGAAGGAGAAGATATTGATACCTTAAAAGCTTTTGTAAGAACTGTTCTTACAGTTGATCAAAAGGAAGAGATCTTTACATGCATCAGAAATGCATTTGGAATGTATGTGCCCATAGCGTAAAAAGTAAGGAATAGCTTAATTGCTATTCCTTTTTTGGGCGATAAACAATAATTCGTGTATCTTTTCTTTTTTTTCACTTTTTCTGCTTTCAAAATTTATAGATCTGACTTCTATTTTCTGGTAGCTTCCAGGGACAAAAAGAGAGGCATCATTAAGGAAATTTTCTATTTTTTGGACGCTGGATAGTGAGTTTTTATTATGGTTACTTAAGCTGTCTGAATAGCTGATAATAATATATTTACATTTTGCAGCACGTATAAGTTCAAATAATAAATCCTCAAAAGTGTTTCGGCGGTTATAGTTGGTATACTCACGTTCCAATGTCCGGTTTTCACCGGCAGCCCCTGTAATTCCTGATTCGTATTCTAAAACATTATCTGCAATATTGTAGAAGTCAGAGAGCAGATTTAACAGGTGGTAATTGGAATCATAGATTCTCCAGTTATATGGGGGATTAAGATATAAAATATCATATTGCTCATCTAACTTTGATATAAGGTCAAAGGTATCATCGCAATATACCTTATGCTCAAAGTCAGAGGGAATAATTTCCGGAAATACCAGACGGAATTCCTGGAGAGTGTTGGCTCTGTATGTTTTATAAAAAGCCTGATAGGTGGCACTTGTATTGGAGAACAGCGCAGTGGCTTCAATTAAAGAGCATTGTATAAAATTGTATTCCTCCATAGTAATTAACCCGTCTTTCCTCCAAAGGAGAGACAGATTATTTATTGTATCTATACGATGCCCATGCTCTTCCGAAAAAAACATCCTGTTTCCAATGTGGTTATTTCTGCATGATAGTGCTGTTAATTTCTTTATGACAGTGGAAATTGAAGCATCTGAGTTAAATTCAGAAATGTTGTTTTCCAGTAATCGGATAACTGTTCTTAAATTATTTATTTTAAATGGAGGAACATAAATTTCACCTAATAATTTGATGGCATTGGAGGTGACTGTGCTGGCTCCATGCTTTTCTTCATATTTTTTTAAAGTCTTAATTTGAGTAATAATGCTTTTTTGGCTTACAAGGTTAAAGTAACCTGAGTTCGTTCCTTTTACACAAAAATTTCGCCATATAAAATCTGGTGCCAGCAAAGTGTAATTGTAGGCCGGATCTGTAAAATCCTCTTTACCGGCATAAAATGAAAGATATACTAACAGATTAAATGCATTGGCAGTGTAATATTTTCTTAAATAAGATTCATTGTTAGTGTTGTGATTCAGGGTTATAAATAATTCTTTTTTTTCTGCAAATTCTGTGGTAGAAAGCAGTTCATTTAAGTGCTGAATGGTGTAGCAGTTACTGGCAAATAAAGTATCGAAAGAGGGAATGGAATTCAGACATAAATAGACGTTACCTAATAATCTGGACGTTGTATTCACATCATTTGAAATTACTTTGTACCCTTTTGATTTGAAAAACTGACCTACGTTTGTTGTTCCGGCGAAGGCATCAAAAATTGTGCAGTGCTCAGGTGCAAATTTTGCAGCTTCATATATATTGGGAAGTATACGGCTCTTGTTTCCCATATATTTTTTCATAATTGTCACTCCTTATGTTTACAGGTAATAATATATTCTTTGGCAAGGACTCTGTTTGGCTTTTGTCCAAAATTTCTGTACATGTGTGCAACATTTTCTATTAAAACATTATTGTGATAATATTCCTGGCACACAGAGGTGATATCCTCGATTGGTAAAATACATTGTGCAGTGTCAGAGTAACTGATTACAGCATGAAGAGAATTTTCTTTGCACAACCTAAGAAGTGTCCGAAATTCTTCTAAAGCCTGACTTTTAATACAGAAGCCGGATTGATACCGATCCGTGCGGTATCTTCCAAAGTATTCTATTTCCGGGTAATCATATTTAACCAATGTCTCCGGAATATGATAGAAACGAGAGTAATGTGCATTTGTGTATGGAGGATCAATATATGCAGTGTTTATATTAAGTGTTTTGAAGGCTGGATCTGATAATAATATTTTATAGTCCAAATTGAAAGCTTTGTTTGCAATGTTACCTGCTTTATAATTAGCCTTATATTCTTCAAATTTTTCTCTATAAAGCTCCTGTACAAGTGTACGTTTTTTCCCTATTATTTTTTTTCGTTCCCGAAGATTTATTGAATCTCTTTCACCGGAGAGATCAGGCTTAACCGGTTTTATTTTTTGGGGCTGCGCGAAATGATCTCCCACACTTATTACGATAAGGTTCAGACAATAAATAAGAAAACTCAGGTATATGGAGTGCTCTTCATCGGTTATTTCGCCAGATTCCAGTAATTTATCAATGGAATAGTTTATACTGTCGATTTCAACACATTGGTGAATGCTGAAATATGGATTTCCATAATACAAAGTAAACAGACTGTATGGGAAAAGCTTTGAATTCTCTCTGTATTTTTGGATTTCTGCTGAGGAATAATATGAAATACAGCTATTAAAAACAGGATGAGAATTTTCGGGATGACCGGCATAAGCTGAGTGGTCAAAATAGTCAGTAAACTTATCAAATGTCGGCCCGTAATAGAGGTCACCAATGTCATCTAAAAAATTTTTTTCTGCAGCTAAAGGAGTAGAAAAGCGTTTTGTTAACTCTGCTTTGTTTTCTTTATAATATTTTCCAAATACTTTTTCTAATGTTAAAGAATTTATTACATTAGTGCTGTGATATTCTATTAAGGCTTTGGCTGCTATATAGCTGTAGGCCTGATAATCATTGGTATATACTGTGTAATCATTTATCAGGCTTTGGGCAACCGTATTGGAACCTCCGAAAAGATCAATAACACTTCCTTTTTGAGGGGTTACATTATCAATTGCTATCTTTATTGGTTCTAGCAGCTTTGTTTTTATTCCTAAATATCTGAGCATTATATTTATCATGATGAATCCTCTTTCTTTTTAATTTTTTAATGCAGTGATAAGGTCATTGATAGCGGCTATTTGCGCTTCTGAATATTCTTCGCCCTTCAAGGAGAGTCTTGTTAATGCAACCTCCGGCTGGGGAATTTCCAAGAGCCCAAACAGATAATCAGAGGATACCTCAAAAAAGAAAGTATAGCATATTTCTCAATATGAGTAAAGATGATCTCGAATTGAAATACTTTTGAAAAGGCTGTTTGAAAAGGGAAAAAAATAGCTGGATACAAAATGAACAGAGGAATTATTATATGAGTGTATTATATGAGATAAAAATAATTGACATAAAATCAACGTGAGTATACAATATTCGCAAAGGTACTGAAAAAAGGCCTGGGCACAAAACCCCAGGTTTTTTTATGTAGCAGGAAATTCAAACAAGCTTTAGGCTCTTTCTTAAATGTAATAAACGAGGAGAAAAATTATATGTTGAATCAGTTTTCAAGAACCCAGCTGCTGCTTGGCGAGGATGGAATGAAAAAACTTGCAGATGCAAGAGTGGCTGTATTTGGAATTGGTGGTGTGGGAGGATATGTGTGTGAAGCACTGGTAAGAAGTGGTGTAGGTGCTTTTGACCTGATTGATGATGACAAGGTATGCCTTACCAATCTGAACCGTCAGATTATTGCTACCCGCAAAACAGTTGGAAAATATAAGACTGCAGTAATGAAAGAACGTATGCTGGAAATTAATCCGAATGTGAAAGTAGAAACACATAACTGCTTTTTCCTTCCGGAAAATGCGGATGATTTTCCTTTCGAAGAATATGATTATGTAGTGGATGCAGTTGATACAGTAACTGCAAAAATTTCTCTTGTTATGAAGGCAAAGGAAAAAGGTGTTCCTATTATAAGCTCTATGGGTGCTGGAAACAAGCTGGATGCAAGCATGTTCCGTGTAGCGGATATCTACAAAACAAAAGTCTGCCCTCTTGCAAAGGTTATGCGCCGTGAGCTGAAAAAACGTGGTGTGAAGAAGCTGAAGGTTGTTTATTCGGAGGAAATCCCCACAAGGCCAATTGAAGATATGTCTATCAGCTGCAGAACCCATTGCATCTGCCCTCCAGGTGCTGCACATAAGTGCACGGAGCGCCGTGATATTCCGGGAAGTGTGGCATTTGTGCCTTCTGTGGCAGGGCTTATCATTGCCGGAGAGGTTGTAAAAGATCTTTGCAAAGCCTGATTTCGCGCCGAGGTTCCCGGAGCTTTGGTCACAAAAAACACCTGGCGGAATATTTCCAGTGAATAGTAACGCAGGATTCGTTTTATTTAATTAGGTAGTCACTCCTTACTTGACGGGTATAATTTTTAGTGATATATTTTTAAATAAAAACAAAACGACCTTGTTCAGAAAGTTTCGAAACCATATTATTAGTATAAAGATACTTTCGCAGAGCTCCGCGATTTGAGGATTTTGCCTGAAAAAGTGAGAATTATGCAAAAGTTTAATAAAAAAGAAATTTTCTGATATAATAAAAACGTAAATTACTAGGAGGCTTTGGGAGAGCTTTGGTAAAGAAAATAGCCATATGTGATGACGTGGAGGTTGAACGCTTTGTGCTGAGACGTCAGCTGATGGCGTATTTTCAAACAACCGGCGGGGAGGCTGAAATCCGGGAATTTGAATCTGGAGAAAGCCTTCTCGCAGAAATCGAAGAAGGGTATATTTTACCTGATCTTATTTTTCTTGATATTTATATGGGTGACCTGAACGGAATGGATACTGCCAGAAGACTGCGTGCGCTGGGAGTAAAGGCACCTATAGTATTTCTGACCGCTTCGCCTGATTTTGCTTTGGAGAGCTATGAGGTAGAAGCTTCTGGTTATCTGTTAAAGCCTGCAGACGAGCAGCAGACAAGAGTTCTTTTGCAGCGCCTTTTGAGAACGGACCTTCGCAGACGGATTGCTGTGAAATGCAGGAGACAGCACCGTTATCCATTTGTGGATGATATTTTATATCTGGAAAGTGACAGTCATACTGTTACCATACATATGCTAGATGGTTCCAGGATTGTAACTGTGGATAAGCTGGGCGAGCTTGAGAAACAGATTGATGATCCACGCTTTCTGCGCTGTCATCAAAGCTATCTTGTGAATATGGAGCACATTACTGATGTGCAGGAAGATTTCATTTTGCGAGATGGTTCCTGCGTTCCCATCAGAGTGAGAGGACGTAAGGAAGCAGTAGATATCTATAATGATTTCTTTATGAAAACCACAGGTGAAATTTAAAATATAATTCCGTTTGTTATTAGAGTGTGGATACCATATATGGAGAGAGATTTAAGAGAACAAAAACAACTGACAGAAAATTTGCAGAGAGAAAAAACAGAGGAGAACTTGTGGCTGTGTGTTGTGGCGTTTCAGAATACGCCAATGAGGACTGCTTCAGGGCTTCCTTTTTTATATAAGCTGAAAGTAGGGCGAAACGGCTGCTTTACAAAAGAACTGTGGGTGGATCGCAGAGAGGACAGCAAAAGCCTTGCGTGGAGTTCTGTGAAGCTGGCATTTCGGGCAGTGCTGGAAATGGAGCAGGACGGGAAGATATGTATAGTAGAGCGTCCGAAGGCACTGGGAGATATCCGTGGAGTTTCTTATATATATGCATTGTTCTACCGATTTGGACTGATACAGGTGCCGGAGAAGTTCAGAACGAAGATGGATTAGTTTTTTTCAGAGTCAGAGCATAGGAGGAATATAGAATGTGTACAGCAGCAACCTATAAAACAAAAGATTTTTACTTTGGAAGAACGCTGGATTATGAGATTTCTTATGGAGACCAGGTGGTTATCACACCCAGAAATTATGTTTTTGATTTACGGCAGGGAGGTCAGATAAAAAATCATTATGCCATGATCGGAATGGCATGTGTGATGCAGGACTATCCATTATACTATGATGCAGTTAACGAAAAAGGTCTTGGAATTGCAGGGCTTAATTTTGTGGGAAATGCCCATTATAACAAGCCGGCAGATGGAAAAGATAATATTACCCAGTTTGAACTGATTCCATGGATCCTTGGGAAATGTGCTACAGTGAAAGAGGCGAGGGAACTTTTGGAGAAAATAAATCTTATAGATACTCCTTTTATGGAAAACCTTCCGGTAGCGCAGCTTCACTGGATCATTGCTGATAAGGATGAGTGTATTACTGTGGAGTCCATGAAGGATGGGCTTAAGATTTATGACAATCCGGTTGGTGTTCTTACCAATAATCCACCATTTAACTACCAGATGTTCCACTTAAATAACTATATGCATCTGGCTGTGGAGAATCAGGAGAATACTTTTTCTGGCAAACTGGATTTGAAGCAGTACAGCCGTGGCATGGGAGCTATGGGACTTCCAGGAGATCTGTCCTCCCAGTCCAGATTCGTGAGAGTCTCTTTTGTAAAAATGAATTCTCTTTCCGGGGATTCAGAAGAGGAAAGTGTAAGCCAGTTTTTCCATATTCTTGGCAGCGTAGACCAGCAGAGAGGCTGCTGCAAGCTTGTGGAAGAGAAGTATGAGATTACTTTGTATACTTCCTGCTGTAATACCCACACGGGAATTTATTACTACAATACCTATGAGAATCATCAGATCAGTGCAGTGGACATGCATCATGAAAATCTGGACAGTGAGAAGCTGATAACTTATGCATTGATAAAAGGAGAGCAAATTAACCGACAAAATTAAAGCCACCTACTTGCAAATTTTCAGGTTGGTGTTATAATTGACCTATCATAGAATGAGATGGCGAATTCATATGAGTTCGCCATTTTCTATAGATAAAAACTGGCACTCAATATAAAAGAGTGCTGACAACACAAGGAGGAAACATGTATGATTACAATACCAGTTTATGAACTTCTTCTTTTACCAGGAGTTACATTTTTTTTCAAAAAAGATATGTTTCCTGAAGGAAGGATTACAGAAAAGAACATAGGAGAGGAAATTCTCTTTGTTTTACAGAAAAAAGAAATGGCTCCTGAGGAGATTTCCATGGAAAATATTTTTCCGGTGGGAGTACTGGGAACTGTAGAAAGTATAGATGAGGAAGGAAGTATTAAGGTCACTACCAAAAACAGAGTCCAGGTTTGTGCTGTGGAATATACAGATGGCACTGTAATGGCAGAAGCTGTAGATCTTCCCGACGAAATGGATATTGTTCCAGAAGAAGAGAAGGAAAAATTTGATAAGATCAAAAAAGAATTAATGGATTTTGCAAAGGGCTTTCAGTGGGGAGTATGGGTACGCAGCATGATTTACCACTGGAAGAGCTACCCGGAGGCAATCTGTGCTCTTGCAGGTTATATGAGCCTTTCCTGGGAGGAAAAATACCATATACTTGAAGTAAACTCCAGGAAAGAGCGTCTTGAACTGATGGAGCAGGCAATCTATGAACTGATGGAGATTTTCCGTGTCAGCGAGGAAGCAGAAACTGCACAGAAAAATTCCAATGAAAAGGTTTACAGAGAGTCTGCAATTAAGAAGCAGATTGAATTTCTTCAGCAGCAGCTTGATGAAATGCATCCGGAAAATATTTCAGATGTGCGTCGCTTTGAGAAAAAAATCCAGGAATCCGGCATGAATGATGAGGCAAGAAGAGAAGCTGAAAAAGTGCTGAACCGTATGAAGCAGGAAGGAAAAGACAGCCATGAATACGGAATGCTGTATGATTATCTTGATTTTGTCACAAGCTTGTCCTGGAAGCCGGAGGAGCCGGCTGAAATTGATCTGAATGAAGCGGAAGAAATTCTGGATGAAGACCATTATGGGCTGAAAAAAGTAAAAGAACGTATTGTTCAGCAGCTTGCGGTAATGGCTTTAAATAAGAAGCAGTCCGGCTCAATCCTTTTGTTTGTGGGCGCTCCAGGTACCGGAAAGACCAGCATTGGACAGAGTATTGCACGGGCACTTCACCGTAAATATGTGAGAATCAGTCTTGGTGGTATCCGTGATGAGGCTGAAATACGCGGACACAGAAGAACCTATATTGGAGCTATGCCTGGACGGATCATGGAAGGCATGAAGCGAAGCGGTGCAGCCAATCCGGTTATGGTTCTGGATGAGGTGGATAAGCTTGCAAAGGATTATGGCGGAGATCCTGCAAGTGCGCTTCTTGAGGTGCTTGATCCGGAGCAGAATGGAAGTTTTACAGATCATTACATGAATGTGCCTTATGATCTTTCAAATGTATTATTTGTTTGCACTGCAAATACTACAGATTCCATTCCGGAACCTCTTTTGAACCGTATGGAGGTAATCCAGTTCCCTGGCTATACTCCTGTGGAGAAGTTCCAGATCGCAAGACGCCATCTTCTGCCAAAGGCAATGAAAAGCATGGGAATAAAAGCACAGAACCTGAAAGTTACGGACGAAGCGATCCGCCGTATTATTGAAGAATATACGGCAGAGTCCGGTGTCCGCGGACTGAAAAAGCAGATGGATGTTCTTTGCCGTTATGCAGCTGTGAAGCTGGTTAAGGGAGAGCAGAAAAGCATTACAGTAAGTGAAAAAAGAGTGCCGGAATTTCTGGGGAATAATGGAATCCATCATGAACGGATTCTGGAAAATCCGGTTCCGGGAGTTGTGACAGGCCTTGCCTGGACAAGCGCCGGAGGAGAGATTCTGTTTATTGAGACTTCCTTTACCAAAGGAAGCGGAAAGGTAATTATCACAGGACAGCTTGGCGATGTAATGAAAGAATCTGCACAGATTGCCATTACACTTGTGAAATCCATTTATCCGGATCTGGCAGAGAAGTTTGAGAAAAATGACCTTCATATTCACGTTCCGGCAGGTGCTGTTCCTAAAGATGGTCCATCAGCAGGTATTACCCTGGTAACTGCTTTGTCATCCCTGGTAACAGGAAAGGCAGTTCCGGCTGAAATTGCCATGACAGGAGAGGTTTCTCTTCGAGGTGGGGTTATGCCGATTGGAGGACTTCCGGAGAAATTAATGGCAGCCCAGAGAGCTGGTGTGAAACATGTATTTATCCCATATGAAAACAGGGATAATCTGGACGATGTGGCAGAAGAGGTAAAAGAAAAACTGGAAATTACGCTGGTAAAAACAGTTAGGGAAGTGCTTGCAAATACCATTGAATAAACAAAACATATTTTCGGTTTTTATTAATTCAGATTACAAAAACAGAAAAAAGTATGGTATAATGTGTATATTAAAAAGAAGCAGGCGATATGTCCGTTTTTGAATGAATATTGTGGAGGATGAACTATGAAGAAAGCGAAATTATTAGCAGCAGTGCTCTGCAGTGCATCAATGGTTATGGGAAGCGTGATTCCTACTATACCGGCTATGGCAGATGGCATGAAAGTTGTTACTTTAGGTGCAGACCTTTCCGATGATCAGAAGAACACCATGCTGAAATATTTTAAGGTGGATTCTAACGAGGTACAGATTATCTATGTTACCAATCAGGATGAGAGAGATCATTTAAGTGCATATGTTCCGCTGGAGCAGATCGGAACAAGAACCGTCAGCTGTGCATATGTGAAGCCTACTACTTCAGGCGGTATCAAGGTCCGTACAGCCAATCTGAACTGGGTAACCTGCAACATGATCGCCAGCTCCCTTTCCACATCCGGTGTAACCAACTGTGAAGTTGTTGCAGCCTGCCCGTTCGAGGTATCCGGTACAGGTGCCCTTACAGGTATCCAGATGGCGTATGAGGAAGCAAGCGGTGAGAAGCTGGATGAGACTAAGAAGGAGCTTGCCACAGAGGAAATGGTAGTAACCGGTAAGCTGGCAGATTCTGTAGGACAGAATGATGCAACTACAGTAATTAATCAGGCGAAGATGCAGGTAATTGCTGATAATATCCAGAGTGCAGACGAAATTTACAATGTAGTTGTAAATATTTCCAATAATAATAATGTGAGCCTTTCTGACGATCAGATTAATACAATTGTGAATCTGCTGTCACAGATTTCCCAGCAGGATTATGATTACTCTGACATGCAGGAGACTCTGGAGCGTGTAAATGATAATGTGACAGGTCAGGCTGAAGAGGAAGATTCTTCTGATGACAGCAGTGCAGATACAGCAGATGATTCCGAAGATGCGGCAGACAGTATTATTGACAATGTAGATGAGAGCGTTCTTGGTGATAATGTAATCGAGAGCTCCACACAGGATTCAGGTCTTGCTGTAGAAACAGGTGCTGCTGACGAAAGCTATACAGAGGACAGCTCTGATGATGATTTCTGGGAAGAGTTCCCTGCTGATACTGCAGAGGATGATACCACAGCAGATGATAATACAGCAGAAGAGATTCCGGATTACAGTGAGGATTCTGATACAGCTGATAATCAGGAAGAAATCACAGACGGTGCCATGGAAGAAATCAGCGGGGATTCTACAGATACCTCAGATAATTCCACAGATGGTTCTTCTGATGAAACAGATGATACAGGAATGGCTGATACAGAAGGAACAACAGATTCTTCTGATGAGATTACAGACGTATCCCAGCTGACAGCTGATTATCTTGATGAGGGTTCCCAGGAGAAGTTTGAGAAAGCAAAGACATTCTGCCAGGGTGAATATCAGGATGATGAGAATGCACTTTGGGAAGTAATGGGTGATGATGCAGCTGTTACTGTTACACTTGACTATGACAGTGCCAATAAGCTTTCTATCAAAGTCCTTCAGAAATACTTAAGCATCCTTGGAAATGGAGCAGTTTCTTATACAGAGGATGGTACAGAGAAATATCTTACACCGGAGCTGAACATGCTTGACAAAGAAATGAAGAAGATCTTTGGAATTGATATTATTGATGAAGGAGAG
This sequence comes from uncultured Blautia sp., assembly GCA_934364795.1. Taxonomy (GTDB): domain Bacteria; phylum Bacillota; class Clostridia; order Lachnospirales; family Lachnospiraceae; genus Blautia_A. The sequence continues at coordinate 13,540 of CAKRMK010000042.1, forward strand.
GCTTCCGCAGACATTGATGTTCTTGGTGACAGTGTCTCAACAGAGGACAAACAGACTTTATATGAAGATACCATGAAATTCTTTGAGAAACTTTACGGTGAGACTACAGACAGCTACGATGACTCACAGGCACAGGATGTTACCACAGATGAGAATGCCATTGAAGAAGTTGGCGAGTCTTACGATGAGAATACAGAAGATGCAGCTGAAGCAGCAGATGGAGAGTAATCGGGCTACGTAGGCTGAATTCGGGTGAAAGATACCGCAAAGTGAGGCGTGCAGATTGCGGAAATGATTTTTCAATCACGCTCTAGAGGATAGGGGGAGCTTGTCACAGACAGGCTCCCTCCAACTGTCCCTGTAAAAAAGTTTGAAATTGGACATTGCAGAAGTAACAGTATGTGAGTATGATATTGCTGATTATAGATTATATAAGAAACCCTTTTATCTGAAATGGATTTCTGGAAAGGCAGAGAAACATATGAACAAACAGAATACTACAGTTATGAAACTTGCAGAGACTGCACTTCTTGCAGCACTTTGCTATGTGTCCTTCACATTTTTGCAGATTAAGATCCCGGTACCGGGTGGTGACGCAACCTCTCTTCACATTGGAAATACTTTCTGTGTGCTTGGTGCTCTGCTTCTCGGCGGATGGTACGGCGGACTTGCAGGTGCAATCGGAATGACCATTGCAGACCTTATGGATCCGGTATATATTACAGGCGCACCCAAGACTTTTGTTCTGAAGCTTTGCATCGGTCTTATTACAGGTCTTGTTGCACATAAGTTTGCAAAGATCAATGAGACAAATGATAAGAAATATGTGTTTAAATGGAGCCTGATCGCTTCTATTGCCGGTCTTGCATTTAATGTTATAGCTGATCCCATCGTAGGCTATTTCTACAAACAGTACATTCTTGGACAGCCGCAGGAGGTTGCCAGCATTCTTGCAAAATTAAGTGCAGGTGCAACTTTTGTAAATGCTATTGTATCAACTATTCTTGTTGTAATTTTATATAATGCCATTCGTCCGGCACTGATCAAGGCTAACCTGATTGATGTACATGTTATGGCTTTCTCTGCGAAATAAGCAGAAGAAATATACGGTTTCTTACAGACTCTGGAATAAACTCCGGGGTCTGTTTTTTTATGTACCAGAAAATTCCAAAGACAGGTGCCGCTTGAAGTGAGCCGCCGCAGGCGGAGAATCCTGCTTGCAGTATTCTTTAGAGAAATTTAAGATTAATGAAAATTTTGTGACTTTTCCATATGAGGGCTGGGAACCACTGGTAAATTAAAAGATTGTGTGCTAAAATGAAACCTAAATCGCAAAAGCAAAGGAGAAGTGTTATGAGTCTGGCAGTTGTGACCCTGAAAAAGGGTGAAGGACGTCTGTTAAAATCCGGTGGAATGTGGGTTTTTGATAATGAAGTTGCTTCTGTTATGGGAAGCTTTGTAAATGGAGATATTGTACTGGTACATGATTTTGATGGATACCCCCTTGGAAAGGGATTTATCAATACCAATTCCAAGATCGTAGTACGTCTCCTTTCAAGAGATGAAAATACACTTATCGACGAAGAATTTTTTGAAAAAAGAGTGCGGGATTCCTGGGAATACAGGAAGAAAGTAACGGATATCTCAAGCTGTCGTGTGATTTTCGGAGAGGCTGATTTTCTCCCTGGATTTATTGTAGACAAATTCTCTGATGTTCTGGTAGTCCAGTCATTAGCTCTTGGAATTGACCGTTATAAGGAATTGTTAGTACAGCTTCTGAAGAAGGTACTCGAAGAGGATGGTATTGTGATTCGCGGCGTATACGAGAGAAGTGATGTGAAGGTACGCAGACAGGAGGGAATGGAACCATATAAGGGATTTATTGGCGAAGAATTTCCTACCCTGGTTGAAATCGTTGAAAATGGTGTGAAGTATCAGGTTGATGTAAAAGATGGCCAGAAAACCGGATTTTTCCTGGATCAGAAGTATAACCGTCTGGCAATACAGAAGCTTTGCAAGAATGCAAGAGTGCTGGATTGCTTTACCCATACCGGTTCATTTGCCTTGAATGCAGGATATGCAGGAGCACGTGAGGTTACAGGAGTGGATGCTTCACAGCTTGCAGTGGATCAGGCAACTGCCAATGCGGCGCTCAATGGCCTTTCCGATAATGTGAAATTTATCTGTGAGGATGTGTTTGATCTTCTTCCGGCTCTCGAGGAAAAAGGAGAAAAATATGATGTGGTAATTCTGGATCCTCCTGCTTTTACCAAATCCAGAAGTTCAATTAAGAATGCTGTGAAGGGATACCGGGAGATCAACCTTAGAGCTATGAAACTGGTGAAGGATGGTGGATTTCTGGCAACCTGTTCCTGTTCTCATTTTATGGATTATGAATTATTTACCCAGACCATCGGACAGGCAGCAAGGAATGTGCACAAGCGTCTTCGCCAGGTAGAATACCGCACACAGGCACCGGATCATCCGATTTTGTGGTCAGCAGATGAATCCTATTATTTGAAATTCTACATTTTCCAGGTATGCAATGACAGATAAGTGCCAGGAGCACAGATAAGCCGTAAGCTGTCTGCAAAATAATCAGAATATAAATAAAAATCAGAAAGAAGGCATTTGATTGAAGGAAAAACTTATCAGATTTATGCAGGGGCGCAATGGTGTAGACCAGTTTGCAAGATTTACCATGGGCGTTGCATTGGTAGCAATTGTTTTAACGCTGTTTACAGGAACCAGAAACGGAATTGGAGCGTTCCTTGATATTCTGGGTCTGGCGGCACTTATATACACGTACTATAGAATACTTTCCAAAAATATTTCCAAGCGTTATGCTGAAAATCAGAAATATCTTGCAGTTTCTGCAAAATACAGAGCACGTTTCCAGAAAGAGAAACGTTTGATGAGCCAGCGCAAGGATTATCATATTTACAGCTGTCCGGGATGTGGTCAGAAGATCCGTATACCAAGAGGCGGTTTTAAAAAAGTAGAGATTGAATGTCCAAAATGCCATACAAAATTTATAAAGAGGCGCTGATATGTTTGGATATATTGTAATGAATAAACCGGAGATCAAGATAAAGGATTTTGATCTGTATAAATCTTTTTATTGTGGGCTGTGCAGAGAACTGCGTGAGAAATATGGAATTTCCGGTCAGATTACACTAAGCTATGACATGACCTTTGTAATTATGCTTCTTTCCGGCCTTTATGAGCCAAAAACATACAAAGGCACAACCCGCTGCATTCTTCATCCTGTGAGAAAGCAGCCTGTACGGAAAAATGAAATTACAGAGTATGGCGCAGATATGAATATACTTCTTACTTATTACAAATGCCTGGATGACTGGAATGATGATAAGAAGTATGAAAAACTGGCCTATGCCAAGCTTCTTGAGGGGAAAAATAAACGTCTTTTGAAGTTATATCCCAAGAAAGCAAAAAGGATCACAGAGCTTCTTAATGAACTTTCTGCTTTAGAAAAAGCCGGGGAAACTGATATTGACAGAATGTCCGGGATTTTTGGGCATATTATGGAGGAAATTCTTGCCTACAGGCAGGATGAGTGGGAGAGAAGCCTGCGGAAAATAGGCTTTTATCTTGGTAAATTCATTTATCTTCTGGATGCATATGATGATGTGGAAGAAGATGTGAAAAATAAAGATTACAATCCTTTTGCAAAAAAATATACAATGGAAGGGTTTGAAGGGGAAGTACGCCAGATTCTTGTTATGATGATGGCTGAGACTTGCCGGGAATTCGAGAAGCTTCCTATTATCAAATATGGGGATATTCTTCGGAACATTTTATATTCCGGTGTCTGGTGCCGATTCGAGGAAGTGGGCAAAAAGCGCAGGGAAGAACGGGAGAAAGAACATGTTAGATCCATATAGCGTGCTGGGAGTTTCCAGAAATGCGACAGATGAAGAAATAAAAAAAGCATACAGAAAATTAAGCCGGAAATATCATCCGGACGCAAATATCAATAATCCCAATAAAGATCAGGCTGAAGAAAAGTTTAAAGAAGTTCAGCAGGCATACGAACAGATTATGAAAGAGCGTGAGTATGGAAGCAGCGGCGGTTCTTCTGGAGGATACGGGGACTATGGATATGGTGGCTTCGGAGGCTTTGGAGGTCAGCAGCAGAGTGCGTATGAAGATGAGGAAAGTGTCCGTAGAAGGGCAGCTGCTAATTTTGTCCAGAGCGGCCACTATCAGGAAGCTATGAATGTGCTGAATTCCCTTTCCCAGAAAAATGGAGAGTGGTATTATATTTCTTCTATGGCAAATATGGGAATGGGAAATAACGTAAAGGCGCTGGAGCATATTCGTGAGGCTGTCAGGCTGGAGCCGAATAACCAGCAGTACCGGATGTTGAAAAATCGTATGGAAGGCGGTGGCAGCTGGTATGAGACACAGCAGGGACCCTTTGGCGGAATGCCGGTTGCAGGAGACGATATGTGTCTGAAGCTTTGTCTTGCAAATGCACTTTGTGGAATGTGCTGTCCTGGAAGCGGAGTTCTGTGCTGTTAATTTTTATATGATTTTATTTCTCATTAATATGCTTTGCGAAAAAAATAATTGACAAGGCTACTGACGCGTATTAAACTGTTAAAGCGTGAAAAGATACCGCGAGTAAGATGGGAATCTATTGCAAGAACAGAATATCCCCATGCGGTGGTAGAGGAGGAATCAGAGAATGAGTATTCGTATTGGTATTTTGGGTTATGGTAACCTGGGTCGTGGCGTAGAATGTGCAATCAAGCATAATCCTGATATGGAACTGGTGGGTGTATTTACCCGTCGTGCTCCTGAAACTGTTAAGATCCTGACTGATACAGCCAAGGTATATTCTGTAGAAGATGCAGAGAAAATGAAAGATCAGATTGATGTTATGATCCTTTGCGGAGGAAGTGCTACAGATCTGCCACAGCAGACTCCGAAGTATGCACAGTGGTTTAATGTGGTAGACAGCTTTGATACCCATAAGAGAATTCCGGAGCACTTTGCAAATGTAGATAAGGCTGCTTCTGAGAATGGACATGTTGGAATTATTTCTGTTGGCTGGGATCCGGGAATGTTTTCACTGAACCGTATGTATGCAAATGCAATCCTGACCAATGGCAAAGATTATACATTCTGGGGCAAGGGTGTAAGCCAGGGCCATTCTGATGCAATCCGCCGTATTAAAGGTGTAAAAGATGGCAAGCAGTATACCATTCCGGTAGAATCTGCACTGGAAGCAGTACGCAGCGGTAAGAATCCGGAGCTTACTACAAGAGAAAAACACACAAGAGAATGCTTCGTTGTAGCAGAAGAGGGCGCAGATCTTGCAAGAATCGAAAACGAGATCAAGACAATGCCAAACTACTTCGATGAATATGATACTACTGTACATTTCATTTCCGAAGAAGAATTAAAACGTGATCACAGCGGAATTCCTCACGGTGGTTTCGTAATCCGCAGCGGTAAGACCGGCTGGAATGATGAGAATAATCATGTGATTGAATACAGCCTGAAACTGGATTCCAACCCGGAATTTACTTCATCTGTTATCATTGCATATGCAAGAGCTGCATACCGCATGAACCAGGAAGGTCAGAAAGGCTGCAAGACAGTATTTGATGTTCCACCTGCTTATTTAAGTGCTATGAGCGGTGAAGAATTAAGAAAACATCTTCTGTAAGATCGGTGTGAAAGTGCTGAGGAAAGGCGTAATTGCCTTTCCTTTTCTTTTTTTATTGACGGAAAAGCGGTTGTGTACTATAATGATTTATAAAGATGTAACAACTTTGTAAAAATTACAACCCAGATTTAAAAAAAGGAAGGTAAGTATGCGTAACAGATGTAATAAAATCAGACTGTGGAGCCTGCTACTGATGATTATGTTGTTTGCAGCAGGTTTTACATGCCATGCTACATCTAAGGATGTACAGGCCGCCACTAAGACAGGGTTCCGTACAGTAAATGGAAAAACATACTATTATGATGCAGACGGCACCAGACATAAGGGATGGCTCACATTAGCGGGCAAGAAATACTATTTTAACAAAAACACTGGTGTCCAGGTAAAAGGCTGGGTCACAAACAGCAAAGGCCAGAAGCGTTATTTTACCAGCGTGAAAGGTGCTATGGTTACAGGCTGGCTTAGCAATTCCAAAGGCCAGAAACGTTATTTTGATCCATCTACAGGTTATATGAAGACCAAGTGGCTGAAGCTTGGAAGGAAGACCTATTATCTGTATTCTAAATCAGGAATTGCAGCTACCGGATTTTTGAAGGACAGTAAGGGAAACTACCGTTATTTCGCCAAGTCCGGAAAGATGGCCACAGGATGGGTTTCCAATTCTAAAGGTGAGAAAAGGTATTTCCAGACCACAAATGCAATATCCACTAACGGAATTATGGCTACCGGATTTAAGACCATCAATAATGTTACTTATTATTTCTATAAGTCTTCTGGAAAAATGGCAACTGGATGGGTGCAGAATGAGGAAAACGGTACCAAATACTATTTTGATAAATCTACCGGTGCCATGTATACCGGCACTCATACTATTAGTGGGGTGAAATATGAGTTTTCAAGCTCTGGTGTCTGCCTGGGTGAGAAAAAAGAAGATCCGTCTACACCCAATAACACAGGAAGCAAGACGATTAAGAATTATCTTGCAGGTGCATTAAAGCCTGTTGGAAAAGCACTTTATGTATGGGGCGGCGGCTGGAATGATTCTACCCGAAAAGGTTTAAGCTCCACTATGACCAAATGGTATAAGCAGTGGTCATCCAATCCGTCAGGCTATGATTATCATAATTATAATGACCTGACTGTCACTAACAGAGCCAAGGGCTTTGACTGTTCCGGATTTGTAGGCTGGTCTGCTTATCAGGTAATGCAGACACAGTCTGGAGTTGGATATGGATATACAGTTGTATCCGGTGAGGTTGGAAGCTATTACGTTGGCAAAGGCTGGGGAACAATTGTAAATCAGTCCTATCTGTCACAGCATAGCTGGACCTTACGTCCTGGCGATATTGGATACAATGACGGACATACCTGGATCGTTATCGGACAGTGCAGTGATAAGAGTGTGGTAATTGTACATTCCACACCGCAGGCAGGAGTACAGATTTCCGGAACCACCACACCAACCGGAAGCTATTCCAGCGAGGCAGTGGCTCTGGCAAAGAAATACATGTCCATGTATTCTGGTTACAGTATCTTTAATTATCATCCATCTGTAGGTAACTATATCCGCAATGGTAATTATTTAAGATGGAACCGTGCAACACTTTCTGATCCGGATGGATACCTGAAAAAGTCAGCAGATGAAATTCTGTATGATTTATTTGGTAAATAAAACTGAAAAACATATTTTACATAGAAGGGAATTGGCAATAATGCTGGTTCCTTTCTTTTTTACTTAATATTTGTTACGAAATGTTACAAAAGTTTAAAATTTATTGCAAATTAGGGTTGAAAACTTTTCAAACCTGTGTTAATATGTAGCAAGATTGATTGAAGTATTGCAAACATATTACGAATTTAGATTATTAGATGTTAATTTAGATTGATGAGGGTGATGAAACATGAAGAAAAGAATTTTATGTCTGACACTGGCAATTTTAATGTGTGGCTCACAGGCAGTAAGCGTTATGGCTGACCGTGAGAGCGATTTAAGAGAAGAACAGGCCTGGACAAGCCAGCAGCTGGATGCTACATATGCCCGTATGAGTGCACTGTGGGATCAGAAGCAGCAGCTTGAAAGTCAGATTGATTCTTTGAATTCGGATCTTGTAAATGTAATGGTTTCTATTCAGACTCTTGAGAATGATATTGCTTCCAAGGAAGCAGAAATTGAGAAAACCCAGGGTGATCTGACCAAGGCACAGAATGCCAAGGATAAACAGTACAGTTCCATGAAGAAACGTATCCAGTACCTTTATGAAAAAGGTGGAAACAATGCATGGTTTCAGATGATGTTAAATGCAGACAATCTTGCAGATCTTCTTACCAGAGCAGAGTATACACAGCAGATGTATGAGCAGGATAGAGAAAGCCTGCAGAAATATGCAAGAACAATTGAAGAGGTTCAGAAGCTGGAAGAGCAGTATGAACAGGAAAAGGCTGATTTCGAGACAATGAAGCAGGAATACGAAGATCAGCAGGCAAACCTTCAGTATCAGTTAGATGTTACCCGTGCAAACAGCGCAGACTGTGAGAATGAGATTGCATATGCACAGCAGCAGGCTACAGAATATGCAAACCTTCTTGCAGAGCAGCAGGCAGAAATCGAACGCCTTGAGGCAGAGCGTATTGCAGCAGAGGAAGAAGCAAGACGTCAGGCAGAGGCTGAAGCAGCTGCAGCTGCAGCAGCACAGGAAGCAGCAGCCCAGGAGTCTCAGGACGATTCATATGAGGATACCTATACAGAAGATACTTCTTCTTACAATGAAGATGATTCTTATACAGAAGAAGTTGATTACGGTGATGATGGAAATACAGTAAGCGGAACTGGCGACAGTTCTTCCGATTATGAGTATGATGAATACGGAAATGTAATTGATACAGACAATACAGTAACTGATTATGACAGTTCTTCTGCAAGTTCCAGCAGCTCCTCTGGTGAGGGATCTTCTGTCGTAAGTTATGCTACACAGTTTGTTGGAAATCCGTATGTATGGGGTGGAACAAGCCTTACAAGCGGTGCTGACTGTTCTGGCTTTGTTCAGAGTGTTTACGCAAACTTCGGAGTAAGCCTTCCGAGAACATCTTATGAGCAGCAGAATGCAGGAACAGAGGTTTCTTATGCAGATGCACAGCCAGGAGATCTGATCTGCTATGGTGGACATGTTGCAATCTATATGGGAAATGGCCAGATTGTACATGCATCTAATTCACGTGATGGTATTAAGATCAGTGATAATGCTGCTTACAGAACAATTACTTCTGTAAGACGTCTTGTGTAAAAAGATTTAACAAATGAAATAAGAGCTCTTTTCTGAAATCTAGTATCAGAAAGGAGCTCTTTTATGTACTAGAGCGTGTTTGAAAAAACATTCCCACAATCTGCACGCCCCACTTTGCGGTATATTTCACCCAAATTCTGCCTACGTAGCCCGCTACGACGCCCTCATCTGGGTAAAATCTCACACAAATTGTGACCCACATCTTGCAGAAAGCCTTTTTCAAACACACTCTAGGAAATATGGGAAGACTAACAAAGAGTTGGATCCAATTACTTTATTCTGGACTGCTTCTGGAATTGAAATGAATGTAGAAGGAACCGAAGTATGGGTGAAGGTATCTGCAGAATTTGAGAATTTTGAACCTTGGATCCAGGTACTTGTGGATGGTTCCCCAAGCCAGAGAATTATGTTAAACAAAGGTGAATACAATATCTGTGTATTTCGCAATATGGAACCTGGAAATGTACGAAATATTTTGTGGGCATATGGAATGTTGGGAGATGAAATTGCAGCTATATTGGAAGAGGCTGTGGAAAACTATAAAGAGAAAACAGGAGATAAACATGTAGAGTTTTTTAAATTACCGGATACTTTAGCAGGAGAGTTTGGCTCAAGACAACATCCGGGGTATGCATCTCATAAAAAAACAGCAAATGTACTGGTGGAAAAAATACGTTCTATCATGAAAATACGACAGTAAGAAACATGATTTTGGTGTATCGCGAAGCGTGTTACTGTAAACAGAAGGAACAGTAACATCACTGATAAAAAAATGATAAAAAAATAACAAAATGAAGAAACAGGGGTTGACACAAGTACTGGCTGGTGGTACTATGATGTCAGTATAATTCCATATTGAACATATTAAGTGCTGACAGCTATAGGCTGGCAGAAAGAGGGAATCAGGTGAGAAACCTGAGCGATCCGGTCACTGTAACAGAGGAGCGAACCTCATAGTCCATTGTGCAGCTGCATGAGAAGGAGAGGGGAGCGATGATCCTGGAGCCAGGAAACCTGCTTGGTATGGCGAGGTTAAACTTCCGATGAAAGTGTAACAACCAGTTTTAGGGAATCCGCAGCCCTGAGATGTTGTCCGCTTTTTCGAGTGGACATTTTTTATGGAATATCGCCTGTTCAGATGAATTATACAGATTAAATGGCAGGCGATACTACTTCGGATGAAACCGTTCCCTCCGCGTATATATGAACGGGTCATATTCTACCACGAAGTAGCATCGCTCCCTCTTAAATACTGTAAGAATTTTGAAGCCGCATTAGCGGTATTTTTTTTACACAAAAAACTGTGGAGTATTTTACGAAACACTTTTCGAAGTATATTTCGGGAAAAGGAGAACTTTAAATGGAAAAAAAAGAAAATGCAGGAAAACAATATTGGGAAGATAAAGAATACTCTTATTTCAGCCATAAAAAATGCGAATTTTTTCCCTGCCATAAAGGTGCTGACCCGGAAGATTTTAACTGCCTTTTCTGCTATTGTCCTCTTTATGCCCTGGGAGATAAGTGCGGAGGAAATTTCAGATATACAGAAAAAGGAATAAAAGACTGCACCAACTGTCAGCTCCCTCATAAAAAGAAAAATTACGGGTATGTCACCGGCAAATATCAGGAGCTGGCAGATCTGATGAGGAAAATAAAAGAAAATAATGATTTTTGAGATTGTTAAAGTTTTTTTAGCAAGCTTTAATTAACGCAAACTTAGCATCATTTTTAATTTTGGTATCTGGTTGTTAAGAATCAGGCTTTCAGGAAACATTGCCTGATGGACGAAGGTGGCGGCATAGGTGAAGTCACCAATGTGTGCGGCACCGTGGCTGTCACTGGATAAAATAACCGGAACCAGATATTTACGGCAGCAGCGAAGAATTTCGGCACAATTGCCCCGGGTATCACCCCGGTATCCATAAGGAGCCAGGGAAGCCTCATTGATTTCAGGAATGACTCCATTTTCTCCTGCTGCTTTTATAATCGCGTCATAATCAAGCTCGTACTGCGTGTTGTCAATGTGACCGAGAATTTTTACCACAGGATTTTTCATTACATTCAGAAATGCCTGAGTATTTTCTTCACGGCCCGCAGGGCGAAAATTCTGTAAATGCATACTTGCAATGGCATAGTCCAGCTTTTCAAGAAGCTCCTGTTCCAGGTCCACTTTACCATTCACATCTAAAATATTCAATTCGATTCCATACAGTAATTCCACATTAAACCGTTTCCGCGGAGAATAGGTCAGGCTGCGGAAATAAGAAGAAGTACCGGCTGCAAGGGTAGCAGGGCCGTGATCTGTGATTCCAAGAAGCTTCAGACCCTTAGAAGAGGCTGCTTTTGCCATATCGCTGATGGTACAGATGGTTCCGTGACCGCTTGCAATGGAATGAGTATGTATATCAGAAAGATACATAAAAATCATCTCCAGTCATTGACAGTTACAAAAATATTACAGAGTAACTGACTTTTTTACAGGGCGATATCGCCATCTGACGATATGCTTTGGATAGTTTCAGTATGACAGAGGGGTGAAATTCTGTCAACAGGGAAAATAGAAAACAGAATAAAAAATAAGTAAAAAACAATAAAAACCACATGAAAACACAGATAAAACCACATATAAATACAAAAAACAGTGTTGCTTTTTGTTGACACTTGAGAATACGGATAGTATAATTATTATTGAAAACTTTTATTTGCAGGATGGAATATATCATAAACATTCCGGACAGGAGGAAAAATGGGATATACAGATAATATGTCTCCTGAAATGAAACAGCGCATTGTTCAGGAGCTTGTGCCAGGCAAGCAGATTTCTCTGGCACACATTATTGCAAATCCGGATAAGATTCTTTATACCAAACTGGGTCTTGACCCTTCTTTGGATTATTCAAGGGCAGCTATTGGAATTATGACAGTCAGTCCGGCAGAAACTGCAATTATCATGGCTGACATTGCCATGAAATCATCAGGCATTGAGCTGGGCTTTGTGGACAGGTTCAGCGGCAGTCTTATCATCACTGGTACTGTGTCAGAAGTGGAAGCATCTACCAGCGCAATTCTGGATTATGTGGGAAATAAGCTGGGCTTTACTTTATGCCCTATCACAAGGACCTGATGGCTCATGAAGAAGCTGGTACTGATCGGCCGCAGCGAAGCGGGAAAGACTACCCTTACCCAGGCTTTGCGTGGTGAAAAAATACATTATCACAAAACACAATATGTAAATAATTTTGATGTAATCGTGGATACGCCGGGAGAATATGCCCAGACAAAAGGTCTGGGTCATGCTCTTGCACTGTATACTTATGAATCTGATGTGGTAGGACTTCTGGTGTCAGCTATAGAACCTTATTGTCTCTTTCCACCTTGTATTACCTGCATGGCAAACAGGGAGGTAATAGGAATTGTTACCAAAATTCATAATCCAGGTGCCAATGTGAAGCTGGCTACATCCTGGCTACAACTTGCAGGCTGCAAAAAAATCTTTTATGTAGATTCCAAACAGCAGGAAGGGATTCCGGAAATCCTGGAATATCTCCGGGAAGAGGGGGATGTGATGCCCTGGGAAGAAGAAACAGAAGCAGCAGAAAATACCGGAAAGCCAGAAACTACAGTGACAGAAAACACACAATAAATCTAAGAAAACAAACAGCTAAAATGTGGGAAAAACAGGAAAACCACGAAAAACAACATAGCAACTCTCTGAAAATTCCACATAAAACAACATAAAACAACGGAAAAACCTTGACTTATGATGTGGAATGGTGTAAACTTACAACATAACCATAAAAGTAACAGGCTGATTATGTCCAGCCATGATAAGTTACCCGGTGCGGTACTATAAACTACATAATCCACCGTACCTGAATGTGCTTAAGGAGGAAAAAAGCATGGTAAACGAATATGAAATCAAAAAACAGATTTGCGACATCGGAAGAAGAATCTATAACCGTAACATGGTTGCTGCAAATGATGGTAACATCTCTGTAAAGCTTAATGACAATGAGTTTCTTTGCACACCTACTGGTGTATCCAAAGGCTTCATGACTCCAGAGTTTATCTGCAAAGTTGATGCTAAAGGAAATGTTCTTCAGGCTAACCCAGGATTCAAACCATCTTCAGAAATCAAGATGCATATGAGAGTATATGAGAAGAGACCAGATGTTGGATCTGTTGTACATGCTCATCCGATTTATGCAACATCTTTCGCTATCGCAGGTATCCCGCTTACACAGCCGATCATGCCAGAGGCAGTTATCGCTCTTGGATGCGTTCCGATCGCTGAGT
>CAKRMK010000043.1 GCA_934364795.1 uncultured Blautia sp.
AAATACGGCGGCGGAATCTTTTTACTGATTTACATTATTCTGGCACTTACCTTCGGTTACTCTATGATTGTAGCAGAAACAGCACTTGGCCGTATGACAAGGAAAAGCCCGGTAGGAGCTTTTGGCAAGTTCGGCAAGTCGAAATGGCTTTCTTTTGGGGGCTGGATTAACGCCATTATCCCGGTTCTTATCGTACCTTATTATTCTGTAATCGGTGGATGGGTTATTAAATACCTGATCGAATATGTGAAGGGAAACAGCCAGAAGCTTGCAGAAGATGGCTATTTTTCACAGTTTATTTCAAATGGTACCTCTACAGAGATCTGCTTTCTGATCTTTGCACTTTTGACTGTTGCCATTATTTACGCTGGTGTGCGAAATGGAGTAGAGCGTGTTTCCAAATTTATGATGCCCATACTGGTATTTTTATCTGTGCTGATCACTGTTTACTCCATTACAAGACAAGGGGCACTGGCTGGTGTGAAGTATTTTCTTGTACCTAATCCTGCCAATTTTTCATGGATGACCGTTGTGGCAGCAATGGGACAGATGTTTTATTCTTTGTCTATTGCTATGGGTATTCTGGTAACCTTTGGCTCCTACATGAAAAAAGATGTATCCATTGAAGGTTCTACCAAAAACGTGGAAATCTTCGACACAGCAATTGCCATTATGGCAGGACTGATGATTATTCCGGCTGTGTTTTCTTTCTCCGGAGGGGATCCGGACACCTTACAGGCCGGTCCTGCTTTAATGTTTATTACCATTCCCAAGGTTTTCGCCAGCATGGGACTTGGAACACCAGTAGGAATCCTGTTCTTTTTGCTGGTATTATGCGCCGCGCTTACCAGCTCCATAGCGCTTACAGAAAGTGCAGTATCTACCTTCCAGGATGAGCTGAGATGGCACCGCAAAAAGGCAACGGTCATCGTAGGTGTTATTATGATTCTTCTGGGAAGTTTGTCCTCTCTTGGATATGGACCACTGGCCTTTGTAAAGATCATCGGAATGCAGTTTCTGGATTTCTTTGATTTCCTTACCAACTCTGTGATGATGCCAATTGCAGCCTTTGCAACCTGTCTGCTGATTTCCAGAGTCATCGGGGTAGAGAAGATTGAGGAAGAAGTAACCTTAGAAGGAGGCACATTCCGCAGAAAGAAAATATTCAATTTTATGATTAAATATCTCTGTCCGATTTTTGCAGCGATCATCCTGATCAGCTCTGTGGCAAATGCATTTGGATGGATCTCCATGTAAACGAAGATTTTGTATAGGAAATTCCGTTGGAATTTCCTATTACATAAAAAATTCCCACTATACTGTATGGTATTTGCGGGAATTTTTTATATAGTTGCCATAGCCTGTTGTTTACGAAAAAAGTTTTCTGTAAAGTGTGCAGCACCAGTTGTGCCAAATTTCTTCAGTTCTCCGGAACCGGCAGATTCACATAAATGGGAGGATGCTCCAGTGCGGGAATGATCTTTTTCTCAAGATCCTCTGTGGAAAACTTCAAGCTGGAAGTATTGATACAGGGATGACAGCCAAAGTATGCCTCATTCAATAAATCTTTATCAATGAGAAGCTGAACCTTTTTTTCTTTATCATTCATCAGTCCCATAATACTTACAGAACCCGGCGTAATATCCAGATATTTTTCCATATATTCCGGCTTTGCAAAAGAAAGTCTTGCAGAACCGATCTGTGCAGACAGGTCTTTGGTCTTAAATGGCTTGTTCCCGGGCATCAGCAGAAGATAAAAGCTGGTTTCCTGCCTGTTGCACAGAAAAAGATTTTTGCAGATGGATGTATCATCCCCAAGTGTGCGGTCAATTTCTTCACATGCCTCCATGGTCATAGCAGCCTCATGATCCACTCTCTGATAAGAAACTCCCAGTTTATCCAGAAAATCATAGACCTGTATTTCCTTTTCCAGCCTGTCACTGACATTTTTTGGCCTTCCATTAAGTAATTCCATTTTTTTCTCCTTTTCGCAACCTAAAATTCTCTGTCAAAAGTGTATTCTTTCTTTACAAAGTTGTCAATATTTTCTCTGTTAACTCTTTTCCTTTTACAATCATCAATAATATAATATTTTTCATTTATATTGTATTGTTTTGTATTTATTTCTGAAAATGCTTGTATTATTCAAATAATTTCAGTATAATCAAAGATATTAGATCTCTACTCACTTATTTTACTGAAAGGACTTTATATGGAAACACGAGTAGCTGTTATCAGCATCATTGTAGAGGATACAACTGCTGTAGAACCTCTGAATGAGCTGCTTCACACCTATGGGAAATACATTATCGGACGCCTTGGCATTCCCCACAGGGAAAAGGGCATTAACATTATCTGCGTGGTACTGGACGCACCTATGAACCAGATCAATGCACTGTCCGGTGCCCTTGGACGGTTAAATGGTATTTCTACCAAAGTTGCCTATTCCAAAATATAAAAAAGAATCCTGCTTTACATCCCCTGACGCCAAAACCAGAATCTGTTTGAGGCGGAAGATACGATGAAACTTTCACTTGCGTATACACACACCATCACTGTATCTTTTTTGCATTTTCAAACATAAGTTAAACAGGTTTGAAAAGGGATTAAAAGGGATAGGGTGATTTTTTTATGTAAGAAAAAGGCTTCACATAGCAGCAGAAAGGAGCTGAAAATTCTCACATGATCCAGGAACAGATAAAACACATTGATTTATTGGAACAGCAGCATATTTTACCGGAACAAGAGCTGATCGCCCTCCTAAACGGGCAAAGCCAGGAGCTTTGTGATTATCTTTTCCAAAAAGCAGATGCTGTACGCAGGGCAAATTACGGAACCGATGTGTATGTACGCGGCCTGATTGAATTTACTAATTACTGTAAAAATGACTGTTATTACTGTGGAATCCGCCGCTCAAACAAAAAAGCAAGCCGCTACCGGCTCACAGAAGAAGAGATTCTAAGCTGCTGTCAGGAGGGATATCACCTGGGCTTTCGCACCTTTGTACTTCAGGGAGGAGAAGACCCTTTTTATACACCAGAACGTATAGAAAACCTTGTCCGTGCCATAAAGACAAAATATCCAGACTGTGCCATTACCCTTTCTGTAGGAGAGCATGACAAAGCCACCTATCAGCGCTGGTTTGATGCAGGGGCAGAGCGTTATCTTCTCCGCCATGAAACTGCAGATGATGCCCATTACCGCACTTTGCACCCGATCGCACTTTCTCTGGAGCATCGCAAGCAATGCCTGTGGGATTTAAAAGAAATCGGCTATCAGGTAGGCTGTGGCTTTATGGTAGGTTCTCCGGGACAGACCAGTGCTACGTTAGCCAAAGATTTGCTTTTCATTCATGAATTACAGCCGGAAATGGTGGGAATCGGCCCTTTTATCCCACAAAAAGATACGCCCTTTGGAAAAGAGCCTCCCGGTACTCTGGAGCAGACTTTGTTTTTACTGGGAATCATCCGCCTTATGCTGCCACAGGTTCTGCTCCCTGCCACAACAGCCCTTGGGACTATTCATCCAAAAGGACGGGAAAAAGGGATCAAGGCAGGTGCAAATGTGTGCATGCCAAATCTTTCCCCTGTAGCTGTCAGGAAAAAATATGCACTTTATGACAATAAAATCTGCACAGGTGACGAAGCCGCCCAGTGCCGTGGCTGTCTTGACCTGCGGATGAAATCGATAGGATACCAGGTTATCGTATCAAGAGGTGACCATAAGTCAAGAAAAGAAAGGAGACAATTATGTACAATCCGAAATCATTAAAAGCAGAAGAGTTTATTGACCACCAGGAAATCCTGGATTCCCTTGCCTATGCAGACGCGCACAAGGATGACATTCCACTGATTGATAAAATTCTGGAAAAAGCAAGGCTTCGAAAAGGATTAAGCCACAGAGAGGCATCTGTGCTTCTTGCCTGCGAGCAGGAAGAAAAGCTACAAGAAATTTATGACCTTGCCCAGCAGATCAAAAAAGATTTTTACGGAAACCGTATTGTAATGTTTGCCCCGCTGTATCTTTCCAATTACTGTGTGAATGGCTGCACTTACTGTCCTTACCATGCCATTAACAAACACATCCCAAGAAAAAAACTGACCCAGGAAGAAATAAAGGCAGAAGTGATTGCCCTGCAGGATCTGGGACACAAACGACTTGCCATTGAAGCAGGAGAGGATCCAATACATAATCCAATTGAATATATTTTAGAATCAATTAAGACAATTTACTCTATCAAACATAAAAATGGTGCCATCCGCCGTGTCAATGTCAATATTGCGGCAACCACCGTGGAAAATTACCGGAAGCTTCACGATGCCGGAATCGGCACTTATATTCTTTTCCAGGAAACCTACCACAAAGAATCCTATGAGCAGCTTCACCCCTGGGGACCAAAGCATGACTACGCATATCATACAGAGGCTATGGACCGCGCAATGGAAGGTGGAATTGATGACGTAGGACTTGGAGTTTTATTTGGACTGGACAAATACCGCTACGAATTTGCCGGAATCCTTATGCATGCAGAGCATCTGGAAGCAGTTCACGGGGTCGGCCCACACACTATTTCAGTACCTAGAATCTGTCCGGCAGATGATATTGATCCAACCACTTTTTCCAATGCTATCAGTGATGATACCTTTGCAAAAATCGTAGCCTGCATCCGTATTGCAGTTCCTTATACAGGCATGATCGTTTCCACAAGAGAAAGCCAGCGCTGTCGTGAGCGGGTACTTCATCTTGGTATTTCCCAGATCAGCGGCGGTTCCCGTACCAGTGTAGGCGGTTACACAGAAGAAGAGCGCCCGGAGGATACGGTTCAGTTTGACATTTCAGACCGCCGTACCCTGGATGAAGTTGTCTGTTGGTTAATGGAAATGGGATACATCCCGTCGTTTTGCACAGCCTGCTACCGGGAAGGCCGCACAGGTGACCGTTTCATGTCTCTGTGTAAATCCGGCCAGATCCAGAACTGCTGTCTGCCAAATGCGCTGATGACTCTGGAAGAGTATCTTCAGGATTACGCTTCTTCCAGAACAAAAGAACTGGGCGATGCCATGATCCGTGACCAGTTAAAAGACATTCCCAATGAAAAAGTCCGTAGCATAGTAAAAGAACGGCTTGAAAAGATCATACAGGGAGAACGTGATTTCCGTTTTTAAGTAAAAACAGATCCTTTACTTTTAGACCGAAAAACGGAATTTCTACATTCTCAGCGGAAAGGAAAAAATATGGGAAACTTAAATCAGACACCATCTGCAAACCGTTTGCATATCAGCTTCTTTGGCTGTAGAAATGCAGGAAAATCCAGTGTAGTCAATGCCATAACCGGTCAGGAGCTTTCCATTGTATCTGACATAAAAGGCACTACCACAGATCCGGTTACGAAGTCCATGGAGCTTCTGCCTCTCGGACCGGTTGTCATTATTGACACCCCAGGCATTGACGATGTGGGAAAGCTGGGAGAAAAGCGGGTGCAGCGGACCAAAAGAATTTTAAACAAAACAGATATTGCCGTACTTGTAGTGGACGGTACACTTGGAATGCGTGCAGCCGACCAGGAGCTTATAGACTTGTTTTGCCAGAAAGAAATCCCTTACCTGGTCGTATACAACAAATCTGATCTTATGCAGGATATTCCTCTGGCCAAAGAAAAGGAAATCTGGGTAAGTGCAGCAGATAAAGCAAATATCCAGGAACTAAAAGAACGGCTTGGGCTTCTTATCCCTACCGATTCCATGACACACAAATTAGTTAGACAGCTGCTTCAGCCTCTGGATGTGGTAATTCTGGTCTGTCCCATTGATGAGTCCGCTCCTAAAGGAAGACTTATTTTGCCCCAGCAGCAGACCATCCGGGATGTACTGGAAGCGGGGGCCATAGCAGTGGTTGTCAGAGAGCATGAGCTGGCGGCAGCATTAGAGCAGCTTAATGGAAAAGCTGCTATGGTGATTACTGACAGCCAGGCATTTTCCCTGGTAAGCGCTGTTACCCCGGATTCCATTCCCCTCACATCTTTCTCTATTTTGATGGCAAATTATAAAGGCTTTCTAAAAACTGCCGTAGAAGGGATTTCAGCATTGAAAAATCTGAAGGATGGAGATAAAATCTTAATAGCAGAAGGCTGTACCCATCACCGGCAGTGTAATGATATTGGTTCTGTGAAGCTGCCCCGGTGGTTACTGAAATACACCGGTAAAAATCTGGACTTTGAATTTTGTTCCGGCCTTGAATTTCCAGAAGAATTAAGCAGATATGCCCTTGTGGTTCACTGCGGCGGCTGCATGCTTACAGAACGAGAAATCCAGTATCGCATGCGCTGTACAGTAGATTCAGGTGTTCCCTTTACTAATTACGGAACCGTAATAGCACTGGTAACAGGGACTCTGGAACGAAGCCTTAGAGTATTTCCGGAAATTCATAAACTTCTTTCATCTTCATAAAAATACCAGTTGCCAGGAAAGGAATCAATTAGAGCATGTTTGAAAAATGCTTTATTCCTTCCCCAAAAGCGTTACCCATGAAAATAAAGACTGTTTTCCAATATATGATGATATCTGGTCAGAAAGTATTTTGTATATTGGAGACAGTCTTTTTTATATCATAGAATACTATAGAGCGTGTTAAAAAAACTTTCCATAATCTGCCCACCCTACTTTGCTGTATTGATTACAAGTTGATTACATCTTATTTTTTTAAACGTTGTATAATTGTTGTGGGGGAAATCCTTTTATTAATTGTCCTTGTAATATAAAACTGGAAAGGAAAACAAAGAAAATGAAAGCAAGAATACTGATTATAGAAGACGAGCCTGCTATCAATGACCTGCTATGCATGAATCTTGAAGTAGCAGGATATGAGACTGCAAGTTATCTGGACGGAAACGCCGCAAGCAAGGGAATCACAGAAGATCACGATTTTCAATGTGCCCTGGTAGATATTATGCTCCCTGGAAAAGATGGCTATGCTCTTTTGCCGGAACTGACCCATTACAAAATCCCGGTTATCTTCCTCACAGCCAAAGCAGATGTGGCAAGTAAGGTGAAAGGCTTAAAAGACGGAGCAGAAGATTACATTGTAAAACCCTTTGAAATGCTGGAGGTAATGGTGCGCCTTGAAAAAGTGCTGGAACGACATGGCAATACCCAAAAGCAGATTCAGATAGAAGATGTTTCCATAGACACTTTAAGCCATACGGTTTCCAAGGCGGGAAAAGAAGTTTACTTAAAGCCTATGGAATACAACTGCCTTATGCTGTTTGTCCAAAATCCCAACAAAGCCCTTACCAGGGAACAGATTCTGGCCGGGCTCTGGGGTGTGGAATTTGAAGGAGAAACAAGAACAGTAGATGCCCATGTGGGACGTATCCGCAAAAAGCTTGAATGGCAGGACAAGATCAAAACAATTCCCCGCATCGGCTATCGTCTGGAGGTGGAGCTTTGAAACTGTTTACCAAAATATTTTTGCAGGTTGCCTGCGTGATTCTTCTTTTATCTTCGGGAATCTTTTTTTATATCACATATAAGTGGAAAAATCAGAGCATTCAGGATATCAATAATTATGAGGATCAGAAATTCCAGAACAATATTTCACAGTTTGAAAAAAAATTAAGTTTATCCATCAGCCAGCCTGATTCTTTAAACGATGAACTGCGAAAAAAGGCATATATTTATGCTTTTCGTCAAACCTTTCACGATACAGCTGCTTTGTATCAGGACGGCGAAGAATTATATAACGGAACTGCTTACGAATTTCAGCCACAGGAAATTTTAAAATTAATGGGCGACGATCATCGCAGATTTTATGATGATGGTTTTTGGGGCTATGATCCGATTATCCGCAAAACAAACGGGAGAACTCTTTTGCTTTTTTCTTATTCTTCCATGGAAAATACTGCAAATATGAACTATGAGATTGTCACATACAAGGATGTCACCAATGTATTGAAGCGAAATCAGATTCTTTTTTATCAGGCAGGAATATTGACCCTTATCCTTCTTTTTGCCTCCGGAACCATCCTTTTTTTCAGTCTGCGAAGCATTATGTCACCACTTGGCAGATTAAATGAGGCTGCCATTTGTGTGTCCCGCGGTGATTATGATATAAAAGTCCCAACAGAAGGAGCCGCAGAACTGACACAGGTGGGACAGAGTTTTAACCTGATGACTGCAAAAGTAAAAGAACAGATTGACAATCTTTCTTCTGTAAATCAGGCGCAAAGACAGCTTCTTGGAAGCCTTGCCCACGAACTGAAAACCCCTATGACTGCCATCATCGGATACGCAGATACCCTCCTTACTGTGCGGCTTTCTCCCGAAAGACAGGAAAAAGCACTTACCTATATTGGAAATGAATGCCGTAGACTTTCCCGGCTGTCTGTAAAAATGTTAGAACTAACCGGGCTGTATGAAACCGGTGAATCCCAGTTTTTCCCGGGAAAAGTACAGGTAGAAGCCTTTCTGAAGGAGGCAGGGCAGCTTAGTTTTTACCGCCTGAAAGAAAAAAACATAACACTGGAAATTTCCTGCGCCCCATCTGATCTGACAAAAACCTTTGACAAAGACCTTATGCTAAGTCTGATAACTAATTTTATTGATAATGCCATCAAAGCTTCATCCAAAAATTCTGTTATTTTTCTTACCGCATCAGTGGACAAATTGATGGTCCAGGATTTTGGAAAGGGCATTCCGGATGAGGATCTGAAAAAGGTTACAGAGGCATTTTACATGGTGGATAAATCCCGTTCCCGTGCAAATGGAAGCGTAGGACTTGGACTGGCACTTTGCCAGAAAATCGCAGACATTCATGATTATACCCTGAAGCTGGAAAGCAGGGAGGGAGAGGGAACCCGGGCTTATGTATTGTGGTAAATTACAGTTTGGTTACAGTTTAAGGAAGATTCGGTGTTATCTTAGATGCTACAATTCCTTCAGAACAAGAAAAAAGGAGACTTCACAGGTATGAGAAAAAACATAGAAAAAATTATAGGTCTTACCCTTTGTGTGGGAATGCTGGCAGGATGTGCACAGACACCGGAAACCTCCCTTGTAAAGCCCAAAGGGAACAATGCACTGAATGCGTACAAGGAAGCGGATAATCAAAGTGTTGATCTGGTAAAAAGTGATGCAGACGAAAACAATACGGACACCGCCGAAGGAAAGACAACCAAAAATGACACCGGGAATTCTAAAAGCAGCTCTACCCCAACAACTACCATCCGGGATCTGATCAACGCTCCCCAAAATTACAAAAGCCAGGTAACAGATGACAGTGCAAAGCTTGTAGTAAACACAGATGCTACCGTAGAACTTCCAGATGTAGAAAAAATTTCTGCCATTTCTGTAACTCCTGCTGAAATCACCCAGGATTTTCTGGATCGTGTTACAGATGCTTTTTTCCAGGATGCAAAAATTTATACATCTGACAGTGTATACACCCAGACAAAAAGCGAGATCAAACAGACCCTGGATAAATTAAAGGAAGCTCTGGCAAATGGCAATCTGGATCCCTATAATTACGGCACTGATGAAAATGGCGATTATATATACAATATTTATGACGATATTGAATACTGGGAAGGGCAGTATGACGCCGCACCGGAAACCAAAACACTGGTAGAGGCACGGCCTACTGTGGGAAACCAAAGCCTTGATGGGAACGTAGAAAGTATAGGTGACAATAATTTTTCCGGAATCGCACAGTTTGATGACGGTTCCAAATATTACTACCGGACCACCTCTTATGGTGCCTACACTCTGGATTTAAAAATTTCAAAAACTGCAAAAAAGGGGGGCGAACAGCTGCCATCTGACTCTATCTGGTATGACTATACAAGCAGCAGTGAATTTCAAAAGCCAACCGAAGAATCCATTGGAATTTCCCTTGAGGATGCAAAAAAACTGGTACAGGAAAAAGTAAAACAAATGGGTATTACGGATCTTGATTTTTACAACTGGACTTATGCCCTTCACACAACCATAAACACAGATGGAAGTGCAGGCCATCTTGGGGATGGATACATGATTTCTTACACCCGTACTATAAATGGAGTTCCTGTTACCTATACCATGGATGCCGGAGGCGCATTAGAAGACATGGACAGCACTATGGAAACATGGGCTTATGAACAATTGTATTTTTATGTAGATGGGGATGGCATTGACAGTATGTATTATTCCAATCCCTATGCACTGGGCGAAACAAAAACAGAGAATTTAAGCCTGCTTCCATTTAGTGAAATTATGAATATTTATGAAAAAATGATGGTTGTCACCAACGCAGACAACATGGAATATGAAAATTCCAGAGTCTACAATATTGACAGGATTGTCCTTGGTTATGCCAGAATCTATGAGCCTTCTACAGATGCACATACAGGTCTTCTGGTTCCGGTCTGGGATTTCTTTGGAACCAGGAAAATAGAAAGCGACTATTACGGAGATAATTATTCGGATACTACAGACGATCCCACCTGGAGCTATCTTACCATTAATGCAGTAGACGGCAGCATCATAGACCGTGGACTTGGTTACTGATTGTGGTGTTTTTATGAAACAGGTATTTGGGATTGTCCGTTATAATTTCTTTGGCTTTTTTAGCTTTCCTGTGGACATTTGGAGATGGAACCGCTGTGCTTCTAAGCTCCCTGTTATTGCTTTTACTGTTTTCAGATCTGCCGAAAATGACAACCGTTACCCCTTACCAGCTGATCCGTACTACCAAGAAAAAATGGCTGCTGGCACAGTTCCTTTATGTAGTATTGGTAACAGTACTGTACACTGTTCTTATGCTTTTCTTTACTTCAGTATTATGTATGCAGAACAGCTATTCTGGAAATTTATGGAGCGAGACAGCAGCCATGCTTGGTTATTCCAGCCTTGGCAAAAACCTGCAGGTGCCCTCTACAGTGAGAGTTATGGAAAGCATTTCTCCTTATGGATGCAAGAACAGGGCGCAGATCCTACGTGGAAGGAAAGAGTTTTTCCGTAACGTTATCTGGTTTTCTGGTATGGATACTTGGAATCCTTACAACTACAGGCAGAATCTATGTATGTGGAAAAGAAATCGGAAAAGATGTGGATTTCCCGGAAAGCCTGGGCGTGATTATTGAAACACCGGGATTTCTAACCCAGTATACAGGACAGAAAAATCTTAAGATCCTGGCAGATATGAGAGGAACCATTTCTGCCGCAGATATCCGTCTTGTCCTAAGAAAGGTTGGCCTTGACCCAGATATGAAAAAGCCAGTTGGAAAGTATTCCCTTGGTATGCGCCAGCGTCTTGGAATTGCCCAGGCGATTATGGAAGATCCTCGTCTTCTCATTCTGGACGAACCTTTTATATCCGCATCCTGTGCGACCATGTGTATGAGATGGATGGGGGAGTACTAAAGCGTGTTTGAAAAAGACTGTCTGTAAAATTTCCTGTAAAATAGGGCGTGCAGATTGCGGGAATTATTTTTTTACACGCTTTAAAAGAAAGGACTGACACAATATGAAAACAATAAAAAAGTCAGGCATTGTGATATGAATTGCTGTGATTGTATCAATTTCATTTTTTTCGGGGACCGGAATTCTCGTAAATGCAGCTGATAGTTCTTCTCCGGCAGCTCTTCTTTTATAGCCTTCTTGTTTTCTTTGATTTTCATTTTGCTGTTCCGGCTTATGGCTGGCATGCAGGAAGGGAAGAAGCAGTACACGATATTATTATCCCTTGGAAGCCTAACCTATGATGAAGATTTTCTGAAAACAGCTTCAAAAATAAAAGGCCTGCAAAAAATTTACCCGGTTGTGGAAATTCCAGTAGCCATTAAAATAGACGATTATACAAAAAATACAGTATTTTCAGCAGTTGACCTGGATGCGTTTTCACCGGGGCTAAAGCAAACAGATTTTGGAAATACTCCTTTTTTACTTCTTGGAAAAAATGCTCTTCAAAATATGAAAGATTCAAATGGTCATGCCATTTCCCCAAAACAGTAAAGAAAATATTTATTGCATGGAAAAGACCTTACGTTTTCTTATTGCATTAGCAATATTTCATTGGAAACATATTCCCCCTGCAAAGCAGCAGGTATCCTTGAAAATCCCATTCCCGGAACTGAAAATGAAGAAATTTGCATTCCCCTTTCCCAGGCTTTAACTCTGTGCCATGATGTGGGGATTTCCCCTGTAGTAACAAAAGTTCTGCTAAAAATAAAGGGAAAAACAAATCTGGAAAATGTAAAAAAATTATTTATTTGACGAAACTTTTTGTTACTCCCTCCCTCTTTTACTTTAAAAGAAATTGTTCTGGACGACGGAGTTTTGCTTGCAATGCCGATACTATCTACGATAACGATATTGCAGACGATGAAGGTACTGCTTACGATGACGACACTGCTTACGGTGACGATGTTGCCTGCGATGACACTATTATTTACGATAATGATATTATAGGCGGGGCAGATGCAGCCACCCAGATTACTCTTGGCGATAGTGATTCATCAGATAACAGTTTTGAGTACAATGATCAGGATTGGAAGCCTGTTGGGGATAAGGTAAGGATTTCATTAAAAGACTGATTCTGTGATTTGTTTTATATTTTGTCTGATTTGGCAATCTGTAAATTGATTTTACAGGTAAAATGCTTTACAATGGATAGCACCAAGGAGGACAAGTTATGAAACTGGATAAGAAACATATTTTTACCATTCCAAACATTTTAAGTGCTTTTCGAATCATACTGGCCTTTGTTTTTCTGATTATATTTTATCAGTCAGGATTTTCCGGAAAGAAGAATTTATTAACCTGTATTATTCTTCTTTCCGCGATCACTGATTTCCTGGATGGCAAAATTGCCCGGAAATTTAATATGGTCAGCGAGCTTGGCAAAATTCTGGATCCTGTTGCAGATAAAGTTACCCAGGGTATCCTGATCCTGTGCCTGATGAAAGAATATCCCCTTTTGAAATGGCTGTTTGCTCTTTTTGCAGTGAAAGAAGCCTTTATGGGAATTGTAGGAGCAAGAGTTCTGAAAAAAACAGCACATAACGATGGTGCTATGTGGTACGGAAAAGTCTGTACCGCTATCTTTTATCTGGTAATGTTTATTTTGCTCCTTATTCCGGATATTCCTGTAAACATTGCTAACATTTTGATCTTTGTGTGCAGTTTCTTTATGGCACTGTCGTTTATTCTGTATTCCAAAAGGTACAGAGAACTTTTATCCTGAATAAAACTTACATTTTCCAAAAGGTACATTTTCTAAAAGGTTCTAAAAGGTTCTAAAAATCCCTTGACTTAAAGTCATGTTTAAGTATTAATATAATGTCATACGGAAGCAGCGATTCAGCCAGTAAATCGCTGCTTCCATCAAATCAAAGTAAAAATTCTTTAAATTCCCCAAATCATGACAAGGGCTATCATTGTCACATCCGGAATTTCTGACTGGGCCATCAAATTTAAAACAGGATGTAAATCCGAATATCTGCTTATTGAAATCCAGGGAGCAGACGTTTAAAACAAAATGTGTTATAATTTCAGGGGCAAATTTATTTTGCCCCTGATTTAATATAGAAAATTGCTTTGCGATATCATTATTATCTAGGAGAAAAAAGATGGAAGCTTATTACTATAACCGCATGACCAAACAACAGCAGGCGGCCTATCACAGCATACTTACCGGCATAAAAAATCTGTCCGATGAATTTCAGATTCCCGCCCTGGAAAAAGAAGAGTTGTACAACGTGTTTTTCCAGATGCGTCTGGATCATCCGGAAATATTCTGGGCCACCGGATACAAATACCGCTATTACAAAGATTCCCCCAATATTATTTTCATTCCGGAATATCTTTTTGACAAAAATAAGATCCGGGAGCATCAAAAAGCCCTGACTGCAAGAGTTGACAAACTGGTTCGTCCTGCACAAAAGCTTTCCGAATGGGACAAAGAAAAATATGTGCACGATTTTATCTGTGAAAATGTCCGCTATGACAAATTAAAAAAATCCTATTCCCATGAAATCATCGGACCACTTGGACAGGGAGTTGGGGTATGTGAAGGTATTGCCAAGGCCGTAAAAGTCCTTCTGGACGCCCTGGGAGTATGGTGTATCATTGCCATCTGCGGGAATAATCCTGACAAGGGAATCAAATACCGCCATACCTGGAATATTGTAAAAATAGGAGGCACCTATTATCACCTGGATGCCACCTTTGATAACTCACTTGGGAAAGATGACAAGCCCGGGGAAATCCGATACCCTGGGGAAATCCGATACGATTATTTTAATCTGGATGACAAACAGATTTTCCGGGATCACGAACCACTTATTGCCCCTGCGCCGCACTGCACAGACCATGAGCATTTTTATTACAAAGAAAAGAAACTTTCCTTTACCAAAACGGAAGAGGTCTACAGACGTTCCCTTCAGGCTGCCAAAAAAGGAAAACTTCTTACTTTCCACTGGAGAGGGGGCTACCTGACAAAAGAAGTGCTTGGGGAACTTCTTTCCCTGATTCAGAAAGCAGGTACAGAAAAAGGAAAAACAGCAGTGGTAAGCCTTAACTGGGCACAGGCAGTTATCCGGCTTTTCTATACGGATGCCCCGGTACAGGAAACTGTAATCATGGAAGATGCCAACGAGGGAGAGAAAGGGTTCTAAAAGATGTTTCTTTCACTGCAAAGCAGGGACAGGTAACAGCTCTTGTCTGTGTTACTATGGGACCTGTATTTATTACAGTGATCTTCGCCCTGATCTGGAACGGACTAATTTTTGCGGTAACACCAGTTGTACTAAGAAAGTAATTTAATGAGGAAACCCACAGGAGGAAAAACATATGATGACACGCCAGGATCTGTTAACTCACATAAGAAACTACACACCTTTTTGTGAGCAGGAAGAAGCAGATAAAATCCTGATTCTTGACTGGATCACCAAAAATGAAAACGCTTTTTTAAGAGAAAACACGATAGCTCATATCACGGCATCTGCCTGGGTGGTAAACAAAGACCGAAGCAAGGTTCTTATGGTCTACCACAATATTTACAATTCCTGGTCCTGGCTTGGGGGCCATGCTGATGGGGAGACAGATCTGCTGTCAGTGGCAATCCGTGAGACGAAAGAAGAAGCAGGAATCTCTCATGTGCGCCCTGTATCAGAAAAGATTTTTTCTCTGGAAGCTCTTACTGTAGATGGCCATGTAAAAAAGGGCAGGTACGTATCCAGCCATCTGCATCTTAATGTAACCTATCTGCTGGAAGCAGATTCAGAAGAACATCTTTCCATAAAAGAAGATGAAAACAGCGGTGTAGCCTGGTTTTCCCCTGAAGAAGCACTGGAAAAATCCACAGAACCATGGTTTGTAGAACATGTATACAGTAAGCTGAATAAAAAAATGAATCTCATTTAAAAGTTTCTCTGCATTATCCAGAAGAGCAACGAGAAAAAATCTGGACACAGGTCCAGCAACAGTACGTAGAACTTGCATTAATGCCGCCAGTTGTATATACTAGAGTGTGTTTGAAAAAGCATTCCCGCAATCTGCACGCCCCACTTTGCGGACGCTTTTGGAGATTTCAGGGAGAAAGAGAAGATCATATGAGTGATAAAATTGTAGTCTGCCTGGAAAAAGGCGGATCAAAAGATATGGCAGAAGCATTTTCCAGACGCACCGGTGCCCCGATGTCAGAAAAACCCGGAGAACAATTGACTGTACTTTTTAATTCAAAAGGCGTTTCTTTAACGGGGTATGGTCTGTCCTATCAGGGTGATTTCGAGAATATGCTTCACCGGGTGACCAATGGAAGATTGCAGCACGAAATGCTGGTCCGTGCTTCCAAATCAGAAAAACCAGGACGCAAGGCGATTGATGCTACAGCAGGCATGGGAGAGGACGGATTTCTTCTGGCAGCACAGGGCTATGAAGTAACTCTGTACGAACAGAATCCGGTAATTGCAGCTCTCTTAAAAGATGCCCTGCGCCGTGCGAAAAAGCATCCCGTACTGAAAGAAATTGCCGCCCGGATGAAATTAATAGAGGGAAACAGTGTAGAATTAATGCCCGCACTTCTGGATCCGGTGGATGTTATCTATCTGGATCCCATGTTTCCGGCAAGGCAGAAGTCCAGCCTGATCAATAAAAAGCTGCAGCTGATCCAGAAGCTGGAGCCCCCATGCACCACAGAAACAGAACTTTTTGATGCAGCTATAAGTGCAGCACCTGGCAAGATTATTGTAAAAAGGCCGCTGAAAAGTGAATTTCTTGCTGCAAGAAAACCGTCATACACTTTGAAGGGAAAAGCTATACGTTACGATTGTTACACCGCTTAGACGTTGACATGATAAACTGAAATATATAAAAACAAAATAACATATGAAACAATGGGTGAGAAGATGGGTAGAGAAAGAACTTTATCAATTATTACTACAGGATATTTCTTATTGTACAGTCTGTTTTTAACCGTTGCAGAGGGCGCTTTGTTATATGGGATTTATTTATTTCACAATGGTGCCACTGCAACAGCCGGCATGCTCCCGGCTGTAGACGAAATTATAACCGCAGTTATTGGATTTTTTGCTATGTTTAGTACTTTCAGCTGGGTGGTATCCCTGATTCTGGCAGCAGCACTTATGATTCCTCTGATCATTTGTATTGCAATTTTTATTCATTCCTGTATATGTTTACGAAGAAATCCCTCGCTGGAGAAGGGCAGATTAAAAAGAGATGCATTTATAAAAACAGTCTTTTACATAGGCGTGTCTGTTCTTTTGATTTCGCAGACATTTCCGTGGAAATCTCTGGATATGGGAAGCATTTTTATGATTTTGGCAGTGTTTATTCTTCCTTTTTTCCTATCTCTTGTAACCTTAATCTGTTGTATCAAACAAAATTACAATAAAATATAATAAAACCAAAAGGACAAAACGCTCTGGGGATGCCGATTCATATCAGATATCGGCATCCTCTTTGTTTATACTTGCCCGGGTTATTACAGAAAAACTGCTCAACCGGCTTCTCACCTTATATATAAAAATTGTGCTGCCTGTTTCCACTTATAATCCATATTATATGGGATTATTGTGGTACAGGCAGCACAATTTTTATATATCAGGATATATCACTTATTGTTTCAGGAAACAATACCAGCAGGATCAATTTATAATCAGTTGACAGCTGGTTTTCTAAAAAGATTAAAGATTCCTGTCTGCTCAATTAATCTTGTAATGGTAAAGAAAATAAAGGAATCAATTGGCCACATGATTAAGTTCTTTACTGTACGCATTGGAAGAATTGCCAGGAAACCTTTTCCGTAGAGCATATCCAGCCATAAGGTATTTAACAGTACATTTACGATCAGAACTACAACCAGTTTTGCAATCAGCACACGGCGGAAAGTAAGCTTATGTTTATAATAAAAGCATCCGTAAATAAAGGCCGCAAGCATTGCGTTAAAGGTGAAACCAAAGAAAAACGGGCCATCCGGGCGGATAAAGAATTTCACAATATCCAGCACACCGGCAAACAGGCATCCTGTAACAGGACCAAACAGATAATCTGCAATCTGGTTGGGAATACCGGAAAAACCAATTTTTACATAAGGACCGATGTTGATAGAAGCCACTGAATTTAAGATCAGTGCCAGGGCAGCAAGCATTGCACAGACTGCCAGGGTAGAAGTGGTTTTCAGCTCTTTCGCTGAAGTGAAAAACATGTTTTTTGTTTTCTCCATAAAAAAATTACCTCCTTTTCTTTTTTCGCTCACAATAGGAGATAATCTATGGATTCATATTTATCTTCTGTTGCAGCGAGAAGCAATCCACGAACCGCAAGATTTCTCTTTTCGTCCTCCGGCAACTCTCCATCCGGAAGGCACTTTACGCTCATGAATTTACTCTGCATTACTTTACATGTGGAAGTATATAGCAGATTACTGGAAAAAGCAAGAATAAAATATGTAAAATCATGTAGATTTGTCCATGTTTCCTATTTTTTTGTTCATAGACAAAAAGGAAAATACAGGTGTATACTGAAATGGATTTACTAGAATGCAACGACAAGAGGAGGAAGAAGGCCATGAAGATTTCATTTGCACCTTCTGTTATGGAATGTGAAAAACTAAAAACAGGTACAAAAGCATTATTAGAAGAGATGCCGCAGCTTCCAGAGAATCTGGAAGTAAAGATTGAATTTAACGAAAAACCACAGCTCACTGTAAAACGGACAAAAAACCAGATCCAGATCACCTGTAAAGAGGCAGCCCATTATTACAGAGGCTTAAATCAGGCAATCCACCATTTAGAGACAGCTACCTATACAAACCAGGAAACAGTATATTTTGAACGAAATGGATTCATGCTGGACTGTTCCAGAAATGCTGTGTTTACAGTAGAAAAAGTAAAATCCGTCATCCGGACACTTGCCAGAATGGGAATGAATGTACTGATGCTGTATACAGAAGACACCTACGAAGTACCAGGAGAACC
The DNA here is from genome assembly GCA_934364795.1 of uncultured Blautia sp. GTDB lineage: Bacteria > Bacillota > Clostridia > Lachnospirales > Lachnospiraceae > Blautia_A. Next base: position 18,470 of record CAKRMK010000043.1, read on the forward strand.
ATATTTCGGCAGTTACCGCGGACGTTATACGAAAGCTGAAATTCAGGAAATGGATTCCTATGCTTCTATGTTTGGAATCGAGCTGGTTCCCTGTATCCAGACACTGGCACATTTACACAATGCCCTGAAGTGGCCAGGTAAAAATGAAATCAAAGATTCCACAGATGTTCTTATTGTGGGAAAAGAAGAAACCTATGTATTTATTGAGAAGCTGCTTCAAAGCGTAAGGGATTCTTTCTCCACACGACGCGTACATCTTGGTATGGATGAAGCCGTTCTTCTGGGCCTTGGAAAATATCTGAGAGAAAACGGTTATGAAAAAAGCTCTGTTCTTGTGAGAGAACATTGCAAACGTGTCCTTGCCATCTGCAAAAAGCTGGGCCTTGCGCCTATGATCTGGAGTGACATGTATATCACAGCCAATACAAACGGCGGTTATTACGAAATACCTGCTGGTGCCGACTGTTCTTCCTGGGAAAAACCGGAAAAAGGACTTGGCTTAGTATACTGGGATTATTACCATAATGATGAGAAGTCCTATGAAAGGATGCTGGACATTCACAGGCAATTATCCGATGATGTGATTTTTGCAGGAGGATCCTGGATCTGGAACGGAATCTCCCCCAATTACTCCAAGACATTTGCCTGCACAAGAGCAGCCCTTCAGACCTGCAAGAAATATCAGATGAAAGAAGTCCTCTGCACTGCCTGGCTGGACAATGGCGCAGAAACCCCAGTGGACGCAGTATGGCCAGGAGTGGCACTGTTTGCACATCTTGGCTTCCATTTGGAATACAGTGAAAAAGTACTGGAACAAGAGTTTAAAGAGTGTGTAGGGGCAAATCTGAAAGATTTTATGGCTTTGGATGCTTTCGATTCACTGTTCTTAAATGGAAAAGCAAATCAGGAAACCCAGAACCCATCTAAATATCTTTTGTATCAGGATCCCATGACAGGTATTTTTGACCAGGAAGTAGTAATGAGCGGTGTTGACACAGGTGCCTATTATGAGAAATTAAAGGAGGAGATGGCAGCCTGCCAGGAGAACTCTCCTGCATATGCGGCACTATTTGCCTATTATGAAAAGCTGGCTGCAGTGCTGGCAGATAAGGCAGATCTTGGTGTCCGTATGAAAGCAGCCTATGATAAGAACCAGTTGCTGGCGTTAAAGGAAATCTGTGAAAAAGAGATTCCGGAAATCATTCAGAATTTAGAAGAAATGAAAGTCTTAAGGGAAGATCTGTGGATGTCTGAGGCAAAGCCCTTTGGCTATGAGCTAATAGATGTGAAACTTGGGGCTGTAATCACCAGGCTTCACAGTGCCAGCCGGAGAGTCAAAAAATATCTGGAGGGAAGTATCCCTCAGCTGGAGGAACTGGAAGAGGTGCGACTTCCATATTTTGATAAAAATACACATAAGCGGGAAAACCGCTGGAGCCAGATTATCAGTGGAAGTGACCTCATCGATACCATATAGCTTCTGTGCTCCTTTACAGAAGAGGAAATAAAAACAAAATTCCATAATAAATTTATGAATCTGGTTCATTCGGAGGATCATACCTTAGTGGATGATTATGTAGCGCAGATTAATGGCGCAGAGAATAAGAATTCACTCTATCAGGGATGTATATCGGATATCACAATATTCATTGAGGAACGTGAGAAAAAAGCCAGGGAACTGGAAGCAGCACTGAAAATTGCAGATACCTACCCCTTGATATGAAAAAACAGAATGACTGCCGGGAAAAGATGTAGATCGCATCCAATTATCTGGTGTCCCTTGTAAACAATGTTCTAAATATGAACCGCCTTTTAAATCAGGAAATAAAATGCACTATCGCCAGAGGTCTAAGTGTGTTATACTGTATCGGTGAAAAAAGCGAGGAACAGGCTTAACTGGCAGGAGGTTTTGGGTAAACAGCTGGAAATCGGCATGAAGGATGTGGATACCTCCAGGATCGTGATCGTTTATGAGCCGGTCTGGTCCATTGGTCCAGGTAAAACACCGGCAGATAAAGAGTATATCCGCAAATAACCTGTGAGAAAAAGTCATGGAGGAATACTGGAAATGGATGAAAAACAAAAAGATAAGGGCTATGTACTCCGGAAGCTTTTTTTTGCCTCGCTGTACTTAAGCACCTTTACATTTGGCGGCGGCTACGTGATCGTAACGCTTTTGAAGAAGAAATTTGTGGATCAGTACCACTGGATCGATGAAGATGAAATGCTGGATCTAGTGGCCATTGCCCAGTCTTCTCCCGGAGCGATTGCTGTGAATGGAGCAATCGTAGTGGGATATAAGCTTGGAGGGATTCCCGGCATGCTGATGTGCGTGCTGGGGGCCATTATCCCACCTATGGTGATTCTGTCGCTAATCTCTGTATTTTATGATGCATTTCGCTCCAATTATTATATTGCTGCGCTGCTGAAAGGAATGTCCGCAGGAGTAGGTGCTGTGATCATTTCCGTAGTATATGATATGGGAAAAAATGTAGTGAAGTCAAAGGACTGGATCAATATCGTAATCATGATCGCAAGCTTTTGTGTCAGCTATTTCCTGAATGTGAATATTATATTTATTATTTTAAGTGTAGCAGCCTTTGGATTTGTGCGGACACTGGTGAAGGAGGGCAGAAAAAAATGATCTACCTTCAGCTGTTTTTCAGTTTTCTGCAGATTGGAGCTTTAAGCTTCGGTGGAGGATATGCGGCCATGCCGCTGATACAGGAGCAGGTGGTAACCTTACATGGATGGCTTTCTATGGAAGCTTTTACCGACCTTGTGACTATCGCGGAAATGACACCAGGACCTATTGCAGTGAATTCCGCTACCTTTGTAGGCATCCAGATCGCAGGTCCTGGAGGGGCAGTGGTGGCTACCCTTGGCTGTATTCTGCCCTCCTGTATAATCGTTACGTTGTTGGCGTATATTTATACGAAATACCGGAATATGTCCCTTCTCCAGGGAACCTTGGCGTCCCTTCGCCCGGCGGTTGTGGCAATGATCGCCAAAGCCGGAGTGGCCATCCTGGTTTCAGCCTTTTTTATCAGTGGAACTATAGATTTTATCCGGCAAAATGTCTGCGTCAGAATGATTGTATTTTTTGTAGGCGCGTTGGTGCTTTTGCGGAAGTTTAAAATGAACCCCATCCTTGTGATGGTTCTGTGTGGTGTGGCGAATATGATATTCTGTGCAGTAATGGGAATTTGATACACAAAGAGTTATAACCTACAGTATTAAACAGCGAATATACCGAATTGCTTTTTGAATGCATTCGTCTGATGAGATAGGTGTCTTTGCATGTGCAACTTTTTTGGCAAAAGTGTAACTGACTTTTCCAAGAAGCTCACTTAACTGGTCAAAATTGGTCAGTTTTTATTATCCACCTGTGGTTCCGATTCTTCGAAACGCCTGGTTCTTTTCTGTGAGATGGAGGGACGATCACCTTTGAAGCCCATTGTCAGGAAAATGCAAAAGAGTAGCAGGAATGGATGATCATAAACTGGTGAAAAACAATTTCAGGTGGAGTCAAAATGAAAAAGAAAAAACGGAATAAACTGCTTGCTGTACTTCTGGTGATGACGGCAGCCATATCACTTTTGTCAGGCTGCGGCAGAAAAAGTGCAGAAAATGTTGAGCTACAGCCAGGATGTGGAGCTTAAGCTTACAGAGTATCTGAAGGATGTGAAACCTGTGATTGAAGAAAACCATATGTATATCCGCATTGCGTCAAATGACTTTTTCTCCGTTTCCAGGGATGTGGTTTCGAAGATGATCTCAGGAGAATACGATGCAGAACAGGCTTATCAGTCATTTAATTCCCAGCTTCTTGCGGAAGAATCTGCTTCAGAGAATATTGTGCTGGATTCACAGAAATCCTATTCCAACCGCTTTCATAGCAGTGGGGGAAATGCAGCATATTCGGTTATGGCAAACACCCTGCGTGGTATTTATGGGGCGGATGTGCTGATCGCAACCGGAAACAGCTTTACCGGAAGTGTGCTGAAAGCCGGCTATACAGAAAAAATGGCAGGCGACATGATCATGCCAAACAGTCTTTCGGCTTACAGCTGCAGGATAAGCGGGGCAGAACTGACAGAGCTGGTCAGAAACTTTGTAGAAGGCTACCAGGGAGGCTTTCTTCCCTTTAACCGGGGCTCTCTGCCTGTGGTCAGCGGCATTTCCGTGGAAGTCAAGGAAACAGATGATGGCTATACATTGAGTAAAGTTACAAAGGATGGAAAAAAAGTTCAGGACAATGATACATTCACGGTAACCTGCCTTGCGATACCAAAACACATGGAAGCTTATCCTACAGATGAGAATATTGTGTTTGAGGGAAAAGATACCTTTGTGAAAGATACCTGGACAGAATATATTTCAGATGGTGATGCCATTCTTGCAGCGCCTGAAGATTACTTGACTCTGAGGTGAGAAGAATGGATAGTAAGAATCATAATAAAGACAGAAAAAAAACTGTTATGGGAAAACGATTCCGGATCGCTGTCTTTACAGCTGTTTTACTGGGAATTGTTCTGATGGTTTTCCGATATTTTGGATTTGTGTCGAAAACTATTTTTGAGGAAAGCGTTTCCCATCTGACGGAGGTTTTTCATCAGTCTGATAATATGCTGCGGGAACTGACAGATAAGAACCTGACTTATCTCCATATATGGGGTGAGAATCTGCAGAATACCTCCAGCGAAGATGAAATCCGTAATTATATAAAGAATGCACAGGAAGATGCCGGATTTTTAGATTTCTTTTTTCTGTCAGCCGACGGAAACTATAAGATAGTGACAGGGGAAACCGGATACCTTGGATTACAGGAAAATATTGAGGAGGACATCCGTCAGGGAAATGATGTGATATCAAATGCAGCAGTTCCCGGAAAATCCCAGCTGCTTGTTTTTGCCACTCCCAGGGCGCATGGAAGCTATCAGGGATTTGAATATGATGCCATTGCCATTGCTTATGAAAACTCTGATATCGTAGAGGTGCTGGATATTTCTGCTTTCAATGGAAATGCCCAGAGTTTTATTGTTCATCCGGATGGCCGTGTTGTGGTCGATCATTCTTCTGAGGCATGGGGAAATGTGTACAATTTTTTCGGTGTTTTGAGAGAATATTCCAATATGTCTGAAAAAGAGATCAATGAGCTTTCGGAGAAGTTTAAGGCGGGACGTACCGGTGCGATGCTGGTAAATCTGGATGGAAGGAGCTATTATCTGGTCTATGAAAAATCGGATATTCAGGACTGGATATTTCTGGGGCTTGTACAGGCGGATATTGTCAATGCCAGTATGAACAGCCTGCAGCGCAGCACAATGCTCCTTGTGGCTGCAGTTGTGTTCTGTATTGCCGCATTTTTTATCAGCCTTATTATTCAAAAAAGCAGGACAAGCCTTAGGAGAAAGGATACGCAGATCCAGTACAGGGACGAGATGTTTCAAAAGCTGTCAATGAATGTGAATGACGTTTTCCTGATGCTGGATGCCAAAACCTATCAGGCAGATTACGTCAGCCCGAATGTGGAAAAGCTGCTGGGCATTACCGTAGAACAGATCCGCAAAGATATCAGTGTTCTTGGAAAACTGCATTCAGGGGAGAATGAAGATCCGGAGAAAAATTATCTGGAGGAAATCCAGGTTCATGAACAAAAAGAATGGGATTTTGAATATGTTCATCAGAAAACAGGGGAAAAACGCTGGTTCCATAATATTGTAATGGGCAGTGAGGTAAACGGGAAAAAGAAATATATCCTGGTTCTGTCGGACCGTACCTCGGACTGGAAAATGAACCAGGCACTCTCTGAGGCGGTACGTGCGGCGGAGACAGCAAATAGGGCAAAGAGTACTTTCCTTTCCAACATGTCTCATGATATCCGGACACCAATGAATGCGATCATTGGTTTTACCACACTGGCTGTAAGCAATATTGATGATAAAAACAGGGTCCAGGATTATCTGGGCAAGATCCTTTCCTCCAGTAACCATCTGCTTTCCCTGATCAATGATATCCTGGATATGAGCCGGATCGAGAGTGGAAAGATCCATCTGGAAGAAACGGAGGTCAGTCTGTCGGATGTGCTTCATGATCTGAAGACCATTATCAGCGGGCAGATCCATGCGAAGCAGCTGGAGCTTTATATGGATGCCATGGATGTGACCAATGAGGATGTCTATTGTGACAAGACACGGCTGAACCAGGTGCTGCTGAATCTTCTGTCCAATGCGATCAAGTTTACTCCTGCTGGAGGAACCGTTTCTGTCCGGCTGAAACAGTATCCGGGGCTCCAAAGAGGCAGTGAACTGTACGAGATCCGGGTAAAGGATAACGGAATCGGCATGAGTCAGGAATTTGTACAGAAGATCTTTTCTCCTTTTGAGCGGGAGCGGACTTCTACTGTGAGCAGGACTCAGGGCACAGGGCTTGGCATGGCCATCACCAAGAATATTGTGGATATGATGGGTGGCACCATTGACGTTCGGACAGAGCAGGGGAAAGGTACCGAATTTATCGTCCGTCTGCCATTCCGGACTCAGCCTGAGCACCAACGTATAGAGAAGATCATAGAGCTGGAAGGTCTTAAGGCTCTGGTTGTAGATGACGATTTTAATACCTGTGACAGCGTGACAAAAATGCTTGTGAGGGTTGGAATGCGTTCGGAATGGACACTTTCCGGCAAGGAAGCTGTTCTCCGTGCACGGCA
>CAKRMK010000044.1 GCA_934364795.1 uncultured Blautia sp.
ATCCGGGCAAAATCTCCCACAAATTGTGACGCACATCTTGCAGAAAGCCTTTTTCAAACACGCTCTAGAGCCTGCCCCCAAAATCATTCCTGCAATTTGCACGCCCCAGAAAGTGAGTAAAAATGAACGCAGTTACACTTTTTTCCTATATATCCCCAGAAGAACAGGAACGAATGCGGATCTGTTTTTGCATGAGGGAAGTAACTTATCAGAATAATGAGACGATTATGGAATATGCCAATTCCATGAAGAAGATTGGTTTGATCCTGGATGGGAATGCAGTGCTGTATTGCTGTGACGAGGATGGAAACCAGTACATGATGGATGAACTGAAAAAAGACAGTGTTTTTGGCGAACCTTTTTTGCTGCCGGATGAAACACAGCATTATTATGTGTGTGCGAAGGCAGAAACCAGGGTATTGTTTATTGATTATGAGCATGTGATCAAACGCTGCGAAAATGCCTGTAAATTTCACAGCCAGCTGGTAAGCAATCTGCTGCAGATGATCGCAATGCGTGCAAGCCAGCAGGCGAACCGGATTTATGTGCTTTCCCGCAACAGCACCAGAAAGAAAATTATGGCATACCTGAATTCGCAAGAGGGAGAAGAGCATAATAAAAGCTTTACATTACGAATGTCTTATACCACTCTGGCGGAATATTTAAGCGTGGATCGCAGCGCCATGATGCGGGAATTGAAGAATCTGGCTGATGAAGGCATTATAGAGCGGGATGGGAAAAAACTGCGGATTTTGTAAGACTTTAAGACACATAGCAAGCAATTTTTTCCTGTGCAAGCCTGTATTGTGCCAGCGACATAACAACCTTTCCTTTTCTGGTATCGATAAGACCGTCCTCTTTTAATTTGGCAATGGTGCGGTTAATGGTTTTTACCGTCATGCCCAGCTCTTCCCGGATTCCCTCACGGGTTTTGCGGAGCACGATTTCGCCCTCCTCTTCAATGTGATGATAAGAAGCATATTTCAGCAGATAATCCAGAAACAGAAAAGTAGGAGGGTAAAAAAGCTTGGCACCCCGGTTGTAGGAAGAACGATAAAGCTTGTAGGCAATTTTGTGTGCAACCAGCCGGAGAAGATGAATATCCTGGGAAATCCACATTTCAAAATCTGCCCGTGAAATCATGAAAACCACACATTCTGTCAAAGTTTCGATGGAGACAGAGGTATTTGGTTTTTCAGCAAGAATTGTAACCTCGCCGATGAAATCAATGGCTTCATTTTTTTCAATCATAAAAACGTTTCCATTTTCAAATTCGTTGATTACCCGGTGATCCCCACTGCATACGATTCCAAAATAATCAAGAGGATAATCTTTTTGATGGATAATTGTTCCTGGCGGAAATTTACGGATGGTGTATCTGTTCTTCAGTTCTTCTGGCATGTATCTGAAATAAGTTTCCACATCCGGATAAGCTTTTATCAGTTCTTCAAGAGTCATGCTGGTCCTCCTTTATCTTTTACCCCTGATATTATTACATTATAGCATAATTTTAGAAAAATTTAATAAAAACATCCCTTTGTCCTTTTTTTATTCCAAGCAAAAGCGTAAAGTGATTTTTGTAAGAAAAATACTGCACAGCAGTCATAACAGCAGTTTTTTGCATCCAACCAGTTGCTTACCTAAGGTATGTTGTAAAAAGTATCAGGTCCGTTATCAGGCCGGAAAGTTTTTCAACACGCTCTACTTAAGGAATGGGAGCCCCGAAAAACTGCTTACACATCAGGGAGGAAAGAAATGAAGCAACAGGAATTTATGTATTCAGGCGTAGGCGAGCGTCTGAAAAAAGAATGGAAAATCTATATCGCCGCATTGATCTTTATTGTGATCGCTGATTCCATCGGTCAGATCAAGGTACCGCTGGGACCGGGAACACTGATTCTGTTTCCTATCTTTTATTCTATTTTTCTTGGAATCCTTTCAGGACCGCAGGTTTTGAAGATTTTTAAGAAACCCGAAGTAAAAGCAGCATCAAAACTTGTTATTGTATGTATTTGTCCTTTTATTGCAAAGCTTGGAATTAATGCAGGTGCAAGCATTGAGACAGTTATTTCTGCAGGTCCGGCACTGCTTCTTCAGGAGTTCGGAAACCTGGGAACAATATTTTTATCTCTTCCGATTGCACTTCTTTTTGGACTGAAAAGAGAAGCAGTTGGTGCATGCCATTCCATTAACAGAGAGACAAATCTTGCCCTTATGCAGGATATGTTTGGACCGGATTCAGCGGAAGCCAGAGGAAGCCTTTCTGTTTATATCATTGGTGGAATGGTAGGAACTATTTTCTTTGGATTTATGGCAACTGTAATTGCGTCCACTGGAGTTTTTCATCCATATGCACTTGGAATGGCGTCCGGAGTTGGAGCCGGAATTATGATGGCATCTGCTACAGCAAGCCTTTCTGCAATGTTTCCGGCTATGGCAGATCAGATTTCCGCACTGGCAAGTGCCAGCGAGACGATTTCCGGAATCGACGGAATTTACATGGCAATTTTCATTGGTGTACCCTTATGCAACTGGCTTTACAGAGTTCTTGAGCCAAAGCTTGGTCCGATCCATGACAAAATCGCAGGAAAAGGAGACAGATAAATGAGATACATTGAATGGGCAGTTATGTTTATTGTAGCAGGGCTTGGTATTGCACTTGCTAATTTTGTTGGCTTTCAGGTAAGCTTTGTGGATTCTCTTCCGGGAATCGCTATTCTTCTTCTGATTTCTCTTGCGTCAGTGGGGATCAGCAAAATTGTTCCGTTGAAATTACCGGTAATTGCATATTGTTCTCTTCTGGGACTGTTTCTGGCATGTCCGTTAAGCCCCATCAGAGACTTTGTTATTGAATCTGCGGGAAAAATTAATTTCACCGCACCTCTGACTATGGTTGGTGCGTACGCAGGAATTTCTATCAGCGACCAGCTGAAGGAATTTGCAAAGCAGGGATGGAAAATGCTGATTATTGCAGCACTTGTTATGATTGGAACTTTTACATTTTCTGCAATTATTGCACAGGTTGGCTTATCCCTGACTGGTGTGATTTAAGAGAAAAAGGTATAGTCTGGCGGATCTTCTGATCCGCCTTATTATTACAAAACTTTTAGAGCGTATAAATAAATGAGGGAAAAATGAAAGAAAAAATTGCTTGTGACATTTTAATAAAAAATACTTCTTATCTGGACGAAAACTACAAGGTTCAGGAAAATGCTTCAATTGTTATTGCAGATGGAAAAATACTAAAAATTTTTACAAATAAGACAAAACAAGAAAATATTGACGTGACAAATGCAAAAAATGATTTTGAAGCAATGTTTGCCCCGGAAGAAGTAATTGACGGAGAAAATCTCCTATGGATGCCGGGTCTTGTAGATGGACATATGCATACCGGACAGCAGCTTTTAAAGGGTGCTGTTCTGGATGAGCTTCCCATGATCTGGACCCGTATTATGCTTCCTTTTGAGAGTACCCTTACACCGGAAAAAATGAGTCTTTCCGCAGGTCTTGCAGCTCTTGAAATGATCAAAAACGGAACAACCGGTTTTGTTGATGCAGGCAGCTACTACATGGAAAATGCGGCACAGGTGTATGAAAAATCAGGGCTTCGCGGCGCACTTTCCCATTCTTCCATGGATCAGGGGAATTTTCCAGATTCTATCCGCCAGACTACCAGGGAAGTTCTGGAGACAGAGGACCGGCTTTTTGAAAGATTTCATGGAAAAGGAAATTTGAAAATTTTTTATTCCCTGCGTGCCTTAATGAACTGTTCCCAGGATTTAATTGAAAAAACAGCGGCAAGAGCTGCCGAAAAAAATACATTTTTTCAGGCGCATATGAATGAATATGCAGGAGAAGTGAATTATACTCTGGAAAAATACAAAATGCGGCCTGTGGAGTACCTGGATTCTATTCATGCATTAGACAACCGTTTTATTGCAGCGCATGGAATTATGCTTTCTCCACAGGAACGTGCACTTCTGGCCCAAAAAGGTGGAAAAGTGGTGCACTGTCCATTCAGTAATTGTGGAAAAGGTGTGCCGGATACACCAGATCTTCTGGAACGGGGAATCTGTGTAGGGCTTGGAACTGATGGAACAGCCCATGGTGGGCTTAGCCTTTGGAACGAAATGAAAATTTTCCGCTCAGTAATGAATGCTTTCTGGGGAGTGAAAAATGCAGACCCGGCTGTTATGCCAGCCAAAAAAATCCTGAAAATTGCCACAGAAAACGGAGCTGCTGTCATAGGAGAAGAAAAATCCGGTGTTTTAAAAGAAGGATATAAAGCAGATATGATTTCCATTAACTGGAACCAGATTCATCTTCTGGCAACTTCCAATAAAGTAAATACATTGCTGGAATGTGTCTGCGGAAATGATGTGCAGGACAGTGTGGTTGGCGGCAGAATGTTAATGAGAAAGCGGCAGGTGCTGACTTTAGACGAGGAAAAAATAATGTGGCAGGCGAAAAGATATTTTGCCTGTGGAGAGGTAATGGATTGAGTGAACTGACAATACTTACGCTTATTATAATCGGAGCTGCAAACATGGCAGTAGGCGGGTGCATCGGAATATGTGGGATTGCAGGATTTCTTTTGCCCATGCTGTACACAGGTGGGCTGGGCTTTGACGTAACCTATGCGCTGGCGCTCAGCTTTCTGGCATTTCTGGTTTCCGGAGTTATTGGCTCCCGAAATTATTATAAAGCAGGAAATCTGGATATAAAAATGTCTGTGAAGCTGGGAATTGGCAGCCTGATTGGTGCTGTGGGCGGTGTGTTTCTTCAGTCAATGATTGAAAAAAACACAGCGAAAACCATTCTTTACTTGGTTGTGTTATTTTCCGGAGCTTCTATTCTGGTGAGAATGTGGAATGAAAAACGGCAGAAAAAAAATACAGAGGATGTTGTTTCAAATGACAGTGCAGAGAAAAGTATCACAGACAATGTTGTGTTTTTAGTTCTTCTTGGAATAGTTACAGGAGCAATCTGCTCTTTATCCGGTGCCGGCGGCCCTGTGCTTGTTATGCCGCTTCTGGTAGCATGCGGTGTTTCTGCAAGAATTGCTGTGGGAGTTGCTCTTTTTGATTCTGTGTTTATTGCAGTGCCAGCCTGCATTGGTTATCTTTCCAGAATTGACTGGATGGGCGTGCTTGGACTTCTGGTTCTGATCATAATTACTCATGGTGTTGGTGTCTGGCTTGGAAGCCGTTTTGCAGGAAAAGTACCGGTAAACGGACTGAAGCTTTTTGTAGCCGTGTTCTCGGTGTGTATCGCTATTTGTATGCTTTAGAGCGTGTTTTCAAAAAACTAATGAGTGGAGGGTTATGCATGAAGGTTTTAAATTATGGTTCTTTAAATGTAGACTATGTATATTCTGTAGATCACATTATTGTTGGCGGTGAGACGCAGCATTCATCGAAGCTGGAGGTTTTTTGCGGAGGAAAGGGCCTGAATCAGTCTATAGCCCTGGCAAAGGCCGGCGTGCCTGTTTACCATGCAGGTATTGTTGGAACTGATGGGGATATTCTTCTGGATGCATGTAAAGAAGCTGGTGTAAATACAAAATATATCCGCAGACTCCCGGCAAAAGGCGGCCATACCATGATACAGGTAGATAAAAACGCACAAAACTGTATCATTCTTTATGGTGGAACTAATCAGATGCAGACAAAAGAATTTGTAGATGAAGTACTAGCCGATTTTGGCGAGGGTGATTATCTGATCCTGCAAAATGAAATCAATCTGCTGGATTATATTATTGATCAGGCATATGAGAAAAAAATGAAAATCGTTATGAATCCATCACCATTTGATGATAAATTAGACTGCTGCGACCTTGGCAAGGTTTATCTGTTTTTGCTTAATGAAATTGAGGGAGAACAGATTACAGGATATAAGGACAAAGATCAGATTCTGGATGCCATGGCGGATAAATTTCCACATGCCCGTTTTGTTCTGACTCTTGGAAGCGACGGTGCAGTTTATTATGATGGAAAAGAAAAAGTATTTCAGGATATTTTCAAGGTAAAAGCAGTGGATACCACTGCGGCGGGAGATACGTTTACCGGATATTTTATTGCGGCCACAATCGATGGAAGAAGTGTACAGGAAGCACTGAAAATGGCGGCAAAAGCGTCTTCCATTGCAGTTTCAAGACCGGGGGCGACACCGTCCATTCCTACGGCAGAAGAGGTGAAAAGAGAATTGGAACTCGTTTAAGAAGCACGTTTCTGTAAAGATACTTTAAGCCCGAATTTGGGTGCCATAGTTTATTGGGGCACCTTCATCCGGGCTAAATTTTTTATAATTATGCCTGAATTGCTCTTATGATTGCATCATATAACTCATCGTAAGTTTCGTAAGCTGGAATATCCGGATATTCAGCCTTGATTGCATCCGTGCTTTTGAAAAGAAATCCTGCCTTGCTTGCCTGGATCATGCCAAGATCATTGTGGCTGTCGCCGCTGGCAATGGTGTCATAGCCAATGGATTGAAGGGCTTTGACAGTGGTATATTTTGATTTTTCACAACGCATCTTGAAATCTGTAATTTCACCATTTTCTCCAACAACCAGAGTATTACAGAAAATAGTAGGATAACCCAGCTTCTTCATAAGCGGGCCTGCAAACTGGGAAAAGGTATCACTAAGAATGATCACCTGTGTCTGTGCCCTTAATTTATCAAGAAATTCTTTTGCTCCCGGAATAGGGTCGATTTTTGCAATTGTTTCCTGGATTTCTTTCAGACCAAGACCATGCTCTTTTAAAATATTCAGACGATATTTCATCAGTTTGTCATAGTCTGGCTCATCGCGGGTTGTTCTTTTTAATTCGGGAATGCCGGTTTCTTCGGCAAATGCAATCCAGATTTCCGGTACCAGTACACCTTCAAGGTCTAAACAAACAATTTCCATAATTTCCTCCGTTCTGCTGTAAGATATATTACTTTCACACGCTATCTTATTATAGCGTAAAAATGTCAGGAATGCTATATTTATTTGCATATTTATTTGCGTATAAAAACGGAGAAAAATTGTCAGTTCGAAATTTGTCGGTTGTATTGCCGTATCAGGAAAAATGTGTTATATTATTAGTATCTGTAGTAATAATAGACAAAATAAACAGAATAACAATGGCAGGAGTGGTAAAAATGTATAACGAAGAATACAAGCGCTGGATGGCAGCAGATCTGGAAGACGCAGACCTGAAGCCGGAATTATCCAAAATTGAAGGAAACGATGAGGAAATTAAGGAACGCTTTGCAGTTGCGTTGAAGTTTGGTACAGCAGGACTTCGTGGCGTCCTGGGAGCAGGTACCAACCGTATGAATATTTATGTAGTACGCCGGGCTACACAGGGCCTTGCCAACTGGGTAAAAACACAGGGTGGAACCCAGACAGTGGCAATCAGCTATGATAGCCGTCTGAAGAGTGATATATTTGCCAAGACAGCAGCCAGTGTGCTTGCAGCCAATGGAATTAAAGTCAGAATTTATGATGCATTAATGCCTGTGCCGGCACTTTCTTTTGCAACACGTTATTATGAGTGCAATGCCGGAATTATGGTTACAGCATCTCATAACCCTGCTAAATATAACGGATATAAGGCTTATGGCCCGGATGGCTGCCAGATGACAGATGATGCAGCAGCAATCGTTTATGATGAGATCCAGAAGACAGACGTTCTCACAGGAGCGAAATATATGTCCTTTGCAGAGGGCGTTGAAGAAGGTCTGATCCGCTTTGTTGGTGATGACTGCAAACGTGCTCTTTATGATGCAATTGAATCCCGTCAGGTTCGCCCGGGTCTTTGCAAAACAGCTGGTCTGAAACTGGTTTACAGCCCGCTTAATGGTTCCGGACTTGTGCCTGTAACCCAGATTTTGAAAGATATTGGAATTACAGATGTTACCATCGTTCCGGATCAGGAATATCCGAATGGATATTTTACCACATGCAGTTATCCGAACCCGGAAATCTTCGCAGCTCTGGAGCAGGGACTGAAGCTTGCAAAAGAGACTGGAGCAGATCTTATGCTTGCAACTGACCCGGATGCAGACCGTGTTGGTATTGCAATGAAATGCCCGGATGGTTCTTATGAACTGGTAAGTGGTAATGAAGTTGGAGTTCTTCTTCTTGACTATATTGCAGCTGGCCGTATTGAGAAAGGTACCATGCCGAAGAATCCGGTTGCAGTGAAATCTATTGTATCTACACCTCTGGCAGATGCTGTTGCAGAGCACTATGGAGTAGAGCTTAGAAGTGTACTTACCGGATTTAAGTGGATCGGTGATCAGATTGCACAGCTGGAAGCAGCTGGTGAAGTTGACCGCTTTATTTTCGGATTTGAGGAGAGCTATGGATATCTTGCAGGACCGTATGTACGTGATAAAGATGCTATTATCGGATCTATGCTGATCTGCGAGATGGCTGCTTATTACAGAAGCATTGGCAGCTCCCTGAAGCAGAGACTTGAGGAAATTTATGCACAGTATGGCCGTTACCTGAATAAGGTCGACAGCTTTGAGTTCCCGGGACTTAGCGGAATGGATACTATGGCAGGAATCATGCAGAAATTCCGTGATAACCCGCCAGCAGAGATTGCAGGCTACAAAGTAGTGAAAGTTACCGACTACAAGAAACCAGAAGAAACTGGACTTCCGGCAGCAAATGTTCTGATTTACAAACTGGAGAATAACGAGACAGTTGTAGTTCGTCCATCCGGAACAGAGCCGAAGATCAAGATTTATTACACCACACTTGGCAAAGACCTTGCAGAGGCAGAAGCAGAGAAAGAGAAGCTTGCCAAAGCACTTGAACCGATGATGGCATAAATTTGTTTCAAAGAGATAAATAATCCAGATCCCTTGTGAATTGCCTTACAGCTTTTCATGAGGGATCTTTTGATAGAGACTTTTAAATAAATTTTAGAGTGTGTGAAAAATTTTATATTTTGCTGAAATTGAAGAAAAACTGAGAACAGATTCGTTAGTTATAATGAAAGCATAGATAAAAAAAGAGGTGACAAAATAATGCTGACATTATTGTTTATAATTATGATGCTTGGAGTATTTGGAAAATTAGCAGGACTTGCTTTTCGCGCTACCTGGGGGATTACAAAAATCTGTTTCCGCCTGATCTTTCTGCCGCTGATACTGATTGGGCTTGTGCTTGCGGGATTCATATACATAGCAATTCCGTTGCTGGTGGTTATTGGAATCGTAGTACTGGTGATGGCGGCTGCGTAGTTTTCATAATTATCAATATATTTATAAAAATAAAAATACACGAAAATAAAATCGAAAATATGTGCGATTTGCCAGATGACAAAAAGCGACAAATATGATAGGATAACAACATCAACAAAAGAAGAAAAGAAGATTGAAGCACGAAAGCCTTCAGAACACAAGGAAAGATTAGAATACAGAAGAACCTAAAATACAGAAGAAAATTGAAGTACGAAAGAATCTGAAGCACGAAAGAAAATTATAATACGAAAGAACTTAAAGCATGTAAGAATCTAAAGTACAAAGGTTATCTGCAATACGAAAGAAAACCTGGTTGAAAATCATCGGGAATCTCAAGAACACATCAGATAAATTATAACAAAACACATCAGAAAAAAAGGTCAGGAACCAGTTTCCTGACCCTGATTATAACAAAATCCACATAAATCCATAATGTTGACAGTGAAATATTTTATAAATTATGTTATACACCTTTAGAAGGGTTCTTTTAGTATGCCCTGGAGGAATGATTTTCAAACATACTATAGCCCATTTGTGGGAAAATGTGTATACTGGAAGAAATATATGAAAATCAGATACAGAAAGGCATGTAATGAACACACAGGAAGCCTCCTTCAGCAATTCAGGAACAGAGAATATTCACCAGGCACAGGAGATTAATGAAGCCTATCGTGTACTGAGCCTTCCAGTTGCAACTACGAAAGAAAATCAAAAAGAAAAACACGCAGAAAAAAATTTTAGGAAAAATACCGGCGAAAACAGAGGAAAAACAAAAACGGAAAAGAAGCCAGAAACAGATTTCTGGAAAAGCGCACCTAATGAAAAAATTTTTGCTCCAAGAAATATTTACATGCATTACAGTATGGATATTTCCGAAGTGGAAAAAACAGTTTCCACAGAATCAATGTACTATAAGATTGCCAGAGGAAAGTATATGTGGGAACCGGAAGAAGAGGATTTTACACTTTTTCTTACCAGTATTCGTCATGCATCTTCGGAACTGCTGGAAAGGACAGAAAACGAAGTAACAGAGAATATATCCGGGCTCCAGGATTTAAAAGAAAATAGATTTCTTGCCCAGACCAGAATTTTTGAATATCTTTCTATGGAGTGTATTTCACCTGTAAAAGTATTAAATTCACTGACGAAACCAGAATCCATAGATGGAAAAGGACAGAAAATATATCATTTTCATGCATTTCTGGAAGCAGAACGATTCACTGACAGAGCAAAAGAAATCATCAGACTGCAGCCGGAAGAATATCTTTATCCAGGTGGATTTCACGGAAATCAGATTCTGCTTAAGAACAGACAACAGCAGTCATTGGGATACCTTCACATGGAAGACAACCGGCTATATTTTTGCGTTATTCCACTATTAAAGTCGCATGCAGCACAGATAAAATTGCTGGTGAAATCTGTAAAACCGTGTGGAAAAACTGGTAATGCACAGGTTAGAGCCGATATAGATTTTTATATGCGCCTGGAAACGGAGAATTATAACTGTAATTATTCAGATATAAATCTTAAGCTTGCGAAAATTTTAACAGATTATGAAAATTATCTGCGGAAAAATACTACTGAAAAATTCCAGGAACTGTTTGCACGGCTGTCCAGATCGGATTTTCGCAGCAGGTTTCATTTAAAAGAAAAGGATTTGCAGTATATTCAGAAAAAAGGAATGGATACGGTTCGAAGCCATGCACAGGATTTTGTGCGTATGCGTCTGGCACCCGCACAGATTCCAAATGATGGGAAACAGACTCCCATGCGGGGGCACCCTGTATTTGTAGCACAACATGCTACCGGATGCTGTTGCAGGGGATGTCTGTACAAATGGCACAAAATTCCCAGTGGAATTCAGCTTACAGAGAAGCAGCAGGAATATGTGGTGGATGTGCTGATGGAATGGATAAGGAGACAATTAAGCCAGAGGAGTTTATAATTTATGAGATTTTTTCACTTGTCAGATCTGCATATTGGTTTGAAATTAATTAATCGTGATTTGAGAGAAGATCAGGAATATATATTTGATCAGATTATCCAGGCAGCCAGACGGGAGCTGCCGGATGCAATTGTAATTGCCGGTGATATTTATGATAAAGCTGTTCCATCGGCAGAAGCAGTAGAGGTTTTTGATTATTTTATTGGAAAATTACATGATGCTGTGCCAGATTCTGTGATTATGATAATCAGTGGAAACCATGACAGTGCAGCCCGTGTGAACTGCTTCCGAAGTGTTTTGAACAGGCAGAGAATTTATATGATTGGAGTACCGCCTCAGTATGAGGAGGATCATATAGAAAAGGTTGTTCTGAAAGACGAATTTGGTCCTGTGAATTTTTATCTTCTTCCATTTGTGAAACCATCCATGGTGAAAATGATTGTTGGAACAGATGAAAATGGCAATAATTTATCCTATAATGAGACAATTCATCGTCTGATTGAACGGGAAAACATTGATCAGACACAGCGAAATATTCTGGTCAGCCATCAATTTTACCTGCCGTCCGGGAAAAATCCGGAAGATGTGGAAAGGATGGATTCTGAAATCAGAACAATTGGAAACATTGACCAGGTATCTGCTGACATTTTAGAAAATTTTGACTATGCTGCGCTGGGGCATATCCATAAACCAATGAAGGTAGGAGGGGAAGTATACAGGTATTGCGGAACTCCGCTGGCGTGTTCTGTCAGTGAAGCAGGGCAGGAGAAGGGAATTATTATGGTTGACATAAAACAAAAAACAGAATGCAGCCAGAAAGCTTCGGTTGATATACAGGTTATTCCATTGACTCCTTTACGTCAGGTCGGGGTTTTAAAAGGCAGCCTGGAAAGTGTTCTTGCCAGAGCCTGTGAAGATTATGTGACAGTTGTGCTTACGGATAGGGTTGACCTGGATGTAATTGATATGCAGGATCGGCTGCGTCTGGCGTTCCCCGGGCTGTTGGAAATACGGAGGGAAACAATGCGCCAGCCGGATTATGTCCGTAAAACTACTTTAGAAAAAGTTTTGAATCCCTTTGAGCTGTGTTGTGAGTTTCTTGCAGAAGCCGACGAAGAAGAGAAAGAGATTCTCCAGGACGTTATAAATACAGTACAGGGGGTGGCGAAATGAGACCTGTGAAGCTTACCATGCAGGCATTTGGCTCTTATGGGAATATGACCCAGATTAACTTTAGAAAACCGGATCAGAATCTTTTTCTTATAACAGGTGATACTGGCGCTGGAAAAACCACTATATTTGACGCAATTGTTTTCGCACTTTATGGAGAAGCAAGTTCCACTGCAAATAAAAAAGATGGAGTTGTCCTTCAGAGCCAGTATGTGGAAGTAAATGTGGAACCTTTTGTGGAACTTATTTTTTCAGAGGGAACAGGAAAGAACAGCAGACTGTATACAGTTCGGCGTGTTCCAAGACACTTGAAAATGCTTACCCGGGGTGCAGGAAAGAATACAGGAAGCCGTGAAGTTACAGGATCTGTAAGTCTTATCATGCCAGACGGAACGGAATATCCACAGAAAGAAGCTGACAATAAACTGAATGAGATTCTGGGGCTTACTAAGAGCCAGTTTATGCAGGTTGTCATGATTGCACAGGGGGAATTTATGGAATTACTTCGCGCGAAATCTGATGACAAAAAGGTTATTTTTCGAAAGCTTTTTAATACAGAATTGTACCAAAACATTGTAGATGAGCTGATGAACCGTAAGCGCAGCATGGAAAAAGATATAGCACAGATTAAGACAGCCTGCCAGACTGAAACTGCCCACGTAATAATTCCGGAAGAATACCAAATGAATCAGGAAATAACCGCATTAAAAAAGCAGATTAACAATGGAGAAATTGTGGTTATGGAGCAGTTTCTTACACTATTGGAAAATTTGTGTGAAACATTGGAATCCAATACAGCAAATGCACAGAAAAAGCTGGATTTACTTTCAAAAATACGTGATGAAAAGCGTGATTTTCATACAAATGCAGAGCAGTTAAGTGGTTTATATGGCCAGCTGGAGTCAGCCACGATGAAACTGGAGCAATGTAATGCTGTAGAAGAACAAATGAAAGAGAATGTGCTTCTTGCAGAACAAATCAGACTGTCTTATGAGATAAAGGGAGAGTATGTACGTTATTGTGATGCACAGAAAAATGTACAGAATTGTGAAAGTGCTCTCACAGAACAGCAGTCGAGATTACCGATGCTGGAACAAAATGCCAGACAAGCTGAAAAGGCAATGAATCAGGCAAAGATATTGGCTGATCAGGAGCTTGCGGCATACACCAGTATCTACGACAGTGTAAATAAAGAACTGAAACTTCTGAAAAAAATTGAATCTGTTCGTCTTGTCAGAAAAAATGGACAGGAGACATTAGCAAAAGCTCAGGAAACAGAACGAAAAGCCCGCGAAAACCTGTCAGAGCTGGAGCGAAAGGAAAAAGAATGGCGTAGTCAGCTGGAACAGCTTTTGGATGTGAAGGAAAGGCGTGCGCTGTGGAATGGAAAAAAACAGGAACTCACAGCGTTGGCAGAGAAGATTCGTGAGGTAGAAACATATCAAAAGAACAGTATTTCCCAATTAGAAGAAGCGAAAAAAGCGAAATCTGCTTATATAAAAATAAGACAGCTTTATGAGATAAAAAATCAGGAATATGAATCTGCCCGAAGAATTTTTCTGGATGACCAGGCAGGTTTTCTGGCACAGGAACTTCAGCCTGGAAAGCCATGCCCTGTTTGCGGGGCACTGGAGCATCCACATCCATGTGCTATTTCGGAGTTCCATGAAAACATTACGAGAGAATCCCTGGAAAAATTGGAACAGGAAATCTCAAAGCTTCGAAATCAGCAGGAACAAAGAGCAGGAGCTGCAAAAGCAGCTGCGGATCTGGCAGATGCCAGGGAAAAAATCTGGAAAGAGGGATTTTGGAAGCTGGTTCTGCAAGTCATAGAAATTAAAGAAAAGTTTTCTTCGGCTTTAGATGCGTTGCCTAAAGAGTTGACATTCCTGGAAAACTCGGAGGAGAATTTTTATGAGCAAAAATTGCATGATGAGATGCAAGAAGAATACCTGGAAAAAGTACTGACAGAAGTGCAAGCTGTTATGCAGATGTGGCGGGATAGTGTTCAAAAGCAGGATGAGCAACTGAAAAAAGATGAACAATTGCTGATATCTTTACAGACTGCCCTGGAACATATAGAAGAAGAAAAAACTAAAAGCAGGGAGATCGCAGATATTGCGGGTCAGAGGTTGACAGAGGCAATAGCCAGTGCAAAGAGCAGTGATGATGTTCTTGAGGAGCTTGAGCGGTCAAGAGAATATGAATCCGAAGAAGCAGCCCGGCTGAAATATAGGGAAGCAAAGGAAAAGAAGAAAAAAGCAGAGAATGAGTTTAAAGCAGCACAGGTGCAAGCAAATACCGCATCGGAAGCG
The DNA here is from genome assembly GCA_934364795.1 of uncultured Blautia sp. GTDB lineage: Bacteria > Bacillota > Clostridia > Lachnospirales > Lachnospiraceae > Blautia_A. The sequence goes on from CAKRMK010000044.1 coordinate 14,677, forward strand.
TTTCTTAACTGTACAAGCCTGATTCGCCGCTATGAAAAGGAAATTCCTGATTTACAGAAAAATTGCCAGGAACGTAAATCTGTTTATGAGCAAATATTAGAAAATAGGCGTACAACAGAAGAGGAATGGATGACTACTGTAAATAGTCATGTAAAGGAAAGCGCAGGAGAGCTTGAGAAAAAGGTTAATGACTGGAAACAGAAGCGAATTGCGGCTTTGACAGAGAAGGAGGCTGCTGCAAAGGCAATCGCAGGCAGGGAAAAGCCAAATCTGGAAAATGCCCGGATGGAAATGATTGAAGCAGAAGAGCACCGTATTCAGGCGCAAAATACATTGAATCTGTATAAAGAACAATATAAAGCGGATAAAGCAGCACTGGATTTATTAATCCTGCAGCTGAAAAAAAGAGGAAAAATAATCGAAAAGCATGCGAAACTGGAATCTTTATATAAACTGCTTTCCGGAAATATATCTGGGAATCGAATGGATCTTGAAACATTTGTCCAGAGATATTATCTTGAAAAAATATTGTATTCGGCCAACCGTCGTTTCCAGGATATGTCTGCCGGACAGTTTGAATTGAGGATGGTAGATGCCGAGAATGCGGGAAAGGGCAAAAACCGTGGCCTGGACTTAATGGTTTACTCCAATGTAACCGGAAAAGAAAGAGAAGTCCGTACTTTATCAGGAGGAGAATCATTTATGGCAGCACTGGCCCTTGCGCTGGGAATGGCAGATCAGATTCAGGAAAGTTCAGCTGCGATTAATCTTGATGTTATGTTTGTCGATGAAGGCTTTGGTTCTCTTGATGAACATTCCAGAGAACAGGCTGTAAAGGTTCTTCAGGAGCTTGCCAGCGGCAGCAAAATGATCGGAATTATTTCTCATGTAACAGAACTGAAGCAGGAAATAGAAGATCAGCTTATTGTGACAAAGGATGAGAAGGGAAGTCATGTAAGATGGCAAATTAGCTGATGAGATAAGGTTGTTGGAGCAAGCTGCGACAACAACCCTATCTGTCTTACATTTCAGTAAATGATTTGAAATCATTTAATTGTCCGAAATCTAGGATTCTACAGTCTGCCAGCTGTATCATTTCAGCCTGTCTTTCTTCATGATCATCGTAAACCGCAGTTACATAAAATCCATCTTTTTTTGCAGTGGTTAGAGCATGAAGGGAATCTTCGAAAACCATAGTATTACTTCTGTCCGTACCCAGATATTTTAATGCTTCACGATAAATAAGAGGTTCATCTTTTCCTGCCCCAACAGAAGAGCAGGTAAAGATCTGGCAAAAATAATGAAGAACGCCACACCGTTTTAAAGCGGCTTCTACAAGGGAACGTTCTGTTGCAGTGGCAATGCACATTTTTAAGCCACTATGATGCAGAAGAGCCAGAAACTCTGCTGCATGAGGTTTTAGCTGTGCTTCGTAGCGATAAAAGTCATCTACAATTTCAACTGTTTCTTTTATCAGTTCGGTGCGTGTTTGCTTTACGCCATAATGTTCAATAAAATAATCAGCTGCCTGATGGAGACTCATGGAAGCAATTACTTCATTTAGATTAGGTTCAGGTTTATATCCATGGCGTCGCAGATAATTTTCGCCTACGTGATCCCAGGCAGACATAGAGTCAAGCAATGTTCCGTCCAGATCCCAGATTGCACCTTTTAACATAACGGGTTCTCCTTTGTTATAAATATTTTTATATGTGTAAATACAGTACTGTTTATAGGACTTAGAATGTATAAAGAAAAGGGAATATGCCATTTGAACATACATAATTAGCCCTTTTCAGATATAGCTGTTTATCTGAGGGTAATTTATAATAACAATAGAAATTCATGATAACAGCATATAAGTCCTTGATAACGGACTTTTGTGCGGCGGAATATATACGGTAAAAAATAAAAAGATATAACATAATCCGATATATAGTATAAAATATAAAATATAAAGTACAATGAAATGTACTTTATATGCGACATAACTAAAATAAACTAGTAATGTAAGTATATGCATTATTTCCATCTATGTATTTATTCCGTCGAAGCGTATTGCTTTTTATTTGTTATTTTCATATTATATAAAGTGAAATTGCAAAAGTAAAGCCAATAACTACGAGGCATTTTGTATTCTATACACACCGTATTATTGCTTCACAAAAGTCAGCTCATATGCTAGACTAAAAAATATATGAAAAAATATTTTATTGTTTAACAATAGAAAAGAGAGGCAGGACAAACTATGGATCAATTTGAAAGACAAAAACTGACGAGACAGGCATTAAACGGAAGGATGACGTTAATGTTTGGTGGTATTTTCCTGATGTTTTCGGCGATCACTTCTACTATTATGTACGGGATTAATTTTTTTATGACAGCCGGGCAGGCTGATAAGGGAGTTGCAGAGTATGTGGAACTTCTTGAGAAAGCCGGAATTGACAGTATGTTTTTAAAAATCGCCGGAGTTTGTTTCCTTCTTGTTGGAATTTGTGAAATTGTAACCGGATTTTTGGCGGCCAAGAATAGTAATCGGGTAGACAAAAGCAAGTTCACAGTAAAGATCGTAGTTGCACTTTTGATCGTAGAGATCATTATGGAAATCTATTTATATTTTGCGGGACTTATGAATTTGGGATTCCTTTTTACTGCGATCCTGTTACCATTGTTTATGCTGTGGGGAGCTACAAGATTACGCAAAGTTGCAAAGGCAGAACCGGAACGTGTTTATGCAGTAAATCCTGCTAAGAATAAACCGAAACAGCAGGCTGCCGCTGCTCCGAAGAAAAGCATTCGCGAACGGGCTGCTATGCAGGCGAGGGTGGATGAGAACAATGTAAAACCTGAAGATCAAAAATAAAAAACTGAAGTGAAAGAAGAATCAGGAACACAATAAAAATGCAGAAAAAACACAAATGAGAAATAGCCTAAAAATGGCGGATTTTAAAGGAAAATTCAACATTTTTTAGGCTATCTTTTTGTTGAAAAATCTCGAAGTACAAATGAATTCAAAAAAATACAATAAATCCAACAGGAGGAAAGCAAATGCGAAAAAGAAATTTTTCCAAAAGAGCAGGAGCATGGATATTAAGTGCAGCAATGTTATTTAATGGGTTGCCTGTAAATGTTTTTTGGCTTTTGCAGGAGAGCAGAGAACAGGGTGGACCAGAAGAAGCATTAAAATACTTTTTCGTTTTTGCAATCAATGCTATGCCGGAAGTGAAAAAAGGAATTGAAACAAACTATGGCAAAGCGGCTGATGGAACAGGCTGGCGGCAAAAACTCCATGGCATTTGGCATGGGAAAAAGCAATGCCAAGGTTTATGTGCAGTCCAGTGAAGGTATCCGCTTTACAGATGTGGCAGGAGAAGATGAGGCCAAGGAAAATCTGGCAGAAATCGTAGATTACCTTCACAATCCGAAGAAATATACAGATGTAGGAGCCTCTATGCCAAAAGGTGTTCTTCTTGTAGGCCCTCCAGGTACAGGTAAAACAATGCTTGCAAAAGCAGTTGCAGGAGAAGCAAATGTTCCGTTTTTCTCCATGTCCGGTTCTGAATTCGTAGAAATGTTTGTTGGTATGGGCGCTTCCAAAGTTCGTGATCTTTTTAAGCAGGCGAAAGAAAAAGCCCCATGTATTGTATTCATTGATGAAATTGATGCCATTGGTAAAAAGCGTGACGGCCAGGTAGGCGGCAACGATGAGCGTGAACAGACATTGAACCAGCTGCTTACAGAAATGGATGGTTTCGAAGGCAATAACGGTGTTATTATTCTGGCAGCAACAAACCGTCCGGAATCCCTGGATCCGGCACTTACCCGTCCGGGACGTTTTGACCGCCGCGTGCCAGTTGAACTGCCTGACCTTGCTGGCCGTGAGGCAATTCTGAAAGTTCATGCAAGAAAAATCAAAGCTTCCGATGATGTGGATTTCCACACAATTGCCCGTATGGCTTCCGGTGCATCTGGAGCAGAGCTTGCAAATATTATCAATGAAGCAGCCCTTCGTGCTGTCCGCAGTGGACGTACAGTAGTTACAGAAGCTGACCTGGAAGAAAGTATTGAAGTTGTAATTGCAGGTTATCAGAAGAAAAACGCAGTGCTTTCTGATCAGGAGAAAAAAGTGGTTTCCTATCACGAAATTGGACATGCACTGGTTGCAGCACTTCAGAGTCATTCTGCGCCGGTTCAGAAAATCACCATTATTCCCCGTACCTCCGGAGCACTTGGTTATACCATGCAGGTAGAGCAGGGAGACAAATACCTGATGACAAAGAAAGAATTGGAAAATAAAATTGCCACCTTTACAGGCGGCCGTGCTGCCGAGGAAATTGTATTCGGTGAGATTACTACAGGGGCTTCCAATGATATTGAGCAGGCTACAAAAATTGCCCGTTCTATGATTACCCGCTATGGTATGACGGATGAATTTGATATGGTGGCAATGGAAACCGTTACCAACCAGTATCTTGGCGGTGATGCCTCTCTTTCCTGTTCTGCTGATACACAGAAAGAAATTGATGAAAAGGTTGTGGAGCTTGTAAAACGGGAACATGAAAAGGCGAAAAAAATTCTTATGGATAACCGTAAGAAGCTGGATGAACTGGCAATGTTCCTTTATGAAAAAGAGACAATTACCGGCGAAGAATTTATGGAGATCCTGAATAAAGAGGAGAGTGAGGAAAAATGAGAAGACGTTCACGTTATGGATGGCTGGAGCTCATTGAGGGAATCCTGCTGATCCTTCTTGGAATTTATACATTGGTGAATCCGGGAAATATGATTCGGGGTGTGACATTTGTTTATGGCATTCTTGCAGTGATCACCGGAATTTCTGATATTGTATTTTACGCAAAAACAGAGCGATATATTGGGGTTGGCCCCACGGTGGCACTGGTATCCGGAATTTTAAGTATTCTTGCCGGATTAATGCTTCTGATGTATCCAAATGCAGGCGAACTGATCACCGTTCTTTTACTTCCGATCTGGTTCATTGCACATTCTATATCCAGGCTGACCCACCTTCCGCTGGTTCGCCTGGCAGGAAAATTTTTCTATTATTTTACAATGATCTTGAATATTATGGGAATCGTTCTTGGCTGTCTGATGATCATATGGCCATCGATTGCACTGTTTTCCGCAGGATTTATTATTGGTTTTTATCTGATCCTTCTTGGAATTGACAGCATTGTGATGGCTTGCAGCAATATGGATGCCGGCTGGATGTAAGAAATATTTATCGGTTGACACATTAACCTGACGGGTGCTAAAATAAATTTAAATACAGGTTTTGTGGCAACATGCAATAAAGGAGACTTACATATGGCAACACTTAAGGATGTGGCGAAAGCCTCGGGACTCACAGTTGGAACCGTTTCCAGAGTTCTGAACAACAGAGGATATATCAGCGATAAGACAAGGGATAAGGTATATCAGGTGATGAAAGACCTGGATTATCAGCCTAATGAGACAGCGCGTGCCTTGTCCAAACAGAAGAGTAACACAATTGGAATTATTCTTCCTAATGTGGAACATCCTTATTTTGCCAAGGTTTTAAGCCGCCTGGAGCGTGAGGCGGCGAAACAGGGATACCGGATTATGCTTTTTGTTTCACGAAACAAAGAGGAACGGGAAGAACAATGCATTGACATGTGCAAAAGCGGCAGAGTAGCAGGCGTTGTTCTTTGCAGCGGAAGCTTCGAGACGGAGAAATTCGAAGGGCTGAATTTCCCGCTGATCACATTAGAGCGTTCTATGGATGAGGGCACTTCCGGGATTGAATGTGATAATTACCAGGGCGGCGTGATGGCTACAGAGCTTCTTCTTAATAAGGGCTGCCATAAGCTGATGTACATTGGCGGTTTGAGCGCAGGAATAGATGTTCATATGCCGGCTGATTTTCGCGAGGTTGCATTTCGGGACACCTGTGAACGCACTCATGCAGACAATGTGGTTATGGTAACCGATAAACAGCTTTTTGATTCCCTGGAATACTATGAATTTGTGCGTAAAGCGCTGGTGGATCACCCGGATGTAGATGGCGTGTTTGCCAGTTCGGATGTGATTGGTGCCTATGTCCTGCAGGCATGCAGTGATCTTGGAATTAAGGTTCCGGATCAGCTTAAGATCGTAGGATTTGATGATGTGAACATCGCACAGTTTACCAGTCCTGGGCTTACTACCATTCATCAGCCCATTGAGCAGATGGCGGAAATGGCAGTTTCTGCTATTGCACAGATCGATGCAGGCAAGATGGTGCCCACTAAGACTGTATTTCCGGTAACTCTTATTGAGCGAGGAACTACCTGATTTTGAAGTATATAAAGAAAGATTAAAAAAATATAAATTTATATTGTGAGATATCAAAGTCTGCCTGAACAGACTCTAAAATGCCTGATAATAAGCGAATTGCCAATATAAACGTGTGGCAGCCTATTATCAGGTGTTTTTTGCAATAAGACGTTTTTATGCAATAAGAAATTTTAATTTCAAACATATTTTAATCACTTTTCTTCAGGAGAAAACCTTTTCTTATTTTATATGAAAGCCTTTTTGAGTTTATATAAAAACTTTTTCTAATTCTATATACCTCCCCCTTTTTTGACCTTATAAATGTTTGTTATTTCACCCAAATATCAGGCAAATATCACCTAAATATCAGCTCAAATTCTGTTATAAAATTAACATGTCATGCGGTTGCGATAAAATAAACGCCGTTTTGATTGAAAAATATGAAAAATGTAGCGCGTTAAAGTGCGAAAAGACAAAAACACATGTAAAACTGCACAAAAACAGAGATGTAAAATAGTATAATTCTAACAAAGTGACTTCAAAACGGAAAAACTATATGACAACCGCTTGACATATTTGGACCACAATGCTATCATACAACCATCAAGAAAACGTTCAAGAGAGAACGTAAAAAATAGGAGGAAGAAAGAAAATGAAAAAACGTATTTCAATGGCAATTGCAGTGGCAACCGCAGCAGCAACAATGACAAGCGTAGCAGTACCGGTTATGGCAGGCGATGTAGACATCACAATTTTTAACTCCAAGATGGAGATTCAGAGCCAGTTCGAAGAAAAAGCTGCTGAATATTCCGAAGAGACAGGAGTTGGCGTAGAAGTATACTACAACAGCGACACAGTATCTGCCCACCTTGCAACTAAGTATTCTGCAAATGACCCATACACAATTGCAATGATAGACCCGAAAGATGTTTACTCACTTGCAGCTGATCATGCAATCGACTTAAGCGATCAGAGCTGGGTTGATGAAACCAATTATGCTATTGGAGTAGACGGACAGATCAATGGTTTCCCCACCTGCCTTGAAGCACGCGGACTTATTTACAACGCTGATGCAATCGAAGCAATCACAGGCGAGACTTTCAATCCAGAGGATTACAAGACACTTGATTCTTTCAAAGAACTTCTTGAAACTCTGAAAGAAGGCGGTATGGAAACTCCTACCGGTATTATGAAAGAGGACTGGTCACTTGCAGCTCACTTCCTTGCAGAAGTATATGAGGAGCAGCCAGATGTAGACGCATTTATTGATTCTCTTTATGAGGGAACAGCAGATCTTGTAAACAATGAGAAATTCAATTCTCTTATGGATTTCTTCGATGTAATGATGGAGAACAACTACGCAAAAGATTCTGCAATCGCTGCAGAGCGTGAGACAACCGAAATGATGCTTGCTGAAGGACAGATCGCATTCATGTTCGGAGGAAACTGGGACTGGTCAGTAATCAATGCTTATGATTACACAGAGAACATGGGAATGATGCCTGTTCCGCAGAACACAGACGACGGATCCAATGAGAAACTTGTTGGTGGAGCTTCCAAATTCTTAATGATCGATTCTTCTGATGCAACAAGTGATGAGCAGCGCCAGGCAGCTAAAGATTTCCTTACATGGCTTGCTGATTCCGATGACGGACAGTCATTCATCGCTGAAACATGTGCACTTGTTCCTGCATTCTCCAACAATGACAAAGAAGTTTCCGATCCACTTGGAAAATCTGTTAAGAAATATGCAGACGAAGGTGCCCTCATTGACAACTACAATTACCTTCCGGATGATCACATCTCCATGTGCGGTGCAATCTTCCAGAAATACCTTGCAGGACAGATCGACAGAGCAGACTTCGCAGCAGAGCTTGAAGACTACTGGAAGAACACAACTCCTGTAGAGCACTAAGAAACAGGAAGTTACTTAGAAGTAAAGCATTAAAATAAAAGGCATATGCCACCCCGGGAGGCTGCACGCCTGTATCATGCGGCGTGCGGCCTCTTTTCCCTAAAATATGTTCGAAAAAGGGAAAAAGGGGATCGGAAGAGTATTTTCTGGAAATGTTTTTGCAAAAAAAGCAGGAAGTTTTTTGAGAACATACTCTGAAAAAAGAAAGGGAAAGGGGATCGTGATCATGGAAAGAAACACGATGAAATATAAAGTAAAACAGTACTTAATGTTCGCCGGCGTTTCCACTGTTCTGTTTTGTGCAGTAGTAATCCTTCCGTTTATCTATGGATTATATCTTACCTTCACAAGCTGGGACGGTGTTTCAAAAGAGAAACCATTTGTCGGATTGGCAAACTATATTGCAACATTTCAGGATGCTGCATACTGGCAGGCTCTTGGACGTACACTTATTTATTCCGTTATTGCCGTAATTCTGGTAAACGTAGTAGCATTTTTCCTTGCATATCTTCTTACAAGCGGTATCAAAGGACAGAACTTCTTCCGTGCAGGATTCTTCATTCCGAACCTGATCGGTGGTATCGTACTTGGTTATGTATGGAAATTCGTTTTTAACCGTGCATTTGTAGCACTTGGAAAATCTCTTTCTATCGGAGCACTTTCCACTTCCTGGCTTGCCACTACCAACGGCGCCATGGCTTGTCTCATCATCGTATCAGTATGGCAGTATGCCGGATATATGATGCTGATTTATGTAGCTGGTTTCATGAGCGTTTCCAAGAGCCTTATGGAAGCTGCACAGATTGATGGATGTACCAAAACACAGGCAACTCTGAACGTAACAATCCCGCTTATGAGATCTTCATTTGTACAGTGCCTGTTCTTAACAATTACAAGATGTTTCATGGTATACGATGTAAACCTTTCCTTAACAAAAGGCGAGCCATTCAACTCCTCCGTAATGGCAGCTATGCACGTATACAATCAGGCGTTCTCTTATAAAAACTATGGCGTTGGCCAGGCAGAAGCACTTGTTCTGTTTATTGTCTGCGCGATAGTAGGTATTACACAGGTTTACATTGGTAAGAAAGGGGAGGTGGCAGCATAATGGACGAAAACAAAAAAGCAGCTCAGAAAAAGAAAGTCAGCCATTTTATTACAATGTTAGTGCTGGTCATCCTGTTCATAGCATTTATCTTCCCGTTTATTATGGTTATCATCAATGCCTTTAAAACAAAAGGCGATATCACTGCAGACCCGTTAGCTCTGATTGGTTCTCACGGATTTATCCTGACAAACTTTACAGATGCTATGAAAAAGATGAACTTTGCTACATCTTTCACAAACTCTTTGATGATCACTACGATTTCTACAGTCTTTACAATCCTGCTTTCAGCAATGACAGCATTTGTAATTGTTCGTAACAAATGGAAAGCATGCGGCCTCCTTTTCTCCGCAATGATCGCTTCCATGGTTATTCCGTTCCAGGTACTTATGATCCCGCTGGTATCCCTTTACGGTGGTATTTTCGGTATCCTGAACAGCAGAATTACCCTGATTGTTATGCACGTTGGATTTTCTCTTTCCATGGCAACTTTTATGTTCCACGGAGCAATCCACACCAGTATCCCTATGGAGCTGGAAGAAGCCGCTTTTATTGATGGATGTACCAGATGGCAGACATACTGGAAAATCGTATTCCCGCTTCTGAAACCAACCATCGCAACTGTAGCAATCATTGATGCAATGGCATTCTGGAATGACTACCTTCTTCCAAGCCTTGTTCTGGGACGTAAAGAACTGTATACACTTCCGATTGCCACACAGGCATTCTATGGTACATATTCAACAGATCTGGGATTGGTAATGGCAGCCCTCCTTCTGGCTATGCTCCCGATTCTGATCTTATACCTGTTCCTGCAGCGTTACATCGTTGAGGGTGTTACCTCCGGAGCAGTCAAAGGTTAAAAATGACCCTTTTCGGGGCAGATTTTAAACAAAGAAAAACATGGGGCCCAATGATAGTGATATTTTTGGACCCCATAATTGCTATTGAAGTGGTAAACTAATTTTGGACACAGAGGGGTCAATTTCTAGACATAAATGAGTTATAATTCAAACAAGGAAT
>CAKRMK010000045.1 GCA_934364795.1 uncultured Blautia sp.
GCAACTGAATTCGGGTAAAATATACCGCAAAGTGGGGCGTGCAGATTGTGGGAATGATTTTTCAAACACGCTCTAAACTTCAAACAATGCCAGAGGCAAAAGAATATTAAAACCTTCTATATTTTCCCACGTTTTTGTTGTATTTGCAACAGAATATTTTCCAAAATCTGATTATACTACAAACATAATCAAGCAATACAAAAAAGCAATACAAACAATATCCAAAAAAGGCAGCCCCAATAATAAGCTATCCAATATTTATTATTAAACCAAAAATGCAATTAAACAGATCTAAAATATTTGCCAATTATAACCAAAAATAATTATCCCCCATGTAAAGGAGCACAAAAACTATGAAAATAACAGATACCATCAAATATGTAGGCGTAAACGATCACCAGGTAGACCTTTTCGAAGGACAATATAAAGTTCCAAACGGAATGGCCTATAATTCTTATGTTATTCTTGATGAAAAAATAGCAGTTATGGATACCGTAGATGCAAACTTCACACACGAATGGCTGGATAATCTGGATCAGGTTCTGGATGGCAAAAAGCCAGATTATCTTATTGTACAGCACATGGAACCAGATCATGCTGCAAATGTTGCAAATTTTCTGAAAGTTTATCCAGATACCACAGTTGTTGCAAATACCAAAACCTTCAATATGATCAAAAATTTCTTTAATCTGGATCTGGAGGGACAAAAGCTGGAAGTGACAAACGGCGGTACCCTCAGCCTTGGTAACCATAATCTGACCTTTGTTTTTGCTCCGATGGTTCACTGGCCTGAAGTTATGGTAACTTATGACAGCACAGATAAAGTTCTTTTCTCTGCTGACGGCTTCGGTAAATTTGGCGCACTTGATGTTGAAGAGGACTGGGACGATGAAGCACGCCGGTATTTTATTGGGATTGTAGGCAAATATGGTCCACAGGTACAGAAACTGTTAAAGGTAGCTGCCGGACTGGATATTCAGATTATCTGTCCTCTGCACGGACCTGTTCTTAGTGAAGATCTTGGATACTACATCGGACTTTATGACACATGGTCCTCTTATACCCCGGAGACAGAAGGAATTGTAATTGCCTATACTTCTGTATATGGTCATACAAAAAAAGCTGTTGAGTTGCTGGCAGACAAACTTCGTAGTAAAGGATGCCCGAAGGTTGTTGTTTACGATCTTGCAAGGGATGATATGTCACTGGCACTGTCTGACGCATTCCGTTACAGCAAGCTGGTTCTGGCTACAACCACTTATAATGCAAGTATTTATCCATTTATGCATGACTACATTACCCGCCTGACAGAGCACAATTTCCAGAACCGAACAGTAGGCATTATTGAAAATGGTTCCTGGGCACCTCTTGCAGCAAAAGTAATGAAAGAAATGCTGTCCAAATGCAAAAAAATCAACTGGCTGGATACAACTGTAAAAGTGCTTTCCGCTGTAAATCAGGAAAACATAGATCAATTGGAAGCAATGGCTGGTGAGCTTTGCAAAGAGTATATTGCAAAGAGCGATGAGCTGGCAAACAAGAACGATATGACAGCCCTTTTCAGAATCGGATATGGTCTTTATGTAGTTACCTCCAATGACGGCAAAAAAGACAACGGGCTGATTGTAAACACTGTGACCCAGCTCACCGATACGCCAAACCGTATTGCAGTAAATATTAATAAAGCCAATTATTCCCACCATGTTATTAAACAGACTGGTGTCCTGAATGTAAACTGCCTGTCTGTAGATGCACCGTTCTCTGTTTTCCAGCAGTTTGGTTTCCAGACAGGACGAAGTGTTGATAAATTCGCCGGTCAGGAGGTCTATCGTTCCGGTAATGGACTGGTATTTCTTGATAAATATATCAACGCATTTATGTCCCTGAAAGTGGAACAGTATGTAGATCTGGGTACTCACGGAATGTTTATCTGCAGTGTTACAGAGGCCCGCGTTATGAGTGATCAGGATACCATGAGCTACACTTATTATCAGAAATACGTGAAACCACAGCCTGAAACAGAGGGTAAAAAAGGCTTTGTCTGCAAGGTCTGCGGATATATTTACGAAGGTGACGAGCTTCCCGAGGATTATATCTGCCCGCTGTGCAAACACGGAGCAGCTGATTTCGAACCAATTGGATAAGCCCACTGCTATTAGCTACATGATTGCATTGTCTGCATGATTATATTGACTGTATAATTGCAGGAAAATTCATTGTTTAATTCTTATCACAGAAAGTTATTTAACAGTGTATTTTCCTGCAATAATTATTTCAAAACCGGAAAAATACACACTTTATAATGCATATTCTCGCATCAACTGGCATTGTAATTTTTTATCATAAAACCCAAATTTACTTTTCATAATAATAACAATTTCCGCTGCATCCTCCGGAAAATATATTTTTCTTCATTTCATGGATAAAATCAGCTTCATTTTCTGCATTTTCTAAAATATCCAGTGCTTTTCGTAAATTCCGAATATCCTTTTCCATATAATCCACATAATTTCCACGCCCCACCAGTTTTAAATGTGTAATTCCAGCTTTCTGCAGCTGATAAAGAGCGCATAGACCACAGCCAGTTTCACCACAGAGATAACCGGTATCGTCGTAATTTTTTTCTGTTTCCCTTACCTCCGCTATTAAGTTTTCTGTTGCATTTTCTGCCTCCTCCCTACTTATCGTCCCGATCTGATAAGGAACCCTGCAGAGATATCCCATCTCATCGCAATGCAGCGAGTTACAAAATGCGCCAGTAAACTGGCATTGTTCATTTAAAATAAAGGCTTCAAATTCAGAAATTTTCTTGCATTTTTCAGTCACACTTGCCATATCCTGGAATGTATTTTTCCGGTGAAATATCAATCTTTTCAAACCAAATTCTGCAAAAAAATTGGCCATCTGACTATTCACTTCTCCTGTTTCACCACTTAAATGAATTTCACAATCCACATTATTTTCCCGCAAATAAACCAATAATGCCGGATCTGCAATAATATAACTGCGAAATCCAAGGCTCATGCATTGCCTGATAATGTCTGCAATTTCCAGGTATTGTTCTGGCAGATAATACAGGGAATTGAATGTCAGATGTACTGGTTTTTTGTATTTTTTTATCATATCCGACAGAATTTCAAGCTCGCTAAAAGCACCAAGCTGAACGTTATAACAAAGAACTTCCCGACGGTTTAAGGGCATAATTGTGCCATATTTTTTTGACCATGAATATGGCACATATCCACAGAAAAATTCGTCTGCCCCTGCCTCCACAAAGCGTTCATATTCATCAATCGAGCCCATTCCTGCCACAATTTTCATCAGATAAATCTCCCTGAATTTCTTTGAATTTCTTTAATTTCTTTTTCCCAGTTCCCAGAATGCTACTGCACTTGCAGCTGCCACATTCAAAGAATCCACATCATGAGACATTGGGATTTTTACAGTATAATCGCAATCGACAATTGTTTCATTTGCAAGCCCGTCCCCTTCTGTTCCAAGAATAACGGCAAGCTTTTTCTCTGCAAGAAGCTTCGGATCATCAATGCTCACAGAATCATCCCGAAGTGCCATTGCCACAGTTTTAAATCCCAGCTTATTTAACAATTTGGTTCCTTCCTTCTGCCATGATATTTTCCGGTCAAAAAAGGTCCAGGGAATCTGAAAAACAGTTCCCATGCTTACTCTTGCAGACCTGCGATACAAAGGATCACAGCAGCCATTTGTAAGCAGTATGGCATCCATATGAAGCGCCGCCGCACTGCGGAAAATAGCTCCTATATTTGTTGGATTCACTACATTTTCCAGCACTGCAATGCGTCTGGCACCATTACATATTTCCTCTATTGACGGCAGCTTTTTCCTTTGCATAACACACAATAATCCTCTGGCAAGAGCATATCCCGTCAGTTTTACCAGTACCTCATACTCTCCTGTATACACCGGAATTTCCGGGAACTGCGCTAAAAGCTCTTTCGCTTCTCCCTCCAGATCTTTATGCTCTGCCAGAAAGGAAACCGGCTGATATCCGGCCTGAACTGCCCTCTGGATTACCTTGGGACTTTCTGCTATAAACAGTCCCGGAGAGGGTTCATAATATCTTAATAGCTGCACTTCTGAGGTTCTGGCGTACAAATCCAGTTCCGGTGCATTGAAATTGTTTATCTCTATCCTGTTTTTCATTTTACTTTTCTCCCACTATTACTGTTTTAAATGCATTATCATTTTAAATACATAATTATTTTCCATACAATACTATTACTCCCACAGCTTGCATCCAACTTTTCCACCATATTTAAAGAATAATTTACAAGATATGCTTTATAATTTTAAAATAGTCAGTCTTGTTTATATATTCAAAACAATTCTATCTATCCCATTTACAATATATTTTTCCAGTATTTTTTCATCCATCCATACACTTGTATCAATACCAAATAAAGAATTATATCTTCCGGCCATTTGAAGATGTTCCGGATACAAAAAGGCATATTTATCACAGTACTTCGGACATTTTTCCGGCAATCTCTGGCGTCCTCTTTTGCCCTCTACGCACATGGCATAAAGAGGACAATACTGTGAAGTATTTGTCTGATAAAAGGGAATATGAAGGCTGTTTTTTCCTTCTGGAAACTGCTGTTCATATCCACATGTTTCCCATTCAAAACGCTGGATTTCAAATGTTTTTTCCAGAAATTTACGGTAAAATTCTGCGTTTAAGCTATTTCTTTCAAACAAACTTATATCACCTTTTTTATAAGAAATACGGGGATCTTTTTTGCGTTTGTTTAACAGGGTACCAAGACAGGGACGCAGATTTTTGGTATTATTTCTCATTATCTGTGCCATTCCCCAGTCATTGATTACCACTTCCACAGTCTGGTTGTTTTCTTCGCACCATTTGTCTGTTTTTTTCAGTAAATCAGTTACCGATTCCAGCATATATTCCCGCACATAAGAGAAAACTAATGTAATTCCAAGATGCTGGGAAGACGCCTTTTCCATCATTTGAAACAGCTTTTTTTCTTCTGGAAACAGGTGATGACAGAACTGGTTTCCGATGTACAGACGGTCTGGAGTTTTGCCCATTTCTATAAAATATCTGCATGTATTAAAGTTGCTTTTCGCACACTTATTCCAGAAAATTTTCAAATCATTTGCCAGGTATAAGTTATATAATTCTGGTCTATCCGCCTCTATAGCCAGCTGAAATTGCCTGCCTGCAACGACTGAATTTGGGTGCGAATTTGAGTAAAATATACTGCAGAGTGAAGCGTTTAAATTGCGGGAATGATTTTTTTGCCAGGCTCCGGATTGTGGACTATTAAACATCATATTTTCCCATTGTTTTATCTGCTCTTCCATGCTGCCACATTTCACCTCATCCAGCTCTCCCGGATATCCTGTCAGGCTTTTTGCCAGCATACTGTCATCATCATCCAGCTTCAGATAAATATACCTGCTATACTGGCCAAGCAGACGCTGCACTGCTTTTACATAATCCCTTTGATCCACAGATACCCAAAAGCTCTGAAAAAAATCCATATTTTTTTCTTTGGAAAGCATCTCTTTGGAAAGCTTTAATTCGTATTCATAAATATTGATTTCATCATATTCCGCCGTTTCTATATTCCAAAAACAAAGGGTGAATTTGCCTTCATTTAAAAGAGTTCCTTTTCTGACTCGGAACTCAAAACCACTTTCATCTAAAACGATTATTCGCACTTCTTTTTCTCCGGCAAATCCGGCAAGAAGTCCGAAAGGAATCATGGACACCATGCACGCTCCACCCTTTCTTTTATTTCCTTTTCCACCAAAAACAGCTGAGACAGCCGTTATTTTCCTGCAAATCTTTCAAATATAAAATAAGTATAGCCCAGTCAGAAAATTTTTTCAATCATTCTCCACAATAGGCTTTTTTTGCACAAAAACAGAGCTAAAATCAAATCAGTCATTTAAAAAAACGTTATGTTCAAAAGGAGCCCGTTTTCTGATATGAAGCAAAATTTAAAACGTTTATTGCCTGTATCCATTGTAATTGGAATCACCATAATTATTTCTATTCTGGTCTATTACAATGTTATGAACGGGGAAGAATTATGAGTGGCAGGATAGCTGTCCGGATGTAGAAGCTATGTTAAAAGATGCGGATAAGAGAATGTACGAGGCGAAAAAACGATATTATCAGACTGCTGACAGACGGACTCACAGCCGGGAATAAGAGATATTTTTTATACTAATTTTTTAAGGGTACGCTGAATATATTATGTAGCGATTCTCAAAAACCAGACATAAAAGTCTAATGATTGAGGGTGATACATTATATTTTCAGCGTACCCTTTTCTTACATATCTGCTTTTATTGTTGCTTATCTGTTCACTTTCTGCAATACAATCTGGTATGCTTCGTACTCTCTCTTTGGCATCGGAAGTAATATTCCGGCTTCCATAAGTGACGCACCGGCATAGACCTTTCCGGTTGTTTTTTCCAGATAAAAGGCATCTTCTTCAAGACCTTTTAAGTTTACATAAGTAGCTTCCGGATTTGCTTCTGCAGCCAGACGAACCACACTTACAAGTGCCTGTTCTTTATCTTCTGATACAACCATCCACGCAGCGATATCATCCTGGAAAGGATCCGAAAGGCGATAATAATTTCCTTCCCGGATCAGTTCCTGATGCTCACGGTATTTGGCAAGCTGAGTGTGGATTTCAGCTTTTTCTTCTACACTTAACAATGCAGGATTTAACTCATATCCAAAGGTTCCTGACATGGCTACAACGCCTCTTGTATGCAGGCTGGTCACTCTTCCTGTCTGATGATTTGGCACAGCAGATACATGGGAACCCATTGCTGCAACCGGATAAAAGAAAGAGGTTCCATACTGGATACGGGTTCGATTAATTGCATCTGTGTTGTCACTGCACCAGATTTGTGGAGTATAATACAGCATTCCGGCATCAAATCTTCCGCCTCCTCCACTGCATCCTTCAATGAGAATTTCCGGATAACGGCTTGTGAGTTTTTCAAGAAAATCATATACACCAAGTACATAATCGTAGGTCACATTTGAGGCATATACATCTGCCATACTGCGATTCATATCCCATTTTACATACTCGATATTTCCCTGATCAAGCACTGCACAGATACGGTTAAATACCTCATCACGCACTTCTTTTCTGGAAAAATCAAGGAGCAGCTGGTTTCTGGAACGGATTGGTTTCCGACCCGGAATCGTGATCGCCCAGTCCGGATGTTTCCGGTAAAGATCACTGTCCTCATTTACCATTTCCGGCTCAATCCAGATACCAAATTTCACCCCTTCTGCGTTTACACGTTCAATTAATTCTGCAAGAGTTCCACCTAATTTACCTTCATTTACATACCAGTCCCCAAGGGAAGAATTGTCATCATTTCGCTTTCCAAACCATCCATCATCCATAACAACCATGTCAATTCCCAGCTCTTTTGCCTGCTTTGCAAGTTCTACAATGGTGTCACCTGTGAAATCAAAATATGCAGCTTCCCAGCTGTTAATCAGCACTGGACGGTTTTCGTGAACGTATTTTCCCTGGCAGATATGATTCATAATACAGTGATGATACTGCTGGGAAAGTGCAGAAAGACCCTTGTTTGAATAGGATAAAATCACTTCCGGCGCGGTAAATTCAGCTCCGGATTCCAGAGGATAGTCAAATAGTTCATCTGTCAGGCCTATCTGGATTCTGGTCTGATTATACTGGTCTTTTTCCGCTTCACAAAGGAAATTTCCACTGTATACAAACAGCATTCCGTAACAGCTTCCGCTGTCCTCATTTGCATTTTTCTGTGCAAGGATCACCCCTGGATTATACTGGTGGCTGGAGGTTCCTCTGCGGCTTCCAATTCGGAAACTTCCATGAGAAACAGGCACTCGTTCCATGTTTCTTTCCATTGCATGTCTGCCATAAAATTTGATCAGATCATAGTCTCCATGGAGAAAATCAAGGCATGCAGACTGGGCTTTTTTTACAGTTATTTTGCCCTCTCCAGCATTTTTAATTACCACACTTCTGGTAATAATATCTGCTTTTTCCAACACTCCATAAAGCAGATGAATTTCAACTTTTGTGTCTGAATCTGCCAGAATAATTTCCAGAGTTTCGGCGTCCTCTTCCTTTGCACGAACTGATGGAAGGCCTTTTAAAGTATATTTTCCTTTTGTAATTTCGTGGCTTACATAGGTGGGATTGCAACACCAGGATCCGTCTGTGTTCTCAATATTCAATGCATAATTTCGAAAATCTCCGGTTCCAAGAGAAGGATATTCCTGGGGCAAAGCATCCAGTGAATAGGTTCTGTCCAGCCCTGCACTGTTTGGATTTCCGGAAAAACCGCGGTCAGCGTAACTAAGCAGATAATCCATTTCACCAGATGTTCTGATGCCATAATACAGATGGAGAAGGTAATCATGAGCATCAGCCTGCATCTGGTAAGTAGTGTGTGCGGTGTTCAGGGTGAAGATTCGGTTGGATGGGTTGAAAGTGATTGACATGGGGGAAGGCCTCCTTTATTTTTATTGGTAATTTATTTGGTATCTTACTTGGTATTTTATTTGGTATTTTATTTGAACTTACAAGTTTCGTTTTGCAAATTTAATGCTGTCTGGGACAAAGAGTATTTTGTCTCTGCCTTGATATTCACCAACTATTTCGCAGCATGTAGCTCCTGCAATTCTTATTTTATGTTTGTAGTATAACATACCAAAATAAACACTTAAATAGCATTGTTTTGCTTGTTTGATGGCATTATAGTGTTTTTTTATGGTATAATGCATTGTATAGTCGTATTTTGGTATGTTTTAATATTCTATTTGCGGGGTATTTATATTTATAAATGTTTGTATTTATAGGACATTTGTATTTATGAGATATTTGTATTTACGAGACATTTGTATTTATGGAGCATTTAGTTTTACAAAACATTTGTTATAAGGCATTTGTATTTATGAAGCATTTTTGTTTACAGAGTGTTTGATAGCATTATTTATATACAAAAATCAGAGGATTTTAAATTATGGAAAAGAACAACTTTCACATTTTCCCAAGCGAAAATTTTATTGATCTTTGCCTTTATCAATATGGGCATGAGAAGTGTTCCCCGGGACATTTATTCGGTCCGGCGGCACGAAATCATTACCTTTTTCACTATGTTTTATCTGGTACAGGAACTTTAATGGCAGCTAATTCAAAGGGGGAAAATCAGACTTTTCAGATTCGAAGTGGGCAGGGTTTTATGATTTTTCCAGGACAGATTACCACGTATATTGCAGATGTAAATGTGCCCTGGGAGTATATCTGGGTAGAGTTTGATGGACTGCGTACAACCGAGCTTTTAAATGTGTGCGGATTCTCTAAAGATGCACCGGTTTATCGTACCAGACAGTCAGAATTGCGGGAAAAACTGGCAGAAGAACTGCTGTATATTGTCAGTCATTCTGAACAATCACCCTTTCATTTAATAGGACATTTGTATCTTTTTCTGGATTTGCTGATGCAGTCTGCACCTGTTTTGCAGCCTGTTTCCAGCAGTAAAATGAGCGATTATTATATCAAAGAAGCGATTAATTTCATCGAACAGAACTTTCAAAATGATATTTCTATTGAAGATGTAGCGGCAGTTTGCGGGATAAATCGAAGCTATCTTGGCCGGATTTTCCGCACCAATACAGGGCGTTCCCCACAGGAATTTCTGATCAATTACCGCATGGCAAAGGCTGCGGAACTTTTGAAACTGACTTCTTTATCGGTAGGGGATATTGGGTCGGCAGTGGGGTATGAAAATGCGCTGCATTTTTCAAGAGCGTTTAAAAATGTGTATGGGGTTTCGCCGCGGGAGTGGAGGAAGATGCATAAATAGAAGAAAAAACAATAACGGACATGTGCCTGTATAGGTGGGTGCCCGTTATTGTTCTCTCTTAATACCATGTTTTTTTGCATCATTCTCAAACTCATCCTCACGTATTTACACTAACCAGTGTTTTAGTAAGGTTTCTCATATATTAAATATACTCTTAATACCACATACATTTACAGCATTCTCAAACAGATTACGCAAGCCAGAGCGCACTAATACAGTTTGAGCATTATATTGTTCACATCATTCTCAAACCCATACAAGCTCGTTAAGCGGTTCCAAAACGTTTAATTATCATATTCTTTTACATCATTCTCAAACGTGTCAAATGGTCGGCGGACGTCCGCTTTCGTTTAAGTACCATATACTTTTACATCATTCTCAAACTCCGCAGTGGATGAAAGAACCGAACAACAGTTTAAGTACCACATACTTTTACATCATTCTCAAACAGTTTGGGTGTGCTTTTATACGATCACTTCGTTTAAGTACCATATACTTTTACATCATTCTCAAACAATACTGCAAGTACAACTTCAAAGCAATGCGTTTAAGTACCATATACTTTTATATCATTCTCAAACAAAACCGATATCTGCTATACATCCTGCAATGTTTAAGTACCATATACTTTTACATCATTCTCAAACGGTAGAAAGGATTTTCATATGGCAGCAAAAGTTTAAGTACCATATACTTTTACATCATTCTCAAACGAAGAATATATCGCTGGCAAAAGAGATTAGTTTAAGTACCATATACTTTTACATCATTCTCAAACGCTCACAATGGCTTTTAACACTCTATTTGGTTTAAGTACCATATACTTTTACATCATTCTCAAACAACGAATAACGAAAGAATTGCAAGAGGTGAGTTTAAGTACCATATACTTTTACATCATTCTCAAACATGCCGAAGGCTATCGTGATAAAACGGCGGGTTTAAGTACCATATACTTTTACATCATTCTCAAACCCCAAAGTTCAAAAATGAAATGCCATCATCCTGCATAAAGTATGGTACTTAAACATCCAATTAATAGATTTCACAACCATCTACATCTATAATATACCGCATTCCCCCTTCCAGGCAACCCCTTTCTTGGTTTTCAATAAATAAAGCCTGCACTTCCTGATATGTAATTTCTTTAATCAGTTCCTGCATCTGCTTATCAGTCAAATAACTTCTAAGATTAATAAACACAAACACTTTTACAGACAATACATTCACTACATTTTTGATGTAGCATATCAGGCGTTCAAAGAAAAATCCTTCGGAATCATCCAGTTTTACATCCATAAATTTCAGCAGTCCGGAAATATCCATTTCATTATCAAACTGCAATATATGATTTGTATTGCTTTCCAGTTCCAGCAGATATTCCTGAATTAAGCCGGATAATTCCAGTGTTTTGGTATACATAACTTCTGACCGAGACACCTCTCCAAGTTCCGCATACAGCTTGTTCAAGATCTTTTTTCCATTTAATTCTACAGCAAATGGATTTATTATAATCTCACAACATTTGGAAATATCTGCTTCTTTCATATTCTGTGATAAGACAAATTTTCCATCCTGTTTTGCATATTGTCCGTAAAGTTCCTGCAAATAGCAGGCGAAAAGTTCTGGTGACTCGATGATCCATTCCGAAAATATCTTTTTATCCTGAAGCAAATCCCCTGTCAGATCCAAATGAACTAATTTCAAAGCACCACCAGCCTTTCATCACTATTTAGTACTTCACTTTTCATTTCCCCAATGATAATATCCATTTTTGAATATTGCTTTTCTGTTACTGTCAAAAGCTGTACCAGACCTTCTTCCGGTTTATTTTTATGAACATTATCTACAATCGCATTTACTGCTGTTCCATTCAATGCCAATTTACAGTAGACGGATTCCTGGAGCATCATAAACCCATTTTTCAGAAGAAATTTCCTGAATTTTGAATATGCCCGTCTGTTCTCACTGGTTGTAACTGGCAGATCAAAAAATACCAAAACTCTCATAAATCTATAACTCAATCTTGTAAAATCGAATCAAAGAGCTATCATCCTCATTTAAAGCATCCAATACGCTTTTGCAGTATATTTTTATGGCATTATTCACGTACTGCGTTCTTCCATCAATCTGCACTTCCTGATTCAGTACATCTACAAGCTGGATTTTTTCGTCATGTTCAAAGTTTTCCAGATCCATTTCCATCACTTTCCGATCTATTAAAATACGAAATGGTTCCATAAAATCTGAAGCCAGATTAAACTGATTAAACATATTATCATGAAAAATTCCAAGCTGCGGTAGATTCAATCAACACCATAGAAATCTCACTCAATACAATTTTCGTTATTTCGTCGCTGCGAACCACCATATATCCTAACTGCAGATCCAGCTTCGCTCTTTTTGAAATAACAATAATCCGCCAACTCATAACTTCTGCAGATCAATCTTCTTCTCAAAAATTCCAGCGGGAGACTGATTGATGATATAAATATTTTTACATTGTGTAATGTTTCGGTTCATAAGAAGAATTCCAGCGCTTGCCGGTCCTCCGATTAGTTTGAGGTTCGCCGAACCACTCTGGCATTGGAACATATGGAGAATTTCATTCAAGATAATACATTTTTCTTCTGTTTTTAATTTTACAAAATTTTCCCGCTTTTCTTCCAACGTTTTTACCTGTGCAGAAAGCCTTTTAT
Organism: uncultured Blautia sp.; assembly: GCA_934364795.1. Classification (GTDB taxonomy): domain Bacteria; phylum Bacillota; class Clostridia; order Lachnospirales; family Lachnospiraceae; genus Blautia_A. The sequence goes on from CAKRMK010000045.1 coordinate 12,600, forward strand.
TGTATACTGTGTTCTGAAGTTTATCCAAAAACATATCATATAAATGCATTAAATCAGCTTCATTTATATTATCAGCTTTACAGATCAACAAATTTTTGTTTTCTTTTCTCCGCTGAATAAATCTAAGTATTTTTTTCAGACATCTCACATCGTCAGGCGATAAAATCAACTGGTTTGCACCTTTAAAAACCAACTGTGATCCAGTCCTTCCGGAAAGCCACATTTTGAATCCATCTATCTCAAATAGTGCGTCTGTTTTTATCTCTTTTAAAAGAATTTCAGGATCTTTTAAATCTCTTTTTTCTTTTAAATAACAGACTGCATTTTCCTCTGTTGACTCAATAAAATCCTTCAAATGTAAGGGGACAAATTCTATACTTCGCATTTCTTTTCCCTTTTTATCTTTGGATTTTACAAGCATAAAATAGGTTCCGGCAGCTTTATTGTATCCACCATATTTCTCTATATCAGCAAGCCTTTCGTCACTTGCTTTTATTGGAATCTGACCTTTTCCCCTCTTCATTAACGTCTGATCAAACAGGGCACCTTTTACCTCATAAGATCGTCTGGTAACCAGAATATTGTTCTTTTTCATCATTTTCTGAACTGTAACAATGGTTCCATTTTCACCAGCCCGCCATGCAATTTCACCGTTCCGTTTGATGTCATGTGTAATTCTTCCTTTCTTTCTGGGCTTAAACATTTCCTGTAAATCATATGGTTTTTCAGGATTTGCTTTTGCATACCAGGCGGCATCTTTTGTAAATTTAACAAAATAAGAATTACCTACCACTATGTTGAGATATGCATCTTTGGCATGGTGTAAATCATTCATTTCCCGGACTTTTATTATGTCAAAATCTTTCCGGAAGCCTGTGACAGTACTGGCTTTTACATAGACAATTTCGGACTGTGGAAATGCCTGTTTTAATATATCTGCAACTACTTTTGTTGCCTGTCTTGTTTCCACAATCTGTCTGCTTATAAAGCCGGTAAAATCGCTTGCATCAAAAGGATCTTTTCTAACAAGACGTTCATATTTCTCTTTGCTGATAAATCCGCCGTCCAGCAGGGATTTCCAAAGAGGTTTTCTGGCATTTTGCTTTGTACTGTCTATTGGGTAGTTATCATCTTTTATTTCATTTTCCCTGCGCTCTACCAGTACACGGTTATCCAGGCTGTCATCCATAACTCTGCACTGGGGATAAATATGGTCAATATCATATTTCTTGTTATCCCACAAATCGTTAAAATTTATAGGATTGCCGGAATACATACACCTGCCTTTCTGCGTAAAATACAAATATAATTTATCGCTTCTAAGCTTCTGCTCCTCGCATCCTTCCAGCTGGGAATATAATTCTCTTTCCTCTTCCTTACAGCTCTTATACAAATCCAGCAAACGGCTTTTACGGGACTCTGTTCTTTTGCTTTCCTGTTTTTCCCTGGCCATTTCAATAAACACTCTTTTTGGGTCTGTTCCCATGCATTTTTTTATTTCCTTAACCACCTGCAAAGTCTGCCAGATCTGACGTTTCACAGCTGGTGAAACATATAATTTTTCAACAGTTTTGTAATCAAGTCTTGCAGAAATCATTCCGGAATTGCATTCTTCTACACGGTCTATAAATCTGTATTTACCATATAAAACCTGGTTCAGATTGTCCGTTTCATTCCACAGTGCAGTGATAATATTCATCACTTCTCCGGTGTCTGGATCTGGAACTGTAAGCTCCTCAAGAAACTTCCTTGATAACTTTCCCCAGCCTTTGTAAGACAGAGAACTTACTGCTTTTAGCTGGCCTTCTTTTAGCTGTGGGAACAGCTTTTTCAAACGCTGCCGCAAAAGTTTTCTGTCTGCATTAAACAATGTTACATTTAAAATAATCTGCTCTTTTTCGCTTTGACTTAGCTTCACACCCGTAAGCTTTTCTTTAAAATCATGATACGCATTTAAGGATGTTTTAAAATCTCCGTCAAGCCCTGTTATCTCAACATTACGCCCCGCTTTACCAGAACAGATCAGGTAGTCTTTTACCTTCTTCTTATTCACTTTTCGGTAGCGGCAAAATACCTCTGTGTATATCCCTTGTTTTAGTTCAGGAGATAATTTTCTTCCATCTATTTTTATATTATTCAGCTCATTTAACACCATAAATTTGCTGTATAACAATGACTCTTTTGGCAGGACATCCTCACCCATAAGATACGTACATTTAGAGGTCATTCGACGGATAAATATTTCTGCACTTTCTTCTACATTAATACATTTTTCAAAATTCCATGGATAAATTTTATCATGGTTGTTTTCATTTCTTACAGCCCAGCAAAAACTTCCTTCTTTTCCTGCATTTACCCCATTTAACGGACCTACGTAATACGGAATTCTGAATTCAAACAGCTGAATCAGTTTCTCTTTATTTTCCCGGATAAAAGGGATTCTTGGCTCCAGATTGTTTAATATTTCTTTTAACTCAAACAAATGTACCTGATATGGGACAACACTGTTTCCTTTATCAACCTGTTTGGGTAAAAAAGTCTCGCAGTTTATTTCATTTTCCAGATAAGATTTTGTGTCCGCATCTTCTATATGTACCAACACATTTTTCTTCAGAAAATCATAAAACTCAAGCTGTGTGCACGCTTTTCCTGCCAGAGGGATTTTTCGCCCATTTTTCTTTGTCATCCCGATATATGCACAATAGTTATTCAGTTTTTCCTCTGTGTCTGTAAAAATATGTTTACATTCTTCAGCTGACAAATTTTCCTTTACTATTTTCTTTAAAAATGCCAGATCTGTTTTGTGTTTTTCATAAATTTTTACTTTCGCAGCAGATATAGAGGTACTGTCTCCCAATATATCAACCAGCACAGACCAGTCGTATACAGCTTTTGCAGATTCAACTATGTAAAATTGCTCACCGAGAACTGATGCTACGGTATCTATATATTCGTCATATCCGCTGTCGGAAAACGAAATTTTCGGGCGTTCACATTCATTCAGCTCTTCATTTCCGAAAATATCACTTAGTTTCGCTGTTCCACCGGAAATCAGAGTGAAAATTGCTTTTTCACAGCCAGTTTTCGCTCCGGATAATTTTACCAAGGCAGTTTTTTTCGCAGATTTCGTAAGATTTCTGTTTTTCAGGATTTGTTCGAAGCCTTCCATTTGCTGGGAATCAAATGTCAGATTCCAATTCAGCTCTTCATTCTGAATTTTTTCAGTCAATGCAGAAAATGTACTTTCAAATTTTTTTATCTGGCTGATATCTCCGGACAGTAAAAAATGCCCTCTGTGCTTCAACATATGATGGATTGCCAGATATGCCAGACGGATATCCGGTATCTCGTCTGTTTCCATAAGCCACTTTCTGAGGTGATAAATGGTGGGAAAGGCTTTGTGGTAATCCTTGTCTGTAAAATCCTTATCTACAAACAGTGCATAGGGAAGCTCCGGACACTTTCCCTCCACATCTCTTTTATCTTCTGGATAATATTTGCTTTCCTTCATTCTAAGGAAAAATCCAGGGTCTACAGTGCTGATTTCTTCTGCAAAAAGCTCCTGTAATATCTGAATTCTCCAGTTCCGTCTGTCTATCCTGCGTCTGTTTGTTCGGAAAGTTCTTCGTTCTTCGGCTGTGGATGCACTGTCAAAAAGTCTTACGCCCCAGAGTGATTTTCCATGTTTTTTCAGGATGTGATATTCCGGGTCTGTTACTGAATACCCAAGCGATCCGGAACCCATATCCAGGCCTAAATAATATGTATTTTCCATAAAATCCCCCTTTCATCCTTGACTTATGTATGCATTCTTGGTATAGTTTAAATAGTTTAATACCATAAACTTTACATCATAAGTTCAAATAAGAATTTATTCAAATCGTCACTTTATGTGACTCCGCAGTGTGCGGGTGAAAAGCCTGAGTTATCGGGCTTTTTTATTATCTTGCATTATACAGTTTTATCACCCTCACTTTATATTCTTATATTGCCATTCATTTTCCAGACTTGCAATGTCCATTTTCCCGCAAAATGTTACAAAGATTTATGATGATTATTGTATAAACTCTCCTGATACGAGGCGTAGTTGATAAAATAAAAAGATTTTACCCAAATAAGAACGTTGCCACAGGCTATGTAAGTCAAATAAAAAAAGACCTTTGAAGCAGTCTCTCTATTCAAAACCGCCTCAAGGCCTCGATTAACTTAATCCCGATAACAACCTACCGTTTTTTATTTCCACCCTTTCCACACTTCCGGCTGATACCCCAGTGTGGACTGTTTGCCATTTCTTACCACTGGTGTTTTGATCACCTGTGGATTCTCCAGAATTTTCGCAAGTTTATCTTCTTCTGCAATATATTTGAGCAGTGCCAGAAGATCTTTATCCTTACAATCCTGATTTATCATGTTTTCCAGACCGCCGTTTGCCTGGGCTACGGAGGTGAATTCACCTTTACTCATGCCTTTTTCCTTCATGTCAACAAACTGGTATTTGATTCCACGTTCTTTGAAGAAGCGCTCGGCTTTTCTGGTGTCACTGCACTTTTTGGTTCCAAAAATCTGTATGTTCATTTATGTTCTTCGCCTTTTAAATTATCTCATACTGCATCATTTCATATTTCAGCCTGGTGCCTTCCTGGATTTCTGCCGGGAGAAGCGCCCGGGCAACCAGTTTTGGCTCGGCTGAATCTATGTCTGTTCTTTGCAAGTTCGCATAATCTCCATCAATTGAAACAACTTCATAATACCAGGTTTCCAATATCATCGGTATTATCCTCCGAAAACTTTTTTCTTTGTATCTCTTATTCAGCCGCCATCTCCGCATTAATAGTATCTTCGCTTGCAGCCATCGCCTGCAGGGTCATGGTAAGGAGTTTCTCAAGCTCACAGCCAAGCTGCTGTGCGCCTCTTTCGATTACTTCACGGGAGCATCCGGCAGCAAAGCCTTTGCTCTTATATTTCTTTTTGAGGGATTTCAGCTCCATATCCTTTGTGCTCTTGGACGGACGCATTAAAGCTGCTGCCCAGATAAGACCTGTGAGCTCGTCTGCTGCAAAAAGGACTTTCTCCATCTCATGTTCTGGCTCTACACTGATTGTCTCACCACAGCCCACTGTAATTCCATATCCATGAGATACAACTGCATGGATCACATCCTCGCCAACACCAGCTTCGCGAAGCATTCCGGGGGCTTTCAGGCAATGCTCTTCCGGATAAAGTTCAAAATCAATATCATGAAGCAGTCCCACGATTCCCCAATATTCTGCATCTTCTCCATATCCCAGTTCATTTGCATACCATTTCATGACAGCTTCTACTGTCAGGGCATGCTGAATGTGAAATGGATCTTTGTTGTATTTCTTCAGTAAATTAAATGCTTCGTCTCTGCTAATTGTGTTCATTTCTGTCACTCCTCGTATGTGTCTATTCTGTAATCCGTCCATTACTGTGCATTACATCGGACAGCCACTTTTCACCGGCATATCCTCGCCTTTTACATATCTTGTATTAAATTCCATATTGATCTGGCGGAGTTCTTTTTTGCCGTCAATGTAATCCTGGTACATTTCTGCCAGTCCGGCCATACAGCCATCGCAGTTTGCCTCAATATTCCCCAGGGATTCGGCCACAATTTTCTCCCGTTCTTCCCTTGTGGTTTCCGCAATTAAATATCCAGCCATTTGTGCCTCCTGCTGTTTATTTCAAAATTTCTGATTTTTTATTCAAAAGAGCCTCACAGGCTGCACAGGCCGGGCAATCGCAGTATTTCTCTCCTGCGGCCTTACGGTCTTTTGCATGAATCAGAATATTCTTTGCGCCTTCTTCGCCAAAAACCTTTGCACCCATGTCTGATTCTGCAAAAGCAATCAGTCCATCGATTGGCATAATGTCTGCTTCCAGCTCGTCTACATATGCCTTTGCCACCTCTGACTCCTTCTCTGTTCCTACAGCATTCAGGTAATTCTGCGCTGCATCTTTAATCTCCTTGCATGCTGATGGTGCTGCCAGTAAGTCCTCTGTTAATTCACGAATTGTTTTTGCCATTGTAATTTTCCTCCTGTGATTTTAATCTTCGTATTGTTCTTTCCAAAAGTGCCATATCAATAGGCTTTGATATATGTGCATTCATTCCGCATGCAAGACTTGCGTTCACATCTTCTGTAAATGCGTTGGCTGTCATTGCAATAATCGGAATTGTTTTGCCAAGTGGATTTTTGCTTTTCCGGATCATTTTGGCGGCTTCGTGTCCATCCATATTTGGCATCTGGATGTCCATCAAAATGCCATCGTATTCTCCTGGTTTTACTGATTCGAATGCTTTTACAATTTGCTGGCCATCTGTATATATTTTACATGCTGCACCTGCAATTTCAAGAGTTGCCTGGTTTACCTTGCTATCTACATGAATGGTTCCACCCATTAATTCTACTATACTTTTGGTAATTGTCATTCCTAAAGCAGGAAATCATTTCGGGAATATATTCATAGCTCTGGTAACTGATTGCGAAAGGTTCCAGAATTTCCCTGGCTTTCCTGAAATTGCCCTCATAGTAAAACAACACTGCATACTGAAAATAAGCCTGCAGCCGGATGCTGGACTCCTGCTGTTCTTCCTCCAGGATTCTGGCATAGAATTCCTTCTGCTCCTGCACCGACAGATTTGCAATACGCTCCTTTTCCTCTAAAAATGCTCTTAATCTTAAGTATAAACCCGAAATATTCTTTGTGTCTATAAAAAAGTTCCGGGAAGTGGAATTTGGGGAATTTTACTCAGGATCAGTTATCATCTCTTGATTTATCGTTATACACATAACCCGTAACTTCCTTTGCCTTCAGCTGCGAACGCCATGTACTGATACCTCCCATACTTTCATTATATAAGTGTCCAAAGGTGTAATGGACACCCGAATTATAAGCAACTGGGAGCATATCATATCTATGGTACCATGAGCCATCATAATACACATAGTTAAATGTGTGACCTCCCGGAGTCGAAGCCATATTGTCATATATGTTCGTATCAAATATACTTCCATATTTACATTCTATACCATAGATTTCTGCATAATCGCGAAACAGTACTGCTGCTCCTTTGCAATCTACAGCATGATACGGAACTTCCTCTTTATCTGCCATTTCCTGGGAAAAACAATACTCCGGCATAGAACATTTGTAATTATATAGGCCGCCTTTGCAGTCACCATAAACCCAATATTCCTCCATATGGGCGAGAATTGCCTTGCATTTTTCATCTATGGTCATATCAGAAGTAATTTTAAGATATTTCGCCGCATCTGCTTTAAGCCACGCTTTGTATGCATTTTTCCGGTTTTGCTCAACCTGTTTTTTCGCTGCCTCTTCTTCAGCCTTTCTTTTCTTATATTCTGTCATGGTTATAAGCTCGCCATTATACCATATATAGGAATCCTTCGGTGCATTTGGATTTTCTGCTGAGCCCTGAACAGTTCCATATTCATTGAGGTAGTAATACCAGCCATTGTCTGCCTGAAATGGCTCGTTTGGCCCATACCAAGTTCCATTATAATAAACTGCTATTGTTTTCCCATTGCTGTCACGTTTTTCCTCAAAATTGGATGGGGTCTGGGCAGGTTTCGGAGTTGCTGTTGGCTTTGGTTTTGGCGTTGGTATTGCAGTTGGCTTTGACGTTGGCTTTGGTGTCGGTATTACAGTTGGCTTTGGTTTTGCTGCGGTTTTTACCTTTGGCGTTTTTACTGCCGCTGCCTTGCTAAGCTTGCCCCACTTCTTGGATTTTGTATTATAGGCTTTCACACAGTACTGATATCTGGTATTCGCCTTGAGCGACAGTCTCTTGCTACTTTTATGTGTATAAGAAGTCTTTTGAGTATCGGCTACCTTATTCCACTTCCTGCTTCCGCTCTTTCTATAATAAACCCTGTATTTATTGGCATTCTTAGCCTTCTTCCACTTAATGACAACTTTATTTGTTCCAGTTGCTTTGACACTTGAAATTGTCACTCTTGCTGGCACTTTTTTAGAAGCCGCGGCCGCCTCCCTTGTGTCAAAGCTCATTACAAGCAGCACTGCCATTGCCATAATAAACAGCATTTTCAAACAATAATAGCTTCGAAAAGTTTGTCTGTCTAATCTACTGTTTAGTTTCGATCTGGTCTTCATATTTATTCCCCCCATGATTGGTTGCAGAGAACCCGAGTGTCCTTAAGTATTTGATGAAGAGCACTGCCATTAATATTAATGTTTTTACGCCTCCAGACAGTTCCTTCGGAGATATCGGTCCCAAAACAGGGCTCTCTATCAGATGATTTCCTATTACTGTAGACTTATCTACATCGGCAATCATTTTCACTGATAAAGGATTCGTGAGCCATTCATCTTCATACATATTATCAAAAACACCGAATTTTCAATATTTTTTATTCTCTATCCTGCTACTAAAGATAAAACATTGGATTGTCTACACGCTGTGTCGACAATTCAAGAAAAATCTTATAAACCTTTGGATAAGAATATAATTTACCTTTTGAATTTATATTTTCCTTTTCCGTGACCGGATACCGGTTCAATAATGTCTGCCTGCACTAAATTGGAAAGAAGTTTTGAAGCACCTGAACCTTTCAGCTCAAGAAGTTCCATAACCGCACTTCTTCCAAACACCTCATCAAAGCCAAATTTCTCAAAAAGTCTATGGATATGAATCGTCGTTTTTGCCGAGAAATCACTACCTTTTTCGGAAAGTACACTTTCAATATCCACTACCTCGCTTCATAGTCTTATAATTCTATCTTATCTAATTTGTGCAGACCGTCTGCACAAATTCAAAACTGCACTATTCGCTTTCCTGCATATCCTTATCAGCTTTTGCAATCATCTGTCTGTACCCTGAAATTCGATTAACCACATAATTATTACGCTTCAGCTTTGCCTCCTGCCCCGGACTGGTCATCGTATGTATCTTCTCAATCAGAATGTCACTTTTCTTCTTTGTAATGAACTTCGATGACTCTACTGCGTCTATCAGCAGTTTCAGTTCCGGCAGTTCAAACTTGCGGCTGGCTACAAAGTATTTGCTCTGAGTAGAATGGATAGTAACAATGTCCATTCCAAACTCCTGAAGTGCTGCAATGTCTTTCGTAACAGTAGTTCTATGTGCAGATATTCCATATTCATCATTCAATATATTGATTAACTGTGTTGTGGAAAGAGGATTTTCTTCATCGGTTCTTTCCAGTAAAATCTTTTGTAAATATAAAATTCTTGGCTTTGTTTCCATAATTTTTATATACCAATCGCTCCATCAATAGTATCTGTCTACTTTTTCTTTTTAGGCTTTGAGAAAAGGATTTCTCCTCTCTCAAAGGGCAAGAAAATTATATAAAACAGTATAACACAAAATAAAAGTGACATGGTGAACTGATTGAAATGCTTCTGATTTTTGCAACAAATGATT
>CAKRMK010000046.1 GCA_934364795.1 uncultured Blautia sp.
TGTGAAATTGCACAGAAACATGGTAAATCAGTGGCACAGATTGTTTTAAGATGGCTTGTGCTAAGAGGAATTGTTCCTGTTGTGAAGTCGGCAAATCCTATAAGGATGAGGGAAAATCTGGATATTTTTGATTTTGTCTTGGCTGAAGAAGAGATGAAACAGATAGCGACACTGGATACCGGACATACCTATGCAACCGCACGTAATACAGGAAAAGCAGTGACAGAATTTTTGGAAAAAGCAAATCAGTATCATGTATAGAGAGTTTTGAAGGGAAGAAAAAAATTTTAGGAACAGATCTGGAATATCCAAAACAGCGTGGCCATTTATGTAGATAACATTAGCCACGCTGTTAACTTGTTTACAGTTCAAGTGAAATCCAACTTTATATCATATATGAACTGAGTATCAAAACCATTTTATAATTATGCTTCAAATAATCTGTGGTAAAACTGCTTTTTAAATTCTTCGTAATCCATGCCTGTGTATTCGTCATACAGTTTTTTACAAATATGATCTGCAGGATAGCAAACTTTATCTTTTCCATCTGTTACAGCTTCCCAGACAGTCTGGGCTGCTTCTTCAGGTCCTGGGACTTCTTCATTTCCATCCAAAAGGTAATCATTCTGATGCTTCGCAGGCTCCTCATAACCTTCTCTGTCGTTGATCGGAGTCTGGAAATTTGTGTTCGTACCGCCCGGAATCAATACTTTTGCCTCAACACCATATGGTTTTAATTCATAATACAAAGTTTCCATCATACTCTGCTGTGCACGCTTTGCTGCACCATATACGCCATCTCTTGGCAGTGCGATGATAGCGGCAAGAGAAGTGGTTGTAAGAATCATACCGGATCTTCTTTTTTTGAAGTATGGGATAAACTGCTGGGTGACAAAAATGGTGCCAAATACATCCGTATCAAATAATTTTCTGATACCGTCTTCCGGAAGTCTTTCAAGCGGAGCCATCATGCCGTATCCTGCATTATTAAATAATACATCGACATCGTATTCTGCTAAAGTCTCCTGGCAAACCTTCTTGATCTGCTCGCTGTCTGTGACATCCAGTTTTTTAATGACAACACCCGGAAGACTGGCAAGATCATTGCCTTTTTCAGGGTTACGCATCGTTGCAATCACACGCCAGCCCTTATTGGAAAAGAATTTTGTTGTTTCTTTACCAATTCCTGAGGATGCACCGGTAATAAAAATTGTTTTCATAGTTAATTCCACCTTTCTGAATACTATATACAAGGTTGCTTCTGCTTATATTTTATGGTAGTCTGTATGTTAAGTAAATTACAATTTTTAATTATATAGGTTAAGTAAAATGTTAAATAATAATTTGAGAATTTTTTATGTTGTTGCAGAACAGAAAAGTATTACAGCAGCCGCTGAAGTATTGTATATTTCAGCCCCAGCTGTCAGCCAGGCAGTGAAAGCACTTGAAAAGAAACTTGATACAAAGTTATTTATTCGTAATAGACGAGCCGGGATAATGCTTACGCCTGTTGGAGAGCAGATATTTCAATTTACCGGGCAAATGTTATCTCTGGAAGAACAAATATTTCAGACGATCCATAAAGAAAAAGGACTTCTTTCCGGTACTGTGCGTATTGGTGCAATCCCAACTGTTACAGGTACAATATTGGCAAAGCCGATTGCAGCTTTTCGCAGACTGTATCCAGGTATTCATATTGATATTCAGGAGGGAACTCCGAATGATATTGTACATATGGTTGAATGTGCAATGGTAGATTTTGCAATTTCTGCAAATCCATTTGGAAATATGGAAGCAAAAACACTTATTGAAGATGAAATGATTGCGATTCTTCCTCCTGATATGGATTTTGTACAGAAACTTGATTTAAAAGAAAATATGGAAGGTTTTGTTTTGACAAAAGCCGCGGCAGAAACTTTAAGTGAACAGACAAGACATCTGATCCACTTAAACTTACATAGAAATTTTATTGTACAAGATACAGAAACTGTAGTGAGATTTGTAATGGCTGGAAATGGTATCGGAATCGTGTCACGTTTTGCTTTAAATGCTGTTCCGAATGAGTTGGTTCGATGCAATATTACTCCGTTGGTTCGAATAAAAATTGGTATTGTTACTCGTGATTTTGCGGATTTGTCGCCAGCTGCAAAAGCGTTTGTCCGAATGTTGGAAGCTATCATCTCAGAACAATTAGAATAAGGTTAGAATGATTCAGATTCAAAAAAAGGCAGTGCAAAATCAAGACACTGCCTTTTTTAATGAAGAATTCTGTATTATATAGGCATACTATATTCAACAAGTCCATTGACTCCGGAACACAACAGCCTATTGGATATGTCAATGATTTCTTCTAAAGGTATTTTTTTACCATCAGCCACCCATCTGCGGTACATTTCCACGCCGGCACTCTGAATAAATCCCAACAGGATGTTTTGTTTTAAAGGATCTAATAGCTGAAGCCAGGTGGATTTTTCCCAGGTAGTATGGATTACATTTCCGACCATTTGATTTCGGATATAGCTATAACTTCCACTGCAGGTTATTTTTTCATATGCCAATCCTTTCTCAACAGAGTATAGAAAAAATTCTCGATTGATCTTATCTAATTCCTCCGGCACACGGTAATCTGCAATACGTTCCAGATACTCCTGTGTCATAATGTCCTGCAACTCTGTCAGGAGGGAATCTAATGTTTCATAGTATCGGTAAAAGGTTTTCTTGTTGATTCGAGCTCGTTCACATAGCTCTTTGACCGTGATTTTTTCATAATCCATCTCACAAATCATTTTCTCGAAAGTGGAATGTATTGCTTCAACTGTTTTTTGTACACGCAAATCTTCTGTTCCATTTAATAACATTTTTTCCCTCCAAATTTTATGTTAAGCAACTCTTTTATAAGAAAAGTGGCATATTCCACTATTTCCAAAATACTGCCCGTTGTTTTTTATTTTCAAATAGAATTATAATGCCCATATAAGAAATAAGCAACCTAAGTTGCATAACGAAAATGTAGCATGGTTGTAGATAAAAGTCAAGAAAATAAAAATATATGGAGGTAGTAGTCATGGAATATATAGCATGGAATATTGGCAGAGGAGAAAGTAATTATGAGTAGAAATGAAGAAGTAACAGCTTTGCAGGAAAATGAAATGGGGACGCTTCCCGTGGGAAAACTTTTACGAAAAATGGCCCTTCCATTGATTTTTTCCATGTTTGTGCAGGTACTGTACGGTCTGGTAGACAGTATGTATGTGGCACAGATTGGTGATTCGGCACTTACGGCAATTTCCCTTTGTATGCCGGTGCAGTATCTGGTACTTGGTGTCGGGATCGGAATCGGTGTGGGTGTCAATTCGGTTCTGTCGAAGAAGCTGGGAGAAAAGGATGAACATGGTGTGAATCGAGCTGCAGGAAACGGCTTTGTACTGGTATGGATCGTATCCATTCTCTTTATCATTATGGGGCTGTTTGCAATAGAACCGTTCTATCGGATACAGACAGATATTCCGGAAGTGCTTGATATGAGCATTTCCTATAGTCGGATTATCAGTATTATTTCTTTTGCGGCATTACATGAGGTACTTATGGAACGGCTTTTGTCAGCTACCGGAAAAGCAAACCTTACGATGATACCGATGCTGACAGGTGCGGTAACAAATATCATTCTTGATCCAATCATGATTTTTGGGTGGTTCGGATGCCCGGCCTTTGGTATTGCAGGTGCGGCTTATGCAACCGTTATCGCACAGGCAGTTGCTGCATTGGTTGCTTTGTCGTTGAATCTGAAATTCAATAAAGATGTGAAGTTCGAAGCCGGTGGCTTCGTCCCGAATGGCGGTATTATTGCCGAAATTTTGAAAGTAGGAATCCCGGTTGCATTGTCACAAAGTCTGATTTCAGTACTTGCTTTTGGCATGAATAATATTCTGCTTTCTCTTTCAGCAGTAGCACCTGGGATATATGTCATTTATATTCGTTTGCAGAGCTTTGTAATTATGCCGGCAAGCGGTATGAGTACAGCGGGTATTTCTATCATTGCTTACAATTATGGTGCAGGAAATAAAGAGAGAATCATGGAAACTTTAAAAAAGAGCATTGTGGTAAATCTAATTGTTGCCGTTGTAGGTATGATAGTGTTTCTGGCGGTGCCGGAATTGCTGCTTGCAATGTTTAACGCCTCAGATGCTGTTTTGAAAATCGGTGTTCCGGCACTCCGCATTATTGCAGCTTCCCTGCTTTTGACTACTACAACACAGATTCTGACAGGTTTTTTGCAGGCGTTGGGACGTGGCACGGACAGCTTTGTCATTGCAATTACACAGGCAGTATTTCTTCTGCTTGCAGCGTGGCTATTGTCGCTGACAGGCAGTGCGGTATTGGTATGGCTGGCATTTCCGATTATGGAGGTGCTTCGATTTATCATAGGAGTATTCCTTGTAAATAGAACATATAAAAATCAGATTATGAAATTGGAGGTAGCAGAATGAACAAGAAAGTATTGATTGCGTATTTTTCCCATGAGGGAGAAGCTTATGCAGGAGGAAAAATTGTTACTCTTGAAATCGGTAATACAAGAGTAGCGGCTCAGATGATGGAGGATATGACAGGAGCTGATGTATTCCGTATTGAGACCGTAAAGCCTTATCCATATGACCACATGGAAACTGTGAAGCTTGCACAGAAGGAGCAGAAAGAAAATGCCAGACCGGAACTGAAAGGAAATGAGATCAATATAGAATCTTATGATACTATCATCCTTGGTTATCCGAATTGGTGGAACACTATGCCAATGGCTGTATTCTCGTTCCTGGAGAGCCATGATTTTGCTGGAAAAACGATTCTTCCACTCTGCACTCATGAGGGAAGTGGAATGGGACACAGTGAGGCCGACATCAAGGCAGTATGCCCGGATGCAAGAGTTGAAAGAGGTCTTGCAATCACTGGCTGCAAAGTAAGCAAGGCAGGAAAAAATATTGAAAAATGGCTTACCTCGGCGGGGCTAATGTAACAAAGTACTTTATATAAACAACTAACATATAAAAATGGAGGAAAATAACATGAAACAGACTTATGTAACTTTGAATGATGGAAACAAAATCCCACAGTTTGGTCTTGGAGTTTATATGATTCCAGGTGACGATAACACGAAGGCAGCATGCCTGGAAGCATTTCGTGCAGGCTACCGCCATATAGACATCGCTCATGCCTATCAGAACGAGCGTGGTGTTGGAGCGGCTGTAAAAGAAAGTGGAATTCCACGTGAGGAAATCTGGATTACCACAAAACTGTGGCCAAGCGAGTATGGTGAAGGAAAAACAGCAGAGGCAATCGATAAAATGCTGTCCCGACTGGACACCGGCTACATCGACCTGCTTCTTCTGCATCAGCAGTTTGGTGATTATATTGGGGCATGGAAGGATATGGAGAAAGCGGTTGCCGCAGGTAAGGTAAAATCCATTGGAATCAGTAATTTTGAGTCAGAGCGTTTGGAGGAGCTTCTTGATGCCGCAACAATCAAGCCGTCTGTCCTGCAGGTGGAGTGCCATCCGTATTATCAGCAGACACAGTTGAAAGAGCGAATTGCAAAATATGGGACAGTGATCGAAAGCTGGTATCCGATCGGACATGGTGATAAAGATTTATTGAACGAGCCTATATTTACAGAGCTTGCAGAAAAATATGGCAAAAACAATGTGCAGATCATCCTGCGTTGGCATATTCAGGAGGGAACGATCGTATTCCCGAAATCTACAAATCCGAAGCATATTCAGGACAATATCGACATTTTTGATTTTGAACTGACAGCGGAGGAAATGGAGCGTATCCGTGCTTTGGACAAGGGTATTCGCTTCTTCAACATGAGCCTTGAGGAGCAGGAGGCACATTTGAGTGGATTTACTCCTGCAGATTAATGAGGTAAATACGAAAAGTGTTCCCTGATAATCCTATTAGCACATGACGGAAGGAGAAACTTTTTTATGATGAAAGAAGTTATGATTTGGGCAGGTGCCGGGCAGATTGGAATGGCGATTGCCAGAAGAATGGGCTACGGTATGAAAATCGTGGTGGGCGATAAGAAGATAGAAAATGCCCAGGCGATAGCAAAAACGATGGAGGCGGCGGGATTTGATGTCCTGCCTATGGAAATGGATCTGTCAAGCAGGGAGTCTATCCGGCATTTTATAAATGAAGCACAGAAATACGGGGGAATTAAAATGCTGGTGAATGCGGCAGGTGTTTCACCATCGCAGGCACCAATTGAAGCTATTTTAAAAGTCGATCTTTATGGAACGGCAGTTCTGCTTGAGGAGGTTGGCAAGGTCATTGCACCTGGCGGTGTTGGTGTGACCATTTCCAGTCAGAGCGGTCATCGTATGAAACAGCTTACACAGGAGGAAGATGCGCTGCTTGCCTGCACACCAACGGAAGAATTGTTACAGCTTCCTATGCTGCAGCCGGAAAATATCGAAGATACTCTCCATGCTTACCAGATTGCAAAGCGCTGTAATGAAAAGCGTGTGATGGCAGAGTCGGTAAAATGGGGAGAAAAGGGAGCGAGGATCAATTCCATTTCGCCCGGTATCATTGTCACTCCGTTGGCATTGGATGAGTTTGCCGGTCCTCGTGGTGATTTTTATAAAAATATGTTTGCCAAGTGTCCGGCAGGACGTCCGGGAACAGCGGATGAGGTGGCAAATGTGGCAGAACTGTTGATGAGTGATAAAGGAGCGTTTATCACCGGGGCAGATTATCTGATTGATGGCGGAGCGACTGCAAGTTATTTTTATGGACCGTTGAAGCCACAGGAGTAAGCAGGAAATATGAAAACACGATTATTAGGAGATATAGAAGTCTCGGAAATTGGTATGGGATGCATGGCATTTTCTCACGGATACGGAAAAATTCCGGAAGAATCGTATAGCATTGAAGCTATTCGAGGTGCTTATAAACACGGATGCAACTTCTTTGACACTGCCGAAATTTACAGCCCCAATCTAATGGGAAGAGGGCATAATGAGCGTATTGTGGGAAAAGCACTGGCACCGGTTCGAGAGAATGTGGTGATTGCTACAAAACTTTTCTTAAATGGCATGGAAGGAAGGACATCTGATGCAGCTTATCGCGCAGTCCGAAGACATCTGGAGGCATCTTTAGATCGGCTGCAAACAGATTGGGTGGACATTTATTATCTTCACAGAACAGGCAGTGTTCCTTTGGAGCGTGTTGCAGAAGCGATGGGAAGATTGATGGATGATGGTCTGATTCGAGGCTGGGGGCTGTCACAGGTTGATGTTCCGGAAATTGAGCGGGCGCATAGAGTAACAGCGATTTCAGCAATTCAAAACATTTATTCTATGGTAGAAAGAGATGCTGAGCAAAGTGTGATTCCGTTTTGTATGGAAAATAATATTGGATTTGTTCCTTTTTCTCCGATTGCCAGTGGACTTTTATCAGGAAAAATCACAACCGCTACAAAATTTGAAAGGCGCGATGATGTACGAAACTGGGTGCCGCAGCTTTCACCACGAAACATTCAAGGAAATCAACCCATTATTGATATTCTGCGAGAATATGCCAGCAAAAAACAGGCAACTCCCGCACAGATTTCATTAGCATGGATGCTGCACAAGTATCCAAATGTTGTCCCGATTCCGGGATCTAAAAACAAAGAGCGTATTGTGGAAAATCTGGATGCTGCACAGGTGGATTTAACAGATTTGGAATTTGCTGAATTGGAAGATGCCCTGGCACAGTGTCGGATTTATGGGCACAGAGGATTTTATGGTTTTTAGACAGATTACTTAATATCTATGATCGTAAACAAGGAAGATAAGCAGGAGCGTTTTGCCAGCTATTAAACATAAGCACATCGCAGAAAGGAAATGTATATGATTCATAAAAAAAGATATCTGTTCCTATTTTTGGGAATGACTCTTTCTCTTTTCCTGTATGCCTGTTCCGCATTATCTTTTACTGACAGAATCACTGTGTGTTTTGACAAGGAGACAGAAATGCAAACAACTAAAATGACGGAAACTGATTCTTCTGAAAACTCGATTTTCAAATCCGATCATACAGATGCCGCCACCTTACTTTATATGGGACAGGCAAGTATACGGATTGTTACGGCAGAGGGTAAGGTAATTTATATAGATCCCTATACAGGTGATTATACAATGCCGGCCGATCTGATTTTGGTTACGCATGGGCATTTTGATCACTGTGCGGTGGAAAAGGTTGAGAATCAAAACGCTGATTGTCAGATTATTACCCATAAGGAAGCTGTCGTAAACGGTGAACATAAGTCATTTGATCTTGGCTATGTGAAAATTGAAGCTGTGGAGGCCGGATACAATAACTGGCACGATGTGAACGTGTGTGTCGGCTATATTTTGACTTTCAGTAACGGAAAATCCGTATATGTGACGGGTGATACATCCACAACAAAACAAATGCCACTTTTGGCAGATAAAAATATTGATTATGCCTTTTTCTGTTGTGACGGTGTGTTTAATATGGGGATTGAAGAAGCTGCTGAATGTGCAAAGGAAGTTGGTGCAAAGCATAATATTCCCTATCACAATACTACTGACAATACTGGGGAAATGTTTGACCGTTCACGTGCTGAGCAGTTTGACGCACCAAACCGTTTGATTGTATTTCCGGGCGAAGAACTGCTTCTAAAATAGGCAATTAATATATGATGCACATTTCTCCTGAGATTGAAAAACAGTTGGCAACGATGCCTACAGGGAATCTGGCAGGGCTGGAATTTCTGAAAAAGGATGCAGCGTTTATCACAGGAACAGAGTAGTTTCCATTTTTTTTATTGCCCCGATAAATTTTTTTGTAGCTGAAGTAGGATTATTAGCATACATTAATCCATACGGCAGAGTGTAATTTGTTTCAAGTGGAAGTGTCACAAGATTGTTGTGAATATCCGTATAGACTGGTTGCGTAATTAGCATATATCCGTTTACTTCACAAAGCGTAAAGGTATCGACACCATAATATGGAGAATCTACAATCTGCACGGTTGGATAATGTTCTGTCACATCTTTGCGGAACGCATCAATTTCTTTGGACACGCCTTCGATAGGCATCACAAGATACTCACCATTCAAGTCTTGCATGGTGAGTTTTTTCATGCCTGCTAATCTATGATTTCTGGAAACAGCACAGCAAATTGGTGTGCGCTCCAATTCTAAAAACTGGCATAAACCGTTCCATCCGCCAGAACCATATATCCCCTCGAATAAATCAAACTGTACACCCAATGCAGAAAATACTTCGCCTCTGTTCTGGTACTCTATCATGGGTAGAATCTCAATTTTCAATTCCGGGTGTTTTTCGCTGACTCGAGTCCAAAGATCAGGCAGCAAACGGCACTTATATAGCAAGGAAGTACCAATCCGAACGGTAGTCTCCGAAGATTCTGCCAACCTTTGTGCTTTGTTTAGTGCGTCCTGCGATAATCGGATGATGGTTTTTGCATCCTCATACAAAGAGCGTCCGGCAGGTGTCAGTTTTACGCCATGATTGGAACGGCTAAATAGTTTAAAGCCGCAACTTGCTTCCAACAAATTGATCTGTTGGATAATAGCCGGTGCGGAAATATACATTGCTTCTGCGGCCTTGCTAAAACTACCGGAATCCGCCACTTTGATAAAGGCATCTAACTGTGGATTATACATAGCTTCTCCTCCTGCTTAAAGTTATTACTTTACGCCATGATAACATATCCGAACTTCCGAAGCAAGATAGGTACTGCTAAAATAAGTTCAGAACAGAAATGGAGGCATAACATGAAAAAACTTGGATTTGGACTGATGCGGTTGCCGCTGCTGGATCAGGACGATTATAGCAGCATAGACATTGAGCGTTTCAAGAAAATGGCGGATACCTTTCTTGCAAACGGATTCACCTATTTTGACACAGCGTATCCCTATCATAGAGGAAACAGTGAAGTGGCATTTCGTGAAGCAGTTGCCAAACGGTATCCACGATCAGCTTATACAATCACAGATAAGCTGTCACTGTTTATGATCCAGGATGAAAAAGAAATACCGGGATTTTTTGAAAAGCAGTTGGAGCAGCTTGGTGTAGACTATGTGGATTATTACTGGCTTCACGGACTTAATGCTCAGACCTACCGACAGGCAGAAGAAATGCACGCTTTTGATTTTATCAAAACTCAAAATGCCGAAGGCAAAATTCATCATATCGGGCTGTCTTTCCATGATAAGGCGGAACTTTTAGATGAGATTCTTACGGCGCATCCCGAACTGGAATATGTGCAGATTCAGCTTAATTACCTGGACTGGAACGATCCGGCGGTAGAGTCCCGTCTTTGTTATGAAGTGGCGGTGAAGCACCATAAGCCAGTCATCGTAATGGAGCCTGTGAAGGGAGGCAGTCTGATTCAAATACCTGTTTCGGCGAAAGACCTTTTTGAAAAAGCACATCCAGACCTTTCCGTTGCATCATGGGCGATTCGTTTTGCTGCTTCGCCCTCTCATGTGATGATGGTTCTTTCCGGCATGAGTGACGAGCAGCAGGTGGCAGATAATATCAGCTACATGAAGGACTTCCAGCCTCTTGACAAAAAAGAACAGCAGGTGGTGGATCAGGCCGTGAAAATAATCCGTGCTTCGGAGGTCATTCCATGTACGGCCTGCCGTTATTGCACGGATACCTGTCCTAAAAAAATCGCTATCCCGGACTACTTTGCGCTTTATAACAATATGAAGCGGTCTGGTGATACAGTCAGGCTTACCACACAGACCTATTACAGCAATCTGACGCAGAACCATGGAAAGGCATCCGAATGTCTGAAATGTGGGAAATGCGAAAAACTTTGTCCGCAGCATTTGCCGATACGCGCCTTTTTGCAGGATGTTGCTGCGGCATTGGAATGAAGGAGGAAAATCAAATGGAGACTATAACACTCAATAACGGTATAAAAATGCCGGTTGCCGGATTCGGCGTATTTCAGATTCAAAACCAGACGCAATGTGAGCAGTGTGTCGTGGATGCCGTTTATGCCGGTTATCGGCTGATCGACACCGCTGCGGTTTACGGAAATGAAGCTGCTGTTGGTCAGGCGGTTCATCGCTGTGGCGTTGCCAGAGAGGAACTGTTTCTTACCAGCAAGCTGTGGGTACAGGACGCAGGATATGACGCTGCAAAGAAAGCAATCGATGCCTCTCTCAAAAATCTGCAAACGGACTATCTCGACCTGTATCTGATTCATCGTCCATTTGGGGATTATTATGGTGCATGGCGGGCGATGGAAGAAGCAGTTGATGCAGGGAAGCTCCGGGCTATTGGTCTTTCCAATTTCGACCCGGCGCGAGTTATGGATTTGACCTTAAATAACCGTATCGCACCTGCTGTCGATCAAGTGGAGTGCCATCCATTCTATCAGCAGGAAAGCACACGCCGCTTTTTACAGGAACAGGGTATCGTCATGGAGGCATGGGCATCCTTTGCAGAAGGAAAAAAGCAGATTTTCCAAAATGAAATGTTGCTGGAAATTGGAGCAAAGTATGGAAAAAGTCCTGCACAGGTGATCCTACGCTGGAATATTCAGAGAGGAATCGTACCGCTGGCAAAGTCTGTACATCGCGAACGAATGGAACAAAATCTGGATGTCTTTGATTTTACGCTGTCAGATGAAGATATGCTTGCCATCAGCCGGTTGGACGAAGGTGTTACGCTGTTTGGCAAAAACGAGGACCCTGCCTATGCCAAAATGATAAACAGTGTAAAAATCCACGGAGAACAATGATCATGCAAAGAACATCGGAAGAAAAAACAGAACTTTTTGAGCGGACACCGATCCGGCAGGCGGCATTGACATTGATCGTCCCAACGGTCATCAGCCAGCTTGTCATGTTGGTTTATAACATGGCAGATACCTGGTTCATCGGTCAGACCGGCGATCCACATCAGGTGGCGGCTGTCACAGTTACTTACCCGATCTTTATGATGATGAATGCTCTTGCCAATCTGTTTGGTATCGGCGGCAGCAGTCTTATTTCCCGTATGCTTGGCAGCGGAGAACAGGAAAAGACCGGTGCGGTTGCAGCGTTTTCCCTGTGGGCGGCGGGCGGCGTCACTCTCATTTATTCCATTGTATGCCTATTGTTTGATGGTGCGCTGCTTACTGTGCTTGGAACCGATGCAGGAACATTTGGATACGCAAAGGATTATCTTTTCTGGACCGTGATTGTTGGCGGGCTTCCTACGGTACTGAACCTTGTGCTTGCCAATCTGATCCGGGCACAGGGCGAAGCGAGAACAGCCAGTATTGGAATGTCCCTCGGCGGAATTTTGAATGTGTTCCTTGATCCGGTGTTCATTTTCCTGCTTGGTATGGGCGTAGCCGGTGCAGCCCTGGCAACCTGTTTATCCAACACAGCATCGTTGATATTCCTGCTCAGGTATACGATCCGTCACCGAAAAGAGAGCCTTGTGAAAATCCCTCTTGTACCAAAACAGATTGAACCTGTCGCACATCGGGATATTTACTCCATAGGAACACCGGCAGCTTTGCAGATCATTTTGGCTGCGGTTTCCAATGCTGTCCTGCTGCGGCTGATGTCCGGCTATGCGGTTGCGGCAATTTCGGGAATGGGTGTCATGCAAAAAGTGGAAAGCATTCCATTTCAGGCAATTATGGGAATCTCCAATGGTATTTTGCCGCTGGTAGCCTACAATTATGCTTCCGGCAACCGGGAACGGATGCGGCAGGCAGTACGCTATGCGATCAGCCGTGGACTTGCCTGCGCCTGTGTTTTCTTTGTACTATGTGAAGTTTTTGCCCCGGCCATCGTTCGATTCTTTATCAACGATGCGGCATCCATCACCTATGGTGCAGCATTTGTCCGTTTACGGATTTTGGCACTGCCGTTTATCACAACAGAGTTTATGCTGATTGCTGTTTTTCAGGGCATTGGTGGCGCAAAGCAGGCATTCTTTCTTTCTTTGTTCCGAAAGGGCATTTTGGATTTGCCGTTGATGATTCTGGCGAATGTTCTTCTGCCAATGTATGGACTGATGCTGGTACAGCCGTTTATGGAATTGAGCGGTTGTATGATCGCTCTTGTATTATATGGTCATATCCATAAACAGCCACAAATTGCAATGAAAAAATATCCGGAGGAAATCTAATGAAAAAACTTATTTATTTTCTAATTTTTATTATAATGATTTTTTCGCTGGTAGCTTGCGGTACACGGGCAGATGCGGAAGCACCGTCAGGAGATACATCAACATTTCAGCAAAATCCTGAAAGTACAGAATCTTCTGAGGAAACGCAAAACAGAGAAGAAAACTCTGTAAAAACTGATTTGCCTGAAGGTACGGCTGTATTTGATTTAGAAAACGGAACGGTAATGCTGAACAGTGGTTATGAAATGCCGATCATCGGTCTTGGTACGTACCGTTTGTCTGACAGTGAATGTGAAAACTCTGTCTATCATGCACTTCTTTATGGCGGACGTCTTATTGACACTGCCCGTATTTATGGAAATGAAGCAGCTGTAGGAAGAGGAATCCAGAGAGCGATCGATGAAGGAATCTGTACAAGGGAAGAAATCTTTGTTACTACGAAGATGTGGATCGATGATTATGATGATGGAGATGCAGCCATTGATGCTTCGTTGGAACGTCTCGGAGTGGATTATATTGACCTGATGATCCTGCATCATTCGCAGCCAGGCAATGATGTGGAAGCATATCAGGCGATGGAGCGGGCAGTTGCAGATGGAAAGCTGCACTCTATTGGTCTTTCAAACTTTTATGAGCCGGAAGATTTCGACCGGCTGGTAGAGGCAACCACCATTCCCCCTGCGTTGCTGCAAAATGAAACTCACCTATACCACCAAAGCAGGGAGATGAAAGAACATATTGCACAGTATGGAACTGTGATGGAAAGCTGGTTTCCACTCGGTGGACGTGGGCAGACGCAGACTCTTTTTAATGATCCTACGGTTGTGTCGATTGCCAAAGCTCACGATAAGACCTCAGCCCAGATTATCCTGAGATGGCATTTACAGGCAGGAAACATTGCAATCCCCGGTTCCAGTAATCCGGATCACATTTTAGAGAACCTGTCCATTTTTGATTTTTCTCTTTCCGATGAGGAAATGAAACAGCTGACTGATTTGGACAAAAATGAGCGCTTTGGCGATTGGTAAAGGAGGAATACAATGAAAAGATTTTTTGCATTGATTTTAGCGGTCACTATGATGCTGACTCTTGCAGCCTGTGGAAACTCTGCCCCGGCAGAATCTGCTTCGGAGGGTGACAGCGAAACAGCGAATAGTACAAATGTGCAGACAGAACCGACTGCTCCTGTTGATGATACGGAGCCAGACAGTTCGCAGGCGGATGATACTGCTCAAGCTGAACAAACAGAAGGAGGCAGTCATATGTTAGTAGCTTATTTTTCTCTTGCAGGGGAACAGTACGGTGTTGGTGTGATTGAAGAAGGAAACACCAGTATTATTGCTCACATGATTGCAGAGCAGACTGGAGCTGATCTGTTTGAAATTGAGGCTGTTACACCATATCCTACTTCACACAGCGAATTGCTGGAGGTTTCTCAGCAGGAGATGTCGGATAATGCCCGCCCGGAGATTGCCGGTACTGTGGACAACATGGATGATTATGACACGATTTTTATCGGCTATCCTAACTGGTGGGGAGATATGCCAATGATCGTCTACAACTTTTTGGAAAGCTATGACCTGTCTGGCAAAACGATTGTTCCGTTCTGTACCCACGGTGGAAGCGGTCTTTCCAATACCGAATCCACGATTGCCGACATTACGGGCGGCACGATGAAGGATGGCTTTGCAATTCCCGGTACGACTGCTCAGAATGACCGGGATACAGCCAGAAGCGAAGTCACAGAATGGCTGAAGGAAGGTGGCTTTGTTGAGTAACAGATATAGGACGCTCGCTATCATGTTACTGGTTGTGGGGATGATTGCATCCCTTGCAGCCTGCGGCAACGCAGAGCGAATAAATTCTTCTGACTCGGAAAACACATCAACAGTCGCTGCGGAACCTGCACAGACAGATAATGCCCAAAACAGTACAGGCGGCAAGACGGCGGCAGAGCAAAACGTAATTAAACTGGCATTTGGAGATACCGTTATGACCGCGGTGCTTGATGATAGCGAAACAAGCAGGGCTTTCATAAGAATGCTGCCGCTTACTCTTACCATGAACCGATATGCCGACCGGGAATATTATGCAGCACTTGGTGAATTGCCGGAAAACGGAGCTGCCATTGATGATTTTGAAAATGGAGATGTGACCTATTACATCGATGGAAAATCCCTCGCAATTTTCTTCGGCAATGCGGATACGTCCTCTCAGGATGGGTTGATCCGCATGGGACGGATTACCTCGGATTTGAGTCTGTTTGATACAGTTGGCGAGAGTGAGGAGGTAACAATCTCTCTTTTGGAAAGTGAGGCGGATATGACAGATTTTGATTTTTTAATTTTCAACAATGTAGAAATTATCGGTATAAATGTATCTGAATTGAGTGCAGAAGAACAGGCTGTCCTTTATCAGCAGGCAAGATACTGTCAGGCTATGACCGAAGCTGATACAGAAACTATGATGGAGATCACATCGCCGGATATGATTTTCACCCACATGAGTGGAAGACAGCAGACAAGAGCTGAATACTTTGCAGATATAGAGGACGGTGATCTTCAATACTTTACGATTGGCATTGAGAATCCGGTAGTCAACATCAGCGATAACTATGCATCGGTGTCTTATATATCTGTTTTGAACGCAAATGCCTACGGAGCCAGAGGTACTTATCGAATTGACGGAATCCACTGGTATGAGAAACAGGGCGAAAACTGGATTGCGTGCAATGCACCGGAACAGGAACGTGGTAGATAAAGATGAATGCGACAAGGCTGAAGGTTATTGGCATTGTCTCAATGACTATAGATCATATTGGCTACTTCCTGTTTCCGCAAATGACAGTCCTGCATATTATCGGGCGGCTGGCATATCCGATTTTTGCGTACATGATTGCAGAGGGATGTAGATATACAAGAAACAAAGTGCGATATCTCTGCACAGTGCTTGCAATCGCTGGTGTCTGTTCAGCCGTTACATATTTTGCGGAAAGAAGCCTATATCAATCCATCTTCACAACATTTTCCTGTGCGATGATCTTGATTTTTGCACTCACTGCAGCAAAAGAAGCCACTGAAAGAGCAGAGAAAATCTTTTGGGGCGTTTGCACAATGATGCTTGTGTTCCTGTATTTTGCTGTTTTCCAGCTTTGGATGATTCCGGGACTTGAAACGGACTACGGGTTTCTCGGTATCATAACGCCTGTTCTTGTGTGGCTGGGACGAAGCAAAGCGGAGAAATTGGCAGGTCTTACCATCGGATTGTGTTTACTGTCAGCGGAGCTTGGAACGGTTCAGTTTTTCTCATTGGCTGCTGTGATTTTACTGTACTTCTACAATGGAGAGCGAGGAAATCACAGCTTGAAGTGGGTTTTCTACGCATATTATCCACTTCATATTGCCGTACTGTATGGTATTTCACAGATTGTTGGATAGAGGTGACTGATATGAAGAAAAAACTGCGTATTATAATTGACAGTGGAATGGTGTTGCTGTTGCCAATGTTAATGGCGTATTCTCTGGTGGGAGAGGCAACTCACGAATATCTCGGCATTGGAATGTTTCTGTTATTTATTGCCCACCATATTTTAAACATTGCATGGTGGAAACACCTGTTTCATGGAAGGTATACTCCACTCCGCATCGTAGGAATGACGGTCAATTTTATACTTGCAATCATTATGCTGGCTTTGCCGATCAGCGGTATGATACTGTCCCGGCATGTGTTCCGGTTTCTGCATCTTGGCGGAACAGCGACAGCCAGAACAATTCATCTGCTAGCATCTTATTGGGGCCTGGTATTGATGAGTTTTCATGCAGGTATGCATGGTCATGTGATGATAGGAATGATTCGAAAAAATATCAAAATGCAGCATCCATCTAAAATCAGAATATGGAGCCTGCGAATGCTTACTTTGTTATCAGCAATTTGTGGCATTTATGCTTTTCATAAAAACAAAATCAGCTCATATCTATTTTTGCGGACACGGTTTGTATTTATTGACTTTTCTCAACCGGTAGTGTGGACGCTTATAGAGTATTTTTGTGTGAGCATTTTGTTTATGATCATAGGATATGTTTTTTGGCAGGTGTGTACATGGCATACCTCCAAAACTATTTTTAAAACATATTGACCTAAAGTAAGGTTTAGGGGTTATTGTTAGCATGGCATATGAAATGATGTGAGTAAAGAAATGAAAACAAGGAGGAACATTATCATGAAATTTGAAAATAAGGATACTTTTGAACTGCACAATGCATTTGGAATGGGTGAGCCTAATACAGCGTATGCAAAATATTTTATTGGTGACTCATTCTTGAACCCCCTCACAGATCCAAAGTGTGGGTTATTTGCTGCAAATGTGACTTTTGCACCGGGTTGCCGTAATAACTGGCACATCCATCATGCAAAAAGCGGAGGAGGACAATTGCTTATTTGCACAGCCGGAGAAGGGTGGTATCAGGAAGAAGGAAAGGATGCTGTCAGTCTGTGTGAAGGAAGCGTTATAATGATTCCTGCTAATGTCAAGCACTGGCATGGAGCGAAAAAAGATAGCTGGTTTTCACATATTGCTGTTGAGGTGCCCGGTGAGGATTGTGTGAACGAATGGTGCGAACCGGTATCTGATGATTAATATGATGTACTGTAAAATGCAAAATGATATGGAGGAATAATAGATGTATCAGGAAATGAAGAAATTAAGTAATGGAATAGAAATCCCGGTGCTGGCTCTTGGCACATGGTTTATAGATGATGATAAGGTGGCAGAGGCTGTAAAGACTGCTGTTAAGATGGGCTATCGCCATATAGATACAGCACAGGCTTATGGAAATGAACACGGCGTAGGTGAGGGAATCCGCACTTGTGGTGTTCCAAGAGAGCAGATCTTTGTGACATCAAAGGTTGCAGCAGAATACAAGACTTACGAGGAAGCTGCGGCAAGTATAGACAGAAGTCTTGCCAATATGGGACTTGATTATATTGACATGATGATCATTCACAGTCCTCAGCCTTGGGATAAGGTAAATCAGAGTGAAGATCGTTATGTGGAGGGAAATCGCGCAGCATGGAGAGCATTGGAGGATGCCTACAAGGCCGGAAAATTACGTGCCATCGGTGTGTCCAATTTCCTGCCGGAAGATATTGAAAACCTGTGGGAAACTGCAGAAATCAAACCTATGGTTAATCAGGTGCTTTGCCATATTTCTAATTTGCCTCTGGAGCTGATTGATTATTGTCAGAAGAAGGGCATAGTGATGGAAGCGTATTCTCCGGTTGCCCATGGTGAGGCACTTAAGAACAAGGCAATAGCGGATATGGCAGAAAAGTATGGAGTCACGATTCCACAGATGTGCATCCGCTTTGATATTCAGCTTGGAATGATCGTTTTACCGAAGACTGCAAATCCGGAGCATATGAAAGCGAATGCGGATGTTGATTTTACAATTTCAGATGAGGACATGGAAATTCTCAAGCATGTGGATAAAATTAAGGATTATGGCAAACACAGCATTTTCCCTGTATTTGGAGGCAAGATGTAAATGAAAAGAGTATTAACCGTTTATTATTCATGGTCAAATGGAAACACAGAAAGAATTGCAAAGCTGCTGCAGAAAGAAATTGGTGGAGATATCGTCAGAATCGATACGATTACTCCATATGAAGGCAGTTACGAAGATGTGGTAAATCAGGGGCAGGAAGAAGTAAATCGTGGATATGAACCTGAGATTAGGCCACTGGGCGTCAATATTTCTGATTATGATGTGATTGCGGTTGGAACACCTACATGGTGGTACACCATGGCTCCTGCAGTACGCACATTTCTGCATACAGAAAGCTTTGCCGAGAAGACGGTGATTCCATTTATGACAAACGCCGGCTGGCCGGGAAAGGTGATCAAAGATATGAAGACTGCCTGTAAAGGCGCAGATATCAAAGGTGAGATGGAGATTCAGTTTGATTCTACCGGCGGAAGCAGATTAGAAACTTCAATGGAAGACATTACAAAATGGATCCAGAATGTTAAGAAGATTATCAATGACTAAGAGGTAATTTAATTATGGAGTGTAAAGAAATTTGTGTAGATGTGAGGAAAGCATCGCCTGAAGAAAGAAAAGAAGGACAGCGGCAGACGCAGCTGTTATTTCAAATCAATCACACAATGCCGCACACAGAAGAATATGATCATTTATTGCAAGAATTATTTGGAAATAATCTTGGAGAAGGAAGCTACATTACGCCGCCATTGAATGGTGCCTGTATTGGAAGTATGAAGATTGGAAAAAATGTCCTTATCAACTCAAACCTTCTGGCAATGGCACGAGGCGGAATTGTTATAGAAGATAATGCAATGATTGCCGCAAATGTACAGATTATTACCAACAATCATGACCCATACGATCTTTGGATACTTCCGTGCAAGCAGGTACTCATAAAAGAATGTGCATGGATTGGTGCCGGGGCAACGATTCTTCCGGGAGTATGTGTCGGAAAACATGCGATTGTCGGAGCGGGCTCCGTGGTGACAAAGGATGTTCCGGATTATGCGGTCGCAGTAGGAAATCCTGCGAAAGTAATAAAAATGTTAGATAAAGAGAAATTCAAGGAGGATTAAATCATGCAGAAAATCAAATTAAACAACAACTTAGAGTGTCCGGCTCTTGGACTTGGAACATATATGCTTTCACCTGATGAAGCATACAACAGTACACTGGCAGCATTAAAGATGGGATATTCCCTGGTTGACACAGCAAACGCCTATGTAAACGAGCGCTCTGTCGGTCGTGCAATTAAAGATAGTGGTGTGAAAAGAGAAAATGTATTTCTTTCAACAAAGCTCTGGCCAAGCGAGTTCGAAAATGAAAACGCTGTTGACGAAACGTTAGAAAGACTGGGAGTAGATTATGTGGATCTTCTTTATATCCACCAGCCGGCCGGAAATTGGATTTCAGGATACCGACAGCTTGAAAAAGCGTATAAGGAAGGCAAGGCAAAATCTATCGGAATCTCTAACTTTGAGGGAAAATATCTTGAAGAATTGGAAACAAAGTGGGAAGTGGTTCCTCAGTTTATTCAGGTTGAGGCTCATCCGTATTTCACGCAGAAGGAGCTTAGAAAAACGCTTGATAAATACGATATAAAACTAATGTCATGGTATCCATTGGGACATGGTGATACATCACTTCTTAATGAAAGTGTATTTAAAATGCTTGGAAAAAAATATGGAAAATCATCTGCGCAGATTATCTTAAGATGGCATACACAGATGGGCTTTGCAGTTATTCCGGGAAGCACAAATGTAAGCCACATCAAAGATAATCTGGATATATTTGACTTTACGCTCACCGATGATGAAATGATGGAGATTGCAAAGCTGGATAAAGGTGTCAGATATTACAACCGTACTGATGAACAGCTGGTTGCTTTTGCAGGTTGGCAGCCTGCCTATGAGAAATAATTATTTACAAAAATATTATTGAGAGAGAAAAATAGATTTTTTAAGTATCAACAGCGTGGAAACTTCATTGGAATGCTCCACGCTGTTAGCCTGTTTACAGTTCAAGTGAATCTTCCGCATCTACCCACATTTGCATTGTTCCATCAAGATACAATCTTGCATATTCGAGAGGTTCATCAATAGCAAGTGC
>CAKRMK010000047.1 GCA_934364795.1 uncultured Blautia sp.
CCTGGTACCGGACAGAGGAATTTCACCTTGTCAAGCTTGCACCATGGAGTATTTCCCATTACACCCTGAGTCATGGAACGTGCAATACTGTCAAACATAACATTAAGGCTTGAGTTTCCATAAATGATAATGTGTTCCGGATCAACCTCGGACATCTCTCCAAGAAGTCTCTTGGCTTCCGGGATACCATCGATCACACCGTAGTTACGGCAGTCAACGCCAGTCTCGCACTTCAGATCAGAATCGCCATTCAGAACATCCATCATTTCCATGGAAAGATCCAGCTGTGCGTTACTTGGTTTTCCTCTTGACATATCAAGGGCAAGTCCCTGTGCCTTAATTTCTTCGTACTGTTTATCCAGCTCTTTTTTCAGTGCCAGAAGCTCTTCATGATTCATTTCGGTATATTTTTTCATAAGTTCCTCCTTTGGCATATGCCTGTTTGGTGTTTCCTCCTCGTATATCTTTTACATTTTAGTATGCTAAATTGTGGGTTGTCAAGTGTTTTTAACTATTTCAGGAGTTCCGGCTTCCTGTCATCTGACCATAACGTGGTTACAAATCAGATTTTGAGCTGTAACTTCGAAACTGCTCCGGTGTAATTCCCTGTGTTTTCTTAAACACACGGAAAAAATACTTCACATTTTCATATCCCACAGCCTGGGAAATCTGGTACATTTTCTTATCTGTGTTTTTCAAAAGTTCCTTTGCATGGCTGATCCGCACCTGGTTAATATAATCCACAAAGCTGATTCCGTTTTTCGCCTTAAAAGCAGAACTTAAGTAGCTTCTGTTCAGCCGGAACAGGGACGCCACAAACTCCTGTGTCAGATCTTTTTCATAATGAAGGTCAATGTAATTTTTTACATTTTCCAGAACATCTTTTTCGGAATAAAATCCTGCACATTCAAAGGCAAGTGTCATATTTTTGAAAAAGCGGTTAAAATACTCTTCCAATTCCTCAAAACTGAAGATAAAATTCAAATTATTTATTAAATTCAGACTGGTTGCAGTACTCCTGTGGACCTGCATATCCCGTGGCAGAGATTTTTTCAGAATTTCCGCGATTTCCAGACAATAATCCTTTGCGTCCTTTAATCTGCAGTTTTCCACTCTGGCAAAATAATGAAACAATTCCGGGAAAACCCGCTCCACCTCTTTTGTTTTTCCAGATTCTGCCAGAAACAGAAAATTCTCCAGTTTGTTCCATTCCAGTACACAGTTTTTCCCATTTTCCTCTTCCCAGAATATATAGTTTTCTTTGATATTCAACGTTTTCTGATTCAAAGCCTGGGTTGTTTCCAGAAAACTGTCATGAAGCTCCAGAAGAGACGTATGCTCCCTGCTGATTCCATAGAAAGAATGTATTCCGGTACTTTCAAAAAAGCTGTCCAGAATTTCCTTTATACCTGTAATCTGTTCTTTTTCCTGAAATAAAATGAGAAAAAGCATGTTCTCCGTATTGTCCCGGGTGAGAAGAATGCTATTCGTTTCCATATCACGCATGGACAGAAATTCTGCCAGTGCATTTTCGTTCATTTTCTGTGAAAGGGTCACAGTCATCAGTACATAACTGCCTTTTTCCTGTAATCTAAAAAGTTTCCGGGAACTAAGACCTGAAATATCCTGTCCGGTTCCAAACAGGACATTGCAAAGAATCTGTCTGTCATATTCATATTTCAGGCTTTCTTTTTCTACCTCATCCATGGTTATACGTTCCCGCTGAATCTGCCGTTTTTTCAGAAGCTCTATAGCTTTATCTACTGCACTCCACAGAGTTTCCCTGCGAAAGGGCTTTACAATATAATCCAGGGTATTTGCCCGAAGTGCTTCCTTCGCATAATCAAAATCCTTATATCCACTGATCACAATAATATATTTTTCCGGATACTGGGTGGACAGCACAGGCAGAAGACTTGTTCCGTCCATAATAGGCATTTTCATATCGGTGATTATAAAATCAGGATCTTTTTCTTCGATCAGTTCCAGCGCTGTTTTTCCATTTGAAGCCTGGGCAACACACTCTATATCCGGATAATTTCCCAGTTTTTTCAGGGTTCCACGCCTGATCAGAGGCTCATCATCAATCACTATATATGTATACATAATATCTCCCCCTTCTTTATCCCTCATTCTCTTCTACTTCTGGAACACGAATCTGCACCGTAGTTCCGTTTCCAGGTTCACTTATAATCGTAAGCCCGTAACCATCCCCATAATACAGCCTGATACGGGAATTGATATTTTTCAACCCAATGCTTCCGTTATCCCTCTGATTCAGTTCACGGAATCTTGGTTTTTCCTCAAGAAGCTTTTGCAGACGTTCTAGAACCTCCGGCTCCATGCCTACACCGTCATCCTGAACCTGGAAACAGAGAATTCCTGCCTCTTTTTTAGCAGTCAGACAAATGGTACTTCCTGCATTACAGTGAAGCAATCCATGATACAGGGCATTTTCTACCAATGGCTGAAGAATCAGCTTCAGAATTTTACAGGAAAGCAGTTCTTCTGGTACCTCCATCTGAAAACAAAACGCATTGTCAAAACGAATCTGCTGGATTGCAACAAAGTTCTGCACATGAGCCAGTTCTTTTTTCAGTGGTACCAGTGCCCCCTTGGTCTTGATGCTATAGCGGAACATATCCCCAAGTGCCAGCGCCATAGTGGAAATATCTTCAGAGCCTTCAATTTCTGCCAGACTGTTGATTGCCTCCAGAGTATTATAAAGAAAATGTGCATTGATCTGGGACTCCAGAGCTTTCATCTGGGTATCCATAAGGATCATTTTATTTTCATATTCGGATTTGATGTAATGGTTATTTTCCTCCAGCATGGTGCGATACTGATTATATAAAGTTCCAATCTCGTCTGTGCGGTTCAGATAGGGGGATTCCATAATTCTGTGCTTTTCCCTGGAATGAGCCATAATGTGGCTCAACGCCGTAATGGGCTGTGTCAGGTACCTTGCCAGAAAATAAGAAAGAACAATAAACATGACAAAAAATACCACCAGTGCTGACAGCATCAAAGAAAGGGTCACACGGAAATCTGCTGCCAGGCTTGCCTTGTCAAAAACAGCCCGCAAAGTCACTCCTTCCCCTGCGATTTCTCTTTCATATTCAATCTTCTGCTCCTCTTTTTTACTGTCAGAAGAGCCACTTTGATACAGCACTTCTCCCTCTCTTTCAATGACAAATTCCGTTGCTTCCGGAAGCACGTTCACCGTATCAAGGGAAAAGATTTCAGATGCACAGTTTATATACAAAACTCCCAGAAATTCCCTGGAGTATACATCATATATACACATGGAAAAAGAAATGGAAGGGGTATCATTCAGAAGATAATCTCTGTTTTTTACTCCGTCTACATATATTTTTCCCTCCAGCTTTAATGTATTTTCATACCATTCTTCCCCTGTTGGTTCATAGTCACTACGCACATCTACACCGTTTCCGTATCCCTGTCCAAGGACGGCTCCTGATGGGGAAAAGATAAAGATTCCGTTAATATTTTCTCTGGAAAAAACAAGGTTCTGAAAAATATATTTCATCCTCCGGTTTGCTTCATAAATGTCCCGGTCATTGTATGCCCCATCCGGTGATGAAAACTTGTGAAGTGCCTGCAAAATTGTTTCTTCATTAGGCGAAGTATACTGTACAAGCTCCAGAATATGCTGCATATCCTGAAAGACAGAATCTGTTTCTTTCACCGCCTGTTCCATAATATTGGATGAGGTATCTGCAATCTGTGCATTGGATAATTGGGTATAATGAGTATAGGCAATGTAAGAAAAAAGAAGCAAAGGCACAACTGCCAATGCGGAAAAAATGAGAAAAAAACGGTATTTCAGCTTCATAGGATAATCCTCTTTTTTTCTGCTTATATAGATTTATAAATCTGTAGTTTACAATCTGTCACGTACAATTTATACTTGTAATATCATACCACACCTTACGAAAATTGGATAGAGAAAGGATATAACATGAAACATTCTGTTCCTCTTTTTTTATCTGTTATGCTCACAGGAACTCTGCTTTTTGGTACTTCTTCTGTTCTTGTACAGGCTGGAACATCTGGTTCTGAAGATACAAAAACTTCCGAAAAAACAAGGATCACTTTCATGGTCAGCGGTACAGGAAATTATGCACAGACTCAAAAACAAAGCTTGGAAGAACAGCTCCTTGATGATTTTCCTGATATTGAGATTGCAGTAGAAGCTTATCCGGAAGAGCAATATTACAGCATTTTAAATACCAGACTCAGCATGGGAGAAGGCCCCGATTTCTTTAATATACAGCCTTATTTTGCTGGTCCAAATGCAGTACAGAAACTTGCACCTGCCGGTTATCTGGTTCCCCTTGAAGACCTTCCTGTGATCCAAAATGCAGATCCCCAGAATCTGGAATCCGTAAGCTGGAACGGACACGTATACTCCATGAACCGTTTTTCCATGATCCTTTGTACTTATTACAATAAGACAATTTTTGATCAGCTTGGGCTTAAAATTCCTCAGAACTGGCCTGAATTTCTGACTGTCTGTGAGCAACTGAAAAATGCAGGAATCACCCCTGTAATTTCTGGAAACAAAGATTCTTATGCCCTTCAGTTCGGGCTTTATCAGATTGCTGCAAATCAGGTTTATTCAGCCAATCCAGATTTTAACCAGCAGTTATCTGACGGTACAACTGCCCTGACAGATCCCGGAACCTGGGACAAAGTAATCGATCAGTACCTGCTTCTTTATAAAAATAATTATGTTCAGGAACACTCGCTTACCATGAGTTCGGAGGAATCTCTCCAGAGATTTATGAATGGGGAAGCGGCTATGATTTTCAGCGGTAATTTCAACTACTCCACTCTGAAAGCTGCAATGGGGGAGGATGTTCTTGGAGCGTTCCCTCTGCCTGCCAATGATGAGGGACAGCCTATTTACACCGTTGTTTCCAAAGGCGGTGGAACTGCTGTTTATTCCGGAAGCCAGCATATTGACCTTTGCAAAAAAATATTCGAAAAACTTTATCAGTCAACGGGTTACATGGCCTCCAGTGAAGATCCGATCTGGGATATTTTTTATTCTCTTGAACAGGAAGGGCATTACACTATTAACTGTAACCAGGGCTGGAAAGGAGATGTGGAGTGGGCACTGGAAGACGGAGTTTCCCAGAAGATCGGCAGTGCACCATTTTCCGTGAATTATATCACCGCGCAAATGCAGGAAGCCTACGAAAATGGTTAAGATACGTCTTAAGCCATTAAAAAGAGATCCAGACCTAAAAATTGTATACCAAATAAAAATCAAAAAGATACCCTCCGTTTATTATAATAAACTTATCAAGCAAATAAACGGAGGGTATTTATGAAAAAAAGAAATTTAATTCTGAAAAAAAGCGTTACTTTTGCCCTGTCCGCAGCAATGGCTGGAACCAGCCTTGCAGGAGCACTGCCTGTTATGGCAGCTGAAGATAACGCCAAAAGTATTGTGGCCCTTACTACCGACGGACTTACCAATCCAATCGGGGTAGACACAGCCACACCTGTTTTCACCTGGCAGATGGAATCTTCCAAAACAGGCGCAAGCCAGAGTGCTTACCAGATCACTGTAATGGACATGGACGGCAATACCATCTGGGACAGCGGTGTTGTAGAAAGTGGCGAATCCACAAACATCAAGTATGAAGGCGATGCTCTGCAGCCCAAAACAGAATATCAGTGGAAAGTTGCGGTTACTGATGAAGATGGAAGTACCTGGGAGTCTGAAGTAAACACTTTTGAAACATCATTCCTTGATACCACCTACGATTCCTGGGGCGATGCAAAATGGATCGGTTCCGCAGAAAAGAATCTGGATGCAACTTATGCAAACCTCTTTGACATGCACGTAAACGTAACCATTCCGGAAGGCAGCACAAAAGCATCTGTCATCCTTGGTGCAAACGATTACCGTCTCCAGAATAAGGCAATGAATGTCTGGAACAAAGAGAATGAAAACTATTTCCGTTATGAGATCGATGTAACCGATCCGGAGAACCCGAAATTAAACATTTATGTAGTTGGTATGCCAGCTGCTATCGAAGAACTGGATGAGAACGGAAACGTCGTTATGGTACAGGGTTGGGGCGGCGAAAGCCCATCCATCATCAGCCAGGGAGAAGAAAATGCTCCTGACGAA
Organism: uncultured Blautia sp.; assembly: GCA_934364795.1. GTDB lineage: Bacteria > Bacillota > Clostridia > Lachnospirales > Lachnospiraceae > Blautia_A. Next base: position 6,170 of record CAKRMK010000047.1, read on the forward strand.
CCAGATGCAGTTGTAGATATCCCGACTGAAGTTTTCGAAGGAAAATCTGTAAATGATCCGATTTCCTTACGTATCTGGACCAGCCAGTGCAACAAATTAAGTGCTTCCATGAACGATGTAGAAGTAGATTCCGCACGTCAGCTGAATCCACTTGGCGGAACACATGACTACAACACCTTCCCAAATCTGAACTCCATCGGTTTTGCGGTAAATGCCGGAGAAACCGCTTATTATGACAATCTTGGCGTTGACATGTACGGTGACAACGATGATGATATCGTTCTTTTCAGCCAGACAACAGGCGCAACCTACAGCATCTTCGAAGGTCTTGACGGTGTGACCGTAGCTTCTGATGAAGACAAGATCACAGTAGAAGGCGGCGACAACGGCGTGATCGCTTACGCAGATCCTTCTGACGGCGCTTCTCCAATGGTAAGAACCCAGTTCTCCACTAATGACAAAGAAGTTGCAAGCGCAAGAATGTATGTAAGTGCACAGGGTACTTACGAAATGTTCATCAATGGCGACAAAGTAGGCAACGGCCTCTTCAATCCAGGAAACGAAGAGTATTCCACCTACATGCCATATCAGGTTTACGATGTAACCGATATGCTTCAGACTGGCGACAACGCCATCGGCGTTCAGATGGGCCAGGGCTGGTGGAGTGGTGAACTGAACTACACCACAGCAGATTACAACTACTATGGACCATATCAGGCAGTTATGGCTCGTATGGATATCACCTATACAGACGGAACTACTGACACTATCGTAACAAATGAGGACGACTGGTCTGTTTCCACAGAAGGTCCTGTAAAATACGAATCTCACTACGGCGGTGAAAAATACGACGAGCCGACAGCTGAAGAATATGACGGCTGGACAACTGCTGACTACACAGAATCTGAAGACTGGGAAAAACCAGTTGTACATGAACCAAGAATGAACGACTTCAGCTTCGTAGTCCGCTATGATGAAGAAGCATCTATCGTAAAAGAACTGGATGTAAAAGAAGCTCTTGGGGAAGCAAAAGAGGGAACCGGTTCCTACATCTATGATATGGGTGAGAACGTGATCGGTGTTCCGCACATCACCATCCCGGCTGATTATGTAGATCCAGGCAGCACAGTTACCATCCGTTATGCAGAAATCCTTTATCCGGATCTTCCGGAATATCAGGAACAAGGTCTGGTAGGTTCCATGATGGTTGAAAACCTTCGTGCAGCCCTTTGTACAGACTTCTTCGTAGCAGGCGAAGGCGATCAGGAATTCGAACCGCACTTCACTTTCCACGGATATCGTTACATTGAGATCAGCGGCCTTAAGAAAGAACTTCCGGCTGAAAACATCAAGACAGAGGTTATCTCTTCTGTAAATATGACAGCAACCTATGACAGTTCCAATGAAAATGTAAACCGCCTGTTTAAGAATGTACAGAATTCTCAGACAAGTAACTTCCTTTCTCTTCCGACAGACTGCCCACAGAGAAATGAGCGTCTTGGATGGACTGGTGATGCACAGGTATTCTCCATGGCAGCATCTTACAACGCAGACGTTTATAACTTCTACCGAAACTGGCTGAAATCTCTCCGTGCTGTTCAGCGTAGAGATGGTTCTCTTCCGGTATATGCTCCTACAGCTGAGCCGAAACAGGACGAAATGGTCGGATTTGGATTCTCCGGTGTTTCATGGGATGCAGCTCTTACTGTTATTCCTTATAACATGTACATGCAGACTGGCAACCCGATCATCATCGAGGATAACATCGAAGCAATCGACCAGTATCTTGATTACCTTGACAACAACGATATGAGTGAAGAGTTTACACACCTTACCAGCAAAACCGGTATACTTGCTGACTGGCTGTCCGTTGATTCTACAGACGCAGGCCTGATCAACAATGCAGTTTATGTATATCTGATCGGTCTTGCAAGAGATATGGCAGAAGTTGTTGGCAACACAGAGCTTCATGACAAATATACAGCACAGTATGACCTGGCAAAAGCAGAATGGAATGACTGCTACGTAGAAGCTGATACCTGCAGACTTTATACAAAAACAACTACAGATAATGATGGAAATGAGCTTGAAGAGCCAGAGATCACTTACTACGACACAGAAGCAGCTTATGCAACACCACTGCGTTATGGCGTATTCAGTGAAGAAAACGAAGCAAAAGCAGTTGAAAACTATGTAGAAACTGTAAAAGCAGCTGGCTATACCATTACTTCCGGTTTCTCCGGAACTCCAAACCTTGTTCCTGTACTGACCAAATATGGTTACACAGAAGATGCTTACAAACTGTTTGAACAGACCGATTATGCATCCTGGCTGTATCCGGTAACACAAGGCGCAACCTCTGTCTGGGAGCGTTGGAACTCTTATACTGTAGAAGGTGGATTTAACGGTAACAACTCCATGAACTCCTTCAATCACTTCTCTCTTGGTGCAATTTCCGAGTGGATGATGTCCTATCAGCTTGGTATCACAAGAGAGGACGGCGAAGCTGGATATAAGAGCTTTGTATTACAGCCAACTGTAGGCGGTACCTTTACTTATGCAAATGGTTCCTATGAATCCAATTATGGAACAATTTACAGTGGATGGACTGCAAAAGACGGCGCTATGGAAACTTATACTGCTACTGTTCCGGCAAACACCACTGCTACCCTTTACCTTCCAATCTCCCAGGAGCTGGCAAATACCACAACAGCTCCAGAAGGTGCAGAATTTGTAGAAATGACAGAGCATAACGGAACTACCTGTGCAGTTTACACTCTGCAGGCCGGAAGCTATGAGTTTACAATTGGCGCATAAGGAAACAACAGCTTAAGCGCTAAAACATAATTACTACCATGGAAGCTCCCCTGGGAGCTTCCCAAAAAACATTTTATACATAAAAATATCTCATGAAAATTGTCTGCTAATATACCTTTCAAGCAGCAAACCCCATGAGATATTTTTTATTTAATATTTTTCAAAAATTTATATCTACCGATATCTTCTTATTCCGCTTCCCATCTTCCAGACGCACCGCAAGGCAGTACCAGTCCATTTGACTTCACCGGGAGTCCGATCTCCTGGGAATCCACATTCCCATTATATTTCTTCATTTCTGTAGCCAGCATGTAAGTAAGCACTGCTGGTGCAAGTCCTGTGGTGTAGGAATTGATCAGGAAAAATAAGGGATCGTCACTTAAAATCTTTGTGCAAAGTTTAACAAGTGGATGAATAGCATCCTCGATTTTCCAGATTTCTCCCTTTGGTCCTCTTCCGTAAGAAGGCGGATCCATGATAATCGCATCATAATGATTTCCACGGCGAATCTCGCGCTCTACGAATTTCACACAATCGTCAACCAGCCAGCGGATAGGAGCATCAGCCAGCCCACTTGCTGCTGCGTTCTCTTTCGCCCATGTGACCATTCCTTTAGACGCATCCACATGTGTTACAGAAGCTCCTGCCGCTGCCGCTGCAAGAGTAGCTCCTCCGGTATAAGCAAACAGATTCAGAACTTTAACAGTTCTGCCTGCGTTACGGATTTTCTCACTGAACCAGTCCCAGTTTACAGCCTGCTCCGGGAAAAGTCCTGTATGCTTGAAACTAAAAGGTTTCAGATGAAAGGTCAGATCCCTGTAATGAAGGTCCCACTGCTGTGGCAGATCAAAAAACTCCCACTCACCGCCGCCTTTAGAGCTGCGGTGATAATGTGCGTTCATCTTACGCCATCCCGGTTCTGTTTTGGGCGTATCCCAGATTACCTGCGGGTCCGGACGGACAAGAAGATATTTTCCCCATCTCTCCAGTTTTTCTCCACAGGAAGTATCAATTACTTCGTATTCTTTCCAGCCATTTGCTATCCACATCTTATTGTTTACCTCATTTTCTATTTCTCGTATCAAGTGTTTGGAATATACTGAATTATCTAATAAATCAGTATATTCTGATTACTTATGTTTTTCCTGTTTAAGGTCTTGCTTTCTTATGATAGCAGAAAACTGTATCTCCGTCAATTTTGTTCGTCTTTAAACCTTACTTTATAGGAAAAAAATGTTACTGCCCACTTCGTTCACAGCAACACGCCTCGCGGAACATTACCTGTGAACCGTGACAAAAAAATGCCCAAAAACTCCTCGTTCTTTTTTCAGATTTTTCCCATTGAATGAACATTTTTTTCGCATTATAATCACATTAAAAAGGAGCGTGATACATATGTCAGAAAATACAAATAATAAACTGCCCTACACCTGCACTTCTGCCTATGACCGTGAAGCATGTAAAGGCTGTGTCTGTTCCACCTGTTATGAGCAGGAGTTCTGTGACCGCTGCAGCAGCTGTGAAAAACAGGCAAAGCGTAAAGAACACTGTAATGCATATGAGGGGGCTTATAATTACTGATTTTTCATATTATAAAATTCTGAAAACGCTCCCATAATCTGTGAACATAAATATTCAGTACCTTATTTATGCAGAAGATATGCAGGTTGTGGGAATGATTAAAAAATGTTACTCATTACAAAAAACGGATATACAGTTCCTTTATCTCATTAACTGTACATCCGTTTTTTTATAAAAGGGTATTTCCAACTTTAAAATCATTCCTGCAGCATTATCAGCCTGATATTAAACTGCCAGAACTGCATTTATCCTTATTTTCAGCAGCCAGCTTTTGCAGCTTTTTCCTGCTGTCTTTCTTCCCACAGCTGATCTGCTCTTTCCTTCCAGCATGCTGCATATTTATCGCATTTTCCGCAAAGATGGTCTGCACTCTCCGGGGACTGCAGGTCTGTAGATTTGGCACCAGTCTCTTCTACCAGTCTGCGTAAGATTTCCGGGTTCTCCAGCATTGGACATGGGCGGAACATGTTCTCGTTAAAAGGCTGATTATCGTGGTAAGCCTGGAAAATCGGGCTCTTCAGCGCATCCAGAAGAGAAGTATCTTTGATATTGCAGTTTGAATAATGGATAAATACGCAAGGCTCCACATCGCCATTTGCATTAATATGCAGATAATGTCTTCCTCCTGCAATACATCCATGTACAAACTCTGCATCGTTCTGGAAATCAAGTGTAAAGATAGCCTTTGTGCTTCTGTACTCACGGATTGCACGGTACATTTTCTCACGCTGATCCGGTGTAAGCAGAAGCTCCGGTGAAGCATCGTTACCTACTGGCATATAATGGAAGAACCATGCAAATAATGCACCGCAGTCAACCAGTTTATCAAAATACTCTTCACTGCTTACGCTGTCCACATTGGCACCTGTATAGCAGGTAGAAACACCAAATGGAAGTCCTCTGTCTTTTAACAGCTTCATTGCATGCATAACTTTCTGATAGATTCCTTCACCACGGCGTCCGTCGTTTGCCTCTTCAGAACCCTCAAGACTGAATGCAGGAACAAAGTTCTTTACTCTTAAGATCTCATCACAGAATTCCTCATCAAAAAGAGTACCATTTGAGAAAGAAAGGAATTCGCAGTCCGGATGCATTTCACAAAGCTTAATCAGATCTTTTTTACGGACTGTCGGCTCACCACCTGTGTAAATATACATATAAACGCCAAGCTCTTTACCCTGTCTGATAATAGAATCAATTGTATCCAGATCCAGGTTCAGTTTGTGACCATATTCTGCTGCCCAGCAACCTGTGCAGTGCAGATTACAGGCACTGGTAGGATCCAGAAGGATTGCCCACGGAACGTTGCAGTTGTTCTCTTTTGCAACTTCTTCCTGTCTTGCACTTCCCTTCAGGCTGGCATTTACAATAAAGTTCTGGAAAAATGTCTGACGTACTCCCGGATCAAGCTGATACAGGTTCATAATCAGTTTAAACCAGTTGCTGTTTTTATCCTGGATAGCATTACGGATTGCATCCCTCTGACTTTTATACCAATTCTCCGGGGTGAAAGTATCCACCAGATCCATCAGCTTCGGAATGTTTGTCTCCGGATCTTTCTCCAGATATTCTAATGCTTTTGTTACTGCACCTTCCATGGCGGCCTGTTTTGCCTTATCAATCAGTTTCATAATGCTCCTCCTTTGTTTAAGCTATGATACAAATCCTGCGAACATGTATTTTTACAGGATCTATGTCTTTCATTTAAAATTAAAATTTACTCTCTGTTAGTTCTTCCTCATAAACCACATTGTTTCCTTCTCTTGTCCTGACCGTATAGATTACTACACATAGTTTCAGGATTCCTTCCAGAAGAAATGCCGCACCTGTAAAAATCACAGTCAGCTTTGCGCCTCCGGCTGGATCAATGAGAAGGATCATTCCAAATACACCTGTAACAATGGCAATTATAAAAATTCCCCACCAGAGCTTCAGTCCAAATCGCTTTGCCTCTACTGACATCTGGATCCTAAGCAGTGCATCCATCAGGATCAGCAGGCCAAAGATCACGAAAATCAGCCGGATAATGGATTCTCTTCTTATCAGAATCAAAGCTCCCACAGCAATCATAAGAATTCCAAATCCCAGGTCAAACTGAAAAGCCAGACAATAGAAGTCCCGGGAAAAATACCCGATAATCTTAATGATTCCATCTGCAATAAATAAAGCTCCTGCAATTATACAGATCGTTTTCATGGAGCCTTCCGGATTTATCATCAGAAAAATTCCAAGTATACAGAAAATAGCAGCCATTACAATATACCCATTCCGTGCTATTTTCAAAGTTCCAAACGAATTCATACAGATTCTCCTTTCTGCCATTCTCGCTTTTCATAACCCATATTATAATGAGAATTTTTCCCAAAAGAAACGGACAAAAAAAGGATCGTGTCCAAAATTCAGACACAATCCTCTATTTGTCTAATTTCTTATAAAATACCCTGGGCGTATGCTGCAGTTACATGATTTTCAGCAGGGCCGGTTTGGTACCGGCGGCATTTTCCAGAGTTTTCTCAAAATTATTACCGTGCAGCTGTCTTAACCGTCCTGCATATTCAACCAGATCGTAGGACATCCTGTGATCCAGCCAGTCCAGAATTACACCAGTCATCACACATTTATAAAAATGCATCAGCACTTTCATATCTTCTTTTTCCATGATTTCTTTTTCGAAATTATGTGCTACGTACTGATTCACAATATACTGGCACATTTTGTCCAGGGCACTGGTAAAGGTTTCTCTTTGAATGGAGCAGTAAATATGCAGCATGGCCTTTTTATTCTCTCCAATCTGGTTCACCAGCACCTCCAGGCAGTCCAAAAAGGAATCTACCTCAACCGGACGCGAAAAAGCCTTGTCAACATCACGGAGAAGTGCATATTCCACCACATCTGAAATATCCCGAAAATGATAGTAAAATGTATTTCTGTTCACACCGCAGCGCTCTACAATATCCTTAACGGTAATCTTCGCAAGCGGTTTCTCATTAAGCAGCTCAAATAATGTTTTTATAATGATTTCTTTTGTAAAACCAGACATTTTCTCACCCATTGCCATAAAAGCTTGTTAAGTTATTGACACAGATTATGCCACAAACCTGAAAAAAAAGCAAGCTATGACATTAGTTTCTGAAACTGCCTCATTTCCTCCGTTACATCTCTGACTGCACCGTAGTACATCTGGTGTCCATCCTGTTCTCTTAGGAAAAACGCCTTTATATTAATCCAGATATACTGCCCGTCCTGTTTTTTTCGTCTCACGATTCCCTGTGCGCCTTCTGCCAGACGCATAGATGCACGCTGAAAAATATCCCGCATTTTGTCACGGTCATCCTGATGGATTTCGTTCAGAACTTTAACATTCTCTGCCAGATCTACAGGATCCTGTCCGATAAGAAGACAATATTTGTCATTTACCTGAAGCAATTCCACATTATCTTTATATACATCATAAATAGCAATAGGACCAAGAATATTATTCAGGATGCCTTCACTTGCCAGCTCTGACTGAAACAGTTCCTTAAAACGTACATGCTCGATCTTACGCGCCTGAATCCCACGGTAGTCCACTTTTTCGGAATCCAGAAGAAGTGTTTTTATTTCTTCTACAGGAAGTGGCTTGTAGAAAAAGTAGCCCTGTCCATAAATACATCCCATGTTCAGAAGATAATTGATCTGATCCTTTGTCTCCACACCTTCTGCAATCATGCGAAGCCCCATAATATTGGCCATTCTGGTAACAGCTTCCAGAATTCCCATTCCTTTTCCCATGGTGCTCTCATCCATTTTCAGGAATTTCATGTCGATTTTCAGCACATCTACATTCACATCCTTTAGCATGTTTAAAGAGGAATATCCGCTGCCGAAATCATCCATAAGCACTGTAAAACCGGCATTTCTAAGCTTCTCCGCTACTCCTGTAATGACCTTATATTCTTCTACATAGGCACTTTCTGTAATTTCCAGTTCCACGTATTCCGGTGGAAGTCCATATTTTTTTACCAGTTTTTTGAAGTGTTCTACAACGTCAATTGCATAAATATCCACGCTGGATACATTTACAGAAATAGGAATTACTTTATGGCCGTCCCTGATCCATTCCTGAAGTGTCTGACAGACCTGCTCCCATACTTTTTTATCCAGAGCCGTAATCAGCCCATTGCTCTCCATTACCGGAATAAAATAGCCCGGTGATACAATTCCCTTTTGAGGATGGTTCCAGCGGACCAGAGATTCCAGGCCCACAATTTTGCCTGTATTCATATTGCACTTTGGCTGAAGATAGTAGATAAACTCGTTTCTCTCCAGTCCTGCCTGCACTTCTGCCAGAAGCACATGATTATTCTCAAGCCGGGTTTTCATTTCCTGACTGTAATAAGCCGATCTTACTGCATAATTTCCCTTCACTGTCTCCTGTGCAAGAACTGCCCGGTCATACATCAAAGCTGCACTAAGCCAGATATCATCAATTACATATAAGCCAAAAGCCGGAAGGAATCCGGTATGCCCGCCATATGCACGCACAAAACCTGTGATTCTTCTTTGCAGTTTATCCAGAATTGCAGGATCATTTGGCAAGACCATAACAAAATCGTCACCGCCCATATAGCCTGCAAGGCCTCCTACCTCCTGGCGCATGCTCTTAAGATGCTCTCCGATTTCTTCCAAAAGCCTGTCTCCGGCCTCCTGTCCGTACCACTCGTTAAACAGCTTAAAATGTTCAATATCTATGGCCACAAGGCAGTATTCCCCTGGCGAAGTATCGTTTATCTGCAAAAACGCCTCCGTTTGTTTAAAAAAAGGCTCTCTGGAAAAAAGACCTGTCAGCTGGTTCTTCTCGTCCCTGCCTGTACTCTTTCTTCCCATCAGCTCTTTTTTCATATCTACAAAGCGGCAAAGCTCATCCAGCTCCTTTTCTTCTATATCACTGGCAAGGATCACATGACATCCCTTGGCCCCCGGCCATGTAATTTCACCGGCATTGATTTTCAGCCATCTTTGCTGATCCTCATTGTAGAACATATCGGTCTTTCTTTTTTTGTGCGCCAGCGGACAGTTCCTGCATGGCTGATCATGTCCTCTTAATTCCTGATAACAGACTCCCCCAAGTCTTAGTTCCGGAAATTTCTCTGACAGACCCTCATTTACATATTGAAGTCTGTACTCTTCATCAATTATGTATGTATTTGTTTTGCTGCACTTCTCCTGTTTCATATACACTCTCTTCCATTTTTATATGATAAAAATCCCCATTTTCATTTATTATAAGTCATTCTCTGCCAATCCGCAACACTGCAATGTACGAAACTTTTTCTCTTTTTTTGGTCATTGTGTTGCATTTTATGATTCTTTCTTTTACACTCATATTTGTTTGAAACAGGCTTGAACACACTCTAAAGAAATTCTTAAGATTTTACCCCTTTCATCTTAAAAATTGTCTGATACCTTATAAATCACAGGGGAGGTGAAAAAAAGTGGCAGCAATTCTTGTATGCGATGATGACAGAGAAATCGTAGAAGCCATCAGCATTTATCTGGAACAGGAAGGACACCGTATCATGAAGGCCTATGATGGCATACAGGCTCTTTCTATTCTGGAAAAAGAACAGGTGGACCTGCTGATTATTGACGTTATGATGCCAAAGCTTGATGGCATCCGTGCAACTTTAAAAATCCGGGAAGAACATTCTCTTCCAATTATCATTCTTTCTGCTAAATCAGAGGATGCAGACAAAATCCTGGGATTAAATGTAGGCGCCGATGATTATGTAACCAAGCCCTTCAGCCCGCTGGAGCTGATTGCCCGGGTTCGCTCCCAGCTTCGAAGATACACACAGCTTGGTGCAGCAGTTTCCAATTCAAGCCAGCATGTTTATACAACTGGCGGTCTGATGGTAAACGATGAGCGAAAGGAAGTCCAGGTGGACGGCGAAGTGGTAAAGCTTACGCCCATTGAATACAATATTCTGCTTCTTCTCATAAAAAATCAGGGACGGGTATTTTCCATTAATCAAATTTATGAAAATATCTGGAATGAAGAAGCAATTGCGGCAGATAACACAATTGCCGTACATATCCGGCATATCCGGGAAAAAATAGAGATTAATCCAAAAGAGCCCAGATACCTGAAAGTGGTATGGGGACTGGGATATAAAGTTGAGAAAATAAAGGGGATCCTATAATATGAAAAAGAAAAAATGGTACTGCAGCCCTCTCACCAAGGGAATTCTGCTGGTCTTGCAATATGTGTTTCTCGGAACTGCTATTTTTAGCGGACTTTTCTTCCTGGCTCTTGAAATCCAGGGTGGACTTAGACTTTCCGATAATACCGGCAATTATTTTGATTCAAGTTCTTTTACAAATACCTTTTATAATAATACCTGGGATGTTATGCATGCTGTTTCCGGAGTTCTTGGCACATCGGGAACAAGTACGGAATCAAATGAAATTACAGATTTTTCTTCATTGAAAGATACGGATGTAATCGATATTGATGAAGTTTTGAATAACAAAACAATAACTGGAAAAAATACTTCAGGTCTTGCCTATTCACTTGATGATCTGAAAAACTGGGTCAATATCACCGATTATGATGCGGATGACGGACAGCCTATTGTAGTCTGCCTTACAAGTGATTCCTCTGATAATACTTCCCAGCTTTCCAGACACTATTACCGTGCAGATGATTTTTTGAAAAAATTAGATACCGGAGAATTTTCCCTTACTCTGAATCCTGACAGCTACCAGTATTCCAACATGTATTCCGATTATTATGCAGCTGATGAGGAAGATTTTTTTCAGGAAATAAAAGAGGAGATTCGTTACGGTGCTCTGGATGAAGAATTTGCTTCTGGAATTCATGTTCAGTCTGTAAATGCAAAGGATGGAACAACTCTTTATGATTACATTTATTCCTATCAGGGTTATAATCTGACGGAGCATTTTGCCCCGGAAGGTGCCGACAGTATTCTTGACATTTTAAATACAAACGCATATTGGAACGGACATATTGAGGATGCGTTTACCGGGCTTTCCTCCCTTCTTTCCAAAATAGAATTTCTGGATGAAGAGGAACAGGTATTGGACAGTTACTCTTTGGATGCTTCCAATATGACTTACCTGTATATTAATGAAGATGCTGGAAAAGTTATTTCCAATGATGATGAACTGGTAAACAACGAATTGAAATATACTGATAATAATTTAAGCGATTCCTCCACTGATGCTGTAGATTATTATACGATGCTTCAGAATATTTTAAGTAAAAAAAGCAATCTTTCTTATATTTTGATTCAGGCAAAACCGGAAAGCTTCACCAGTAATCTGAAATCTCTTACAGATTATCATTTTGGCCTCTGGGGCTCTGGCATCACCTCCAGTTCCTGGCAAAGTGCAGCGCAAACCCTACTGCCCCGGGTAAACGATAACTACATTTTTGCAGCTTATGTGGATCAGGATCTTTTACATAATGATGCTTTTACTGTTGGAAAAACTGTTTTTGATTCCTATTCCGGTTTTATGAAACCTGTATTTTTCCTTTGCATACTATCTGTTTTACTTTTCCTTATTGCTCTTATATGGCTTACTGTAGCTGCAGGACGAAGTAATGCAGATGAAGAACTTCACCTTTGTTTTTTTGATCGCTGGTACACAGAAATTTCTGCAGGACTTGTCTTGCTTTTCTGCTTTCCGGTACTGCTTATGATCTCACGTTTAGTCCCTCTTGCTTCTTACCAGATAGAACGGCTTCATTATACCTTAATGGATAACTATCTGTTTCTTCCTCTTTTAGGGATTGGCAGTTATACTTTATTCTGGTTCCAGATTGGATATCTTAGCCTGGTAAGAAGAATAAAAAGCAAAAGCCTTTGGAAAAACAGCCTGCTTCGTAAAATTCTCCATTTTCTTTGGAAAGTGCTGTGTAAAATTTCTTTGAAATTTCATGAATTGGGCGATTTTTATTCCAGAAATACCGCAAGCAAAGTAAAAGCAACTGTTGCTTTTTTGGGATTTATTTTACTTAAATATATTTTCTGCGTAATTCTTCTGAACAGCGGAGCAATGCTTTTATTCTTCAGCCTTCTTGTGGATCTTGGCATTTTGTTTTTTATCATTAGAAGTGCAGCTCACAGGGATATCCTGATAACTGGCCTGAAAGAAATTTCAAATGGAAATCTACAGTATAAAATACCTTTGGAACGCCTTTTGGGTGATGAAAAAATTATGGCAGAATATATCAACAATATTGGAAGCGGACTGGATGCTGCCGTAGAAAACAGTGTAAAAAACGAGCGTATGAAAACAGAACTGATTACCAACGTTTCTCACGACCTGAAAACACCGCTGACTTCCATTATCAGTTACATTGATCTTCTGAAACGGGAAAATTTCACAGATCCAAAGATATGTGAATATCTGGATATTCTGGAAGAAAAAGCCTCACGTTTAAAGGTTCTCACTGAAGATGTGGTGGAAGCTTCCAAAGCAAGTACAGGAAATCTTACACTGAACATGGCAGATATTGATTTTATAGAAATGCTTCACCAGGTAATCGGTGAATTTGAAGAACGGTTCCAGGAGCATCAGCTTACTATGATGGTACATTTCCCTGATGAATCTTCTATTATCCATGCTGATGGACAACGGATGTGGCGTGTACTTGAAAATATTTTCGGAAATGTTACCAAATATGCAATGGAGGGAACAAGAGTCTATGCCGAAGTACAAAATTCCCATAATCAGGTATTATTTTCTCTGAAAAATATTTCTGCACAGCCTTTGAATTTCGCAGCCGAGGAGCTGACAGAACGTTTCGTGCGGGGGGATGTTGCCAGAAATACGGAAGGAAGCGGACTTGGCCTTAGCATTGCCAAAAGCCTGACAGAGCTTCAGGGTGGTAAGTTCCAGCTTTATCTGGACGGGGATCTGTTCAAGGTAACGATTACCTTTCAGGCACAGAATACAAAGTCAAAAACACAGAAAACAGATTATGCCGGCTGAATTTAGGTGAAATATGACGCAAAGCGGAGCGTACAGATTGCAAAAATGATTTTGGTGGCACGCTCCTCAAGTTCAAAAAAATTTTAGGTTCAGGTACATACTAAATCATATAAAAAGCCTCATAATAAAACAGTTCAGAGATTTCCTGAAACTGAATTATTATGAGGCATTTTTATCTGTTTAAAGTAAAGTGTGCAGATTACAGGAATGATTCTGGACGCAGACTTTAAATTACATAGTCATCCGCGCTTGCAGCCTGCCAGTCCAGAAGATCTCCCAAGGTAATATTATCCACTACTTCATTAATAGCATCATCAATCTTCTTCCATAGGATTCTGGTAACACAGGCATCTCCTTTCTCACAACCGCCTCCGTCCGGGGCTACACAATCTACCGGGGACAGACAGCCCTCTGTCAGACGAAGAATCATGCCTACTGTATATTCTTCTGGTCTGCGCTGTAAAGAGTAACCTCCTTGCGGTCCACGAACACTCTTTACATATCCTGCCTTATTCAATACAGAAATAATCTGCTCCAGATATTTCTCGGAAATATCCTGTCTGCGTGCTACATCTTTCAGTCTGATAGGCTCGCCGTTATCATTGGTAGCCAGATCTAACATTAATTTTATTGCATATCTACCCTTTGTGGATATTCTCATTTCAATTCCTCCTGCTCTGGATTCTGTCATGACTATGGCAAAATCCCTCTGTAGAAGATTATACCTTTTAATTCCTATTATTTCAATAGGAAAATACCTTTTTTCTTAGCAACAAAAAAACGATAACCTGACCGGCTACCGTTTCCTTTCCTGTACCTTCAAAACTACATACATGCTTTTTCCTTTTTGGAAGTCTTTCGAATCTTTTCTCAACCTTGCGTTCTTGGTCAAGCCCTCACCCTATTAGTAGCAGTCAGCTCCATGCGTTACCGCACTTCCACCCCTGCCCTATCTACCTCGTCGTCTTCAAGGGGGTTTACTTCTTTCGAATGGGACATC
>CAKRMK010000048.1 GCA_934364795.1 uncultured Blautia sp.
GGGTATTGTTTTTGAATAAAAAAATCGCATTACCTACAACGAACTTTGCAGAAAATACAGCAAGGCGAATTGTTTAATTATATGACGGAGCGAAGGCTCAAAAGTTTTCAGCGTGGCAAATACGGAAGTACCGCATTGCATTTGACTTCCCTGCAATATCAAATTAAGCAAGACAGCCCAGACCTTTTTATTGGTGTTGATCTTGCTATAATTCATAAATGAAGTATAGCATGAAAAAGTGGTTTTTTGTATTGGATTTCCATCATATAAAAAAACTGCTAAATTGTATCTAAAAGATCACAATCTAACAGTTTTTCATTATATGGTACAATTTACAAAAATACCAATTTATTATGATTAATACGTTGGAAGAAGGCCTCCATTGCCTGTCATGCAGACAATGGAGCAAGCCTTAGGGGAATAAAATACTTTTGTTTACAAGAATAAAGTATATACTTTTCTTTTAAATAAGTACATGGATAAAATTACATAAAACATGCACAAAATACAATAGTTAGTCAAATGAATACCAGAGATTGATACAAATTAATTTTGCAAGAATACCTTATTCAAATAATTTTTTTGCCTTCTCCAGATTCATTTTTCCATTCACTTTCAAATAAATTTTTGTAATTTTAAGCGGCTCACCCATCTCACTGCAAAGCTCCTGCGCCTGTGATAAAGGAATATAGATATCTTCATTTTCCGTTACGGCAGTTACTTTACATGGAAGATAAACAGTTTGCTGTTCATTTTCTTCGTGCCCAGTCAAGGATACCAGATGATCTGCCGCGTCAGAAAGCTCTTTTGTATTTCCAGCAAGTGCATACGAAATGGTTAGATTTTCTCCCATTTGCAGGAATTTTTCCTGTTGTTTTTTTGAAATGGAATGATTATTTGAGTCTTTCATGTTTTGCAATGCTTTACTTCCAAGCAACAACACCGGTGTATTTCCTAAATCATTCTGCTCTGGATTTTCTCCAAACGCATTCAGATCGATTCCTAAAAAGGTGGCTGTTTCCGTATAATCTTCAATCTTGATGGTTACTGGAATTTCCACAACGGGCCATATCTCTTTTATCCCTTCTATTTTTTTTGCCTTTTTCAAAAAATCATCATCATAAGTAAGGTCTCCAAGGGAAACCAGTGCCGAGTATTGTTTTTTCCCATCCTGTATTCCTGCAAAAAGCTTTATAGAGAAAAATAATGCCAATATCAGAAGAAAACCTACAAAACAGGTAAAACTGTCTATTCTATTCTTTTTCAATGGGCATCCACCTTTCTGGTTTCTTCCAGAAGTATGTTTTTCTTATGAAGCTTGCCCAAAAGAAGTAGAATCACAGAAACAAGCAGTACTGCAATAACTGCAATAACGGAATACCACCAGCTGTTTGTTTCTTCCTGGTCATCCTCTATTTTTAAAGACTGGATTTTAGCTTCTTTAATCTCAGACTCAAACTCTGTACTTTCCTCATAGGAATTGCCGGCTGCATCCTCATAAGTAAGAATCAGTTTTCCGGTAATCCTGCCAGGAAAAGAACCGTCATCTTCTTCTGATTTTCCTTTTACATACACACGGAGACTTCCCTGTACTGCGGTTCCAGCTTCTAATGTTCCTAAAAAAGCGGACTCTTTTGGGTTCAATCCGTCTGCTTCCAGCCGGACACTTGCATTATATATCTTATCCCTTCCAAGATTCATTGCTTTCACCGGAATTTCTACCGTATCCATGGTATATAAAACGGAAGGAATATCAGAAGCTTCCAGTTTTGCACGCGCCGACTGAGTGATCTGAAAGGACAGCGTTTCTGTACCTGTCGCTCCCGTCGCTTTTGAATCTTCGTAATCCAGAGAAAAAGAAACTGTTGCCTGACCTGGAGTACAGTCCTCTGCTATAGTGACCTTTTGCTTCAAGGTAATTGCTTCTCCTGGAGTCAGTCTCTGAACATAAAAAGAGTTTCTCTCAAATTCAATTCCCTTTGTATCCGCAGAAATAGAAATCTTTAGACCAAATACATTCTGGCTACGGCTTTTATTCCGGAATGTCAGTGACATTTCTGTGACAGAGCCTGCTTTTAGATTTTGTCCGGAAAGATTGTTATCCTCTAAAAGAACCTGCGGTTTATGTAGTATTTTCTCACCAGACGAGCTGGCAGAAGAACCGCCTCCACTATACTCTCCAGCAGAATAATCCCCACTATCTATAACAGGATCTGTGATCTGTGTTCCATTATCTGTATCAGTATTTCCATTTTCTATTATGACATGGATTGTCTTCTTTTCGTCCTCAGCAGAAGCGTCTCCTGATATAAATCCATCCAGGTCAGAATTTTGATTTTCCGAATCCGTTTTTTCAGGAGTCTGTTCCTCAGTTTCCGGAATCTTCTCATCTGTAGGATTGTTTTTTTCCTCTTCAAAAGGCAATGTACTGTCTGCATCACTATAAGAAGCTGACTGATCTGCTTCCAGAACAGACTCTCCCACAAAAGCAGCTTCCATATTCCCTGCATCTTCTGCAAAAACAGATGTCGGCAGAAGCATCATGAAACTTAATATTGCGAATGTGGTTTTCACAAATTTTTTTCCCATTTTCAGGCTGTCCTTTCTCTTAAAACTCCGCCATCCATCTCATATACGTGATCACATAAAATCCGGATATCCTCATCATTATGGCTTGCCAATAAAATGGTTTTTCCAGCTGCCTTTAAATCAAGCAAAAGTTCCCTGATCTCTGCCACGCCGTGTTTATCCAGACCGTTAAATGGTTCATCCAGAATCAGGAAGCGAGGATCTTCCATAATGGCCTGTGCAATCCCAAGGCGTTGCCGCATTCCAAGAGAGTACTTTCCAACCGGCTTTTTCATATCCGGATCCAGTCCTACTTTTTTTAGGATCAGGCGGATATCTGCCTTTGAAATCATTCTTTTCATATCTGCCAGTATTTCCAGGTTCTTTACACCGGTATACTGGGTAAGAAAGCCAGGCGTCTCAATGATGACACCAAGGCTTTCTGGAAAATCTACATCACGACCAATTTCTTTTCCGAAAACACGGATGGTGCCTGTGGTAACAGGAAGGAATCCGCAGATACATTTCATAAGTACTGTTTTGCCAGAGCCATTATTTCCTACAACGCCGTAAACCTGTCCCACCTTTAAGGTAAGATTTACTTCTTTTAATACCAGATCTTCCCCGAACCTTTTGGTTACGTGTTCTATTTTCACACAGGTATTTTGAAATTCAGATTTCTTCCACTTTTCCATTTAAAACACCTCCAAAAATTCCCATTAACACAAATAAAAATAATAGCAGAAATAACCACAATCCCGCTTTATCCGTTCCCCAGTTTCCATCTGCCAGAATCCATTCCACTGGGTAAAACCAGATCTGGTCTTTGAAATAGCGTTCATGAAGTATAATTCCAAAATAATAGCTGACAAAAGGAATCCCATATGCCATATAAGCTGAATTCCATAAGGTACCACAGATTCCACCAAAAGTGCTTAGAATACTTCCGACCAGTCCCATCCTAAGAGCTTTCATAAGCAGCTCCAGAAACTGTTCCTTTGGAAAGCTGCCTTTTATTTCCATAGGATAAAATATAACAAAATTAACAAGAAGTATGGTGCTTATAGCAAATATCCAGACTAAAAATCCAGATGTCATAACAGAAAAGACTTTTCCTTCCACATATAGCCTGCGGTTTGTCCTGGGAAATGCAGCTTTTAAAAATCCACTTTTATACTCCTGTAAAAAAGAATCACTCCACGGCAGTACCGCAGCTACAGGGATGGCAAAAGATACCATCTGACTTTTCAATGAACCATCCAGCAGGCTGATAAAAGTTCCACATGTTAATGCTTTTTTCAAACTTGGATAAGTCTGACCTGCTGCGATAGAAAAGCAGGCAATCAGCCATGCCGCCAGGAAACTCCTGCCAAGAAGCATACGTTTTGTTTCTACCCGCATAGATATTTCCCTTTCTGATTATGTTTTTTCTCCCAGAAATTCAAAGGGATATTTTTTCATCCTGCGAAGTGCCAGAACCATAAGAACAAATAAAATACCTGCGAAGAACATACAGGATTGCCAGATGGTCGGAAGTAATGGATCATAGCCAAGGTTATGTTTTCCATATACAGCCTGGTTCAAAGGACTGATCCAGCAGATCAGTACATTCACCTGATACATTTCATATTTTTCCTTATGCAAAATTGCGGCTACCACACTGGGTTCCAGTAAAAATCCAAATACACTATAAAGTAGTCCAAACACCATGCCTTTTGTTTTTCCTTTATAAAGATTTCCAACAAGGATCACAAAACCAAGTGTCAGGGAATAGCAGAATAACAGGAGAAAAACCTGCAGCATACAGCCATACGGAGAGATACTCTCCATGACTCTTACTGTAGAGGGGACCTGCAGGTTTTTCCCCAGTTCAGAATATCCGAGCATGGCAGCAGTCTCGCTCCACAGGTTGCCCGGATAACTGTCCTTCATACACAGTACAGATGTAAATAGCAGCATCAATACTGTATAAAGAGCAGTCACAAAAATAATATAAATAAACTGTCCCAAAAGCCATTTTTTCTTTGTTGTTCGAATTAACTGATATGGAGTAACTGGTGTCATCTT
This sequence comes from uncultured Blautia sp., assembly GCA_934364795.1. Lineage (GTDB taxonomy): Bacteria > Bacillota > Clostridia > Lachnospirales > Lachnospiraceae > Blautia_A. The sequence continues at coordinate 4,636 of CAKRMK010000048.1, forward strand.
TGGCAGGTCTGAGAACAGCAGAAGCAACAGAAGAGAACTGAGCAGTACTGCTGTTCCATCCCCAAAGGTCCAAAGAAATGGCTCTACAGCCTGTACCGGTGTATCATAGTTTTCCATAACAACCATGATTCTTCCAGTGAGAAGAAAGCTAAGTACAAATTCCAGAAGGAAGGTAAAAATGACTTTTGGATTTCGAAAATAGCCAAAGAAATTGTAATGTACAATTCCAAGTACCTGCTTCATATCAGTAGCCCAGATCCCTGTCTATAATACTGCCATCCACGGCGTTAATGGTAAGGAAGCTCCAGTTTGGATAGTCTGTGATGTCCGAGTAACTATTCCCATCATAGTCACCTTCCACTTTTCTGCTTCCAAAGAAATCCCAAACGGGAACCAGAAGACCTGTATGCGGATCTGTGGATGGTTCATAAATTCTTGCATAGCCCAGAACAATCCGGTCAACATCATAAACTCTTGATTTTTCATATTCCATATTATCTGCATTGGTCACTACCATCATTTTTTCATATGTTTTCATAATCTCAGAAAATGGAAGAAGGTTTAAATTTTCTGTTTTTGTCTCTCCTATGGTATAAGGGTTTGAATAATACATGCTTTCAATTCCATCTTTATCGACAAAGAAATAAAGACTTTCATAAGACCAGGTTTCCATAGTGCTGTCCATATCTTCCAAAGCACCGCCATCTGCCATTGTCCGAGTAATCGGAACACCGTTTATAGTACGTGTGTAATAAATCGCATATCCGCTTCCAAGATTACTTAAACTATTATCCTTTTCAAGATTATTGCACAATGCATAACTCCAGTCTGAAAACTGCAGATCTGTAATCCCCATTTTATCTACTTTTTCCTGTACCATTTTTTTTGCTTCATCTAATGAAATCCCAATGGACTCCTCAGTAGGTTTTTCCCCTTCACTGGAAGAAGTATAATCAGACCAGGTCGTGTCCACAGGCAGCTTTTCCCCGCCAGATTTTGCCAATTTTCTGATTTTGACAGATAAGGTATCGGATCCGTAGGAAGATGTCATGTAAAAATATTCTGATCCATCCGGCATCTGTGCAACACCGGAGAATTCATTTTCCGCAGTACCATTTTCTGTCTCCTGGGAGCCTGCAACAGGTCTTCCTTCTGCCAGGGTCTTCGTCTCCGGGGCTGATTGATACTGCTCTTCCCAGTATTCAATATCATCATAAATATTATAGTAAAGGTTACCATCTTCATCCGTACCCCAATTATAGGGATCCAGATTTCCGTTTGCTACATCTTCTTTTAGTTCATCCAACGTTTTTTTGATTTCATCCTTTGTCTGGGTATAATAGCTATCCGATGTATACAGCTTTGCCTCTGAGAAAAAGGCATCTGTAATACGGTCAAGAAGATCCTGTGTAACTTCTGCAGGCGTGACAGAAATTGCGGATATCTTTTCTACATCCGGTATTTCTACAGTGGCATCCGTGTTCACTACAAGTTTTGCACTGTCATCTGTAGTCTGACTTTTATAGGTTTCCGGAGCATTGAGCAGGTCTCGAATAGTTGTTCTTACCGCTGTGTTCTTATCCTTTGTATTTTCAGAAGAGTCCTCGTTCACCATATCTACGCCTTCAGTTTCTGTATAAGCATTTTCTACCTTGCTCCCTTTTGGTTTTACAAGGGAAGATTCCGGGGTCTGGGCACATCCTGTGAGCATTCCTATACAAAGTGTTAATCCTACAATTTTATTTATGTTTTTTCTCATGTTGAATAAATTCTCCTTCCTGTTTATGTCCACAAGTATAGCATCTTTCATTGCACCAAATCTTCCGCAAGTTGTAACTGTTCTGTAAATTCCAATTATTTACCATAAAACAGATACGATCGTTCCTTTTCCCAGATGGCTTGTAATTTCCAGCTGAAATCCATGTATATCTGCAATTTTCTGGCATAGCGCAAGACCAAGCCCAACACTTCCCTTTACTCTGGAACGTGATTTATCGACCATATAAAAAGCTTCTGTTACTCTTTTCAGATCCTCCTCTGGAATTCCCTTCCCATAATCCTGAACGGATAAATGATTTTGGGTTGCCTCCAGTACGATTTTTGAATTCTCATCGGAAGCCTTGACTGCATTATCAATAAAATTTGTCACTGCACTCATCATAAGGTCCGGATCAAATGTTTTTCTAAGCTCCTCTGGATTACAATGTATTTCAAGACAAATTTTTTTCTCCTGAAGCCTGTAAGTAACAAGTTTTTTTACATCTTCCAGAAATTGATTCATCTGAACTTCCACTGGAACAAATTCTGCTTCACCTGTTTCATATAATCCGGTAAGTTCCAGCATTTTCACTGAAAGCCTGGAAAGCCTTCGGCATTCATTTCTAATATAATCAAGCGCTATCTCCTGCCTCTTGGGAGATAGGCGTACCGTTAGAAGTGTATCTGCATATCCTATGATTGCAGTCATCGGTGTCTTTAATTCATGGGCCAAACTTCCAAGCAGCTGTCTCTGTGCCTGGTTTACGGAAGAAAGCTTTTCAATCTGCTCCCTTACTTTACCTGTCATAAGATTAAAGCTTTTCCCAACCTGTGCCAGTTCCGTTTTTCCTTCTGATGGCACTTTTATCTCATAATTTCCATTTGCCACAGAAACAGCCGCTTCTTTTAGCCTTGTGAGCGGTTCCATAATTTTCCGCAAAGTCAAAAACAGGAAAAAGCCAACAAACAGAACCAGAAACAGGGTAAACCCTCCTGCCTGATAAAACAGTGTCTGACTCTGTTTTTGTACACTGGTAATATCTTTGTAGGTGACGATCTGATAGTTCATGTCTGTAGAACTGTAGCTGGAAAAATAAAAGAGCAAAAATACGTTGCCATTTGTTTTGCTGATCAGTGGTTTATCACAATAGCTGTCATTTTCGAATCCATCGTGTTTGTTTTTTGTTAGGTTTCTGATATTTTGCAGATCAAACTCATATTTTGTCCCATTATATTGTTCTTTTCCATCCTGATATAAAACGGCGCTGTCGTGGAATACCTGACGAAAAGCATAAATAATCATTTTTTCCCGGATTTTATCATCAGAGTCCTGTGTTTTACTTTTAATCCGCATTAGCATGTTTTCAAACTTAGAAATATTTGTTTGAAACCTGCTATTTTCATAACTGTTGATATTCTGTATGCTCTGATTTTTCCACCTGTAAGTTGTGTAGAAAAAGATTCCAGACGACAGCAGAAGCACCATGCAGATTACCTGTAAAAAAATTTTCGTAAATAGCTTCATAAATCCACCTCAAGTCGATAACCAATTCTGGGAATGGTTTTAATTTTATCCTGCCAGCTTAGTTTTTTTCTGATGCGCCCAACGTGTGCATCCACAGTTCTTGTTTCTCCGCAGAATTCCTCCTTCCACAGTTCCTGCAAAATCTGGCTTCTGGTAAGTGCTTTATTTGGATTTTTTACGAATACCATAAGGCAGTTATATTCCATAGGTTTTAAATATATTTCTTCTCCATTTTTCGTAACTATGTGACTTACGGTATCAATTATGACATCGTCTATCTGAATCTGTTTCGGTGCCGTTCCATAACGATCTAATACTTTTTCCAAACGCACCATTACCTCCAGCATTTCAAAAGGCTTTACTATATAATCCTCGGCTCCGTCTTTTAACCCTTTTACTTTACTTGTAACATCAGCCTTTGCCGTAAGAAATATAACCGGAATACCAAACTTTTTTAATTCCGGCAACAAGGTATAACCATCCTTTCCCGGAAGCATAATATCCACAAGTGCGCACTGAAATTCATGGTCCTGTGCGACGCCTTCACTTGCATCATTTCCATCCAGATAACCTACCGTTTCATAGCCGGCAGCTTCCAGATTCATACAAAGCAGATCATTGATTGCCATTTCATCTTCTATCACCAGTATTCTTGCTTTCATAATAATGTTCCTTTCATTTTACACAAACCCGATTATTTCTTTATTGTGCGTGATTTTTACTATTACAATTATACACTAGTTTCAGTACTGCAAACGTAACCGATTTGTAAAGAAAAAGGAATCAAGAACGATCCATCTGGAAGTCGTTTTGATTCCTCAAATCCTGCTACATTTTTGATTTAATTTTGTTAATTGTGTTTATATCTGCTTAATGCACGAATCAGTTTTTCCGACTCCAGTGGTTTGGTAAGATATTCATCCATTCCAGCTCTCAACGCTTTACTTTTGTCTTCTGTAAAGGCATTTGCGGTCATGGCTACAATCACAACAGCTGATGCATCACTTCTGTTCATTGTGCGTATTTCTCTGGTAGCTTCCAGCCCATTCATGACTGGCATCATAATATCCATCAGAATTACGTCAATCTCACCAATGCCTGATTTTTTAAATGCTTCAACAGCTTCTTTACCATTTGAAGCCTTTATAATTTGTGCTCCTGCATTTGTCAGAAGGAATTCTGCAATTTCCATATTCAATTCATTGTCCTCGGCCAAAAGAATTCTCATGCCTTCAATTGATACATCATTCTCCTGGCTTTCGACCTGCTTCATATCAGTCGAAATAAGGAAGGGAAGCTGTACCATGAATGTGGTTCCTACATTTTTCTCACTTTCAAACTTAATTGTACCGCCCATTTTCTCTATTAGTTTTTTTGTAATTGGCATACCAAGACCGGTTCCTCCATAAACAGATCTTGCACCGCCTTTTTCCTGAGTAAATGGTTCAAAAATATGATTCTGAAATTCTTTACTCATTCCAATTCCAGTATCCTTGCAGTGGAACTCAAATAGTATATGCTTATCATCCACCTGTATTTCATAATAGCTAAGCAGTATGACTCCTTTTTCTTTATTGTATTTGACAGCATTACTTATGATATTCATAAGGATTCTTTTTAAATGAACCGGGCTACCATTCAAATATCTATATTCCAGATTGTATTCTTTTTCAAATAAGTTAATTCCGCGTTCATATACCTGTTTTTCTATAACCTCTCTTATTTCATGCAGCAGTTTGTTAATATCAAAATCCTTATTTTCCAGCACAATTTCCTCTGACTCTAATTTGCTCATATCAAGTACTTCATTAATAAGCTCCAACAGGTATCCTGAGGCATCCCATATTTTTCTGCGGCACTCATCTTGCTTTTTTAAATCATCTTTATAATAATCAGCTACCTCGATCATGCCACGAATCCCATTAATTGGAGTTCGTATGTCATGACTCATTCGCTGCAGAAATTCTGTTTTTGCATTATTTGCCATATCAGCCCTTTTGGCTTCTTGCAAAAGCTTCTGCTTATAAGCTTCTTCCTGCATCATCTGAATCTTCAACAATTGTGCATTTGACCTCCTGCGAAAAGTAAATACAGAAGCAATAACAAAAATGTACAACAGCAACATAATCAACAGGTTTCTAAAAACAGAAGCAAATGCCATTTGTTCATCTATAAACATATAAATATAATAATCGCGCCCCTTAGTCATTCTGCCAATATATCTGTCTTTTTTGTCTGAAACAGGAACCAGTTTGTTCGCTGGTTTCTGCTTTACTTGTTGGATAATATTAATATCTCCACAGCTCTTTCCAATCAGATTTTCGTCATTTGAAGCAACCACATTTTTTCCATTTGTTACCACAATTATTCCGCTGGAATATGTATCGTAGCCACTAAGAAGGCTCTGGATCGTAAGATTATAGTTTCTGGCATACTCAGCAGATGTATGATAAAAAGTAATAATTATCCCTTTTTCGTCTGAGCGTCCATATGCTGCCAGGTCCACTTGTGACCCATCTTCAAGAACGATACTTGCAGCATAAGTTTTTCGGGGGTGCTTAGCTACATCAAGTACTGTTTTCTTTTGAATCTCATCCTGTAAAGCCCAGGAATTAAGATCGTCAGTACTGTATTCACATTTTACCTTTCCATTTGCATCAAGTATAATAATTCCGGTAAGTCGCTGATCCTCTGCATACGTTTTCAGCTTATCTTCCGTAACTTCATCCTTTGTATAAGTCAAGTTGCGATTAACTTGCTGAGCATTTTCAATCGCGCGCATTAAACCTTTCGTTTGGGATGCCTCATTATATCTGTTATAAATATAACATTGTTCTTTCACATATTTTAGAGTTTCATCCATTTGTTCAGCAACTGCTTTTGTATCAGTTTTTACTGAATAAGCTATAGTTATCAGAAACAGAAGCAATCCTACCATAATAATCATGATTTGAATCTGTCGTCTGGATAGTTTAGTTATTTTCAATTTCATCCACCTCCAGATATCCACTGGTTTCGGGAAAATATTTTTTTAGAATTTTCTCTTCACTTCCATCTTTTCTCATTTCTTTAAAGACTTCTGTGAGTTTTTCCGGAAGTTCACTATCCGTGTTTTTAGGAAAGGCTACCCCGATTCCTGTAGTCAGGATGTCTTCATCCAGGATTCTTATCTTTGCCCCATAATCTTTTATATACTGTTGTACGGAAGTTTCATGAGCTGCTATAGCATCAACATAACCTTTTCCAAGAGAGGTAAAAAGCAGTTTTCTATTTTCTAAGCTATATACATCTTTTACCAATGGAATAGAAGGATTCGTCCTGTTAAGAAAGATATCCTCAGGCTTTGTGGAAGCCTGTACTGCGATTACTTTTCCTGACAAATCACTAAGTTTCTGTATATTACTGTTTTCATTAACCGCAACGACTTGTCGGCTCACCATGTATGGACCAGCCCACTTATAATCATTTTCCCGACCGTCCATGGAAAAACACCCCCATAAACAGTCTATTTCTTTATTATTCAGATAGCTATCTTTTTCATCCCATACAATTTTCGTAAATACCGGCTTATAACCAAAACGCCCCAGAGCTTCATTTGCAAGATCAACATCAATTCCGGCCGGTTCTCCATTTTCATCAGAATAATTAAAAGGTGGAAAATCGTCACTTCCAATGATTATCTTTTGCATATTTTCTGTTGAATCTGTACTTTCCTGCTTTGTAACAGAACATCCGGATATCAGTAATCCCCCAAAAACAAACAAAAAAGGTATTACTGCAATGTATTTAGATTTCATGCTACGATACCTCAACAAATTTCTAAATTTTACGTCATTATAACTCTGTTTATTTTGAATTCCCATAAACGATATAATACAAAATATGCACAAAATTTTATAATTTTAAAAAGAACAGGTGATTTTTGGGATTATGTTATATGAACTTCATCCGGAGTGGGGTTGCATCACTTTTAATCTGAAACTCCATCTTTATTTTTGCTTTTGCCAGTTTAATTGTACCAGTACTCCTTCAGAAATAGGCATAAAAAACGCCACAGGTTTTCGATACCTATGGCGTGTAGATATAGGGAAAAGCTACCTTTTTTATCGGCAGTGGAATGTTTTCTGTTATTGCATATTGTTGAATTTGTATAATTACTATTTCTCTTCTTCCACCTCGACAATTACTAATCAATTTTGTTTAGAGATTATTCATTGTCGTGTTTGTAGTTCTTTTGATTATTTGATTTATCCATATTATCCTGCCTATACAGGCTAATGTTATCATTTTGTTATCGGCATTGATAACACACGCCCTGTAACTGTGGATAATAGCAATATGTTCCGACTCAAATTATAAGCGGTTTTGCTTAGAAAATCAATAATCTTATAGTTAAAAAAACATCTGCCATAGTGCCATGCTTGGCACACATAGATAGAGCAGAAAATTTTTCTGCTCTATCGCAAAACTCAGCTGAGCACCTGAATTTAATTTTAAAGCATTAAATCTCCATCAATACTGCTTGCGTAATATATTTTGAATTTCCTGCTCATATTCCGTCTCCCGTATGCGTTTTCTTATTACATTGGCAGCTTCATCATAAGAGAAGCTATCTCGCTGATAGCGAGTAAACAGTTCTTGATGTGTATTCCAAAACAAGAGCATATCTTTATTGGTAATCACCGAATATTTATAACGTAAGCGCTTAAATTTTAGGTATGATTAAAAAAATCCCCGACTACTTTTCAGTAGCCGGAGCACCTTAACAATTCACATATGATTGAGTTGATTCGTTTGCACAACGTTCGATCTCAGCTTTGACGGTTTCGTTCCATGGTGCCAGAAGTTCTAATTCATCATTACTCATCCTATCATCAAGAAGTTTTTCCAACAGATAGGTAAGATAGTGATAGACGTTTACTCCATTGGCTTTTGCCATTTCTACCATTGTGTACACAATAGCGCTAGCCTGAGCTTCGTTTGGTGTGTCACAGAACAGCCAGTTATTACGGCCTACTGTAAACGGACGAATCGCATTTTCACTGAGGTATCTTCATATAAGGATAACAGGCAGAACGTGATCTTCGGATGATAAAGGTGAAAACCAAAGTATCTGGATGCTTACGAAGCCATCAAAAATGCAATCTCAGGTCATCCTGATTTCATCTTTGAATAAGGGTGGTTCTGAATAGTTACCAAAAATAACCGAAATCCTACTCATTTCTAAAACATATTTCGATAAGTCAAAATTACAATTTTCACACTTTAATTGATATAATATTCAACAACTAAACAAGGAGGCCATTTAACCATGAATAATGTAAAAATTCTATGTATCGCAGGCAGTATCGTACTCGGTAGTATATTGCTATCCGGACAAGCTTTTGGCAAAGCCCCCTCAGATCTAATCACCCTTTCCGCCCCTAAGGAGCCTGAGGGGCAATATGTATCTTATGATATAGATGGTTCCGGCTCTTATTATGATAGTGATTCAGATATAACTTACTATTTTGTCAAGGGGATTGTCACTTCTTATTCTAATCATGCAAAAACCTTTTCGCTGACTTCTGACGCCGGTGAAACTTATGAGTTACCGGCAGATACGGATATTAATATAACCGACTATCTCAACACAGAAGCACATATATGGTACTCAGAAGACTCTCAAAAAAACTTAAAATTACTTGCGTTCTCTCCTCAAATTTTTTGGGAACATATTAATGAGCTGGAATCAGATGAACAAATTCTGGATGGTGCCACAGAAATTGATGGAACTCTTTCAAAATATATCTCTTTCTGGCTGACAGAAGATAAAATATTTGTTAGTCTCTTATTTATCGAAGACAATAATGGAGATACACATATATACACTGAAGACGACTCATGCATTAATTGCAATGGTTCTATTTTTTTCAAAACATGCATCGACTATATCAAATTATATGAAGGTATGTACTTAAAATCTCAAGTATATGATAATTTTAATGTTGCCTATCTTATATCAGAAGCACCTTCTTGACTTTTCCAAATGTCTGGTTGAGAATCCTGATGTTTTATTTTTTACAGCAAACATATCATATATTTAAAATGCCGCAGCCAATATTTTCAAAGGCTGCGGCATTCTTGACTTAATTTTCCTTTCAAACAAGTTGATTCTCTATTGACTTCAGCAAATATGTTGATGCCATAAATTGAAACAATAATTCAGCACTTACTATTTATGTAAAAAATCATTTAAAATTATCCAATTATAAAACTTGCCATTCAAAAATCATATGAATTTAATTTTACAAAGCATGCACAAAATGCGATTTTTATTATATTTCGTCTGTTTTTCTATAAAATTGTGCATAAAAGCAGCAGGCACATCCCTGTTTAGAGACATGCCTGCCATGTTTACGTCTTGTTAATTATCTATTATGCAAAACCAGTTTCACATCAAATGTGAACTTTTCTTCATTTAACTGATATTTCTCGGAAAGTACCGGTCCACAGCTGTTAGAACCGATACCGTTCTGGGAATAATCAATACAAAGTACAGTGCTTCCACATTTTTCCAGTTCATAGCTGTGCTTTTTATTTGTCAGTTCCTCCTGAGTGTATTCAGAAGCATTAAATGCAATCGTTTTTTCCCCAGCAGCTGACAACGTCAGTTTATCATTGCTCACGCACACATAATCGCAGTCTGCATGGCTTCCGTTTTCCTGAGGACGAAGATAATCTTCATGCAGATCTTCGACCTTGGAGGTATAAACTCCATGACTTCCAGAACGGCATTTATCAACATAGCTTTCATCCGGTCCGATGCCATAGTATGTCACATCCTTAAAGTTATCTTTTAAGAACAGGCGCAGCCCAAACCTTGGAAGCATGGGGAATTCCATATCTTTTACCGTATTCATTTTTACAGAAACAGCGCCATCTGAAGTTACTTCCCATACAGCATGGATATCCAGAACTTTCTGCACAGTAGCTGCAACAACTGCCATATGGGTGAAGATAGTTACTTTTGATTCTTCTGCCTGGTAAGAGGTCTCATAAGCTCTTACATAGCTCTGATCATAATGGGCATCCATCCACTCCAGCTTAATCTTACGGTCATTATCTGTTGGTGCTCTCCATATATTAAGTTCCATCGGTCGATCCAGGATGTTCTCTCCTGCTGCAGACATGCTTTCAAACAAGCCGGTCAGTTTATTGAAAACATAGTGGAAGGCGTTATTCTCCATCTCAAGATAACGGTCAGACTCTGTTACTTTGATGAATCCTCCAACTAACCCTGTTTCCATGAGCATAACAGCATTCTGGTTTCTTCCATCCTCATTCTGCAACAGAATTTCATCAAAGCCCAGCAGACTGTCTGTCTCCTGTAAGCCATTTCCAGACTTCAGCAAATACTTCACCTTCAAGAAGCATTTTCCTCTTTCCGGGATATTGGCCGGAATAATAACAGTTCCCTCCTGCTGCGGTGCAATGCTCTCTGCCAGGCGAATGCATCCGGAATTTACTATCTTTCCATCTGCAGTTGCCTCATAGGCAAGATACAGGTAATCTTTCAGATCCATATAGTTCATGTAATTATGGAGAACTGTCTTACCAGTAATCTGGTCATAGGAAACCACTCTCGCAGGACGGTATACATTTTTATATTCCTTCAGCCCGGTATGTGGGGTTCTGTCAGGATAAACCAGTCCATCCATACAGAAGTTTCCATCGTGAATTTCTTCGCCATGGTCTCCTCCATAATAATAGATTCCCTTACCATTTTCAGCCTGGCCTTTGTAAATAGCATGATCACACCACTCCCATACGAAACCTCCACAAAGACTGTCGTATTTCTGGATCAGTTCAAAGTAATCCTCCAGGTCTCCAGGTCCATTTCCCATGGCGTGGCAATATTCTACCAGAAGAAGCGGTTTATCCGGATTCTTTTCCATGTATTCATCAATCTCAGAAAAAGCTGGGTACATTCTTCCAACTACATCAATATTGGAATAATCATACTCACGGTCTGTACTCTGATAGAATGCACTCTCATAAGTCGTAAGACGGGTTGGGTCAAATTCCTTGGTCCATTTTAAGGATTCCTCAAAGGTACATCCATATCCACATTCATTACCCATAGACCACATTACAATACATGGGCGGTTTTTTTCTCTTTCCACACAAAGTCTGGTACGGTCCATGGTTGCAGGAATGAAATCCGGGTTATTTGCAATTCTTTTATTCCACTGCTCAACTACATTTTCCCACTCTGAATTTTTCAAGTACTGTGTCTGGGTTCCATGGCTCTCATTATCAGCTTCTGCGATCACAAATAAGCCATACTCATCACAAAGCTGATAGAAATAAGGAGAATTCGGGTAATGGCTGCTTCGGACTGCATTAAAGTTATGCTGTTTCATCATGATCAGATCTTTTTTTACCTGTTCCATATTCACTGCAGAACCGGTTACCGGATCGGAATCATGACGGTTTACACCTTTAAATTTTGCTTTTACATCGTTAATATAGATTACGCTTCCCTCGCAGTGGATTTCACGGATACCGATACGGTCTGTGATCACCTCATTCTCGGAAAGGAAAAGCACCTGATACAGATATGGCTGTTCCGGATTCCAGAGTACAGGGTTTGTGATATCTAATACCGCTTTGTAAGCAAAATTTCCATCTTCACATTTCTTAAATGTACCTGTAGCTACCGTATTTCCCTCATGATTCCGGATTACAATTTTAGTATTTTCTGCTGCATTGCTCTCCCCAAGAAAATTCGCACGAATTTCAATTTCTGCACCATTTTCCCCTATAGATGTAGTGGTAAAATAATCATACAGTACACTTTCTGGTCGCTTTAACAGATATACATCACGGAAAATTCCTGTCATACGGAATTTGTCCTGGTCTTCTAAATAAGTTCCATCACACCATTTCAGGACAAGTACCGCTAAAGTGTTTGTTCCTTCTTTCAGATGATCGGTCACGTCAAATTCACTGGTTGCATGAGCCACCTGGCTGTAACCTACATAGGCAGCATTGATCCATACATAGAAGCAGGAATCTACACCCTCAAAATTCAAGTATGCTTTTGGTGCTTTGGAATCTTTCTTATATTCAAACTGGTGTACGTACGCTCCGCAAGGATTCTCCTGTGGTACATATGGCGGATCAAGCGGAATTGGGTAACGGACATTGGTATACTGATGGCTGTCATAGCCATAGTTCTGCCAGATTCCCGGAACTGGAATTTCGTCGAAGCCCTTAGTGTCATAACCTGCTTCGTAAAATTTTTCCTGAAGATCATAAATGCTCTTATAGAACTGGAATTTCCAGTTTCCATTTAAAAGCTCCATACGGTCAGATTTCTCTCTGTCATGTACAAGAGGTCCCATATCCTTTGATACAGGCATGTAGTATGCTCGATGGGGCATGGTGTTTTCATGTAACACATTCAGATTTTCGTAGTGTTTTGGTACGATCATATTTGCTCCTCCAATATTATATATTTTTCTGTTTTAACATCTGATATGATTATACCTGTTTTTTAAAAAAATTACATAAACTCTGTTCGACAAAACATGCACAAAATGATATAATTTAACAAGTAAAGACACAAAAACATACACTTTTTTATTAATTATGAAATATGTACAAACTGTTCTGATAAAAATTGTGCATATTTACAAGGAGGTAATTTATATTGTACACAAACTCCGCTTACTGGCACCAGACACGCTTGGATTTTAAAGATAAAAAACATCCTATTTTTATAGGGAGCTGCGGTACTTACCGTCTGTACACAATAAAGAAGCTGCCAACGCACCGGCCGCGAGGTCGGCTTGATTACCAGCTTCTTTACGTTGCTTCTGGAAAAGCACATTTCTATTTTGATGGAAAAGAGGAAATTGTTTCTGCTGGAAACATGGTTTTGTACCGTCCAAAAGAAGAACAGCGCTACTACTATTATGGTGCCGACCACCCGGAAGTGTACTGGGTTCATTTTACTGGGAATAACGTCAAAAATATCCTCCGCAAATACGGCATTGTAGATGGCGTTCATGTGATTTATTCCGGGGTCTCCATGGAATACAAGCATCTGTACATGAACATGATTGAAGAACTGCAGCTACGGAAAGATGACTATGAAGAGCTTCTTGTGTATTACTTTATGCAGCTTTTAATCCTTCTTCACCGCCAGATTCTTGTAAAACCTCACAAGAAGAATCCGATGATCATGGATGACATGGCGCAGGCAGTTGATTATTTCCGAATGCATTACAATAAACAGATTAATATTGAAAAATATGCAGCTTCGAAAAATATTAGTGTTAGCTGGTTTATCCAGAACTTCAAACAATATACGAATACAACACCCGCCCAGTACATACAGAACCTGCGTCTTTCAAATGCGAAATCTCTGTTGGAAACCACAAACTACAATGTTACAGAAATTTCCAATCTGGTTGGATATGAAAATCCATTATATTTCAGCCGCTTCTTCCGGAAACAGTTTGGCGCTTCGCCGTCACAGTTTCGGAAACAATTGCGGCAAAATGAAGAGAATCAGATAACTGAACAAGAAAAGAAATGATCTGTATACGAAAGCCCAGGTTCAAAAACTGCCTGGGCTTTTAATTGATTTATTTTTATTGCTAATATTCTATTTTCTCGTAACCAGATACATATACAGCATCTTTCATATCACTGATTTTATATTTATTTCTTCTTGTTCTATGAATAAATTTGTCTTTAGGCATATGCCTAAGCGTTTCTTTAATATAATTTGCACAATCCAATTTCCCACCTAAGAACCTGTAAACACTAGACACGCCCTTAATATCAATTGCTTTAAATGCACTAGACAAGGTGATATTGCCCTGTTCCCCCTCAATAACATTCCTTAACAATTTATTAGGACAATTAAAAAATCGACTATTGCTTTTAAATTCCGTATTTAGCCATGCCTCCAATGTCCCTTTATATGTAATTCCACTTTTACCATAAATCGTTGCATCTCTCGGCAACTGGGTTAGCAAGCCATTAACTACTCTTGGGCAATCATACGAAATAATCCGAAATTCATTTTCTATATCTGTAAACTTTTCATCCTGTTCGCGGCATAAAAGTGGAAAGGCTAATGTATTATAGACCCTAAGCGATGGCATCATTTCATTCTTATTTTCAAATAAATTTTGAATAGAACACATACATGCAGAATAAAAATTAGAACTTCCATCCTGAGAACACTCACAAATACTATTTACATATGTCATTCTATCACCAAAATATTCATTTCCAATAACTGTCTTAGTAATTCTATCAAGCCTGACATCTAAAGCAATAAAGTAATAATCGTCGTCAAAGTTATCAAGCCATTCCAATGACCGTTCATTTAAAATATGAAAATATGTCACATAAATATGTGGAATATAATAATCAATCAATAAAGAATATAAAAACGAAGGCTCATGTAAATTAGGTACATCACGTCCCGTACAATATGCTAATGCCTTCACAAGATTTTTTTCGTAATAGTCAGAATACTCGTATCCTGTTTTAGGTGGACACAATAATGCTGATAGAATATCTCTACAGTCAACGATTCCCTGTTCTATTCTACGTGCATAAGCTTCGCCTTTTATTCCTCTAATGAGAATCATAAATTCACCTTCTTATCTTGTCACATAATGATTTTGCTGCAAACCTTTAATAAGAACATATCAATCCGTATTCTCCTTCCAATAAGGCTTAGCTCTGCTCTGTTTTAGGTTCTCTCGCAATAATGATTTAAAGTTTCTATATTACCATAACATAAAAAGAAGAGTTTGCATATTCTTTTCTAGATACGCAAACTCTTTTAAGTAATGGCAAATTATAAAAATGTATATTTCAACATAGTCTCTCTAATATTCTACATACGCTCTCCCCTAGTCATATGTACTTCTTATTCTTCTATTTTAATATACTCCCACAAATGCCA
>CAKRMK010000049.1 GCA_934364795.1 uncultured Blautia sp.
CCCACACAAGCGCAATGCTTACAAGATCCTTAGTCTTGCTCGTCTGCCAGTTCCGACACTTCCGCATACCGCATTTCGCAGAGATAAAAATCTCTTCGCGGTGAAATATGAAATTGTGACTATCTTAAATAGTCATGCGGAAGATGGGACTTGAACCCACACGAGCGCAATGCTCACAAGATCCTTAGTCTTGCTCGTCTGCCAGTTCCGACACTTCCGCATATCGCGTTTCTCTCGGAGAAATGTTTCTTTCTCGCTGCGACGGATATTAGTATAACAAAGGGGTATCATATTGTCAACACCTTTTTTGCAAAAAAATAAAAAAATTAATTTTTTTTTTGAAAAAAAGAGGAATTTGAAATTTTGTGTAGAATATAATTAATAGGAGGAAAATAATCGGCACACCTGTCAGTCTTTGGAGGAGCATTTTTATATGAATATCAGAGAAAGCATGGAAGAAAGAGAACTGGAGCTGTTAAGCCCCTACGCCGCATACAGCGGACGTTCCAGAGGAAGGAACCGTCCGGAAGAAGAATGCGATGTAAGGACTGTGTACCAGCGTGACAGAGACAGGATCCTGCACAGCAAGGCATTTCGCCGTATGAAGGATAAGACCCAGGTTTTTCTGGCACCTCAGGGAGATCATTACCGGAACCGCCTGACACACACTCTGGAGGTTTCCCAGATTGCCCGGACCATTGCCAAGGCACTTCGTTTAAATGAGGATCTGGTAGAAGCCATTGCACTGGGGCATGATCTTGGACATACTCCATTTGGCCATTCCGGGGAGACGGCGCTTAATAATATCCATCCAGAAGGATTCGCCCATTATCAGCAAAGTGTCCGTGTTGTGGAAATACTGGAGAAGAACGGATATGGACTGAATCTGACCTGGGAGACAAAGGATGGCATCCTGAATCACCGCACCAGCGGGAAGCCGTCTACTTTGGAAGGCCAGGTGGTACGTTTCTCTGATAAGATTGCCTATGTTCATCATGATATGGATGATGCACAGAGAGCCGGAATCATTACGGAGATGGATATTTCCAAGGGAATCCGTGATTTTCTCGGACAGACCACAAGGGAAAGACTGAACACTTTTGTCCACGATATCATTGAGAACAGTATGGACCAGCCTTCGATCCGTATGTCGGCACCTGTGGAGCAGGCCCTTATGGATCTTCGTGGGGAAATGTTCCAGAAAGTGTATTTAAACCCGGTTGCAAAAAAAGAAGAATCCAAAGCAATCAAAATGCTGACAGAGCTGTACCTGTACTACATAGATCACCCCGAAGCCATGTCGAAAGAATACAGGGCACTGATAGAAGAGCGGGGAATGCCAAAGGACCGGGTAGTATGTGACTGGATGTCAGGAATGACAGACCAGTATTCTATGAAAAAATTTAAAGAAATCTTCATTCCGAGAGCCTGGGAAGTCTATTAAAGCCTGCTTCTCAAAAACTTCCACAAACTGTAACGCAGATTTTGCAGAAAGTTTTTTGGGGCACGCTCTAAATCCGGGATCGGAAAGAAAAGCAGATAAAAAGGAGGATAAGCATGCGTTATTCTGACGATATCATTGAAGAAGTACGAATGAAAAATGATATTGTAGATGTGATATCCCAGTATGTGCGGCTGACCAGAAAAGGCAGTTCCTATTTTGGTCTGTGTCCTTTTCATAATGAAAAGACGCCGTCCTTTTCCGTGACACCATCCAAACAGATGTATTACTGTTTTGGCTGCGGGGCGGGCGGCAATGTATTTAACTTTGTAATGGAATATGAGAATTATTCCTTTGGAGAAGCACTATCCCACCTGGCAGAACGTGCAGGAGTAGAGCTTCCCAAGATCGAATACTCCAAAGCAGCCCGTGAAAAAGCAGAAAGACGAGCCACCTTGCTTGAGATTAATAAAACAGCGGCGCAGTATTTCTATTATCAGCTTCGGCGGGAAAATGGAAAAGCAGCCTATGAATATCTTACAGGCAGAGGCTTAAGCGAAGAAACCATCAAGAAATTCGGGCTTGGATATTCAGACAAGTACAGCGATGACCTGTACAAATATTTAAAATCAAAAAATTACAGTGACGAGCTTTTACGGGAATCCGGTTTGTTCAATATTGATGAACGGCACGGGATGTATGACAAGTTCTGGAACCGGGTTATTTTTCCAATTATGGATGTCAATAACCGTGTGATTGGTTTTGGAGGGCGTGTCATGGGAGATGCAAAGCCCAAATACCTGAATTCCCCGGAAACCCAGATTTTTGACAAAAGCCGGAACCTGTACGGACTGAATGTTGCAAGAACCACAAGAAAGAATTATCTGATTCTGTGTGAGGGCTACATGGATGTGATCTCCATGCACCAGGCTGGCTTTACCAATGCGGTGGCTTCTCTTGGAACAGCGCTTACATCAGGACATGCCAGTCTGGTAAAGCGTTACACCCAGGAAGTACTCCTTCTGTATGACAGCGATGAAGCTGGTGTAAAAGCAGCACTTCGTGCCATACCTATTCTAAGAGAGGCTGGTGTGAATTCCAGAGTGGTAAATCTGCGGCCCCACAAAGACCCGGACGAGTTCATTAAGACAGAAGGGGCAGAAGCCTTCGAAAAAAGACTGGAAGCTGCCACAGACAGTTTTATGTTCCGTGTGGGCATTGCAGCCGGGGAATTTCCAATGGAGGAGCCACAGGGGCAGAACCGGTTCTTTGACCGCTGTGCCCAGTACTTACTGGAGCTTTCCGATGAGCTGGAGCGGAATCTGTACATTGAAGCAATTGTAAAAGAGTACAGAAGATATGGAATCAGCGTGGAGAATCTTAGAAAGAGAGTGAACACTCTGGCAATGAAAGGTACTCCCGCCGAGAAACGGATCCAGCCAAAATCCGGTGACCCGGTTTCAAAGAAGCGGGAAAGCGGGGCTGACAAGTCCCAGAAACTTATGCTGACCTGGCTTGTCACCTATCCGGGAATTTTTGAAACTGTGGAGAAATATCTTACGCCTTCTGATTTTGTGGTTCCTCTTTACAAAGAGGTGGCACAGATGCTCTGGGACCAGAGAAAGGAAGGAGACGTAAATCCTGCAAGGCTTCTGAATGCCTTTACAGACAGCGAGGAGCAGCGGGAAGTGGCGTCATTATTTAATGCCACCATCCACCTTGAGACAAAGGAAGAGCAGGAGAGAGCTTTTGGGGATGCCCTTCTTCGAATCAAGCAGGAGAGCCTGACAGAAAAAAATAAAAACTGGGATCCTACAGATATGAGTGCTTTACAGGAACTTGTAAAGGCAAAAAAAGATCTGGAGGAGCTTGGAAGAAAAAGGCAGCAATTGCATATTTCTTTTGAATAAGGATAAAATATTAACACTATATGGAGGTTAGAGTACCTATGGAAATGAATATGGGCAAATTCAGCGAGAAACTGGTGGAGCTTCTGGAACTTGCAAAAAAGAAGAAAAATGTACTGGAATATCAGGAAATCAGTGATTTCTTTAAAGACCAGCCGCTGGATGCTGAACAGATGGACAAGATCTTCGATTTCCTGGAGGCAAGCGGCGTAGATGTACTTCGTATTACAGACAACAGTACAGATGATCTTATGCTGGATGATGACATGGATATTGATGGACTGGACGATGAGGAAGAGGTTGAGCTTGATAAGATCGACCTTTCTGTTCCGGAAGGCGTAAGCATTGAAGATCCGGTTCGTATGTACCTGAAAGAAATCGGTAAGGTTCCTCTTCTTTCAGCAGAAGAAGAGATTGAGCTTGCAAAAAGAATGGAGCAGGGAGACGAGAACGCGAAAAAGCGTCTGGCAGAAGCCAACCTTCGTCTTGTTGTCAGCATTGCAAAGCGCTATGTAGGCCGTGGAATGCTTTTCCTTGATCTGATCCAGGAAGGAAATTTAGGTCTTATCAAAGCCGTTGAGAAATTTGATTACCGCAAGGGCTATAAATTCAGTACTTATGCTACCTGGTGGATCCGTCAGGCAATTACAAGAGCCATTGCAGACCAGGCACGTACCATTCGTATCCCGGTTCATATGGTAGAAACCATTAACAAGCTGATCCGCGTTTCCAGACAGTTACTCCAGGAGCTTGGACGTGAACCTACTCCGGAGGAAATTGCAGAGGAGATGGATATGCCGGTAGACCGTGTACGTGAAATCCTGAAGATTTCCCAGGAGCCGGTTTCTCTTGAGACTCCTATTGGTGAGGAAGAGGACAGCCATCTTGGTGATTTCATTCAGGATGACAATGTTCCGGTTCCGGCAGATGCAGCTGCATTTACCCTTCTGAAAGAGCAGCTTGTGGAAGTGCTTGGAACTCTTACAGAAAGAGAACAGAAGGTTCTGCGCCTTCGTTTTGGACTGGATGATGGTCGTGCAAGAACTCTGGAAGAGGTTGGCAAGGAATTTAACGTTACCAGAGAACGTATCCGTCAGATTGAGGCGAAAGCCCTTCGTAAGCTCCGTCATCCAAGCCGTAGCCGTAAGCTGAAGGATTATCTGGATTAAGGAGAATAATATGCAGTTATCCTTAAGATTATCTGCAATTGCAGATATGGTGACGAAAGGAAACCGGCTGGTAGATGTGGGATGTGATCATGGATATCTGCCGGTGTACCTGATACAGCAGAAAAAAATTCCATCCGCCGTTGCAATGGATGTGCGAAAAGGTCCCCTTTCCAGGGCGAAGGAGCACATCAGACAGTATGGACTGGAGAAATACATACAGACACGGCTTTCAGACGGTCTTAGTGCCCTTGAAGCCGGTGAGGGCGATACTCTCGTGATAGCAGGCATGGGAGGCCCTCTTATGGAAAGAATTCTCACAGACGGACAGTCTGTGAGAGATTCTTTTTCTGAACTGATTTTGCAGCCCCAGTCAGATATTCCCCATTTCCGCAGATATATCCAGTCACAGGGCTGGAAGATCGCAGAAGAGAAAATGGTGGAAGAGGACGGCAAATTTTATCCCATGATGCGTGTGATAAAAGAAGAAAGAGAAAGAACAGAATCTTTGGGAGCAGAAATCAGTTTGGCTGATGGCACCGGACAAGAGAACGCAAAAGGTGTAAATGCAGAAGCTCCATATACACTGGCAGAGGCTTTTGGTGCATTTTTACTGGAAGAACACAATCCGGTGCTGTACCGTTACCTGCAAAGAGAGGCCAGGATCCGTGAGAATATTTTAAAGCAGCTTGAGGCAGCGCCTGTGGCTGAAGCGGTAAGTGCACGTATCCGGGAAGTAAAGGAGGAAGCACAGCTGATAAGTGCTGCGCTGGCAGAATATGAAGGTTAAAGAATTAACAGACTGGCTGGAAGAAAATTTCCCACCTTCTGTTGCAGAGGAATGGGACAATGTGGGACTTCTCACAGGGGATGATGAAAATGAGGTGAAACATGTTTTCCTTGCACTGGATCTTACAGATGAGGTATTAAAGGAAGCAATAGAAGCAGGGGTTGATATAATCCTTACCCATCATCCGATGATCTTTTCCGGTATAAAGAAAATTAATAATCATAACTTTACAGGAAGAAGAATTCTGAATCTGGTGCGCCATGGAATTTCTTACTACGCCATGCACACCAATTATGACATTCTGGGAATGGCAGATTTAAGTGCCAGATATCTGGAGCTTTCTGATGTACAGGTTCTTTCTGTTACAGGGGAAAAAGAGGGTAAACCGGTTGGTTTTGGAAGAGTTGGCCAGATTCCGAAGAAAATGACTTTGAAAGAATATGCACTTCTTGTAAAAAAGAACCTGAAGCTTTCGGATGTGAAAGTTTACGGAGATTTAAACCAGGTAATAGAAAGAGCAGCTGTTTGTACCGGATCCGGCAAAAGCATGATCCAGGATGTGCAAAAAGCCGGTGCTGATGTATATGTCACAGGAGACATTGACCATCATACAGGAATTGATACTGTTGCAGCAGGACTTAATATCATTGATGCAGGACATTACGGCACAGAGTATATTTTTATGGAAGACATGAAGGAGCGGCTTGAAAAAGCTTTTCCACAGCTGAAGCTTACCTGCGCGAAGGTAAAATGTCCGTATACCATTTTATAATATGGCGTATTCCCGGATAAGGAGGGCTTATGTTATGGATGAGACAGTAAAACTTACGATAAATGGACAAACAAGGGAATTTCCAAAGGGGATTTCCTTCAAAGATGTGGTAAAAGAATATGAAGGTACCACAGATGCTCCTGTAATCCTGGTGATTGCAGGGGGCAAAATCCGTGAGCTTCATAAAACTGTCACACGGGATTGTACAGTACAGTTAGTGACCACAAAAGACAGTATCGGAAATAAAACATATAAGCGTACTGCCTGCCTGGTGCTTTTAAAAGCAATTTATGATCTGGCAGGAAAAGAAAATGTAGAGAAAGTAGTTCTTCATTATTCGGTTGGCAGCGGCTTTTATTTTACCATGGAGGGAAAACAGAAGCTGGATCAGGCATTTCTTGACCAGGTGAAAAACAGAATGACTAAGCTGGTAGAAGCGAAAATACCTGTGAAGAAAAAAAGTGTAGGTACAGACGATGCGATTGCTCTTTTTCATCACCATGGAATGTATGATAAAGAGAAGCTGTTTCGTTACCGCAGGGTTTCCAAAGTAAACATTTACAGTATAGAGAATTTTGAAGATTATTTTTATGGTGCCATGGCGTATGATACCGGATATGTGCCATATTTTGACCTGTGTCTTTATGACGAGGGATTTGTGCTCATGCTGCCAGAGGCTAGCCGGCCAGATGTGATTCCTGCGTTTGTGCCACAGGATAAAATTTTCCAGGTTCAGAAGGATTCAGAAGAATGGGGAAAGAAGCTGGATATTTCCACAGTTGGGGAGCTTAATGACCAGATCACATCCCAGGGAATCCAGAAAATTCTTCTCATGCAGGAAGCTATTCAGGAATCCAGGATATCAAAAATCGCAGAGCAGATTGCACAGGCGGGGAATAAGAAGTTTGTGATGATCGCAGGACCTTCTTCTTCAGGAAAGACCACTTTCTCTCATCGTTTATCCATTCAGCTTGCAGCCCATGGACTGAAGCCTCATCCTATAGCAGTAGATAATTATTTTGTAAACAGGGAACATACACCGCTTGATGAATTCGGGGAAAAGGATTATGAATGTCTGGAAGCCATTGATGTAGAGCAGTTTAATAAGGATATGCTGGAGCTTCTTGAGGGCAAAAAGGTAGAGCTTCCTGTGTTTAATTTTAAAACCGGACAAAGGGAGTATAAAGGGGATTATCTTCAGCTGGGAAAAGAGGATATTCTGGTGATAGAGGGAATACACGGTCTGAATGACAAATTAAGCTATGCCCTTCCAAAAGAGAGCAAATTTAAAATTTATATCAGTGCCCTGACACAGCTTAACATTGATGAGCATAACCGGATTCCTACTACAGATGGCAGACTGATCCGAAGAATTGTCCGCGATGCACGGACACGGGGGACTTCTGCAAAGGAGACAATTGCCAGATGGCCCTCTGTAAGAAGAGGGGAAGAAAGAAATATTTTCCCTTATCAGGAGGAAGCAGATGTGATGTTTAATTCGGCTCTGATCTATGAGCTGGCGTGTCTGAAAGTGTATGCAGAGCCTTTGCTGTTTGGAATTTCCAAGGAAGATCCGGAATATCTGGAAGCAAACAGGCTTTTGAAATTCTTTGACTATTTCGTGCCGGTACCAAGTGAGGAGGTGCCAAACAATTCCCTGCTTCGGGAATTTATTGGAGGAAGCTGCTTTAATACCTGATTACAGGAAACCGTGGTATTATAAGATAGCTGGCAGGAAAATTTATGCTTTACATTGAGGAACAATGATGTTAAAATAGCACATGCATGAGCAGGCCAGGTGATCGCGGCTGGACAGACGAAAGGGTTCAGACGAGGAAAGTCCGGGCTTCGCAGGGCAGGATGCCGGATAACGTCCGGTGGAGGTGACTCCCAGACCAGTGCAACAGAAATAAACCGCCATGGTTTCCATGGTAAGGGTGGAAAGGCAGTGTAAGAGACTACCGCCGTCCTGGTAACAGGCCGGGCACATGTAAACTCCATTCGAAGCAAGACCGAGAAGAAAGCGATACGGCTGCCCGTCGTGCTTTCAGGTGGGTCGCTTGAGCCTTCTGGTAACGGATGGCCTAGACAGATGATCACTCAACGACATAACCCGGCTTATCGGTCTGCTTGTGCATTAAATTAATATGATAAAAAGAGAAAGCTCTGAGAATTCGGAAGATTGAATTTTCAGGGCTTTTTTATGTACTAGAGCGTGCCCCCAAAAGGCTTTCTGCAAGATGTGCGTCACAATTTGTGGGAGATTTTACCCAGATGAGGGCGTCGTAGCGGGCTACGTAGGCCGAATTTGGGTGAAATATACCGCAAAGTGGGGCGTGCAGATTGCGGGAATGATTTTGGGGGCACGCTCTAGTTCCTTTTTCAAACTTGCTTTGCCAGATTCTTTATAGTAGCAAAAATCCCGCAGAACCATATAAAGACTCTGCAGGATTTTTGTTAAAATTGTTATGAAAATAACGCTATATTCACATAAAATTATTTGTTTCTGTGACCTCTGTATTTCTCTTCACAATATTTACATCTGTAAACCTCATTCTCTTCATCTGCAAGAACAAAGATCTGGTCAAGTCCCTGCTCAATGGAGGTAATGCAGCGAGGATTTTTGCATTTGATTACATTTACAACCTGTTTGGGAAGACGGAGATCTTTTTTCTCAACGATCTGCTCGTCTTTGATAATGTTGACTGTGATGTTGTGGTCAATGAAACCAAGAATATCAAGATCCAGATCCTCAATAGGACACTCTACTTTGATAATATCCTTTTTGCCCATTTTGTTGCTGCGGGCATTCTTGATGATTGCAACAGTACAGTCAAGCTTGTCAAGCTTCAGGTCATGATAAATAGTCATGGCCTTGCCTGCTTTAATATGGTCTAATACATAACCTTCACGAAGTGCTCCAACATTTAACATGGCAGTTCCACCTCCAATAATGTAAGAATCAACGCCATACGTACATATACGCCGTACTGCGCCTGTTTGAAATATGCAGCTCTTGGATCGTTGTCCACTTCAACAGCAATTTCATTGACACGTGGAAGCGGATGAAGAATATACATGTCCTCTTTTGCAAGAGAAAGTTTCTGTTTGTCCAGTATGTAGAAGTCTTTCATGCGGACGTAATCTTCTTCATTGAAGAAACGCTCCTTCTGAACACGGGTCATGTAAAGGATATCAAGATCCGGGATAGCATCCTCAAGACGTTCTTCCTCTACAAATTCAATATTGTTCTTCTTCAGTACATCTTCGCGGATGTAGCTTGGAATGCGAAGCTCTTCAGGAGAAATCAGTACGAATTTCACATTAGGGTAACGTACCAGTGCCTCGATGAGGGAATGAACGGTACGGCCAAATTTCAGATCTCCGCACAGACCGATGGTAAGGTTGTCGAGACGACCTTTTAAAGAACGGATAGTAAGTAAATCGGTAAGAGTCTGAGTGGGATGCTGATGACCACCGTCACCGGCGTTGATAACAGGAATATTAGAAACCATAGAAGCTACTAACGGAGCACCTTCCTTGGGATGACGCATAGCACAGATATCTGCGTAACAGGAAACAACACGAATGGTATCGGAAACAGTTTCGCCTTTGGCTGCGGAACTGGAATCTGCGGATGAGAAACCAAGAACCTTACCGCCAAGGTTCATCATAGCAGCTTCAAAACTGAGACGGGTACGGGTGCTTGGCTCATAGAAAAGAGTGGCAAGACGTTTGTCGTCGCAGGTGTGGGCGTATTTTTTGGGGTTTTTCTCAATATCGCTGGCAAGATCCAGAAGCTTCTCAAGCTCCGGCACACTAAGGTCCAGCGGACTCATTAAGTGTCTCATGATATACCTCCATTTATGAGTGTTTTTTATAGTTCAAAATCTCTTCGACCTATCATATACTACTTGGAATGATTTTTCAAGAAGATTTTGTAAGTATTTTTTCGAAAAATAATCCGGTGAAAAACCATACCGGAAGATAGTCAAGACGGATGATTCCTTTATACTGATGAGGAGCAGCAGAATAGTCCCAGGGACACATGTGAAAAGCCTGTAAAATAGAGCCGCTTGTGAATTCCCCGAAATAAAAGCCGGCAGTGTATAAAGAACCCCGCAGGAAGACCGGCAGCTTTCTGATCTTTTTATACACAGGAATAATAAGGGCTGCACAGCCATAAATAGGAAACATAAGAAGAGAAGTGGTTCCCTTCATGGCTGCGTCCCCCTGAAGAAAAGAATGGAGCCCTGTCCACAGAATTTCCAGGCACCATCCTGTAAAACCACAGAAAAGAAATGGATATTTATTCATTGGTAAGCCTCCCAGATATAAAGTTAAAATTAATATTCCCATTCTTGCTTATTTTATACGGTAAGGGTATAATGAAGGAAATATGCGATGCGTAGGATCGCATATTTCCGCTACGCAAACGTAGCCGAAGGCGGAGTTCGCGGTTCCCGCGAAGCGATGCGTAGGATCGCATATTTCCGCTACGCAAACGTAGCCGAAGGCGGAGTTCGCGGTTCCCGCGAAGCGATGCGTAGTATCGCATAGGTTTTAATTTATTTTATTAGAAAATTCAGGAGTTTTGTTATGGACTACAGAGAATGCCGGTCTTATATTGATGATTCGGCAAAATACGGTTCCGTTCTGGGACTTGATAATATGCGTGAAATGCTGGAACGTCTTGGGAATCCCCAGGATGCTCTTTCTTATGTGCACGTAGCCGGAACCAATGGAAAGGGTTCTGTTATTGCATATTTATATACTACACTTACCAGAGCCGGGTATAAGGTTGGAAGGTATATTTCTCCTACTTTATATTCTTACAGGGAGCGGCTGGAAGTGGCGGGAGAGAGGATTTCCCGTGAGAAATTTGCAAAGCATGTCACTACAATCTCACAGGCAATTGGTGAGATGACTGCAGCAGGGCTTGCACATCCCACACCTTTTGAAATTGAGACTGCGGCAGCATTTTTATATTTTAAAGAAGAAAACTGTGATCTTGTCCTTCTGGAGACAGGAATGGGTGGTAATCTGGATGCCACCAATATTATTAAGAATACGAAGCTGGCCATACTGGTTTCTATCAGTATGGATCATATGTCATTTCTTGGAAATACCCTTGGTGAAATTGCAGAGAAAAAAGCCGGTATTATAAAGCCTGGCTGTAAGGTGCTGACTACCAGGCAGCCAGAAGAAGCTGCACAGGTGATAAAACAGACCTGCGAAAAACTGGGCGTTTCTTGTACAGTATCAAATCCCGATGAAGCAATTCTGGAAGAAGAAAGTGTGTTTGGACAAAAGTTTTCCTGGCAGGGTGAAGAGTTTGAAATTTCTCTTGCCGGAGTTTATCAGAAAGAAAATGCCCTGCTGGCACTTCATGCCCTGGCTCTTTTGGATGAGCTGGGATGGCATACCACTGTGAATCAGCGAAAAGAGGGGCTTTTTCATACAAGATGGAACGGTAGGTTTACAGTCATTAACAAAAAGCCTCTGTTTATTGTAGATGGAGCACACAATGCAGGTGCAGCTCAGAAAATGGCAGAATCCATCCGCCATTATTTTAAAGGGAAAAAGTTGATCTACATTATGGGCGTTTTTGCAGACAAGGAGTATGACACAGTCCTTGAAAAAACTGCCTGTTTTGCGAAGAAAATTTATACTATAGAGACACCGGATAATCCACGGGCACTTCCGGCAAAAGAGCTTGCAAAGGCAGCAAAGAAGTATAATCCTGATGCCGAAAGTACCGCCGGAATCCAGGACGCAGTAAACAAAGCTTTTGCACTTGCAGAAGAAGATGAGAATTATGTGATCCTGGCGTTTGGTTCCCTTTCTTTTATAGGGGCACTGACAGATGCAGTTAAAAAGCGGGAAACAAAAAACAATTAAAAAGATAAGTTAAAAACAACAGAAGTGAGAGGAAGCAATATGACAGATTTGCAGGAATGCAGACAGAAAATAGACGAGATCGATAACCAGATGGTGGAGCTTTTTGAAAAAAGAATGAAGGTGTGTGAAGAGGTTGCCGCATACAAAATCCGCACAGGGAAAAAAGTTCTGGATCCCGAGAGGGAGCATGCCAAGCTGGAAGAGATAAGAAAGAAGGCACATGGAGAATTTAACGAATTAGGAGCACAGGAGCTTTTCCAGCAGATCATGGCAATCAGCAGAAAGCGCCAGTACCAGCTTCTTACAGAGTTTGGACAGGAAGAAGAGGAAACGTTTCATCTGGTAGATCAGCTTCCAAGAAACAATGTAAATGTTGTATTTCAGGGCGTGGAGGGCGCATACAGCTATGGCGCCATGCGTGCCTATTTTCCGGATGATATTAAAAGCTATCACGTAAAAACCTTCCGGGATGCCATGGAGGAAGTGGCAAAGGGAAATGCAGATTATGCAGTTCTTCCCATCGAAAATTCCACAGCAGGGATTGTGGCAGATATTTATGACCTGCTGACAGAATATAAATTGTTTATTGTAGGGGAACAGGTGTTAAAAGTAGAACATGTGCTCCTTGGACTGCCACATGCCCAGCTTTCTGATATTTCCTGTGTTTATTCCCATCCCCAGGGACTTGCCCAGTGCAAGGCTTATCTGGAAGAGCACAGGCAGTGGAAAAGTGTGGAGGTAAGTAACACTGCCGCTGCCGCAAAAATGGTAAGCGAGGAAAAGGATAAAACACATGCAGCCATTGCAAGCCGTGATGCAGGAGAATTTTATAACCTGAAGGTGCTTGCAGAAAATATCTGCAAAAATGACTGCAATGTAACCCGCTTTATTATTCTTGGAAAACAGCCTGTCTATGAAAACAAGGCGTCCAAGATCAGCGTATGCTTTGAAGCCCGCCATGAAAGCGGAACTTTGTATAATGTACTTTCCCATATGATCTACAATGGCCTTAACATGACCAAGATCGAGTCCCGTCCTATTCCTGGCAAGACCTGGGAATACAGATTCTTCGTGGATTTTGAGGGAAATTTAAGGGACAGTGCTGTAAAAAATGCCCTCAGGGGAATGGAGGCAGAAACCAGTTATCTTAGAATTCTTGGAAATTATTAATACTTAAAATGACCTGAATCTATAAATGAGACATAATACGAAATTGAGAGGAAACAAAAATGGCAAGAACAGAAGAATGTATCCTTTACCGTGATTTTGAAAACGGTGAGATACTGCACACAATGACATCACTGATGAACAGCTATGAGGCAAAAGAAGAAGGTTTTGAAAAACGCAGGGAAGAGTTTTTCCATATGGCAGGAAGCCTGGTGGAAATGGCAGGAATGTATGGCTTTTCCGGAAACCTGTGGCACAATTACCTGACACAGCTTCTTGTAAATCACGAAAATGCATTCAGCACGGCGTCTGAAATCCGCGGGGCTGTAAATGGCAGCATTAACCATCTGGCAATGCACGATTTTCAGATTTTCAAAGAGCTTTATGACTTTGATCTTGCTGTTTTTGATAAGGCTTTTGGAACAGATTGTACCGGATTTCTCTGCGATTATGTAAATACTGGCTGCAACAGCAAGGTATATAATCAGCGTATCTGCGACCGTATCTGTGATATGAGTAAGACTCTGGCTCAGACTTCCACAGTGGAAGAATTTATGGCAGATATGGTACAGTTTTATAAAGATTTTGGAGTTGGCAAGCTGGGACTGAATAAGGCATTTCGCATCGAGCATGGCAAAGATGGCAAGCCGGTAATTGCACCAATTACCAGAATTGCACATGTAAATCTGGATGACCTGGTTGGCTATGAGATTCCCAAACAGAAGCTGATCGAAAATACAGAAGCCTTTGTAAGAGGCAGAAAAGCAAACAACTGCCTTTTGTTTGGTGATGCAGGTACCGGTAAATCTTCCAGCATCAAGGGAATCCTCAACCGCTATTATGACGAAGGACTTCGTATTATTGAGGTTTACAAGCACCAGTTCCAGGATCTGAACGATGTGATCGCGAAGATCAAGAACCGAAACTATAAATTTATTCTTTACATGGATGATCTTTCTTTTGAAGAATTTGAGATTGAGTATAAATATCTGAAAGCTGTAATCGAGGGCGGCCTGGAGAAAAAACCGGACAACATCCTGATTTATGCAACCAGCAACAGACGTCACCTTGTGCGGGAGAAATCCGGAGATAAGCTGGAGGTGGCAGACGATGAAGATCTGCATTCCTCCGACACAGTTCAGGAGAAGCTGTCACTGGTGTACCGTTTTGGTGTGCGTATTTATTTTGGTGCACCGAACAAAAAAGAATTTCAGAATATCGTTACTACACTGGCAGAACGCTATGGTGTTACAATGCCAAAAGAGGAGCTTCTTATGCAGGCAAATGCCTGGGAGCTTTCCCATGGCGGCCTGACAGGAAGAACAGCCCAGCAGTTTATCGATCATATACTTGGCACGAAAGAAGAAAAATAAAAAGCCACATAAAACCTTGGCAGGAGGGAGAAAGGTATGGCAGTAACCACATTTGCGGCAATTGATATCAGTGCTTATGAGATTTGTATGAAAATTTTCGAATTTTCAAAAAAATCCGGATTTCGTACAGTTGATGACATCCGGTACCGCCTGAATCTTGGAACAGAAGTTTATTCTGGCAGGACGATGGGCGTAGATCAGGTGGATACCATCTGTGAGGTGTTAAATGATTTTAAAAGAATCATGGCAGAATACGGAGTGAAAGAGTACCGTGCCTGCACTACCAGTGTGTTCCGTGAAATGAAAAATCCAATCATTATTATCGAACAGATTTTCAGAAGAACCGGAGTCTATGTGGAAGTTTTAAGTAATGCGGAACAGCATTTCCTGGGTTACAAGTCCATTGCGGCTATTGAGAATGGTTTTAAGAAAATGATCCAGAAGGGAACTGCCATTTTGGATGTTGGTGGTGGAAACCTGCAGATTTCCCTGTTTGACAAGGATGCTCTTGTGACTACCCAGAGCCTGAAAATGGGAAGTGTGCGTATCCGTCAGCGCCTGAAAGAGCTGGAAAAAACCAATACCAATTATGCACAGCTGGTGGAAGAGTTTATCCGCAATGATCTTACCGGATTCAAACGCCTTTATCTGAAAGACAGGGATATCAAAAATGTGATTCTTATGGGGGATTTCCTTACAGAAACTATTTTCCGTGAAGAGCGCCAGGATAACATTATTACAAAAGCAGAATTCCTGAAAAGATACGAAAACACCGTATACAAAACAGAAGAAGCACTGGCAGAGGAGATGGACATTGACCCGGAATATGCCGCTTTGATTGTTCCTACCATGGTTATCTGCAAGGATTTTATTGATCTGTTTAATGCAGAAGCTTTGTGGATGCCTGGTGTTTCCCTGCTGGATGGAATTGCATATGATTTTGGGGAAAAGAAAAATTTCATCAAGAGTGTACACAATTTCGAAAATGATATTCTGGTTGCATCCCATAATATTGCGAAACGGTATTCCACAGGAAAAGATCACATCCGTGGAACCACCGAGCTGGCACTTGCTATTTTTGACAGTATGAAGAAGGTTCACGGAATGGGAGCCAGGGAACGGCTGCTTTTGCAGATTGCTGTTCAGCTTCATGACTGCGGAAAATACATCAGTATGGGAGATGTGGCAGAGTGCTCCTACCAGATCATCATGGCAACAGAGATCATCGGTCTTTCTACAGAGGAACGCCAGATTATTGCAAATGCAGTGCGTTATAATACCACAGAGTTTGTTTCCTACAGAGATATTGCAGGGGAAATCGGAATGGACCGTCAGGTATATCTTCTCATTGCAAAGCTGGCAGCAATCCTTCGTATTGCAAATGCCATGGACAGAAGCCATTATCAGAAAGTAAAAAATATGAAAGCAGTATTAAAGGACAGAACCCTGCTTCTGACTGTGGATTCCGAGCAGGATATTTCCCTGGAGCTGGGGCTTTTAAAGGATAAAGTAGAATTTTTTGAAGAGGTATTTGGTATCCGTCTGGTATTCAGACGTAAGAGAAAAATGTGAGGAGGGGCACAATGGATCTGAAAAATTTTGAAAAACCGGAATATTTTGTGAACAGGGAGTTAAGCTGGCTGAAGTTTGATGACCGTGTTCTTTCTGAAGCAAGAGATAAAAGCCTGCCGTTATTTGAAAGGCTGAAATTTACCAGTATCGTATCTTCCAATCTGGATGAGTTTTATATGGTCCGTGTGGCATCTTTAAAAGATCAGGTTCATGCAGGCTATGAAAAAACAGATATTGCAGGAATGAGCCCCAAAGCCCAGTTAAAAGAGATCAGCGCCCAGACCCATGAGTTGGTCCGCTCCCAGTACAACACTTTGAACCGTTCTCTTTTACCTGCACTTGAAAAAGTGGGACTCCACCTTGTGATGGAACATGAGAAGTTAAATGAAGAGCAGCAGGAATATGTAGACCGGTATTTTGAGGACAATGTATATCCGGTGCTGACTCCTATGGCCATGGACTCTTCCAGACCGTTTCCGCTAATCCGCAATAAGACTTTGAACATTGGTGCCCTGATTTCCAAAAAGGATAAGAAAAAGGGCAAAGAGGTTCTGGTATTTGCCACTGTGCAGGTTCCTTCTGTGCTTCCCCGTGTGATCGTGATTCCTTCTGTAAAAAAAGAAGATACCACCGTGATTCTTCTGGAGGAGATCATTGAGCGCAATATTGGCAAGCTGTTCCTTGGCTATGATGTGGTTTGTGCACATCCTTACCGTATTATGAGAAACGCGGATCTCTCCATTGATGAGGACGGGGCAGAGGATCTTCTTGTGGAGATTCAGAAGCAGCTGAAAAAGCGCCAGTGGGGGGAAGTGATCCGCCTGGAAGTGGAGGATAAAACAGACTCCAAGCTTCTTGGTATTCTGAAAAAAGAGTTTGAGATTAAGGAAGAGGATACCTTCTACATTAACGGACCGCTGGATCTTACCATGCTGATGAAAGTGTACGGACAGGATGGTTTTGACCAGTATAAAGAGCCAAAATATACGCCTGCTGTAGTTCCGGCATTTGCTGATACTACAAAAGATATTTTCCAGGTGATCCGTGAGGGAGATGTATTTCTTCATCATCCATATATGAGTTTTGATCCGGTAGTAAATTTTGTACGGCAGGCGGCAAAGGATCCGGATGTACTTGCAATCAAGCAGACTTTGTACCGTGTCAGTGGCAATTCTCCTATTATTGCGGCTCTGGCACAGGCAGCGGAAAATGGCAAACAGGTTTCTGTTCTGGTTGAGCTGAAAGCTCGTTTTGATGAAGAGCACAATATTGTATGGGCAAAAATGCTGGAAAAAGCAGGATGCCACGTTATTTATGGCCTGGTAGGATTAAAAACCCACAGCAAGATTACTCTTGTAGTGCGCCGTGAAGATACAGGAATCCGCCGTTATGTCCATCTGGCAACAGGTAACTATAATGATTCCACTGCCAAGCTTTATACAGACTGCGGTATTTTTACCTGTGATGAGCGATTTGGAGAGGATGCAACTGCTGTGTTTAATATGCTTTCCGGTTACTCTGAGCCAAAGAGCTGGAACCGTCTGATCGTAGCGCCGATCTGGATGAAGGACCGGTTCCTGAAGCTGATTGAAAGAGAGGCAGAGCATGCGGAAAAGGGAATGCCAGGGCTGATTGTGGCGAAAATGAATTCCCTTTGTGATCCAAAGATCATTGCTGCTTTGTATCATGCATCTTCCTGTGGGGTACAGATTTACCTTCTTATCCGTGGAATCTGCTGTCTGCGTGTGGGAATTCCGGGAATCAGTGAAAACATTCATGTGCGTTCTATTGTAGGTAATTTCCTGGAGCACAGCCGGATTTTCTATTTCAAAAACGGCGGAAACGATGAGATTTATATGGGAAGTGCGGACTGGATGCCACGTAACCTGGACCGCCGTGTGGAGATTGTTTTCCCTGTGGAAGACGAACAGATCAAAAATGAGATCAAACATGTGCTGGATCTTGAATTCCGTGATAATGTAAAAGCACATATTCTGCAGCCAGACGGAACCTATGAGAAGCCGGATCGAAGAGGTAAAATCCAGATCAATTCCCAGATGGAATTCTGCAAAGAAGCTACGGAAAAAGCACAGGCTTTGAAGAAAAAAGAGAAGAATGATAATTCAAGAGTCTTTATTCCGGCAGAACCGGCAGAGGATGTTGAAGAATAGAGAGCAGATAAAATAGAATAAATATATAAATAGTATATAACAGGGGATACTAACAGAATATATCTGTGATACGCTCCTTTCCAGGGAAAACTTATATTTGTTTGCTGGAAGTGGAGTGTGATCCTGCCCGGTAGGGCTTTTATGTACTAGAGCGTGTTTGAAAAATCATTCCCACAATCTGCACGCCCCACTTTGCGGTATATTTTACCCGAATTCAGTTGCCGTAGCCCGCTACGGCGCCCTCATCCGGGCAAAATCTCCCACAAATTGTGACGCACATCTTGCAGAAAGCCTTTTTCAAACACGCTCTAGGAGATTCCAACGGAATTTCCTAGTACATAAAAAAACTTCCGAATCACTTCGGAAGTTCCTAGCAGCCAGTACGAGAATCGAACTCGTGTTTTCGCCGTGAGAGGGCGACGTCTTAACCCCTT
>CAKRMK010000050.1 GCA_934364795.1 uncultured Blautia sp.
CAGTTAGCTTTGCGGAATGTTGCTCCGGTCTGCGTGGAATATACCTTGCAAAACCGCGTCCGGGAAACCATTCCCCCACACATTAAATAGCACCTTAAATAGCATTTCCTCCATCTTGCATGAAATTCCCTTTCATCGGGAACCCTTTAATTATAGTCCGTGCATCCCCCTTTTAAAATATTTGTTTAAAATATACAAAAACAGATTTGAAACTTTGTCAGTATTTTAAGTTTCTCGAGAAACCTGTTGATTTCACGGGAAACTTAGATTATGATAAGGGCACAAAAGGAAAGCAAGGCAGACGTGCCTGGGAATGCTTTCAAAAACGAAAAGTGCTGCGCGGCCTTCATAAACCAAAATGGAGGAATGAAAAGATGAATAAGAAAATTGTTTGCACATTAATGGTTGGTACAATGCTTGCAGGAATGCTCACAGGCTGTGGTGGTTCATCTGACGGGAACTCTTCAGCAAAGAGTAATGGAACAGAACTGGAACTTTTTTCCAGCAAGGCAGAAAACAAAGATATTCTTCAGAAACTGGTAGATAAATTTAATGAGACACATGAGGACGTGACAATCAAGATCACAGCTCCGGCAGATGCAGGAACTGTATTAAAAACCAGAATGGCAAAGAATGACATGCCAGACATCGTAGCTATGGGCGGTGATAATAACTACACAGAAGTAGAAAGTGCAGGAATGCTGGTAGATTTAAGTGACGAAGACTATATTTCCAACATTCAGGAATCTTATCTGCAGATGGTTTATGATGTAAATAAAGACAAAGAAGAAAAAGCTTACGGCGTTCCTTACGCAACAAATGCTTCCGGTGTTATTTACAACGTAGAGAAATTTGACCAGCTTGGAATTGAAATTCCAAAAACATGGGATGAGTTCATTGACGTAATCGAAAAACTGAAAGATGCAGGAGAGCAGCCTCTTCTTATGACCTACAAAGATGCATGGACTTCTCTTTGCCCGTGGAACTCTATGGCACCAGACCTTGCACCGGAAAACTTCAATGATGAGCGTAAAGAAGGAAAAACTACATTCGTTGGAACTCATGAAGAAATCGTAGAGAAATATCTCCAGCTTCTTGATTATGCACAGGATGATTTCATGGGACTTACTTATGATGATGGAAACAAACAGTTTGCAAATGGGGAAGCAGCTATGATCATCAACGGAAACTGGGCAATCAACCAGTACCTGAATTCCAATGCAGATCTTAAAGTTGATATGTTTGCGTTCCCGGCTTCTAACGATGAATCCAAAAACTATGTAACTTCCGGTGTTGACGTACTCCTTGGCGTATGCAAAGACAGTGCAAACGAAGAGCTGGCAAAAGAATTTGTTTCCTTTATGCTTGAGCCGGAAAACGCAAAAATGTACATCGAAGATCAGTTTGCATTTTCTGCTGTAAAAGGTGTTGAGCAGGAGAATGAAACAGTTGCAGGTGTAAAAGAAGATATTGCAAACGGAAAAGTCGCAAACTTCCCAGACCACTACTATCCATCAGGATTCGATCTTTCCGCTCTGATCTCTGAAATGTGCCTGAATTACTCCAACGGAATGGACAATCAGGAAAACATGGATCAGTTCTTACAGAAATGTGATGAAAAATACGATATTGCAAATGTAGACTGATATGCCAGAGCGTGCTCAAAAAGGAGAGAATCCCAT
Source organism: uncultured Blautia sp. (assembly GCA_934364795.1). Lineage (GTDB taxonomy): Bacteria > Bacillota > Clostridia > Lachnospirales > Lachnospiraceae > Blautia_A. The sequence goes on from CAKRMK010000050.1 coordinate 1,683, forward strand.
GAAGAATAAAACGCCACGTAAAAAACCTGCTGTCAACCGGATTTATTACATTTATGTAGGAATCCTTGCAGTACTGTTTTTCACATTCCACACCATTCCCTTTCTGAAAGGTGTTATGTACAGTTTTACGGACTGGAAAGGCTACGGTGACTGGAATTTTGTAGGACTTCGAAATTATATCCACATGTTTTCCGATGCAGATACAGGAAATGCATATTTGTTTACCTTTAAATTTGCAGTGATCACCACCATTTTGGTAAATGTGATCAGTCTGGTTCTTGCATGTGCTTTAAATGCAAAAATCAAATTTAAAAATGCAATCAAAGCATTTTATTTCCTTCCATACATGCTGGGAAGCCTGATTGTTGGATTTATTTTTAACTATATTTTTGCAAACCTGATTCCAGATCTTGGAAAAGCTTTTGGAATAAAGGCATTAAGTGTAAACATCCTTGGAACAAACAATGCAATCTGGGGAATTATAGCGGTTTCCCTCTGGATAGGATGTGCGTTTAACACTCTGATCTACATTGCAGGGCTTCAGTCCATTGATACAGATGTATATGAAGCCGCAGACCTGGATGGAGCAACAGGATTTCGCAGATTCAGTAAAATCACATTCCCTCTTCTGGCACCATCCTTTACCATCAACATGGTTCTTTCTGCAAAAGGCTATCTGATGGTTTATGATCAGATTATGGCAATGACCGAGGGCGGTCCTGGAACCAGCACTACCTCAATTGCAGTTTTAATCTACAAAAAAGGCTTCGGAGGCGGACAGTTTGCCTATCAGTCAGCCAACGCAGTTATGCTTTTTGTAGTGGTTGTTCTGATTTCTGTTTTCCAGTTGAGAGTACTTGAGAAGAGGGAGGAAAAGTTAGGATGAAACAAAATGCCGTAAAAGTAAAAGAACGTTATAACTGGCCGGTTACGATCCTTCTGATTCTTGGAATTGTGCTGATCATCCTTCTGCCTCTTTATATGGCACTGATGATCGCCATCAAGGATCCGTCAGATATGAACAATATTCTGGCACTGCCAAAGAAAATCAGACTTCAGAACTTTGTGGATGCATGGGTGATGACTGATTTTCCAAGAAAGTTTTTTAACACTGCATTTATCACAGTGATCAACCTGATTTTTACTTTGATCACAAACTCCTTTGCAGCTTATGCAATTACAAGAAACCGTAAGAAAAGTAAATTCTTTTCCATTATGTATTACTACTTTATCAGTGCTATGTTCATTCCTTTCCAGGTAATCATGCTGCCGTTAGTTGTGCAGGCAAATACCTTCCACCTGGATAACATTTTTGGAATTACCTTTTTGTACATTATTTTCGGTCTGCCTATGAACACCTTCCTTTATACAGGTGCGGTTAAGGCAATTCCGGAGGCACTGGATGAAGCGGCTATGATTGATGGAGCAAATCCCATTCAGATTTTCAGCCGGATTATTTTCCCGGTATTAAAGCCAACCACTGCTACAGTAGCCATCCTTTCCTTTATGTGGACCTGGAACGACTTTACCATGCCGCTGGTATTATTAAGTGATGAAAGCCAGCAGACTTTGCAGCTTGCACAGTACGTATTTAAGAAACAGTTCTCTGTTGATTACAACCTGGCATTTGCTTCTTATCTGCTTGTTCTTCTGCCGGTACTGATCGTATATATTTTCTGTCAGAAGTGGATCATGAATGGTGTTGTTGCAGGTGCTGTAAAATAACCGGAAACTTACGACAGACAAGAATGGACAGGAAAGACATGAAAGCAAAACCGCATGTCAGAAAAGAGGTTTTTATGAAAAAAAATTGGTGGAAAGAAAGTATTGTATATCAGATCTATCCAAAAAGTTTTAATGACAGCAACGGAGATGGAATCGGAGATATTCCCGGAATTATAGAGAAGCTGGATTATCTGAAAGAGCTTGGTGTAAATGTTCTGTGGATTTCTCCTATGCTGGAGTCCCCGCAGGATGACAATGGATACGATATTTCCGATTACAGAAAAATTTATAAAGATTATGGAACCATGGAGGATTACGAAAACCTTCTGGAAGAGGCACATAAACGTGGAATTAAAGTACTTATGGATCTGGTTGTAAACCACACTTCCGATGAGCACCAGTGGTTCCTGGAGAGTAAAAAATCCAAAGACAATCCATATCGTGACTATTATATCTGGAAAAATCCGGTAAACGGAAAAGAGCCAAATAACTGGGGCGGCGTTTTCGGTGGTTCTGCCTGGGAATATGACAACGAGACACAGATGTATTATCTTCACCTGTTTTCCAAAAAACAGCCGGATTTGAACTGGGAAAACGAAAAAGTCCGTCAGGAAGTTTATGATATGATGAAATTCTGGTGTGATAAAGGAATCGATGGTTTCCGTATGGATGTAATCAGCATGATTTCAAAAGATCAGTCTTTCCCGGATGGAGAGGTAAAAGGTGGATTGTACGGAGATTTTGGACCATACAGCATTCACGGCCCAAGAGTTCATGAATTCCTTAAGGAAATGAACAGGGAAGTCCTTTCCAAATATGATGTGATGACAGTTGGGGAAACATCAGGTGTCACCATCGAAGAGGCACAGAAATATGCAGGTGAAAACAGCGGTGAGCTGAACATGGTATTTCAGTTTGAGCATGTTGAGGATGCTTCCCAGCATGTGGAATTTGGAAAATGGACCACTGCCAAATATGATTTTAAGTCATTTAAAAAGACTATGATCAAATGGCAGGAAGAGCTGCAGGGAAAAGCATGGAACAGTCTGTTCCTTGGAAACCACGACCAGCCAAGAAGTGTTTCCAGATTTGGAAATGATAATCCGGCATACAGAGAGACATCTGCAAAAATGCTTGCCACCTGTCTTCATATGATGCAGGGTACCCCTTATGTATACCAGGGAGAAGAGCTTGGTATGACAAATGTTTATTTTGATAAACTGGAGGATTACCGTGACATTGAAAGCATCCAGTATTATACAGAGCTGACAGATTCCGGTCTTATGACACCGGACTACATGATGAAATGTCTGATGCTCCGAAGCCGTGACAATGCAAGAACACCTATGCAGTGGGATACTTCTGATAAGGCAGGCTTTACAAATGGAACACCATGGATTAAGATAAATCCGAATTATAAAGAAATCAATGCGGCAAGCCAGCTGGAAGATCCGGATTCTGTTTTCCATTATTATCAGAAGCTGATCCGTCTGCGTAAAGAAAAAGATATTATTGTGTATGGTGAGTTTGAGCCCCTTTATCGCGAGGATGACCAGATTTTTGCATATGTGAGAAAGCTGGATGGGGAGAAAATTCTTACAGTGTGCAATTTCAGTGAACAGCCTGCAGAAGTGGAAATTCCGGAAGAATTTACAGGAGCAAAGTGCCTGATCACAAACCTTGGAAGAAAAGTATTTGAAGGTAAAGTTGTGTTGAAGCCTTATGAGGCGTTTGTGCTTGATAAAGAGGCTTAGAGCGTGCCCCCATCTTGCAGAAAGACTTTTGGGGCATGCTCAAAAGCTTGCAAAAAAGAAAGGGAAAGACATGATAAAAAAATATACTTATGGAACTCCTTTTAACACGGAGGCTCTGACAGAAAAAATTGATACAGCATCAGGGGAATTCCCTTATGGAAAGATAGGCCTGGAAAATGGTTTTGATTTTACTTATATCATGGATGAGGATGATATTGTTTATGGCCTTGGAGAATCCAACCGCGGAATCAACAAAAGAGGTTACTGCTATATCAGCAACTGTACCGATGACCCTGACCATACAGAGGACAAGAGATCCTTATATGGTGCCCATAACTTTATTGTAATAAGCGGTAAAACTACATTTGGCCTGTTTTTTGATTATCCTTCTTTCCTGACGTTTGATATTGGATATACAAGAATGGATACCCTGAAAGTATCCTGTGAAGCAGCGGACCTGGATCTGTATGTGATTGAGGGAGAATCTGCTTATGACATTGTAAAACAGTTCCGCCATGTGATCGGACGCAGCTATATTCCTCCAAAATTTGCTTTTGGTTTTGGACAGAGCAGATGGGGATACACCACAAAGGAAGATTTCCGGAAAGTTGCAGTAGGATATCGTGAGAATAACATTCCACTGGATATGATCTATATGGACATTGATTATATGGATTCCTACAAAGACTTTACGTTAAACCCGGAAAATTTCCCGGATTTCCCTGATTTTGTAAAAGAGATGAAAGATCAGGATCTTTGTCTGATTCCCATTATTGATGCCGGTGTAAAAGTGGAAAAGGGATATGATGTTTACGAGGAAGGTGTGGAAAAACGGTATTTCTGCCAGAGAGAGGACGGAAGTGATTTCGTTGCAGCTGTATGGCCAGGTGATACCCATTTCCCGGATTTTCTTAACAAAGATGCCAGAAAGTGGTTTGGAGATAAGTACCGTATTCTCACAGACCAGGGAATTGAAGGTTTTTGGAATGATATGAATGAGCCTGCTATTTTCTATTCTTCAGAAGGAATGGAGGAAGCGAAAAAGCTTGCTGGAGAATTTTCACAGGATAAAGAGGGCAAAATCCATATCTGGAAAATGCAGGGCGAGTTAAATGGCCTTGCAAACAATCCGGAAGATTACCGCAGATTTTATCACAATGTGAATGGTAAAAAAGTGCGCCATGACAAGGTTCATAATCTGTTTGGTTACAACATGACAAGAGCTGCAGGTGAAGCTTTTGATCGTATTGATCCGGAAAAACGTTTCCTTATGTTCTCCAGATCTTCCTATATTGGCATGCATCGTTATGGCGGAATCTGGATGGGAGATAATAAATCCTGGTGGTCACATATTCTTCTGAACCTGAAAATGCTTCCGTCCCTGAACATGTGCGGCTTCCTTTACACAGGTGCTGACCTTGGAGGATTTGGGGCAGATGCTACCAGAGATCTGGTTCTTCGTCATATGGCACTTGGAGTGTTTACACCTCTTATGCGTAATCATGCAGCTCTTGGAACAAGGGAGCAGGAATGTTATCAGTTTGAAAATATTGAGGACTTCAGAAATGTGGTAAATGCAAGATACCGCCTTGTGCCGTATCTTTACAGCGAATATATGAAAGCTGCTCTGAATGATGACATGTATTTCAAACCTCTCGGATTCGTTTATCCGGATGATAAGATGGCAGTGCGTGTGGAGGATCAGTTGATTCTTGGAAATGAGATCATGATTGCACCTGTCTATGAACAGAATGCAAGAGGTCGATATGTTTACCTGCCAGAAGAAATGATGTTTGTGAAATTTTTACCGGATGGAACTCTTTCCAGGGAAATTCTGGAAAAAGGCGTTCATTATGTAGAAGTGGCATTAAATGAAGTACCTCTGTTTATCCGCAGTGGAAAATGTATTCCTCTGGCACAGCCTGCACAGTGTGTAAAAGACATTGACACTTCAAATCTGCAGCTTCTGGGATATGCGGGAAGCAGCTATACTTTGTATGAAGACGATGGAATTCATAAAGAGTATGACAAGGAAGAAAATTACAGAGTGCTTAGTTGTTAAAATTGTTATAAAATGTTTTAGATAAAAAGAGATATATAAAGAGGAGCTGTGAAAAGACAGCTCCTCTTTATATTCAGTAATAACATTTATTTAATGGCATCCAGTGCATTTGAAATATCAGCAATCAGATCCTCTTTATCTTCAAGGCCAAGACTGATACGGATAAGCTCTGCCGGTACGCCTGCTTCAATAAGCTGCTCATCGTTCATCTGCCTGTGGGTAGAGGTCGCCGGGTTCAGGCAGCAGGTTCTTGCATCTGCTACGTGAGTTTCAATAGCACCCAGTTTTAAATTCTGCATGAAAGTGGAAGCTGCTGCACGTCCACCTTTTAATCCAAAGGAGACAACGCCGCATCCACCATTAGGCAGATATTTTTTTGCTCTTTCGTAATATTTATTAGAAGGAAGACCGGAATAATTTACGTAAGCAACCTTTGGATGGCTTTCCAGAAATTCTGCTACTGCCTGTCCGTTTTCAACATGCTTGGGCATACGCACATGTAAGGATTCCAGTCCAAGGTTCAGGATAAACGCATTGCTTGGAGACTGCATGGAACCAAAATCGCGCATAAGCTGTGCGGTACATTTTGTAATGAAAGCGCCTTCTTTGCCAAATTTTTCAGCGTAGGTAATGCCATGATAGCTTTCATCCGGAGTGCAAAGTCCCGGATATTTCTCGGCATGAGCCATCCAGTCAAAATTACCACTGTCTACGATTGCTCCGCCAAGTGCAGCACCGTGTCCATCCATATACTTGGTTGTGGAATGGGTGACGATATCAGCACCCCATTCAAATGGACGGCAGTTTACCGGTGTTGGGAATGTATTATCTACGATCAGCGGAACACCATGTGCGTGTGCCACCTTTGCAAAAAGTTCAATATCCAGGACAGTAAGGGCCGGATTGGCAATGGTTTCACCAAACATAACCTTGGTGTTCGGTTTAAATGCTGCATTTAATTCTTCCTCTGTGGCATCTGGTGAAACGAAGGTTGCAGTGATACCCATTTTTGCCATGGTAACTGCGATTAAATTAAAAGTTCCGCCGTAAATGGAGGAAGATGCTACAATATGATCTCCACATTCACAGATATTAAAAAGTGCCAGGAAATTGGCTGCCTGTCCGGATGAAGTAAGCATGGCTGCACTTCCACCTTCCATAGCTGCAATTTTGGCTGCTACATGGTCACAGGTTGGATTCTGAAGACGGGAGTAGAAGTAACCCTCTGCTTCAAGGTCAAAAAGCTTTCCCATATCCTCACTGGTATCATATTTGAATGTTGTTGACTGAATGACAGGAATCTGTCTTGGCTGTCCATTGCCTGGCTTGTATCCGGCCTGGACACATTTTGTCCCCATTTTGTAATCGTTCATTACGAACCTCCTTATTATCTGGTAAAATAATCACATGGAAATAGTATCATTTTTGGGAAAAATTATCAATGCCGGAAAATTAATAAATGGTTTTAGAAGAAATGCGCCTGAAAAGTGTTTTATATTTTTCTGCATTTTCTTTCAGGCAGGATAAGTAATATTCCCCATCCTGTTGTAGGAGCGATTAACAAAAATTTTCATTGTTAATTTTCCTGCTCCTGATTGCGGGAATTATCTTCCATAATGGTAGTGTTTACATCATTTTCATACAGACGCATCTGCACCTGCATAGGGGTAGGATCGTCTGTAAGCTTCATGCGTCCAAAGTGATTGAAGAAAAATAATACACCAAGACCAATTCCAACGGAGTAGGAAATTTCCAGAATGGAAAATCCATCAGATGCCTGTCCTGTAACCTGGGTGTAAATCTGTTCAAAAAGAGCCGGTATATCTACATCGTTATTAAATGTCATAATGGAAAATCCGGCACCAAAGAAAGTTGCCAGACAGACAAAAACAACTTTGCACCATCTAAGGACTATGTTTACAGTTCCTTCCTTTTGGTAGGTGATAAGAAAGGTGGGTTCCCCGATGGTGGTAATATCAAGATCTGGCTCTTTTTGCTGGATTTCTTTGATAAGATCCATGACAGAAATGACATAACGTCCCGGCTTGTCAGGCTGAAGGTTTGCTACAGGCATGACACGCAGTTTGTTTAGCATTTTGGAATTGCTGCAGGAAAGCTTGGCAATATCCTGAAGATAAACGTGGGGGTGATGAACCTCCACGTTTTCTTCTGTCTGAATATAAAGTGTATCACTCATGAAAGTACCTCATTGTTATTTGAATTAATTTGTAACACTTTACAGATCTGTATATTTATTCTTTCATTTTAGGCTTAAAGATCCAGCTTGCCAGATAGGAAAAAATAAGTGCAGCGGAAATACCGGCAGCACAGGCTGTGAACCCTCCTGTGAAAAGTCCGATAAATCCATCTTCATCAATGGCTTTTTTCAGTCCTTTCCACAAAGTATTTCCAAAGCCCAGAAGAGGTACAGAAGCACCTGCACCTGCAAAATCTATAAAAGGCTGGTAAATCCCCACTGCTCCAAGTATGGCACCTGTACATACCAGAAGTACCATAACCCGGCCTGGCATCAGTTTTGTCTTATCAAGGAGAATCTGAACCAGGGCACAGATCGCTCCGCCTACCCAGAATGCATTAAAATAATCCATCATGCACCTCCATGTGAATATTTATAATTAATTTGCAGGAATGTTCTCAATAACTACAGCATGTGCAATTCCTGGAATAGAATCGCCCTCATTAAAGCTGGTTTTGGAAAGCAGTGCTCCGGTTGGAACAAACAGGATACGTTTCCATGTTCCCTTTGCCAGTTCGGGGAGAATATAAGCTGCCAGTACAGAGGCACTGCAGCCACAGCCACTGCCTCCGGAGTGGGTATCCTGTGTCTCACTGTCAAATATTAAAAGCCCACAGTCCTGATAAATGGACTCTATATCATATCCTTTTTCAAGAAGCATATCTAACAGAATTCTTTTTCCTACAGCGCCCAGATCACCTGTAAAAATGGCATCATAATCTGTGGGAGCCCGCTGAAAATCACATAAATTTTGATAAATGGTATCGCAAGCTGCCGGAGCCATGCATCCACCCATGTTAAGAGAATCCTTTAATCCGTAGTCAACAAGCTTTCCTGTTGTAAGTCCTGTAATCTGGACTTTTCCTTTTTCTGTTACAAGGGTTTTCATATTTTGCGAAATGTCGGGCTCTGCAGGTGTATCAGAAAGAATGCAGGCACCGCTTCCAGTTACAGTCCAGGTTGCAGATAAGGGACGCTGGTTTCCGTAAGCAAGAGGAAAACGGAATTCTTTTTCCGCACTTGCAAAATGGCTGGAGGTAGCACACAAAATATGCTTTCCATATCCGGCGGCAATGCACATGGCACCAAGGGAAAGGGACTCTCCCATTGTGGAACATGCTCCGAAAAGTCCGTAAAATGGTACACCGATTCCGGCAATCCCAAAGGAAGAAGCTGTGGTCTGGGCCAGGAGATCGCCGGCAAAAGCCATTCGGATATCATCAGTCGTAAGTCCGGCTTTTTCAAGAGCGAGAGAAGCAGCCTTTTTTTGCATGGTACTTTCTCCGGCTTCCCATGTATCGGCTCCAAACATGGGATCTTTACAGATCATATCAAATTTGTCTTTTAAAGGTCCCTCACCTTCTTTTTTTCCTACTACAGAGGCACAACTTGTAATATAAACAGGATTTTGAAAAGCGAGGCTGGCAGCTCCGATAAGTTTAGCAGGCATCTTTGGATTCATGAGATCACCTCCATCAGTTTTAAAAGATAATAGATCACTCCGGCTGCCCAGGAACTCATGATTCCGTAGAGAATGACAGGGCCTGCAATGGTAAAAATTTTGCATCCGATTCCAAAAACCTGTCCTTCAGCTTTATACTCAATAGCTGGTGCTGCTACAGAATTTGCAAATCCTGTAATAGGAACCAGACTTCCGGCACCACCGAATTTTCCGATTTTTGGATAAATATTAAAGCCGGTAAGGATTACGCTGATCAGAACCAGAGTAACGGAACACCAGGTTCCAGCCATTTCCTGGTCAAGTCCTTTTGATTTTGCAAAATTTGTTATAATCTGCCCGAGAAGGCAGATGAGTCCTCCGGTAAGGAAGGCTTTTGCCATATTTAAAGGCAGGCTGTGGGAGGGGGTGACCTTTTTTACGTATGCGGCATATTTCTTTTGTTTTTCTTCTTGCATGGATTGATTCATAAGAGCCTCCTGTTGAAGTCAAAAGGTTACTGTTCTGGAGCCTTTTCAAACACGCTCCAGGGCTTTTAATGGTAGTATGTGAAAAAATATGTTAAATATACTTTATTTTTGCCTGAACTTATAATATTATGTTAGTATTGTTATAAACAAAAGAAAAAGGGGTGTCTTATGGGAAAATATTTTATAGGAAAAGAAGTACAGCTTCTTACAGAAGAGGATGAAGAGAAAATCAAGATTCATAAGCTTGATCTGCTTAAAGAAGAATTTGGACACATGCCATGCAAAAAAGGAGGTTTTTTCTTCCTTTTTGTGGAAGAAGGAGAGCTGATCTGTCAGGTAAACCAGGAATGTGTGGAAATAAAAGCGGGAGAGGCTTTGTTTATTAATGAGAATCAGCCTTACCGCCTGAGGGAAAGTCTGGCCCCAAAATGCAGCCTGTACATGCTGGAGATTTCAAGAGAATATCTGATATCCCAGGATGAGAAGCTGGCCCAGAAATATATTGAGCCTGTAGCGAATGCAGAGGCCTTTTCCTATTGCTGTTTCGTTCCGTCAGAAGAAGAGGATACAGATGAGGATATTCTTCTTCAGGCAGTTCTTGCAGCAGCACAGACTGCACAGGGACGGGATCTGGCGTATGAACTGGATATGAAGAGCTGGATTTTTACAGCATGGGGAAGCCTTTATAAGAAGTTCGTACAGATTGAACCAGCCTGCAAAAATGCAATTCTAAGAGAACGGGCGAAATTAAACCGTATGACAGAATATCTTCAGGAAAATTGTGGTCAGAAGCTTACTCTTGCACAAATGGCAGAAGGCTGCCAGGTAAGCACCGGGGATTTCTGCCGCTTTTTCAAGAAACATATGGGTATGACACCATTTGAATATCTGCAGAAATGCAGGATTTGGAACAGTATGGATGCAGTACTTGACAAGACTTCTGCTATGGGAGAAATTGCAGCTTTAAACGGCTTTGCAGGAGCAAGCTATTTTTCTGAAACTTTCCGCAAGGAAATGGGCTGTTCTCCGGCTGATTACCGGAAATGGTACAAAGGTCAGGAAGAAAAGTGTCCGGTTTTGGCAAATGCATCAGAAAATGAAGTAAAAGTCAAAAAAGGAAAGAATGTTCCTTCTTATTTATTATAAGGATATTAATAAAGATTTTTTATGGAAACCATCTGCGATAAAAATAATAGAAAGAGCCTAAGGTTTTGCCAAGTGCAACAGCGATTACTACGAAACGGATACCGTTTGTCAGCTTAATACGTCTGGAAAATATCGGGAATACATCTGCCATTTCAGCAAGAGCCATAATCCAGCCGCCAAGAAAGATTCCAGAAAACAGTCCGTACAAAAGCAGGATGAGGGTATTTCCCGGAATATGCCACCCATACAGGAAAAACAGATTACCGGACAGGATTCCAAGAAGTGTAATATCTTCATATAATAATATGTGTTTTCCGGTATGGGTTACTCCGGCATAGCGGGGGACGATGGAAAGGCCTATAAGAAGCCCTACCACACCGCCTGCGATAATAACGCCGGAACAAAATCCGAGGATTGCAAGGAAAATCTGCTGGAACATGGCTGTGTCTCCTTTTTGTAAAAATGGTTTGAAATGTGATTATGTGGATATAACATGTAATACCTAGTATTTGAAAGAATACGGGAAAATATGTGCTTTTTCCTGTACATTTTTGTTATTAAATAGTATAATAAAATGATGCGGCAATGGACAGAATGAATTCTGTATAAGTTGTCAGAAGTTTTAGAAAGATAGAGGATGTAAATCTGTGAATATAAATATAAAACAGCGTTTTCAGGAAATTCTGACTGATGAACAGATACTGGAAGCGGAACCTATGAGCAGACATACTACATTTCGTATCGGAGGACCTGCAGATCTTTTCCTTATTCCAAAGTCAATTGAGGAAATCAGGAGAACAGTGGCAGTATGCAGGGAAGAAAATGTTCCATGCTTTATTCTGGGAAATGGGAGCAATCTCCTTGTAAGTGACAAAGGATACAGAGGTGTGGTAATACAGCTGTATCGGGGCTTTGGTCAGATTATAGTACAGGGGGATGAAATCCGTGCCCAGGCAGGAGCTCTTTTATCAGGAATTGCTTCTGCTGCAAAAGAGGCTTCCCTGGCTGGATTTGAGTTTGCAGGAGGAATTCCCGGAACTTTAGGCGGTGCAGTTGTGATGAATGCAGGTGCCTATGGCGGCGAGATGAAAGATGTGTTAAAAGAAGTTACGGTTCTTACAGGTGAAGGAGAGATTCTGACACTTCAGGCGGATCAGCTTCATATGGGCTATCGCACCAGCGTTATAAAAGAGGCTGGCTATATTGTCCTGGAAGCAGTTATCAGTCTTGAGAAGGGTGAGAAAGAGGCTATACGAAGCAGAATGCAGGAGCTGGCAGGAATGCGAAGTGCGAAACAGCCACTTCAGTATCCAAGCGCAGGAAGTACCTTTAAGCGCCCGGAGGGCTATTTTGCAGGTAAGCTGATTATGGACAGTAATCTTAGAGGCTATCAGGTGGGCGGCGCCCAGGTTTCAGAGAAGCACTGCGGATTTGTGATCAACACAGGGAATGCTACTGCAGAAGATGTGAGAACACTTATGGCAGATGTTCAGCGGATCGTTATGGAGAAATTCGGTGTGAAGCTGGAACCGGAAGTGAAATTTCTTGGGGAGTTTTAGAATTCAGGAGATAAGTTATGCGATTTGTAATAGTTACAGGAGTTTCCGGTGCTGGTAAATCAACAGTACTGAAGATGCTGGAGGATGCACATTATTTTTGTGTAGATAATCTTCCTATTCCATTAGTGGAGAAGTTTGCTTCCCTTATGCTGGAAGTTCATGAAGAAGGTGTCCAGAATGCTGCTCTTGGAATTGATGCCAGAAGCGGCCGCTCTCTGGAGGAGCTTGCCCAGGTTCTGGATCATATGAAAGAAGCAGGCTATGATTTTGAAATTCTTTTTATGGATGCAGAAGATTCTGTACTTGTGAAAAGATATAAAGAAACAAGAAGAAGCCATCCCCTTGCACCTAATGGAAGAGTGGATGACGGAATCCGTCTGGAACGTGAAAAAATGAAATTTCTCCGTAAAAGAGCGGATTATATCATTGATACCAGTCATTTATTGACAAGGGAGCTTCGCCAGGAAATTGAGAAGATTTTTGTAAACGATGAGAAATTCTGCAATATGATGGTGACAGTATTATCTTTTGGTTTTAAATACGGCATACCGGCAGATGCAGATCTGGTTTTTGATGTCCGGTTTCTTCCAAATCCATATTATGAAGATGAGTTACGCCCTCTTACAGGTATGGATGAAAATGTATTTAATTATGTAATGGATAATGAAACCGCCAGGATTTTTGCCAATAAGCTGGAAGATATGACAGAATTTCTGATTCCCAAGTATGCACAGGAAGGCAAGACCAGTCTTGTAATTGCAATCGGATGCACAGGTGGCAAGCACCGTTCTGTTACCATTGCAAGAGAGCTGTACAGCAGAATTGCAAGAAACGGGGAATATGGATTCAGGCTGGAGCACAGAGATGTGGATAAAGACCGCCTGCTGAAAAAATAGAAAGAGGAGATCGTAAAAATGTCTTTTTCGGGGATGGTGAAAGAGGAGCTTATCAGACATATAGGTTCCGGAAGACATTGCAAGATAGCAGAGCTGGCTGCGATTTTCACTTTTTGCGGCAGTCTTGACAGGGATATGGACGGAAAAATATCCCTGCATATCCAGACAGAAAATGAGGCACTTGCAAGAAAAGGCTTTACATTATTGCAAAAAACATTTAATATAGAGACAGATGTATCAAATTCCCAGAGCAGTTATTTCAGCAGAGGAAATCTGTATTGTATTGCTGTTACCGATTCCGTGAAGGTAAGAGAAATACTGGACTGTACCAAGCTGGAAGCTGCCGGGGAGGGCGTAAAGATGCTGCGTGTGGGCAATTCTGTTTTATTACAGAGAGATTGCTGTAAGCGGGCATTTATACGCGGCGCTTTTCTCTCAGCCGGATCTATCAGTGATCCGCAGAAAGGATATCACTTTGAGATCGTGTGTCCGGACGAAGAGACAGGCAGGCAGTTACAGGAGATTATCCGGAGTTTTCACATAGATGCCAAGATCGTACTTCGCAAGAGGTCCTATGTACTCTATGTGAAGGAAGGAGCGCAGATCGTGGATATGCTGGCTATCATGGAAGCCAATGTAGCACTTATGGATCTGGAGAATATCCGTATCCTGAAGGAAATGCGTAATTCTGTAAACCGGAAGGTAAACTGTGAAACTGCAAATATCAATAAAACGGTGAACGCAGCTGTGAAGCAGATCGAAGACATCAGGCTTCTTGAGGAAAAGGTGGGACTTGAGAGTCTGAATGAAGGACTTGAAGAGATTGCCAGATTGCGGCTGCAGTATCCCGAGGCAACACTGAAAGAATTAGGATTGATGTTGAACCCACAGGTTGGAAAATCCGGAGTAAATCATCGGCTGCGTAAATTAAGTCTGCTTGCGGATGACCTGAGGGAAAACAAGGAGGAGTTATTATGATCAAAAAGCCAATCACCATTCAACTTTCCACCGGACTTGAGGCAAGACCTGTAGCACAGCTTGTACAGGTGGCAAGCCAGTTTAACAGCGAGATTTATGTAGAAGTGGGAAAGAAGAAAGTCAATGCCAAGAGCATTATGGGAATGATGACCCTTGGATTAGATGCTGGTGAAGAAATTACACTTTCTACTAATGGTGAAGATGAAGAAGCTGCCATGAGCAGTATTGAACAGTATTTAAGCAATCAGTAAGGATTGCATAAAAAGTGAGGATGGTTACCAATGTCTAAATTTTTGAAATTTATAGTACATTTTGTTGTAATATGCACCATACTTTGTGTGATTGCATTAGCGGTACCTCCGTTTTTTGGAGTGACTACTGAAATCCGGGATAGCGCCGGAGTCAAGTCAAATCTGGCAATGGGATCTGTTACATATGCAATACCGGTTAAAACTGAAGATGCAGCTTTAGGTACACCGATCCTTGTGAATGACGAAAATGACGCTGTATATCGTTACACACTTGCGAGTGCAGATGTAGAAAACGGTACAGGAACTGCTATGGACCCTACGATTTCCCAGGGAGAGCCCATTAATATAGCAATTGGAAGCTACCTTCCAAAGGTTGTTGTGACGATTCCTTTTATCGGATATCTCATGGCAGCTACGAAAAGCATTGAAGGGCTGATTGTTCTTGGTCTTACTGTTCTTTTCCTGATTATTCTTTATGTAATCGCAGAGCTCTGGAAAAAGGATGCGGATGATGACGAAGATTATCTGGAAGATACAGAACCAGGATATGTGAAAAGCCGTAAGGAACTGAAGAAAGAAGAAAAACGCAGAAAACGCGAGTATCGTGATGAAGAGCGCGAAATTAAGGCACAGGGTAAGCGCAGCAAGAAAGAGAAACGCAAGATCCGCACTGGCGGTTTTGTAGATGAGATTGATGAGGAGGATCTGGATACAGAAGAGGATGAGCGCCCGCAGAGAGCTGTACAGAGTGCTACCAGCGAGGCACATGAGCTTCTGAAGAAAGAAATTGCAGCTGCTACAGCAGAAAAGCATAAACCATCTAAGAAATCTGCCAAGCCTGCACAGACCAGAAAAGCGGCTCCGAAAAGTGAAGCTCCTGAGGTATCAGAAGAAGAGGAAGAACCGGTTGAAATCAAAAAAATGGCAATTCCAAGATACTCACCTGCACAGCTTGCAGCCAAGGCAAAGAAGGATGGAGATGCTCCGGATATTGTGAAAGACGAGATCACGAAGGTAACGCTTTTGGATTATTCTGATATTTTTGCTGATGAGGAAGAAGAGGGCGAAGAGCAGCATTACGAAGACGAAGAGTAATGACAAAGGCCCGCTGGCAGAAGCAGGAATAAATAATAGAAACTTAATAAAATGTATTATATAGGAAGAAAGAAGTATCTGCCGGAAAAAAAGTGGATGCTTCTTTCTTTTTTTGATGGAAAGTTTTTGAGGCATCCCCCTTTACAGTAAATTTTGCTTGAAATAGGCATACGCAGCTAGAGTGTATCCCAAAAAGGCTTTCTGCAAGATGTGCGTCGCAATTTGTGGGAGATTTTACCCGGATGAGGGCGTCGTAGCTGGTTGAAAACTTATGCAAGTTGAATATGTGAAAAATGCATAAAAAAACGCAACTAAAATTAAATATTTTTTAAGAAAAAACGCTTGCAATCTGGAATGACTTTGTGTATACTAATATTTGCTGTGACATGATAGCAATGAAGCGCGAGGTTGCTGCCGGGAAGGCAGGTTTTCCGTGGAGCGAATGTCAAGTTAGGAAACTGACGACAAGTCACTGTACAAGTTCAATAGCCATCTA
>CAKRMK010000051.1 GCA_934364795.1 uncultured Blautia sp.
GGCTTATTCACTGAGATATGAAAGGTTGAAAAACCTTGAATTTTCAATAAAAAACACTTGATTATATGAGGAGGTAAGATCGGAAGAGGTATTTTAAGCAACGCCAAGACCAAAATCATTTTAAACCTAGAGGTGGCAGAGGCAGAACTAATACAAAAGGAACTAGACTTATCAGAAGCAGAAGTTAATTCCATTGTTCACTTTGAGAGAGGTTGTGGATTAATTTCAACAAATAGCAATAACCTGGTTGTAGAGTTTAAAGCAAGTCAGTTAGAAAAAGATTTGATCACAACAGACAGGAAAGATTTGCAGAAATTAAAAGACCGGGTTCAAAAATATGGAGACTTTGCTTATGGAAACACGGAATAACGTACAAATGATGTTTTAAAGACGTATTAAATGTCGTATATATGACGCATTCGCATTTGAAAGTGTGATAAATGTCATTAATGACGTATAAAAAGACATTTATAAGACGCATTATCATAAAAGATGTGAATGCTGTTATAAATAACGTAAAGAAAACGTCCTTTATGCGTCATAGATAAAAGTGAGAAAATTTCGGGAGGTATTGAAAAAATGGAAAATAAACAAAGACCTGTCATTGCTGAAACCAGAGAGCTTGTGCAGAAATATCATGTTTTGGAAAAGGCACAGATTTATGATTATTTTGCGTTAGATGGCAGAGATCATTTTGTGGGAAAGGCATTTAAGGCTTTGGAAAAAGAACGGCAGATTTACGTTCACCCGGAACTTGATTTGGTGGCAGCAAGTGAGGAAACAATTGCTGACAAGGATCTGGGAACTATGAAGGCAGTCTGGGTACTGCTTGATGTTAGGAAAAAGAAACAGGTGGAGGAACACTTTCCTGCTTCAAAGGAAGAGTATCCAGTGAGGATTGTTTTCTATGGTGAGGGAGAAATCTTTGATATTTTGTACATTTCAGAGGCGGAAGTTACAGTGGTAAACAATCTGTTTTCCAGGAAAGTGATTGACAGCTGCGGTCACATTATTGTAGTCGAAAATCCTGATTATATATCAGCGATTCACATAGCGAATGTGATTGGGTATTGTGTGGTGAAAGAAGGTGGGGAAGTCGAGTATTACCGATATAGTCAATGCGGATCAGAAGAATAGCACTGAGCCGTTTGGAAAAATTAAAGGTCAGCTGGATGAGACACAGGCTTTAAGCTGGCGGATGGAGCAGTATATGGCAGAGTCACGGAATGTTCTTACTTCATGTATCCGTTTAAAATCGGAACTACAATATGATTATTTCACGGAACTGGTGTTAGAAGCTGCAAAAACAGCTGAAAAATTAACAGATAAGCTTCGAAGGCTTACCTTAGAAGTGACAGTTAATCCAGTCCAATACGAAAACTACAAGGCGGAGCTTGTGACCATCCATGGAATTGAGGTGGAATTTTCTGAGGGAATCGTAAAGGTAGCATTACCGCTCCTGATGCCCCATAGAAAAGATTTTTACACGGATTTTTTATATAAACCGCTCCATACGGCACTTCAGAACTGGTGTATGGAGCAGGTGAAAAATGGCATGGAATTACCATCATATGAAGAGTGCCTTGTATGTTTTGTGCATGTGTATAATAAAAAATTGCCTTTGGCGGGACGGGTGCGGGATCATGACAACATTGAAGAGAAGCATGTTCTGGATATCATTTCCAGCTTTTATCTGAAATCGGATAGCGGCCTTTTTGTAGATACCTTCCATACGACCAGGCTGGGTACGGAAGACGGGACTTTTTTATTTGTGATGGAGTCAAGCCGATTTCCAGGTTGGATCCGTGAAAACAGCCAGTCTTTGGATATCGAAAAAGAAGCACTTTAAGAGCAGGAAAATTCGATATATAGAATAGGCATTCAAGCGCCTAAAAAATAAGGCATTTTGGGATATGGGAATCCGAAAAAGATACCCAAGTATTCAACATATAGGGTACAGATTCGTATTAAGTTTGAGTGGGAGGTGGAAATGAAAAAGGAGGATGTGCTTTTAAGGTTGATTGCGATTTCTGGGGAATTGCCAGCAGGCCTGGTTGGAGAGATTGTAGGATCAGAAACCTATGCTGCAGCCCTTATTACCAGGTTAAAAAAGGAGCATTATATTTCTGTGAGAAATTCAGGAGGATTTAAGGGATATGTGTTGAGGAGTAAAGGAAAAAGGTATCTTCTGGAGAAGTATGAAGATGACCTTTTCTTTTTTCTTTCCGGATCTGCACAGACCAACCATGTGAAAAGTGAACCGGAGAAGAGGCTACGGCTTCATCGGATGAGCGAGGTATGGGTCTTTTTTATGAAGATGGGTATTGAGATTTTTCAAAGCCAGAAACCGGATCTGGGAAATGGGTTTGAAAAGAGTGGGAAAAAAGCAGTGTACTATGGCAGTCTGGAATACAAAGAAAGTACAGATGCAATTAAAGGCTCCAGAGCATGTGGCGTGCTGCTTACCGGGGATACAGCTTATGTCATTTATAACACCATGGCAAAAAAAATGAAGTGGGCCAAGAAAATGGAAACTGCAATGCGAACCTGGACGGAGCGCATGCTGTTAATTGGTGGAGGACTACGACAGGCTGATTCGCTTATCTTGGGAGATAACATGGAATTTCTTCTTGAACTTTTAAACAGTGATGGCGGTGTTCGAAAAAATCTATATCAGGTAGATGACATATATGAGCGCCATTATTATGTTCCGCGGATAGATAACGCAAAGGTTCAGATGGAGCTTCTACTAACTTCCTGGAAACGAGAGAAGCTAAAAAAATTGCTGGCAACATTGGTGAAGTACCCAAGGCGCAAACAATACGCCTTAAGTGAGGGCTTTGATAAAGACATGCAGCCAATTTATTTCTGCCATGAATTGGATATGCGCCATTTATGCCGTGTTAAGCAGGAAATTGGCTGGAAACAGCAAGGGACAATTATCTGTATGGATTATCAGGCAAATATGCTTAAAGAGTATTTTGGAGAGGAGGTGAGGGTTCGTGAGCTGAATACAGATAAAATAATGGAATTTCTGGCTAAGGGCAAATAGACGCAGCCTATAGCCTAGTCAGGGAGGTGCATTATGTGCAATCCATTTGATACAGGAAGTCCGACAGTAGACCGGATGTGTCGCCTGCAGTTTACTGGAAATGTGATCCCATCCACCTGGTATCACACGATTAAAAAAGAAACCGGAAAACCCAACTTGAATGCGATTATCATATTGGCAGACATTGTGTACTGGTACCGGCCCGTGGAAATCCGGGATGAGGCAACCGGGCAGTTGTGCGGCTTTAAAAAGAAATTCCAGGCGGACATTTTGCAGAGAAACTATCAGCAGTTAGCGGATCAGTTTGGAATAACCAAGCGTGATGCAGTAAATGCTGTAGTAGAATTGGAAAAGCTGGGAGTGGTAACAAGGGTATTCCGGACCGTCAGCATTAAAGGGCAGCTTTACTCCAATGTGATGTTCCTGGATCTGGATGTAGACGTATTGATTCAGCTAACCTATCCGGAAACACTGGAAAATATAGCCGCAGGGACATCAGATACCCCCTATCACTTATTTGGGGGACAGCCCCCACCGAAAAAAGTGACAGGGGTCACGAAAACAAGTGAGAGGGTATCCCCGAAACAAGTGACAGCTGTCTCCGATATGGGGGAGACATATACAAAGAATACATACAGAGATTACAACATAGATTTTTCTATTCCTTCGTATCGGGAGGTGGCAGAACAGGTAAAGGAGCAGATTGAGTATGATAACCTGATATTGGATCATCCCCATGACAGCAGGGTTGAAGAAATTTTGGGATTGATTGTGGATGTAATGACTTCAACTGCAGCTGTAATCCGAGTGAACCGGGAGGAAAAACCAGTGAATGTGGTAAAAGCACAATTTCTAAAGCTAAAAAAGGAACATATTGACTTTGTATTGTTCAGCATGGATTCAAATACCACAAAGGCCAGAAATATCCGGGCAGTGCTTCTTACAGCTCTGTATAATTCCGTGAATACCATGTGTAGTTACTACGACAATCTGGTCCAATACCATATGACTGAGGAACTGAGAGGTGAAGAGAGGAAAAAGGATGTTTAAAAAATTTGATAAAAGAAAATTACTGGCAGTTATCTGTGGAGGTGTATTATTAGCAGGATATCTGGGAGGATTTTTAAAAATCCTCCTGGACGATGCAAATGTTGATCTAAACCCCATTCACTGCATGGCGGCAGGATGGACCAGTACCAAAGGCAGGATGTGGATATTATTTTCCATTCTAATTCTCTTATTTCTGATGGCTCTTGTGATTTATCGGGGACGGGTGAATCCACTTCAGGATGAACGCGGCTTTGAATTATCTACCCAGGGTACTTATGGAACTGCGGGATTTATGAGAGATAAGGAACTGGCGGAAATTCTGAGGGCAGATAAAACAATGGATGGTATAAATGGAATCATATTTGGCAGGGAGATTGGAACTGGAAATGTATTGAGCCTTCCGGTGGATTCCAGGCTGAACCGGAATATAGCAGTCTGCGGTTCCCAGGGATCCATGAAATCCAGGGCTTTTGCAAGAGTAATGGCGTTACAGTGCGTGCGCCGCGGTGAGAGTATGTTTATTACAGATCCAAAATCGGAACTATATGAGGATTTATGTGCCTATTTAAAAGAAAACGGGTATGTGGTGAAGCAGTTTAACCTGATTCAGCTGATACACTCTGATGCCTGGAACTGTCTGGCGGAAATTGAGGAGGGAGAGCTGATCGACGTATTCTGTGATGTGGTTATCCGAAATACTACAGATAAATTTGATCATTTTTACGACAATGTGGAAATGGATTTATTAAAAGCTCTTTGCCTATACGTATACGAGGAATATCCGCCAGAGAAGAGGACATTTGCAGAAGCCTATATGCTTTTGCTGAATAAAAGTGTAGATATGCTGGATTCCATTTTTGAAAGGCTGCCAACCAATCATCCGGCCAAAGGACCTTACCAGCTGTTTGCAAAAGCAGAAAAAGTAAAGGGAAATGCGGTACTTGGGCTTGGTACCAGGCTGCAGATTTTACAGAATAAACTGGTACAGCAGATTACCAGTCATACAGACATTGACCTCTCCCTTCCGGGGAAACAAAAATGTGCGTATTTTTGTATTACGTCTGATCAGGACTCCACCTTTGATATGCTGGCAACCTTGTTCACATCATTTCTGGTCATAAAGCTGGTTCGCCTTGCAGACCAGACAGAAGATCGTGTGCTGCCGGTTCCAGTCAGTTTTATACTCGATGAATTTCCAAACATCGGTGTCGTTCCGGATTTTAAAAAGAAGCTGGCAACAGCCAGATCCAGACGGATTGGAATGAGCATTTTATTTCAGAACATTCCCCAGCTTCAGAATCGTTATCCAGACAATCAGTGGGAAGAGATTCTTGGAGGATGCGATTTTTCAATATTCCTTGGGTGTAATGATATGACAACTGCGACTTATTACAGTGACCGGACAGGAGAGATTACGGTATCGGTGGCTTCTGTCCGGAAAAATTTCTATACCATCCGGGCAACGGATTATGTACCGGAATACTCAGAGTCAAAATCCCTTGGAAAAAGACAGCTTCTTCTTCCTGACGAGGTGCTTCGTTATCCCCTGAATCAGGGAATCCTGATTATCCGCGGACATAACGTATTAAAATTCCAGAAGATGGACTATACCGAGCATGAAGATGCAAAGAATCTCCGGCTGGAAAAAGTAGTGGAACACATACCGGACTGGCACAAGGAATGGGAAAAGGAAAAAGCACAGGAACAGCCTTTTTCATATATGGGGCAGGATGATGAGGCATCTATCCCACTTACGGTGGAATCCAGTACAAATGAAGTGTGTGAAGAACCGCTCACAGTAGATGCTAGGCCCAAAAGAAAACCAGGCAAAAAAACGGAATCCAAGCAGGGTGTAACAAGAGTAGAAGATTTGTTCATTGGGAGGGGAGGTGAATGCGGATGACAATTGATCTGTCACAGATTAAAGGGAATTCCATGGTACGGTATGGCTTTAAAATCCTTCTCATGCGGGAATTTGATATTCACATAAACGAGACGGATGTTGGCAGGCTTATAGTTGCGGCGGGATGCATTGAAATATATGATTCCATAGAAGAGTTTTTAGATAAGAGTGGGTGGAAAAAAGATAATCCGGAACTATGTACACAAGAGTATCTTCTGAAAAATCGGATTTGTCGTTATATTCAGGGAAAAGTGTGGTATTTTTCCCGAATACGATTTGAGAGCATGAATATCAAATATTAATAGTTACAAGGAACTCTGGCGGTATGGCTGGGGTTCCTTTTTTTATGGAAAATATGATGATTAAAATGTATAATAGATTTATGAAAATAAAGGATTGTAGTAGACGGTCATTAAAAAACTGATAAATTCCAAATGAAAGATTGGCGTAAGTTGCATACAGTGTTCAGGATGCTAATGCCAGAAGAAAGAAAATTATAGGAAGGGGAAGATAGGAGATGGATAAGCGGTACTTAAGTGAGAGCAGTATTCTAAAAGAAATTAAGTATTATATAGATACCGATTTCTATAATTATGCTGTCATGATTGATGGAGCATGGGGAAGTGGAAAAACATATTTCGTGAAGAATGTGTTATTGAAAAAAATTGAATCTAACGAGAAGAGAGTACTGTATGTATCTTTGTATGGTATTTCAAATATTCAGGAGCTAGGAAAAAAGCTATATTTAGATTTTCTGCTTAAGGATAAAAGTAAACTTGTGACAGAACATTCAGAACTGGTTGAAAATGTAATTGGAACAATGATTGATATTGGATCTCCCTTTATGGGAAAACTGGGCGATATTGATATAAAAGAAAAGAAAATTAAAAACATAGTTCAAAATACCGTTAAACATATTTGTCCAATGAAAAATTGTGTCCTGATATTTGATGATCTGGAAAGATGCGATTGTTCCATACAAGATATTCTCGGATATATTAATGGATTTGTTGAACAGGCTGGAATGAAAGTCATTATAATTGCCAATCAAGAAGAACTCAGAAAAAAGATAGATGCACAGACGCTAGCAATGCAGATTCGTGCTGTTATTGGGAAGGATGAAACACTTGATTTTGCAGAGACTAGAAACGGACAACTTGCAAATTATCTTAAATCCATGCAAAAAAATCCGTCTGAAGATGAAAAAATAAAAAATCTTTCTTTAAACGAGGCAAAAGATCGTGTCACTAAATTGTTTGGTATGGAATCAGAATATGAGCGTATTCGAGAAAAAATAATTGGTACTGTATTTCACTATAATCCAGATATCAAAAAAGTTATGAGCAATTTAATTCAAAAAAACTTTACATATAATTCAAATAGAACAAAGCAACTTGAAAAAAACATTAATTATTTAGCTGAAAATATGGAAAATGAGAAACATATTAATTTTCGTACTTTCCAATTTTTCTTACAAAAAATAGATGGAGTGTTTCAGGGGGTAATTGATGAGAATTATGAAAACGCAGATTTCATTTACAAAAAAATTATTCTGTCGTGCTGGGAAAGCTGTATTATATTTAAAGCGGGAAAACTGAAAATTGATTTGAAAACTGAATATTATGAAGATGGTGGAAAAATCCGAATTCGATTCATAGAAGATTATATAAAGTATAGCTGGTTAGATGTTGAAAAAGGAAAGAGAGTTTTAAAGAAGTTTGATGTGGAGGAAACCAGAACAAAATCACTCAAAAATGATTCTATTAATTTATTGCAAGATAAGTGGTATAAGGCAGATAGCGATGATTTTATAGTGAAGAATATGGATGCCGTAATAGCAAACGCGCGAAATGGAAAATATGATATTGGCTCCTACGACAGAATTTTACAAATTTTTTTGCAAATTCATGCGGCCGGATTCGAGATTAAATATACAGATCGATTAATTGAAGCAATGTGCGAAGGAATTGAAGAAAAGAAGGCCACTGGAATTTTGGATTGTATAGGTACAATGTCCTGGGAATCAAAGAAAATTGAACAATTATATAAACAGTATATCGGAAAACTTCAAAAAATATATAATCAATCTCTGGAGAAAAAATCGGGAGATGATTTGAGTTCTTTTCTGGAAGAAAAGAACTGGGCACAAAAAATATATAATTATTGTTTTGCTGCAAAACATCCGAAAAATCCGGAAGATTATACAAAAAAAATGTCTCCGTTTCTTAAGGCGTTAGATGTAGATGTGCTTATTGAAAAGCTTGATAATTCGAATGGAGAAAATTTACAGAAATTTATAGCTGTTCTTAGGTTAGTGTATCCATTAGAGAGTAGGCCAGCTGCTTTTTTTGATGAAAATGAAGAAAGAAAAAGAGTATACAATGCAGTAAAAAAACTTAGAGAATCAGAAACACAGAAGATTAGAAAGTTTCAGTATCAAACAATAGAAGAACACCTGTCTAAATTTATAATTGGGGAAGATCAAACAAAGTGTGAGTAATGGAGTAAGTATAAAAATAATATGGTACAATACGATATAGTGAGAAAAGATTAAATTTAGGAATATATTGGATATTATAAAATAATTCAGAGATATTTGGTACAATTTGAAAGAATGGGAGGATGGTTATGGAAGGAAAATCTTATTTTCAAATAAAGGGAGTGCCATTAATTAAATTTCAAGATAAAGATAAAATAAAGAGCTTGCAATCAGGAAAAATTTATGCAAAAACTCTTGAATATTACCGTAAGAGAGAGGAAGAAACTGGTGATTGTGAAGTTGGAGACAAATATGAAGGAATGGTTCATATTAATGATGCAACTATTTATTTCCCTGATATGGGAGAAATAGTTCCAATAAAGGACGAACTGCTTAAAACTTCAGAGTCAAATGATTTTGTTTTTTGTATGTTTGGGATAAATCCAGATTTAAAAAAATTTAGTTTTACGGATGAACAAAAAGAAAAAATGCTCTCTTTTGGTGATACGGCATTGGTTGTATTGGATAGTGAAGAATTTATTCGCAGAGTAAACATTGCAGCAAAAAATGCAGGTTACCAGGCAGAATTTAATTCTGTTAATTATTATAATCCCAATATTGATGGTGGAAATATGTTGTTTTCTTTGGGGGCTGGAATGTGGAATATTGCCTTTTGGAAGAGAGATTCTTATATTTATCAACAAGAAGTACGTTTTGTATTTAGGCCAGGAGCTGAAAATGTTGATCATATAGAATTGGATATTGGAGACATTAGTGATATTACAGCGATTATATCGGCAGAAAAAGCATTATCAGCGATAGTGCAAACTGAAGCTCCCATAGAAGACGAGTGAGGTTTAGGTGTAAAATTTCTGGAAGTTCACAAATAAATGTTGCGGGATAACATTATGTAGGAAATAAATTAAACTAATATACTTACTGCGACAATACTATGATTTTAGTTTGCTTTTGGCGCATATATTATATTATTTGAGGGAGGACAATTTGGAAACGGCACTTTTAACTTTTGTAATCTCTTTAATGGCTTTCTATGCAATTGATATAAACACAGAATTATATTTCATAGGAATTATAGCGTGTATTGCAATATTGTATACTAAAAAATATTCCCTGAAAAAAAATATAGAACTATATCAGAAGATTAATTGGGTATTTTTGGGTAACTTCGGGGCTTTTTTTGCTACAGAATATTGTAAAGGATATTTGCCTCAATGGGATTGTAAGGGTAAATTTTATTGTGGGTATGCGTTTCTTCTGGTGATGTTTGGAGTATTTTTATTTATTCAAAAAAGTAAGGATGAGAAAAAACTGGAAAAACAGGAAGAAAAGGAGCTGTTTCGAGAAAGACGTTATGATCGTGAGCGGATTCTAGAGTATTTAAAGGGGTTTGATATTGTCGGAGTTAATGGTCCATGGGGAAGTGGAAAATCTTTTGTAGTAGATCATTTGAGAGTTACTGACTATAAGATTGTAAAAATTGATCTGTTGGCATGTAACTTAGATGAAATTCAGACCGTTTTATTAAATGAAATAGAAAAAGCTTTAAGATCAGAAAAAATATTTTCTGCTTATTCACCCAAATTGAAAAAAATTTTAAAGCAAGAAGGATTGATTAGAAACTTAGGTGAGATGTTTGTAAGAGATGATATCACATATTCAGAAGCGCTTACTGGTTTTTCCAAAGATTTAAAAAAGTTAGATCATATTTTACTGATTGTTTTTGAAGACTTAGATCGAGTTGAGAAAATAGATATAATAAAAAAGGTATTGGGAATTTCGGAAAAACTTGCTAATAATAGAATAAAAGTAATGTATCAATACGATGAAAATAATCTGTTGAATCATATTGGAATTGATAGAAGATATTTAGAAAAATATATTCCAGCAACAGTGAATTTAACAGAGGTGTCATTTTCTAGCATATTGGATTATCTTTTTACAGATGAATTAAATAAATGTAAATATATTAAGCGTAACGATTTTCAGTTTCTTGAATTACCGATACATTCCCCTTCTTCTTTAGGGATGAAATATTGTAATATTTCTTTTACATTTGAAATTCCTGGAATTACAATTCGAAAAATGGAAAACTTTTTTAGAGAAATTATGATTTATATAGAGAAGGATAGAGATAATGCGGCAATATATAGAGATAACAAGCGTGCGACAATAGTATTCTTTTTAATAAAATATTTTTTTGAGGATGTATATAATAAATTGATTCCTGGGAAAAAGCTATCAGATATTTTTACCTTAGCTTATAATGACAGGACTGATACAATAGATAATTGGCTTGTTTTTTGCAAGAAAAATAAAGTGGATTTTAGTGATATTTGGGAAAGTGAAGAAAATTATCAGTCTGTAATTATGCTTAGTTTATTTCAATACCGTTGTGATGTGTTTCCTGTGAAAAAAGAACTGAATGCTCTTGTAAATGAGACGGTAAGAAATATACAGGCTAAAAATGAAAATGAACAAATAAATAGGATTGTATGGAATCTATTATGTAATGGCAAATCGGAATATACAGACCAAAAAATTATTATTGATCGATTACAAAAAGAAGTATTGGAAAAGCCAATCGAGAAACAAACGGAAGCATTTGAAGAGTTTTGGAAACGAATATATAATGGTGAATTAAAAGAAGATGAAAAAGCCGATAATAATACCATTTTTAAACTAGGAGTACCTAGTATGGTATCTTTATTTCAAGCGAGTCGGGTTGCAGGCATAACTTCGGAACAGTGGATCCAGTTTTTAAATTTTTATTTTTCATATAAGCAAATAAAAGCTATTACTCCTGAAGTGATTGAATGTTTGAATTATTGTGAGATAGAAGATCGTAAGATATATTTACATATTATAAAGAAATTTAACAGTTTAAATATTGTCGGTAACCTGAATAGGCATAAAGCGTATCAAACTTTTTTAGACATGTATCTGACTGCGTTAGCAAGGATTGGGTATGCTGATGTATGGGAAAGAGATTTTATCAACCAAAAGGATGAACAAGTGGGACTGGCTCCGGATGAAATTGGAAAGTATGTTTTTAAACCTTTAAGGGAAAAAGTAGAAAAATTAAGAAAAATAATTCCTATCAAAAAGATTAGAGATGATATTCAAGAAATAGAAACATTTATTGACAAAAACATGTCGTTAATGGAGAGTAAGCGAAATATTAATTTACCTGAATTACAATTTAATACTAAAGAAGAAAGCAGATTGCCACATCAGGAAAGAGTAAATGAGCTTATTAAATCGGAGATGAATTCTGAAGAATTAGAAAAAGTAGTCGAGAGGGAATATGAAGAAGGAACTCTTAGTGCATACGAGATAAACGAGATTTATCTGAAAAGACGGTAAAAAATAAGCGCTCACGTTGATAAAGCATAAGGACGAATTAACGGATTTTGCTTTTTATCAGGCGAATATAATGCTGAAGAACAGGAGTTTGTTCATAGAGAGAATACTATATTATTACAAACTTTTTGTGTGAGAATCTGGTGCATGTTAGATGTTTGGGCTCCTGGGGCAATATTAAGCCCCGGGAGAACTTATAAGCCTGTTAATTGAGGGAATCTGTTCTTCCGATAAATAAATTTTCCCCTTTTTAATAAAAATCAAGCCTTCTTTACAAAAATTTTCTATTAATCTATTAATTGTTCTAACAGAGCAACCCGTCATATTAGCTAATTCAGCATGTGTGTATTTAATCTGAAATAAAGTACCCGGAATCGCATAATGGTTATATTGAAAGTATAAAAAATGCAGTAATTTATCCCGATTACTCAAAAAATGTATTTTGCGTTCATTTTGACTTTGCAGGACAGTGTGCCTGATCAGCATTTGCGTGCGAAGAAAAAGAGCTGCTGCATCACCTCGTATCCATTCAATATAGTCTTTTGCTGGAAGCAGAATAAAACGAGAGGGCTCCATTGTGATGAGTGTAACCATTCTGGAAATGTCATGGGTAAATAATTCATAATCTCCGACAATGTTGATGGCAGCAATCTCCATAAAGTGGTAGGGCTCATAAGATAACCGTTCTTCTATTGCCTGTAATTTTCCTTTTAATAAAATATAAACATAAGAGCAGGCATCGTTAGCTCGGATCAGTTTATGGTTTTTAGGATGGTTTTGTATTATAGCCGCTGACAATAAAGTCTGCGGGGCATTTCCAAGAAATTGTTTTACAAATGCCTGTTCGCTGGATGAAAGTGTTTGCAAATCTGTATTTTTCATACTGATGATCACTCCAAAATCTATTTGGCTAAAAGTGCCAAATGGCCTTTTTTAATTTTGATTTATATAATATTTTATAATCATATAAAAATCAAGAGCTAAAGGAGAAGGAAATTATGCCAACACCACATAACCAGGCTGAGAAAAGCCAGATTGCAAAAAAAGTTTTAATGCCAGGAGATCCATTACGTGCGAAATTTATTGCTGAAACTTTTCTGGAAAATCCAGAATTGGTAAATTCAGTCAGAAATATTTATGCATATACGGGAACTTATAAGGGGGAAAGAGTCACCGTTATGGCAAGTGGAATGGGAATGGGCTCAATGGGGATTTATTCCTATGAGTTATTTTCTATGTATGACGTGGATCAGATTATCCGCATTGGTTCTGCTGGAGCCTATGTTGCCAACCTTGCATTAAAAGATGTTGTACTTGCAGACAGCGTTTGGAGTGAGTCTACATTTGCACGGACACAAAATGGATATGATAAGGACATCGTTTTACCGAATCAAGAGCTGAATAATAAAATTATGAAAGTGGCAGAAGAACTGAAGATTCCAGTAACACTTGCCAGAATTCATTCAAGCGATGTGTTCTATTGTGAAAAGAATGTTGATGACTATAAAGAAATCAATAGAAAACACCAGTGCGCATGTGTCGATATGGAAAGCTTCGCATTGTTCCATAATGCGAATGTATTAGGAAAAAAGGCTGCTTGCCTTTTAACTATATCCGATTCATTCCCACTGGGTCAAAAAGCAACTGCAGAGGAACGTCAAACAGCATTTACAGATATGATGAAAGTCGCATTGGAAACTTGCCTGTAATGGTGCAGAAAGGATCAGAATGAAAAAATATAAAAGGATTTTTACAATTGTAATAGACTCCTTTGGAATTGGAGCAATGCCGAATGCAGCTGAATATGATGATGAAGGCTGCGATACATGCGGACATATTGATGAAAATGTTTCTGAATTAAAAATTCCGAACCTTGCGAAACTGGGATTGGGAAGGCTGCATAAACTCACGCATGTAAATTATACTGGTGATATCCAGGGATATCAGGCC
Source organism: uncultured Blautia sp. (assembly GCA_934364795.1). Lineage (GTDB taxonomy): Bacteria > Bacillota > Clostridia > Lachnospirales > Lachnospiraceae > Blautia_A. The sequence goes on from CAKRMK010000051.1 coordinate 13,816, forward strand.
AGACTGCTTGAAGCCAGTATTGGAAAAGATACCATGACCGGCCACTGGGAAATGATGGGGCTTCATATTACGAAACCTTTTCAGACATTCACGGAAACTGGCTTTCCAAAGGAACTGATTGATGAATTGTCAAAAAGAACCGGAAGGGTCATTATTGGAAATAAGAGCGCAAGTGGAACAGAAATTCTTGATGAACTTGCGGAAGAGGAAATTGCAACAGGACATATGATCGTCTATACTTCAGCAGATTCCGTACTTCAAATCTGTGGAAATGAAGAGACATTTGGGCTGGAAGAATTATATCGCTGCTGTGAAATCGCACGTGAAATTACAATGAAAGATGAATGGAAAGTTGGACGCGTGATTGCCAGACCTTATGTTGGAAAGAAACGCGGAGAATTTAAAAGAACATCTAACCGGCATGATTATGCCTTAAAACCAAGTGGAAAAACAGCACTGGACGCATTAAAATCTGCAGATTACGATGTTATTAGTGTTGGAAAGATAAAAGACATTTTCGATGGAGAAGGAATAACGGAGAGCTATAAGTCTGTCAGCAGTGTACATGGTATGGAACAGACAATTTCTTTATTGGATAAGGACTTTACGGGTCTGGTATTTACGAACCTGGTCGATTTTGATGCACTGTGGGGCCATCGCCGCAATACGGAAGGTTATGCACAGGAATTAGAAAAATTTGATGTAAAGCTTGGAGAGTTTCTTTCAAAAATGAAAGCTGATGCTCTTAAAAAATATATGCTCGTCCCCCTTGAGCCGCCACTTATATCCTGAATCCTTACAACAACTGTAAGT
>CAKRMK010000052.1 GCA_934364795.1 uncultured Blautia sp.
GTTATGCTGAACCGTGCACCTACACTGCATCGTCTGGGTATCCAGGCGTTCGAGCCAATCCTTGTAGAAGGTAAGGCTATCAAGCTTCATCCACTTGTTTGTACTGCTTTCAATGCTGACTTCGATGGTGACCAGATGGCTGTCCATCTTCCACTTTCCCAGGAAGCACAGGCAGAGTGCCGTTTCCTGCTTCTGTCTCCGAACAACCTGCTGAAACCTTCCGATGGTGGTCCTGTAGCCGTTCCTTCACAGGATATGGTCCTTGGTATCTACTACCTGACTCAGGAAAGACCTGGAAACAAGGGTGAAGGCAAGTTCTTCAAGAGTGTAAATGAGGCAATTCTGGCATATGAGAACCAGGTAATTACCCTGCAGTCCAAGATTTTGGTACGTTGCAGCAAAGTAATGCCAGATGGAAGCACTTTCACAGGTAATGTACAGTCTACACTGGGACGTTTCCTGTTCAATGAGATCCTTCCACAGGATCTTGGATTTGTTGACAGAAGCATTCCTGGAAATGAACTTCTTCTTGAGGTTGACTTCCTGGTTGGTAAGAAACAGCTGAAACAGATCCTTGAAAAAGTTATTAATACTCATGGAGCAACCAAGACTGCAGAAGTTCTGGATGCTATCAAAGCTATGGGTTACAAATATTCTACAAGAGCTGCTATGACCGTATCTATTTCTGATATGACTGTGCCGCCGCAGAAGCCACAGATGATCAAAGAAGCTCAGGATACTGTAGACAAGATCACAAAGAACTACAAACGTGGTCTTATTACCGAAGAAGAGCGTTACAAAGAGGTTGTTGATACCTGGAAGAAGACTGACGATGAGCTTACTCATGCACTTCTTTCCGGACTTGATAAGTACAACAACATCTTCATGATGGCTGACTCCGGTGCCCGTGGATCTGATAAGCAGATCAAACAGCTTGCTGGTATGCGTGGATTGATGGCCGATACAACCGGACATACAATCGAGCTTCCTATCAAGTCAAACTTCCGTGAAGGTCTGGACGTACTGGAATACTTCATGTCCGCTCATGGAGCTCGTAAAGGACTTTCCGATACAGCTCTTCGTACAGCCGATTCCGGTTACCTGACAAGACGTCTGGTTGACGTATCTCAGGACCTGATCGTACGTGAAATGGACTGCTGTGAAAACAGAGCTGAAATTTCCGGTATGTATGTAAAAGGCTTTATGGATGGCAAAGAGGAGATTGAGAGCCTTCAGGATCGTATCACAGGCCGTTTCTCCTGCGAGACCATTAAGAATAAAGACGGCGAAGTTCTTGTAAAAGCAAATCACATGATCACTCCGAAGCGTGCTGCACGTATTATGAAAGAGGGCGTGGACAACATTACAGGAGGACATGTAGAGCAGGTTAAGATCCGTACTATCCTTAGCTGTAAATGTAAGGTCGGAGTGTGTGCGAAGTGCTATGGTGCCAACATGGCTACTGGTGAGCCGGTACAGGTTGGTGAATCCATTGGTATCATTGCTGCACAGTCTATCGGTGAGCCTGGTACACAGCTGACTATGCGTACTTTCCATACTGGTGGTGTTGCCGGTGGAGATATCACACAGGGTCTTCCTCGTGTCGAGGAGCTTTTCGAGGCAAGAAAGCCGAAAGGACTTGCTGTTATCACTGAAATTAAAGGTGTTGCTACAATCAACGACACCAAGAAGAAGAGAGAGATCATTGTAACAGATCCGGAGTCTGGAGAGTCCAAGACCTATCTGATCCCATACGGTTCCCGTATTAAGATTATGGATGGACAGGTTATGGAAGCCGGTGATGAGCTTACAGAAGGTAGTGTAAACCCACATGATATCCTTAGAATCAAGGGTGTTCGTGCTGTTCAGGATTACATGCTTCGTGAGGTTCAGCGTGTGTACCGTCTTCAGGGTGTTGAGATCAATGATAAGCATATCGAGGTTATCGTACACCAGATGCTGAAGAAGATCCGTATCGAGGATAACGGAGATTCCGAATTCCTTCCAGGAACACTTGTTGACTTCCTTGAATATGAGGAAGTAAATGAGAAGCTGGAGGCTGAAGGATTACGTCCTGCAGTTGGAAAACAGGGAATGCTTGGTATCACTAAGGCATCTCTTGCTACAGATTCCTTCCTGTCAGCTGCTTCCTTCCAGGAAACAACCAAGGTTCTGACAGAGGCTGCTATCAAGGGTAAGGTTGACCACCTGATCGGTCTGAAAGAGAACGTTATCATTGGTAAACTGATCCCGGCTGGTACAGGTATGAAGTGCTACAGCGATGTAGAGCTTGACACTGGTATGCCAGAAGAGGCGGAGGAAATTGATTTTGATGAGATGGATGACGACCAGGATCTGCTGGATGTAGCAGAGGACTCTGAAGGACTGGAAGCTGATGAGCTCCCAGAAGATTCTGACGATACATTCGAAGATGAAGATTCCGCTGATGACAGTGAAGAATAATAAATAAAGATGTAATTTACATGCCCCTGGGGTGACAGAAATGTTGCTCCGGGGGCTTTTTTCATACTTTAGCTATAGCATTAACCTATAACTGGCTCTATGAAACTGCGATTCCCAAATTGGCATTTAGAGGTTGCATCTGCAGAAATTCTGTTTTATAATAAGCAACATCAAAGGAAACATATAAAACATATCAACTTACTATGAAAGGGGAAACCAAGATGACAGTATCAGTTAAAACAACCAAGATGTGTTGCAACATGAACATGGAGAAAGAGGTCATGTGTTGTTGCTGTTGTTGCGGCTTCATGATGAGAAAGAAAAAATAAAATCTGTTTTATATACATATGCGTAAATACCATAAAGGATGAGAACGTTTTTGAAGCAGGTATTCGGATATGAACCTGCTATTTTTGTACCTTTTTATTATAGAATATTTGGAGGAAAATAAAATGAGTGGATGCGGATGCAGTTTTTCAGCAGTTGAGGAAGTTAAAGAAGAAGTAAAATATACAGATGAGCTTGCAGAACAGTTTGCAAAAGAGGTTGGAGTAGATCCAAGACCAAATGAAACTTTAGTGGAAATTGATGAAAGAGGAGCCTTTATCAGACAGCCAAATGCTTTTATCCAGCCATTTGGTGATGAAGAAGGAGATCTGAAAGCGGAAGCAAACCGTTTCGGAATCTACTGGGCCACAGGATGTAACTGGTCAAACAGACCGATTATTGTAAGAGATCTTCTGGGACTGCAGGATGTAATTTCAGACACAAGAGTAACACACTCCGGTGAGACAAACCGGTACGGACATGCTTTTGGTGATCAGCCTGGATTTAAAGATCCCAAAACAGGAGCTTATTTTTTAAGTGAGTTTTATAAGAGAGCCAATCCGGATTTTAAAGGCCGGGCAACAACTCCTACTTTGGTAGATATTAAAGAAAAGAAAGCAGTAAACAACGACTATCACCGTCTTACCAATTACATTGAGGTTCAGTTCCGTCCTTTTCAGCCAAAGGACGCGCCAGATCTGTACCCGAAGAAATTCCGTAAAGAGATTGATGAGTTTAACGACTGGCTGTTCCCACATGTAAACAATGGACATTATCGTATGGCATTTTGCCAGTCACCGGAGGCGTATGATGAAGCATATGAAGATTTTTATGAATCACTTGAAAAACTGGACAAAAGACTGGAAACAAACCGTTTCCTCTTCGGAGATTACATTACAGACAGCGATGTCCGCGCTTATGTTACCCTGGTACGCTGGGATGTAAGCTATTACCACAATATCGGCCCAGTGAAAAAGCCAATCCGCGATTACAAAAATATCTGGGGTTACTTACGTGAGCTTTATGCAATTCCTGCTTTCCGTCATGGCAGCGATCCACAGGTACTGGCACTGGATGGACCTAAAAAGAAGCTGGGAGAGGTTCTTTTCAGAGGATATAATGACAGAATCCTTTCAAAAGTAGATTTCGAAAAATTATGGGCAGACGATGGCGAAAGAAGAAAATTAAGCAAAACACCAGATGAGGTCTTTCTTCGTCATCCGGAAGGCGAGACATATGAGGATTATGCAGGACCGATTTCCAAAACCATCTGGAACAGCCCGAAATGGGAGGATAGAAACCCGAAAAACGGAACTTTATCTGTGGATGCATCCATTAATCCACTTAAGGGACTTTTATAATCAAATAAAATGATGTTGAAATCTGGATGGGGTCATTTATTATTGCAGAAAAGTGAGGATAAAATTATGAAAAAATTTAATAAATATACAGCAGTTTTACTGGCAGGACTTACAGCAGCCAGCCTTACAGGCGGCGCAGTCAGCGTATTTGCTGATTCTGACGTAACGGTAGTTAAAGGAGTAACAAGCGGTTCTCTGGCACCATACTTTTATGTAGGAGACGACAACGAGCTTACCGGTGTGGATATTGATATTGTAGAAGAGGTTTTTAACCGTCTTCCCCAATATGAACTTCAGATTGATACAGCGGATGCACTTCAGGGTGTGATCAGTGGCCAGTATGATATTGCAATTAACAATTATGGATATACAGACGAGAGAGCAGAATCCTATTATTTCTCTTTCCCATACAAAACAAGCTTTAATGAGTATATCCAGAGAGTGGATGATGAGCCGCTTACCTCTCTTGAGGATCTGGCAGACAGAGGATACAAAATTGAGCTGACAGCCGGAAGCCTTACTGCGAATGCACTGGAAACCTGGAACGAGGAAAATCCAGATCATCAGATTGAGATTATGTATGACAACACAAACTTCCAGGTCCGTTACCAGCACATTGTAGATGGAACAACAGATGTGGCAATTGATGATGGCCCGCTTATTGACAATCTTCTTCCAAGCTTTGGACTTGAGGGACAGCTTGTAGCCAATCCTATTGATGAAGAAACAGAAGATTTTCTTTTCCCACAAAACAACACCTACTTCCTTTTTGGAAAAAATGAAAAGGGTGCAGCTCTTCGTGAGGATGTAGATGCAGTCCTCAAAGAAATGAAAGAAGATGGAACACTGGCAGAAATTACAGAGAAATATCTTGGAGTAGATACCAGCCCGGATGAAAAATATTTCGAGGAAACAATTAATTAAAGGAGAAAAGTCATGGTGGAGATTTATCGGATCGAAAAAGGGGCAGAGGCCTGGAAATACAAAGCGTATGATTATGTGAGGACAGATGCCTTTTGCATGGGACAGAATATTCCAATCGAACTGGAATTTTCACATGATGAAAAAGAGGAAGACCTGCAGGCTGTGCTTCTGGTGGAAAACCATAAGCCAGTGGCAGGCTGCCGAATCGCTTTTCCTGACGAAAAGACCGGCAAGATCGAACGTGTCTGCGTAGTGAGGGAAAAACAAAAAGGCGGTTACGGCAGAATTTTAATTCAGGAAGCCGAAAACTGGTTAAAGGAGTACGGCATTAATCACATAGTGATCAGCAGCCAGGACCGAGCTGCAGGTTTCTATGAAAAGCTGGGCTATCAGTTAAACCCAGATGCAGATCTGTCCATATATGAAAGACATCATAAGACAGAAAAGACGGAAAAAACTGAAAATTCAGTAAAAACAAAAAACCCAGTCAATTTGGGATTTACCTGTGTACTGGTAGAGAAATATCTGTAATTATAACTTGTAGGAGAAAAATCATGGGAAAATTATTTGACGTATCACTGGTATTTACATCCATTCCGGAATTGCTGGAAAAATTACCGATTACCCTGGAGCTGGCATTACTTTCTATGCTCCTTGGCCTTCTTCTGGGACTTTTAATGGCAATTATAAAAATGCGGAAAATAAAAGTGCTTACACAGATTACCAATCTTTTGATTTCTCTCCTTCGAGGAACTCCGGTAATTGTTCAGTTGTATGTGGCTTTCTTTGGAATTCCAATGTTCTTCCAGGCTATCAATCAGAAATTTGGAACTGATCTTGCAGTAGCAAAAATACCAGGCTTTGCATATGCTATGGTAGCTTTGGGACTGAATCAGGCTGGATTTATGGCAGAAATCATAAGGTCTGCACTTCAGTCTGTAGACAACGGGCAGATTGAAGCTGCACATGCCCTTGGAATGACATATCCACAGGCACTTCGCAGAATTATTCTTCCAGAGGCTATTGAAGTTGCACTTCCAACTTTGGGAAATTCCCTGATCAGTATTATCAAAGGTACTTCCCTTGCATTTACCTGTGCAGTGGTAGAAATTACTGCACAGGGACAGATCATCGCCGGAAAAACCTATCGTTATTTTGAAGTATATGTGTCCCTGGCAATTATTTATTGGGTGATCACACTGATTATTGAGCAGTTAATTCGTATTATTGAAAATAAAATCCGTATTCCAGATCAGGTAGAGCTGGTAAATATTGTCCAGGAGGAAAATACCAATGATAAAAATTAACCATTTATCAAAAAAATTTAATGATAATGTTGTACTGGATGATATTAGTCTGGATATTAAAAAAGGAGATGTAGTTGGAATCATAGGTCCTTCCGGAACTGGAAAATCCACGCTTCTGAGATGTGTAAACCGTCTGGAAACTCCGGAAAAAGGAACTGTGACAATTGGCGACAAGACCATTGATCTGGCAGAAAAAAAGCCAAAAGATCTTTTGTATCTGCGTCAGAATACTGGAATGGTATTTCAGCGCTTCAATCTTTTTGAGAAAAAAACAGCCCTTGAGAATGTAATGGAAGGCCTTATTGTGGTGAAGAAGCTGCCAAAAGACCAGGCAAGAGAAATTGCTACAGAGCAGCTGAAGCTGGTTGGAATGGCACCATGGGCGAACCATTATCCCAAGCATCTTTCTGGCGGGCAGCAGCAAAGAGTAGCACTTGCGAGAGCACTTGCAATGAAACCTCAGATATTGCTTCTGGATGAGCCAACATCTGCACTTGATCCGGAGCTGGTAGGGGAAGTGCTGGATGTAATCCGCAAAGTAGCCGCACAGGGATATACAATGCTTCTGGTATCCCATGAAATGAATTTTATCCGCCATGTGTCAAATCGAGTGATTTTCCTGGATAAAGGACATGTGGTAGAGGATGGCACTCCAAAAGAAGTATTTGACCATCCCAAGAATCCACGAACCCAGGAATTTTTCCGCAAAATGAACATTATGGCACAGCCGGAATATATGATATAATAAGGCAAGCAGAACGACTGGAGTTCGTAGTACCTGTCTTTGCGTAGCACAATCGTTTATGCTATGTGAGGGCAGGATTTTTTGTGTAACAGGAGATTCCGCCTAAATTCCCTGTTACACAAAAAGCCCTACCGGGCAGAATCCAGAAGCGGTGGAATGGAAGATGTTGCTCGAGGTGACCCGCCGCAGGCGGAGAATCCTGCAGGCAGGGAATCCCACAAAGCAGGATAATTCCTGGAATAACAGAAAAAATTGTCAGGAGGATGACTCATGAGAGAAGATAAAAAAATAGCAGAAATATTTGGAAAACTGGTGTCTATTGATTCTCCGTCTTTGAAAGAACGCAAGATGGCAGATTATCTAAAAAAATTATTTGGTGAAATCGGTGTTTTCTTGGAAGAAGACCAGACACAGGAAATAACAGGATCAAATGCAGGAAATTTGTTTGCAAGGGTGGAGGGCGTATCAGGAAGTGAACCGCTTCTTCTGGGAGTACATATGGACACAGTAGAGCCTGCATGTAATAAAAAAGCAGTTTTCCATCCAGATGGAACTGTGACAAGTGATGGAACTACCGTACTTGGAGCAGATGATCTGGCTGGCGTCACCGCAATTTATGAAGCACTGCGTTATCTGAAGGAAAAAAAGATTCCTCACAGAACTGTGGAAGTTCTTATCACTACAGGAGAAGAATTGTATTGTAAGGGTGCAAATGCGTTTGATTACAGCAAAATCCGGTCCAAAGAAGCTTACGCCCTTGATCTTAGCGGAAAAATCGGGGCAGCAGCTTATGCGGCTCCAACTTTAATTTCGTTTGTAGCATCTGTACAGGGAAAAGCAGCACATGCCGGATTTTATCCAGAGAAGGGAATTAACAGCATCCAGGCAGCGGCAAAAGCAATTGCTAGGCTTCCACAGGGCAGAATTGATGAAAATACTACTGCAAATATAGGGATATTTACAGGCGGCGCAGGAACCAATATTGTTCCGGAAAGCTGTCTGGTCAAAGGTGAGATACGAAGCCTGAATCATGAAAAAGCAATGAAAATTCTAAAGGAATACCATAATGTATTTCTGGAAGAGGCAAAAAGCGCAGGTGCAAAGCTTGAATGGGAAGAAAAACTGAATATTATTGCATACGAGACAGAGCTTGGTGGAAAAACTGCTGCAAATTACAAAAAAGCAGTGGAAAAAGCTGGTTTAAAAGCAGAATTCGAAAAGACATTCGGTGGAAGTGATAATAATGTTTTTGCACAGCATGGAATTCAGGGACTGGTAATTGCAACATCCATGAATCAGGTGCACAGCTGCAATGAATATGCCAGCATACCGGAAATCAGGCAGGTAGCGCAGATTCTTGTAAATTTATGTGAAATAGAGGAAAGCTCTGTTACAAATTTTTCTTGAGTGTTTGCAGAAAGCTTTTCGGGGCACGCTTTGCTATCATAAAATGGAAATATATGGATAGGGGAAAATACAGAGGAGACTATCATTTGTGGTAAGATTCTAGTATAATGTGTTAAAAACTGTTTGAAGAATCATTTCCGCAATCTGTACGTTCCACTTTGCGGAAAGACTTTTTTAAACATGCTATAGAGAAAGGAGGGAATCGTGCATGGATAAAGAGGTTCCGGTTTCTGTATGGCCGGAGTGGAAGCTTGTGGAGAAAATAGGCGAAGGTTCTTTCGGCAAGGTATATAAGGCGAAGCGGACAGAACGCGGCCGTTCTTTTTATTCCGCAATTAAGATCATTTCCATTCCCGGAAGTAAAGGAGAACTTGACAGCGTAAGAGCAGAGATGGACAACGAGCAGTCTACCAGAGAATATTTCCGAAACCTGGTGGAAGACTGTGTTCAGGAAATCTATACTATGGAACATTTTTGCGGAAATTCCCATGTAGTCTCCTTTGAAGATTTTAAAATTGTAGAATATCTTGATGAAATTGGTTGGGATATTTCCATAAGAATGGAATATCTGACCAGCTTTATGGATTATTGCACAGGCAAGGAGCTTACAGAAAAAGAAGTAATAAAGCTTGGCTGTGATTTAAGTATGGCACTGATTTACTGTAGGAAACTGAATATTATTCATCGCGATGTGAAGCCGGAGAATATATTTGTGTCCAGATTTGGTGATTTTAAACTGGGTGATTTTGGAATTGCCCGGGAACAGGCATATACCGTGGGGAGCATGTCCAAGAAAGGTACATATTCCTACATGGCTCCGGAAATTTATAAAGGTGAGAAATATGACAGCAGTGTGGATATTTATTCACTTGGACTTGTTTTATATAAATTGATGAATCAGAACAGGCTGCCTTTCTTATCCCTTGATAAGCAGCTGATCACATACAGAGATAAGGAAAATGCTCTGGCAAAAAGAATGGCAGGAGAGAAGATACCGGCTCCATCTAAGGCCAGTGCTGCTTTTTCTCATATTATATTAAAAGCATGTTCTTATGAGCCAGCCAGACGTTACCAGAGACCGGAGGATATGCTGCGTGACCTGGAGAGTCTGCGGCTGGCTCCTGTAAGTGCAGAGAAAGAATGGGAGAAATCACAGTGGGAACTGGCAGATGCCGGTACACTTGAGAAGGACCAGCGAAGGTATCACAGGGAGGAAACACAGCCTGAAGAACAGGAAAAGACTTATGTAGCTTCTGATCCGCAGACGGAGAATGTGATTCGCGAGGAAGAAATGCAGAAAGGAAAGCCTTCGAAGGTTTCCCAGAATTCTGCCAGGTATCCACAAAGAAAGAAAAAAAGCGAAAAAACTCCAGGAAAGCAGCAGCCTCCACAAAGACAGATATCTCCATGGACAGTGTCTCTTACAGTGGTAGCATTGGCTGCGTGTATCATTATGGGTGTTTATATGAAGCTTATTCACGATGAGGATAAGAAGGCACAGAATAATGAGAGCGTAATGGAGGTACTGGAGGCTAATGATAACAGTACAGCCCAGATTGATGATTTTTCCACAGCCATTCAGACTGTCAAGGAGCAGGCAAATACCATTGTAGAAGAATTATCCGATTGTAAAGAAGTTGGGAAAGAAGGAGATCGTCTTCGCTATTATGACAATAATGGCAAGCTTGTGAAAGCACTGATTTATCCGGAAAGCTCTGAAGACGGAGTTTATGAGGAATATTATTACTGGGATGAACGGCTTTTCTTTGCATATATATGGTCTGGCAATAAGAAAGAACTGTATTATTATGACAATCGTGGAAAACTGATCCGATGGATTGATACAGATGGGGTTGTTCACGATAAGGAAAATGACAGTACAGAGTATACCAAACATGGCGAGAAATACTGGAAAAATGCTTTGGAACAGCTGGATGAGTAAACAAAGAGGATTGGAATGACATATCATATCAACTATGCCTATGCCTGCCATGCAGGGAAAGTGCGTACAAATAATGAAGATAATTTCTGGTGCTGCGGAGAAAGTCTTCCGGCTGAAAATCAGGGCCTAAAAGAAATCCATACAGGGATGAAGATGCGGGAAAATGTGCCGGTTATGGCAGTTTTTGACGGAATGGGCGGTGAAAGCCAGGGAGAGATGGCGGCTTATCTTGCATCCGCAGAGTTTGGAAAATATTATAATTCTCACAAAAAGAGCCTGAAAAAGAGTCCGGAGCTTTTTCTCCAGGAAGCCTGCCAGGTGATGAATGAGGCTGTTTGCAGATACAGTAGAGAGAACCGGATTGCATCCATGGGAACGACTGTGGCTCTGACGGTTTTTGGAAGGAAAAATATTTATATCTGTAATCTTGGAGACAGCAGAATTTATCTGATTAACAAAGAAGGAATCCAACAGATTTCCCGGGATCATGTCCTTGGGACATACAGGTTTGGTAAGGCACCGCTAACACAATTCCTAGGAATTGAGGAAGAAGAAATGAAGCTTGAGCCAGCTGTGAAAACTGTGGAATATGAAGCGGGAAGTCGTTTTTTGCTGTGTTCAGACGGAGTGACAGATATGCTGGCAGAAGCGGAAATCATGGAAATTATGGAAAGGAATTCTTCTGTGGAGGCAGCAGCCGGGGCATTGCTGGAAAGAGTACTGGAAAAAGGGGCAAGAGACAATGCTACAATCATTTTATGCGAGATAGAACAGGATACACATCCTTTACGTTCCTGGTTTTTACAGAATAAAAAAGAAAATGAAGGTGATAGATTATGAAAAATCGTATGCAGGATCTGGATTTCGAACAGACAGTAGCCTTTGATTCTGTGAAGGATTTCGAATTTACCAGAAGAGCAGCACAGAAGTTCCGCCAGGTAGTAAGTCTGGAAGGGTTTGAAGAGGAAGATGCAGAGGTGATCTTTCATTATCTGTATAAGGAACTGGAGCTTGTTTCTTTTGGAGATCATCTGAAGCGATATATATATGAGAGAGCCGGACTTGAAGAGCCTTTTGCAGAAGTACCCCAGGAAGTTTACAGAGACATTGCGGTAGATTCCTTTAAGGAGACATATACGCCGAAATCTATGAATCCCACATCTACGAAGCTTCCGGCACTGGTAAATAACTGGCTTACCCAGGCATCCGTGAAGCGTGAAACAGTATTTTTGCTTGGATTTGGGCTTCGTATGTCAGCTGAGGATGTGTCTGATTTTTTGACCAGAGTATTAAAGGAACAGGATTTTGATTTCCATAATCCGGAGGAAGTGATTTACTGGTACTGTTATAGTAAACAGCTCCCTTACAGTAAAGCAGAAGAATTTAAAGAATACTATAAAACATTAAAACCGGCAGAAAATAAAAGCGCTGTGGCAGATGTTTTAAGTGGAAAGCTGGCGATAGATACACAGGAAAAACTTTTTAAATATCTTGCATGTCTGAAAGCTGGCTGGGATGATCCAATGAATGAAAAAAGCCAGGCGTTTCAGGAGTTCTGCCGCCTTTTACAGCGGGCAAAAGAGATTATCGCTGCAATGTATCAAAAGGATGAAGAAGAAAAAGGGCGGGAGAAAATCTGGCTTTCCAAGAATATTACACCTTCTGATCTGGAAAAGGTGATTTGTAATGGAATTCCTATCAACCAGATGGGAAATCTGAAAAAAATGTCCGCTTCCATTCTGGCTAAGCACTTTAGTCAGAAGCGGTTCAGCAGACAGAGAATTACCAATATTCTGAATCATAAATTCCCGGTAGAACGCTTTGATCTTCTGACATTGGAGTTTTTTATTGTTTCCCAGGAAATGGAGGACGAAGATCCATATGAGCGTTACCGTCATTTTATAGAAGAAGCACAGGCAATCCTTAAGAAATGTGGCATGAGTGAGATCTATATTGTGAATCCTTACGAATGCTTTCTGTTAATGTGTCTTCTTACAGACTGCCCGTTGGCGGTATTTTCAGAAATCTGGGAAAAATCTTATGAGGAATCACCGGCAGGAGAATGAGCTTTTTCAAACAGGCTCCAAACGTACTGACTGCCTGTTTTTTATTCGTTGTAGGAAGAATAAATGATACTGCTAAGCTGTGCAATTGTATTTTGTGCAGCTTGAGTATCGTTAAGAGTTTCTGACATAAAGCATATGACCAGATCATTTCCAAGAGCAGTATTATAAAGAATTCCCGCATCATTTTCTACATCAGAAAGTTCCCCTGTTTTATTTGCAACCTGTACGCCGGCAGGAAGCGCTGCCGGAATTTTGTTGGTACGTTGTTGCTGTTTCAGCAGAGCATACATATCTTCGGCATGAGAAAGCCCTGAACTTTGGGATGTGCCGTTACAAATCTCATAAATTTCTTTCAAAAATTTCCCACAGTCTGCTACAGAAGTGTAATTATCTCCATACTCTTTACTGGCCAAAAGTAACCTGCCCATAGATGTACTGGTGTACCCATGTTCCTGACAAAAGGTATTAATCCTGGACATCCCTGTGCTGGAATCACCGTTTCCCAGAAATGATACCAGGGTATTGGCGGCATCATTATCGCTGACAGTGATCATGGAACTTAAATTTGTGTTTAATGTGTCAGCACCATATTGCTGGCTTAAGGTTTCGTAATTTTCGTAAACAGCACCCATAATATAAAGCTTGATCAGACTTGCAGCCTGCATCTGGCTTTCGTTAATGGTGCCCTGTGTACCGGTAGAAAGATCGCAGACATAGACACTCCAGGAACCGTTGGAAACAGGAAGCTGGCCTTTGATCTGGGAAAGAAGGGTACGTAAAGTTTCGTCTGAATTATTTGCAAAAGCAGAACTTCCATGAGAGGGCGAAATAGTTCCCTGACTATTTGCCTCTGTTTCAGAAGATTCGCCGGGATCAGATGCTTTTGAAGAATCTGATGGCATAGGACCGGCGCTTTCACGGGTATCTGTGGCGTCAGAATCATTAGATGCTGAATTATCAGATTCAGAATTATTGGAATTAGAAGAATCACTGTTATAAGATTCATCAAAAGAAGGACCATAAAAAAGCTGGGAATCTTCGTCAGAGTCAGATGCATAAGAGACATCAGAAGTAAATCCCTCTTTTTCAAGTGCTTCGGTATTGGAGCCAAAAAATCCCTGTGCTTCCTCCCTATTATTGCGGTCATAGGAAAGATATAGGATAATCCCACAGGCAAGGACTGCTATTATACCAAGAAGCATCAAAAGATAAGAAGAAACAGGTTTGTTTTTTTTATTTTTCATAAATATTATCCTTTCAGTCAAATGAACTGTATTGTAAGCTGTTTGATATCTGCGAATTGTACTGCAGCAAAGAAGTTCTTACAATTTTTTATATGAGGTTAGGGTCAAAATGTATTTTATCCCTGACTTGATATTCACGAATAACTCCGCTGCAAAGCAGCTCCCGCAATTCTCGAACATTCGGAATCTGCTGATTTAACTTCCTCATGTTCGGCGGGTAAGGGGTTCAAAAGCCTTATCATGCAAGCATGAACGGCTTTTTGACCTTTTGACCCTGATATCATTATAATAATGCATAATGGTATGTGCAATGTAAAGTTATGTTTCCTTGCAGATTATTGTGCTGCTTACTCTGCTTCCAGTAACATAATATTTTTGTTTCTCGTTGTACTATTAAATAAGAAGTAATACCTTTTTTAGTTTACTGCGGTAAATTGTAAAAACCTTGAAAAAATAAGGAAAAATTGCAGAAAAACACCTTGACAGAGATATGCAGACAGGATATAA
>CAKRMK010000053.1 GCA_934364795.1 uncultured Blautia sp.
CTGAAATGGTCTGCTAAGGAATATACCTTGCAAAACCGCTGGGAACTGACAGTGCTACACATGAAATTGCAGACGGTAGGTGTTGAATGTGTATCGTATGACTAAACTGCAGTTATAAATAGCTTAAACATTTTAAATATTGCAATAGCTAAGAAAATTAAAAACTACATAATAATAATTTAAAGTGAAATGTGATGTTCCAATTTATAAAGTTTTATTGCAGTTAATACTTTGCTTAGTTGAATACTTTACCATTTAAATGTAATTTTAGCTATAGCATTATCTGCTATTTGACTAAATGTTTTGCACCCCAAAGGCCTATCCGCAATCTCATACGTTACATTAATCACCACTGTCTTGCGTAAAGTCAAGCAGTTTTTGCCAACACACAGCATTAGGACAAGTAGTATTCCTTAGCAGGTCATTTCAGGCGCGTTCTTAGTGTAGGCGAGATCCATGACTTACTAAGACTTGGGCGAGAGGGCTCTCCCGAGCGTCCTAGTCGCAGTTAGTCATTAGCTTGCCGGAACGTTGCGCCGACCTGCGTGGAATACTACTTGTTCTAATGCGTCCGTCTTGAAAAGTCTGACTGTATTAAATAGCAAAAAGCGGTCTGATTCATACGCATTCACCCACAATTTCGTAGTGTTCCCGCTCATCAAACCACTTTTTCTATAACAATATTCCCATTTTCTATTTATTTTATCATTCTTTCACAGAATCTCTCTTCACCAGATGCACCGGACTTTTCACATTCATTTCCTTCAAGGTTTCCCCGGAAACCATACGCAGCAGACGACTAAATGCCAGGTGTGCCTTCTCGCTGACGTCCTGATGAACAGTTGTCAGCTTGGGGCGGACCATCTGTGCATAGATACTGTCATCGTATCCGGTAACAGAAATCTGCTCTGGTACCTGGATGCCCTGGTCAAAAAAGAAGTTCATAGCTTCAATTGCAGCATAATCCGACGAAAATGCCAGTGCCTTTACCTCCAGAAATCTTGGAAGAAGCTCCTGGTATTTCTGAAGGCGATACTTTTTCTCTCCTGGCACAACCACAAGACGGGTACGGCTGCAGAATTTTCCTTCTTTTTCCATAGCCTGTTTAAATCCCATCCATCTGCTGTAATCACTGTCTATGTCTGTCTCTGCAATAAACAGTGCTTTGTGATATCCATGTGCATACAGATACTCTCCGATCTGATAGCCGCCGGAATAATCATCAACACCCACATTCTGAAAAAAATACTCACCAGCAGGATAGGCATCGATCAGAACCATTTTCTTGTTCAGTTTCCGTGACAGTTTTTTATACTGCTCATCGTTGTAACCAAGAATGATCAGACCTTCCACATTCCATCTGGATGCTATATTTACTACATTCTGAACCTTTTCTCCACCAATGAGCATAACATAATAGCCCTTCATTTCTGCTTCTGTCTGAATTGTTCCTACCAATTCACCTACAAAAGAGTCCTGAAGGGACTGCATTCCATGGGCCTGTGCAAAACCAAGCACCACACCGATGATTCTGGAACCATGTCCGGACAACATTACAGAACCCATATGAGGGACATAATTCTGCTCCTTCAGGATCCCTGTTATTTTATCTATGGTTTCCTGGGAAACCCTTTTTGTATTGCCGTTAATTACGTTAGAGACTGTGGTCCTGCTGACCCCTGCCATATCTGCTATATCCTGAAGACGGATCATGTATTTTCTCCTGTAATAGTTCTTTAGATTCTCCTGCTCATATCATGCCATTTTTCTCCGCCCCACATGGAACCGGAAATTCCGTCATCTGTATAACCCATCTTTTTGTACATCTCCACTTTCCCATCCAGACAGGTAAGATACAGGCATTTGCGTCCTTTTGCCTGTTCACGGCTTACATAACGGTTCATAATTTCACGGGCAAGTCCCTGATGGCGGTATTCGGGAAGTACATCAAGACCTAATAGCATAATGTTCTTCCCCTCTGGATTATGGAGTGTTATATCTGTAAAAAATTCATCACGGAATACTTCTTCATTTGTAGCTACACCGTTAAGAAATCCGGCAAGCTTTCCAGTTTCTTTGTCAACTGCAACTAAAAATGTTTCTGCTGCATTTGCAACCCGTTCTCTCATGCTTTTCGCTGAACACGCCTCGTTTGGCGGGAAACAGATCTGCTCGATCACAATTGTCTGTTCTGCCTCATCCGGACGGACGTCTCTAAATTCAAATTTTTCTGTCATTTCTTTATATCCTCATCTTTCTTCAAGTTTAATTCTCGCGCGTGCCCCCAAAATCATTCCCGCAATCTACATGCCCCATTTTGCGGTATATTTTATCCTGTTATATTTTTCAAACGCTCTCTAACAGTATTCATTTCCCTTTGAGCTTTCCATTTTCGCCACTGCCTCTGTACCGTCAAAAGCAGAGTCCACAACGAAGCCTCTGTCCTGAAGAATTGCCTTTGCAATTTCTTCACTTAAGGCATTGTCCTCAACAAGGAGATTTTTTTGCCTGTAAAATCCGTGGCAGCTGATTCTCCTGAAATTTTCCAATGAGAGCCAGATAAAAAATTTCTGCCGGAACCACTACTGCAGCCAGCTCCACTGCACTTAATTCTGATCAGTGTATTTCCAACTGCCAGAATTCCAAACATGAAAATTGCTGTCGCGAATACGATTTTATTTGTATTTGGAACCTTAAAATATCCAAGACTTAACCGGAGCGCATAAACCAGCAGACAGAGATCATCTGGTACTGTTCTTTTTCAAGCCCGCCGTAGAAGAGGGTCTGTTTTATTTTTTGAAAAAATTTTCCATTGATTTATAAACCCGTTATCCTCTCCCAGAACATGTTTGAAAAGTCTTTCTGCAAGCGAGGTATGCAGATTGCAAAATAATTTTTCAAACAGGTTCTTGTATTTCAAAAAATTATAAAGCGTGTAAAATACCTCAGATGTGTTTATTATACGATAACGTAGGATTTGCTGTCAATTTTCAGTATAGAAATTTATGGAAAGAAGCTTACTGCACTGAAAGTTTCTCTGATTGTGTAGCAGCAACAGGGACAGCGCCATAAGAACGCTGTCCCTGCCTTTTTTAGAGAATATATCCGAAAATCATTTCTGCTGATCTGATGCTTTTATTTATGCATCCAGACCTGCATGATAGCCCATATAAATTGCATTTGTAATATTGCTTGGACGGACACAGTCACCGATTTCCCTTACTACAGGAGCACAGTTTCTAAGCTCATCCACAACACTTCTGTTTGCTCTTTGTCCAACTGCACATATCACAGATTTTCCAGGAACCAGAACTTCCTTTCCCTGTGTATCTTTACAAAGTACGCCGTCCTTTGTTACTTCCATTCCCTGATAACCGGTATGTGCTTCCACATATTTTTCGATCATCTGCATCAGAATTGGACGATGACGGATATTTGCATCTGGTGCAAGCTGATCACGCATCTCTACAAGATGCACCTTTTTGCCTTCCTGTGCAAGATGGATAGCCGCCTCGCAGCCAGCCAGACCGCCGCCAAGTACCACTACAGAATCACCGACTTTTTCTTTTTCCAGATAATAGTTGTTGACAATTACCACATTGTCGCCATCCATGCCTTTCAGCGGAGGAACGATCGGATTGGAACCAACTGCCAGGATCATTACATCCGCATTCTCTGCCTCGGCATATTCTGGTGTTACTTCTGTATTGCAGCGGATTTCAACACCAGCCTCAATTGCCTGTGCTTCCAGTGAAAGTCCCAGCTGGTACATTTCCTGTTTGAAATCAATTGCCTGCTCACATTTTAAAATGCCGCCTACTTTGTCACTCTTTTCACAAAGTATTACCTTATGACCTCTAAGTGCTGCAGTTACAGCTGCCTTCAGACCAGCAACACCGCCGCCTACTACCAGAACTTTCTTTTTCACTGCTGCCGGAAGTACTTCTGTTCCTTCGATTTCTCTTCCAATCAGCGGATTTACAGTACATCTTCTTGTCTGTGTGGTAGGTCTTTCTGCCATACAGGTAAAGCAGCGGAGACATTTTACGATTTTATCATCATTACCAGACATAACCTTCTGTGGAAGATATGGATCTGCCAGAAGTGCACGTCCCATATAAACTACATCTGCTTTTCCGGACGCAATGATTTCTTCCATCTGCTTCGGATCGTTTAATGCACCGATAGTTGCAACCGGTTTGCTTACATGTTTTTTGATTTCTTCTGCCAGATATACGTTTACACCATGTTCTGCAAACATAGAAGGATGTGTTCTGAAAAATCCAAACTGATAAGAACCTGCTGATACGTGGATCAGATCTACATAAGGTTCTACTGCCTGCGCGATCCGTACACCCTCATCCAGATCATAGCCGCCTTCAAACAGCTCGGAACCACTCATTCTGAATTCAATTGGGAACATAGGACCAACTGCATTTCTTACCTCTTTAAGCACTTCAAGTGTGAAACGCATTCTGTTTTCAAAGCTTCCGCCGTACTCATCAGTTCTGTGATTAAAATATGGAGAAATAAACTGGTTCAGAAGCCATGTATGGCCTCCGTGGATCATGATCATTTCAAAGCCGGCACGTTTTGCAAGGATAGCCGTCTCGCCGTAACGCTTTACAATATCTGCAATCTGCTTCTTTGTAAGAGCTGTTACCTTCATTCCGTCCGGTCTTACGCCGTCACTTGGACCATACTGGGTAAGGCCCTGCTTTTTATTTTTATCTGCCATGTAGGTTCCTGCATACTGACCAGAGTGAGAAAATTCCACACTTGGAACTGCCCCATGTCTTTTAATTGCATCTGCTGTAAAAGTAAAAGCAGCCAGAGAACCAACTGTTGCAAGGTCAAGGTGAAGCATGTGAGAACCATCCGTTTCCGGATGAACTACAAGCTCGCTCATGGTTACAGCTGCAGCGCCGCCTTTTGCACGAAGCTCATAAAAAGCACGGGTTCTCTCTCCTGGAACACAGTCTTTATCAATGTCTGTTGCACCAATTGGAGATGCAAACATACGGTTACGGAATGTTACGTTTCCCAGTGTAATTGGCTGGCTTAAATGTGGATATTTTCTTTCCATGTGACAAATCCTCTCTTTTTTTATTTTAATCTGATGTTCAAGAATTGCTGCGTTGCAAGGCAGCTTACACAATTCTCATTTTATTTTTTCTTTGCAAAAAAACGGTATATAAAAGTAAGTACAAAGCCTGCTGCTGCAAATGCCACTGCCACTAAAAATGCTCTTGTGTATGCACCATCTGTCATATAAATTTTTCTCATTGCAGATGGTCCGAAATACCCTGCTCCTGCAAGACCAATGAACATGATTCCATAGTTGACGCTGTTATTTTTTCCGCCAAACTGGTCTGCTGTAAATCCTGGATACACACCCATAAAGGAACCAAAGCTGATTCCAATGCAGGCGATTCCAATATAAAATGTGGCAAATCCGCCCTGACCGGTAATATATAAAAGTAAAAGGCCTGCAATTCCGGCAACGCTTGCAATAGACAGGGTATTAATGCGTCCAATCCTGTCAGATAAAAATCCTGCAAGAATACGGCCACCGGCGTTGAAAACTGCCAGAACAGAAACGGCTGTACTTGCCATAATGGCTGTCATTCCAACCATATTGGTGGCTACTGCTGATGCCTGGGAAATAACCATCATTCCGCTGAATGCACCGCAGGTAAATAATAAAAGCATTACATAAAATACAGGAGTTTTGATCATTTCTTTCCAGTTCTTATTCTCAACTGCATTCTTCTGTACCTGAACCGGAGGCGTCCAGCCATCTGGTACAAAATCTGCAGGACACTGTTCCATAAAGAAAGAGCAGCCACAGATAATAATCAAAAAGATAATTCCAATGATCTTAAATGCAGCAGGTGCACTGGAAACGGATACAATTTTTGTTACAACTGGAGGCAGGATTACAGAACCCAGTCCGTAAATCGCAGTTGTGATTCCACCGATGAGACCTCTTTTATCTGGGAAAAACTTCATGCAGGTGCTGACTGCTGTTCCATAAGTCATTCCAAGTCCCAGCCCGAAAATCAGTCCATATGTGACAACAAGCGCTCCCACACTGGTAGCAAATCCTGAAGCGATCATTCCCGCTCCAACCATGATTCCTCCAACGAGAATCACTTTTTTCGGGCCAAATTTGTCATTAAAGCTTCCGCCTGTGATCATGGTGATCGGTCCTACGGAATTGGCAATGGTGTAAACAATTGCAAGATCTGCTGTAGTTAAAGCAATTCCATTTCTTGCACTTAAGAACTCAGCCATGGAAGCTGCGAATACACTCCATACATAAATGGATCCAAGGCACAGGTTGATAAAACAGCATGCAATTAATGTTCTCCACCGTTTTCTGGTTAAGTTCATTTTGTCTCTCCTTTTCTCTGTTTGTTATTTTTCTGTCAATGCCTGATTATCATATCACAGCTTTCTTTATATGTAAATATTTACATATAAAATATTACATGTAATTTTTAACAATATTTTTATAGTTTTTTTGGAGAATATTGAAAAAATGGGGAAAAGTGGTTGGAAAATCCTGTTAGTGTGATAATATGATATCAAACATACGAAAGAGAATCCTATATGAGAACTTTAAAATACGCAATTCTTGGTCTTTTAAACCAAAAAGAAATGACTGGTTATGACCTGATGAAACAATTTGAATCCACTTTATGCGAGTTCTGGTCAGCCAAGCACAGCCAGATTTATCCTGAATTAAAGAAACTGACAGAGGAAGGCTGTATTGCCTACAAGCAGGAATCCTCCGATAACGGACTGGAAAAAAAGCTGTATCACATTACAGATGAAGGACAAAGAGAATTTATGTCCTGGCTTTCTTCCGAAACGCCCGCACAGCCCACCCCCAAGGATATTTCCCGCCTGAAAATTTTCTTCTGCAACTGTCTCCCTGCGGCAGATCGAAAATTCATGCTGGAGGAACAGGTGTTTAAACACACTGCACGTTTAAAGCATTTACAGAATAATCAAAAAAAATTCACCAGAATCCCTGATAGTGATTCTGATGAATTTGGTGACTATCTTGTATTGATGGGCGCTATTATGCGCGAAGAAATGATGATTGAATGGCTGAAAAAATCTATTGCTTTATTGTAGCTAGAGCATGTTTGAAAAAGGCTTTCTGCAAGATGTGCGTCACAATTTGTGGGAGATTTTGCCCGGATGAGGGCGCCGTAGCGGGCTACGGCAACTGAATTCGGGTAAAATATACCGCAAAGTGGGGCGTGCAGATTGTGGAAATGATTTTTCAAACAGGCTCTAGCGCGTGTAGATTGCAGAAAGCCTTTTGGGGGCACACTCTAGCGAGTCAGATCTTTCACCCATTTATATTTTCTGAAATGATGAAGTACCCAGGGCAGTTTCCCAACTTCATCAATACAGGTACATGCATAAACTCCAACCACCGGCCAGTGGAAATAATAGGTTCCTGCTGCAGCCAGTGGAATGGCCAGACACCACATACACACAGCAAGGCTGTACATATCAAACATGGTATCTCCACCAGCTCCGAAGATTCCATTGATGGTCACATCATTTACTGCACGGCCAATCATATAAAAGGCAATTACGCCCAGCATTCCTTTCAGATAAGAAGTAGCCTGTGGTGTCAGTTTTACAAAATGTAAAATAATCGGTGCCAGTATACACATTAAAGCTGCTGCCACGATTCCGCAAAGAAATGAAATCTTCAATAAACGGATTCCATATTCTTTTCCCCGGTCCAGATTACCGGCTCCCAGCTCATTTCCAACCATAATACCTGCTGCACCGGAAATTCCGGCACTTAAACAGCATACCAGATCCCTTACCACTGCTGCCACAGAATTGGCTGCTGCTGCATCCACTCCAAGATGCCCCATAAAAGAAGAATAGGACGTAAATCCGATTCCCCAGAACAGACATGCTCCAAGAAGCGGCATTGCACATTTGGCAAAGTCTCTGGATAACTGTTTGTTTCTGTGAAACAGGTATTTCATCTGCGGATGTATGTAATCTTTCCTGTAGGAAATCGCAACAGAACATGCCAGTTCTATGATTCTTGCAATCAGAGTAGCCAGTGCTGCGCCCCGTACCCCCATTGCTTTCATTCCAAAAGCACCGAAAATAAATACTGCATTTAAAACAATATTGATACAGACTGTGGCTGAACTGATTGCCGCAGTTGTTTTTGCATGCTCACTGGTTTTCATGATAACCAGATAACATTGTGAAATTCCTGTCAGAAGATAGGAAAATCCGGCAATACGAAGATAACTTACGCCATAGTCAATTAACACCGTTTCATTGGTAAAAATCAGCATCAGATATTTTCCGCCAAATACACATGCTGCAAAAAACACAACAGAAACCAGACCGCAAAGCCGCAGCGCCATACAGAAAATTTCATCCAGTGTCTTAATGTCACCTTTTCCCCAGTACTGCGCTCCCAGAATTCCAAGACTTGCCGTAGCAGCTGACAGAAACATGTTCTGGATAAACTGGATCTGTGTCGCCAGCGAAACAGCAGACATATAATTCTGATCCATTCCTCCCAGCATGAAAGCATCTGCCACTGCTACCAGCGCAAGCATCAGATTCTGTAATACGATAGGCAGCATCAGCCCCCAGAGTTTCTGGTAAAATACATTGTTTTCTTTTCCTTTGTTCACGTACTCTCTCCAATCCCTGAAAATTATTATAATTTTTGCTTCTCATAGATTGTATCAAAATAAAATGATAGAGGTTTTTACTTTTTATTAGTAAAATATTTTCTCAAATATTCAATAATTCAAAGGTTCCAATGACTTTTTCAGATACACACATCATATTTTTCATATATCTTTCCATATAATCCCAATCTGGTTTATCATCAATTTTAACCGGTAACAAGAAAGAAAAATCTGTTTTAATATGTCTATTTAACTCATCAACAAATGCCTTTACAATCTGCTCTTTTTTAAAAATCATTGCTGAACAGAATTGTTTTACTTCAAGTCTGTGACTATGACAATGCAGAAAGATGATGACTGCTAAATAACATTCTCATTGTCTCAATATCTTTATTCTGAAACATATCTTCGCTATTTAATTGCCCCTAATTTTTCCAACGGTTGGGTACTTTACTATATTATATTTATTTTCTCTCTTTAAATCAATAAAGTGAACGTTTTTAATTTATTATTCAGGCAGTTTAGTATAAAATTTACCCTCTACTTTTTTAATAAAATATTGGTCAATGAAAAGACAAATGCTTTTCAACATTATCCGTCACAGATAAAGACGGAAACACTGATTCCTACGAGCCAGTGTCCACCCGTGACATCAACTATACTGACCACTACCAGGAACTACTCACCGGATGGATCAGCTACATTCAAAAGAACTACCCCAAGTATAACAGATATATAGAATTAATTAAACTACTTGGACAAGAATTTTCCTTAAAAGAAGCCTCTGCAATCCTGCATAAACCACAGCGGACGCTCTATGGCTGGGTACAAACCCTCAGACCAATTTTTAAGGAATATTTGCAGACAATTGATTATATCTAAACAGTAAAAATCCACCTGTATTATTTACAAGTGGATTTTTGCTTAGTATGGATTCTCACTATACTTTGCTTTACTTATTAAATATATATTCACACACATCCAAAGCATTTAATAATTGAACGCAATCTACCTGTGTAACTTCTCGGCAACATCTTCCATGCATAAGCCAAGTACGGTCCAAATAATCGGGTTCTTTTTTTGACATATCATTTACATCAAATGGGAGAAATCCATACGCAAACAGTCTATGAACGTATTCCTCTAAGGCAGGATAAAAATTTAAGAAATAAAATCTTTTAGTTTGAAATCCTTTCTTTTCCTGATATTCCTTTTCTCTTTGCAACGAGAATCCGTACTCCGAATATTTATCATCGTATGTTAATCTTTTTTGTTTTTGTCCACGTTCTGGAAATTCTACAAGATTACTAATTCTTATTTCCAGAAGAATTGTCCAGTACATAGCAGCCGTCATATAATCTTTCATTTTAAAATAACGCAGACCTTTTTCATAATATACTTTATAAGGCATTTCCACATATATAGCAGATAATGTTCCTATTATTTCGTTAAGTATATTTTGATTATCTTCCTCAAAAAAGCTTAGTATTTTTTCCGGACAGTTATCTACCCATTCTGCCCATTCTGAAAAATCTTTTAGATTTCCATGTTCGGAAGGTACCCAACCATGCTGTCCCAATTTCTTGCTCTGTTCTAATTCAGATGAGAATTTATCTTTAAATTCATCCTCTGATAATCCCTCAGCATCTTTAACCATTTGAGCATAATTCTGGAATTCCTTGGATATACCTAAAACCAGTAAATTGTTTTTCCATACTTCGTTCAGTCGAGTCCATTCTTGAACAATTTTTCCCATACCTTTTAAAGCATTATTCCATTCATTTGAAGATATTTGTGCTTTTTTAATCTGTTCGTTCAATTTGTTCATACTGCTATTCATTTTAGCAATTTTTTCTTCATCAATCATATATTCTCTCAGTATAATTAAGTTTACTTAATATAAATCCTCACTCTGCATTTTTATCTCAAAAATTGTTTCCTCAATTACTCGTAAGCATTCATCTGTGTTCTTCTTAATATCATTCCCCCAGAATCGAATTACTGTCCATCCCATGCCTTGCCCTTAGCAGTAAGGAAATATACGCCCTGTTCGTCATAGAGCATCATGTCGATGACACGGGTCTGGGGATGCCCGTCTGCACCGATGGTGGCAATGGTGGTGGAGTGGATATTTTCCACAAGGGATTTCAAATATGGAACATCTGCTTTCATTTTACTTATCCTCCTGATTTCGAGCCAGATACAACCCTACTTCCCGTCCCAATGTCTGTGCGATACTAATGCTCTGCCCCGGCATGGAGGTGGTATATTGTACGCCAAACCGTCTTCCACTGCAATTTCCCGTGGCATATAGCCCCGAAATCGGTTCAAAGTCCCG
>CAKRMK010000054.1 GCA_934364795.1 uncultured Blautia sp.
TTTAGGATAAAATACGACATAAGAAAGGGAGATTGTATGAAAGCATTTCTGATATTAGAAGATGGCCATGTATTTACCGGAACCAGCATTGGCTCTGCAAGGGAAGTCATCAGTGAAATCGTATTTAATACTTCCATGACAGGATATCTGGAAGTAATGACTGACCCGTCTTACGCAGGACAGGCGGTCTGCATGACCTATCCGTTAATAGGAAACTACGGAATCTGTTATGACGACCAGGAATCCGCCAAGCCGTGGATTGACGCATTTATCGTTCGTGAATTATCCCGTGTTCCAAGCAATTTCAGAAGCGTTGACACCATTCAGCATTTCTTGACCAAACATGATATTCCTGGAATCGCAGGAATCGACACCCGTGCACTTACGAAAATCCTCCGTGAGAAAGGTACCATGAACGGTATGATCACAGTGGATGAAAATTATGATTTAAACGCAATTCTCCCCAAGTTAAAAGCATATACAACTGGTAAAGTAGTAGAAAAAGTAACCTGCCGTGAGAAGGAAATCCTTCCGGGAGACGGCCCGAAGGTTGCGCTTATGGACTTTGGCGCAAAACGCAACATTGCCCGTTCTCTGAACAAACGTGGATGTCAGGTAACCATTTATCCAGCACTCACTCCGGCAGAAGAGATTCTGAAAGATGCCCCGGATGGAATCATGCTTAGCAATGGCCCTGGAGATCCGAAGGAATGTACTTCCATTATTAAGGAAGTAAAAAAACTTTACGATTCCGATGTTCCGATTTTTGCAATCTGCCTTGGACATCAGTTAATGGCACTTGCCACAGGTGGAGATACTTATAAGATGAAATACGGCCACCGCGGCGGCAATCATCCGGTAAAAGATCTTGCTACAGGAAGAGTTTATATTTCTTCCCAGAACCACGGATATGTAGTTGATGCAAAAGATCTGGAAGAGAAAAATATTGCCCATCCGGCATTTGTAAATGTAAACGATGGTACAAACGAGGGAATGGCTTACGTCGGAAAGAATATTTTCACAGTACAGTTCCATCCGGAGGCATGCCCTGGACCACAGGATTCCGGTTACCTGTTTGACAGATTTATGGATATGATGGGAGGAAATAAATAATGCCAAGAAATAAAGACATTAAAAAAGTACTTGTTATTGGTTCCGGTCCGATCATCATCGGCCAGGCAGCAGAGTTTGACTATGCAGGAACACAGGCCTGCCGTTCTCTGAAAGAAGAAGGCATGGAGGTTGTTCTTCTGAACTCCAATCCGGCTACCATTATGACAGATAAGGATATTGCAGATCGTGTTTACATTGAGCCGCTTACTGTAGAAGTGGTAGAGCAGCTTATCCTGAAAGAAAAACCGGACAGCGTCCTTCCTACCCTTGGAGGCCAGGCTGGTCTGAATCTTGCCATGGAGCTGGATGAGAAAGGCTTTTTGAAAGAACATAATGTAAGACTGATCGGTACTACTGCACAGACAATCAAAAAAGCAGAGGACCGTCAGGAATTTAAAGACACCATGGAGAAAATCGGTGAGCCTGTTGCAGCATCCAAGGTTGTAACAACTGTAGAAGATGGTCTTGCATTTACCAATACAATCGGTTATCCGGTAGTTCTCCGTCCGGCTTATACTCTTGGTGGAAGCGGCGGCGGTATTGCCCACAATGAATTTGAGCTTCGCGAGATCCTGGAAAACGGTCTTCGTCTTTCCCGTGTAGGAGAGGTTCTGGTAGAGCGCTGTATCGCAGGATGGAAAGAAATTGAGTATGAGGTAATGCGTGACAGTGCAGGAAACTGCATTACAGTCTGCAACATGGAGAACATTGACCCGGTTGGTGTTCACACAGGAGATTCCATCGTAGTAGCTCCGTCCCAGACTCTTGGAGATAAAGAATATCAGATGCTTCGTACTTCTGCTCTTAATATTATTACAGAGCTTGGAATTACAGGTGGATGTAACGTACAGTATGCCCTGAAGCCAGACAGCTTTGAGTACTGTGTAATCGAGGTAAACCCACGTGTAAGCCGTTCTTCCGCACTTGCAAGTAAGGCAACCGGATATCCGATCGCAAAAGTTGCAGCGAAGATTGCCCTTGGTTATACACTTGATGAAATTCCAAATGCCATTACTGGAAAAACATACGCAAGTTTCGAGCCAATGCTTGACTACTGTGTAGTAAAGATTCCGAGACTTCCGTTTGATAAATTTATAACAGCTAAGAGAACACTTACAACACAGATGAAAGCTACCGGTGAGGTTATGAGTATCTGCCATAACTTTGAAGGTGCGTTAATGAAAGCAATCCGTTCTCTTGAGCAGCATGTGGACAGCCTTATGTCCTATGATTTTACCCAGCTTACAGACGAAGAGCTGCTTGCAGAGCTTGAAATCGTAGATGACCGCAGAATCTGGAAAATTGCAGAAGCAATCCGCCGTGGTATGCCACAGTCCATGCTTCATGACATTACCCAGATCGATATCTGGTTTATTGATAAGATTGCTATTCTTGTGGGAATGGAAAATGCCCTGAAGAACAGAAAACTTACCAAAGAGCTTCTTCTGGAAGCAAAACGCATGGAGTTCCCGGATTACATCATTGCCCGCCTTACCGGCAAAACAGAGGAAGAAATCAAGAATCTCCGTGGAGAATATGGTATCAAAGCAGCCTACAAGATGGTTGATACCTGTGCGGCAGAGTTTGCCGCAGCAACACCATATTATTATTCCGTATATGGTGATGAAGGTACAGAAAATGAAGCAGTTGCCACTCCAGATAAGAAAAAAATCCTTGTACTTGGTTCCGGTCCTATCCGTATTGGACAGGGTATTGAGTTTGACTTCTGTTCTGTACATTGTACCTGGGCTTTCGCAAAAGAGGGCTATGAAACTATTATTATCAACAACAACCCAGAGACTGTAAGTACTGACTTTGATATTGCCGACAAGCTGTATTTTGAGCCACTGACACCGGAAGATGTTGAGAATGTTGTAAATATTGAGAAACCAGACGGAGCTGTTGTCCAGTTTGGTGGACAGACTGCTATCAAACTGACAGAAGCGCTTACCAAGATGGGAGTGAAGATCCTTGGAACATCTGCAGAGAATGTAGATGCAGCAGAGGACCGAGAGCTCTTTGATGAAATCCTTGAAAAATGCCAGATTCCAAGACCAAAGGGGCACACTGTATTTACTGCCGAAGAGGCAAAGAAAGCGGCTAATGAGCTGGGATATCCGGTTCTGGTTCGTCCTTCCTATGTACTTGGCGGACAGGGTATGCGAATTGCAGTAAGTGATGAGGATGTGGAAGAGTACATCGGTGTAATCAATCAGATCGCACAGGAGCATCCGATTCTTGTTGATAAATATCTGATGGGAAAAGAAATTGAGGTTGATGCAGTATGCGATGGTGAGGATATTCTCATTCCTGGAATTATGGAGCATATTGAACGTGCCGGAATCCATTCCGGTGACAGTATTTCCGTATATCCTGCAAGAACTATCAGTGCAAAAGCAAAAGAGACGATTGCAGAATATACCAAACGTCTTGCAAGAGCACTGCATGTCATCGGTATGATTAATATTCAGTTTATCGTTCTTGGAGATGACGTATATGTTATTGAGGTAAACCCACGTTCCAGCCGTACTGTGCCTTACATCAGCAAGGTTACCGGAATCCCCATTGTGCCACTGGCAACCAAGGTGATCCTTGGTTACAAGTTGAAAGATATGGGCTATGAGCCAGGACTTCAGCCAGAAGCAAAACACATTGCCATCAAGATGCCGGTATTCTCCTTCGAAAAGATCCGCGGTGCTGATATCAGCCTTGGACCGGAGATGAAGTCTACAGGTGAGTGCCTTGGTATTGCAGAGACATTTAATGAAGCTCTTTACAAAGCTTTCCTTGGTGCCGGAATCCGTCTGCCGAAGTACAAAAACATGATCATGACAGTAAGACCGGAAGAGCAGGAAGATGCAGTTCCGATCGCCAAGAGATTTGAAGCACTTGGATATCGTATTTATGCAACAAGAGGAACAGCTAACACATTAAAAGAGCATGGTGTTAAGGTAATCCGTACCAACAAATTGGAGCAGCCGGCACCGAACCTTATGGACCTGATTCTGGGACATAAAATTGATGTTGTTATTGATATTCCTTCACAGGGTGTTGAGCATCAGAAAGATGGATTTGTAATCAGACGTAATGCAATTGAGACTGGTGTAAATGTTCTTACCAGCCTTGATACAGCAGAAGCTCTGGTAACCAGTCTGGAAAACACAGATGCCAATAAACTCAGCCTGATTGATATTGCAACCATTGCAAGAAGATAAAGGAAATTAAACAAAATTTAAACGCAAGTTAAATTTTGTAGAAAAAGTGAAATACAAGTTTACGAAAGTGGATTTGTGTAATATACTAAAGAGGACGGAGAAGTTTTAATCTCCGTCCTCATTTTGTTAAATGATGTTCTGTGGGATGTACAGAACATTCATAAGAAAGGGGTAGAAATGGATATTATCGAACTTTTGAAAGTAATTCTCCTTGGCATCGTAGAGGGAATTACGGAGTGGCTTCCTATCAGCAGTACCGGTCATATGATTCTGGTTGATGAATTTGTCCACCTGAATGTTTCACAGGATTTTAAGGATGTATTTCTGGTTGTGATCCAGCTGGGAGCTATTCTGGCAGTAGTCGTATTGTATTGGAATAAGTTATGGCCATTTTACATAAAGAAAATTCCCAGAAGAACCCAGATGGCCATTGCCAAGAAGCCGAAATGGGCGCAGGTGATCCTGAATTTTGTTGAGAAATTCTGTGACAAAGATAAATGGATTTTGTGGTTTAAGATCGTGGTAGCATGTCTGCCGACGATTGTGATCGCACTTCCGTTTAATGAGTTTATTGAAGAGCATTTTAATAACTATGTGGTAGTTGCCATTGCGCTGATTGTGTACGGTGTTTTATTTATTGTTGTGGAAAACTACAATAAAGGCAGAGAGCCAAAGTGCACAAGTCTGGAAGATCTGTCTTTTAAAACAGCGTTTCTTATTGGCTGTTTCCAGGTGCTTTCTGTTATTCCGGGAACTTCAAGATCCGGTTCTACTATTATTGGAGGAATCCTTGTTGGAACTTCCCGTACTGTGGCAGCAGAGTTCACATTTTTCCTTGGCATTCCGGTAATGTTCGGAGCCAGCCTTCTGAAAATCCTGAAATTCGGTTTTGGATTTACAGGTACAGAAGTAATGATTCTGATAATTGGCATGGTGGTTGCATTTGTAGTTTCCATTCTTGCAATCAAGTTCCTGATGGGATACATTAAGAAACATGATTTCAAGGCGTTTGGATGGTACAGAATCGTGCTTGGTGCGCTGGTGCTGGTTTACTTTGTGGGTAAGACATTGCTGGCATAAAATTTATATAAATGGGGTATATGCGTCAGTGGGCAGAGAAATTTGCAGACTGGCGCTTTTTTATGTAGGATAAATATTTGCTATTTAATACAGCTAGGATTTTCAAGACGGACGCATTAGAACAAGTAGTATTCCACGCAGGTCGGCGCAACGTTCCGGCAAGCTAATGACTAACTGCGACTAGGGCTCTCCCGAGCGTCGTAGTCGCAGTTACCAGTTAGCTTTGCGGAATGTTGCTCCGGTCTGCGTGGAATATACCTTGCAAAACCGCGTCCGGGAAACCATTCCCCCCACACATTAAATAGCAACTTAAATAGCAAAATAATCCGTGAAATTCCGGTATTTCCATGCACTGTCTGATGCGGTATAATAAAAGGAGATTTTTACTTTAATAAAAGTAAATAAAAAGCAGAAGAGGTGCAGGATGGGAAAATATATAATGGCGTTAGATCAGGGAACTACAAGTTCCAGATGTATTTTATTTGATAAAAAAGGCAATATGTGCAGTGTTGCCCAGAAGGAGTACAGACAATATTATCCGAAACCAGGCTGGGTAGAGCATGATCCAAAGGAAATATGGTCTTCCCAGATTTCCGTAGCCACAGAGGCCATGAGTAAAATAGGAGTGGATGCAGAGGATATTCATGCCATCGGAATTACTAATCAACGTGAAACCACAATTGTCTGGGACAAAAAGACAGGAGAACCTGTTTATCCAGCCATTGTATGGCAGTGCCGCAGAACCGCTGATATGATTGAGAAAATGGAAAAAGACGGTATGACAGAACTGGTGAGAAAGAAAACAGGTCTGATTCCGGATGCCTATTTTTCCGGAACCAAACTGAAATGGATCCTGGATCATGTGGAGGGAGCAAGAGAACGTGCCCAAAATGGCGAGCTGCTCTTTGGAACTGTGGATACCTGGCTGATCTGGAAACTGACAAAAGGACAGGTACATGTGACAGATTATACCAATGCATCAAGAACTATGCTTTTTGACATTCATGAAAGAAAATGGGATAAAGAAATTCTGGAATATCTGAATATTCCGAAGTGCATGCTGCCAGAGGTAAAACCAAGCAGCTGTATTTACGGATATACCAACGAAAACCTGATCGGCGGAAGAATTCCCATTGCGGGAGCAGCGGGAGATCAGCAGGCTGCCCTTTTTGGGCAGTGCTGCTTTGAATCAGGTGATGTGAAAAATACATATGGCACAGGCTGTTTTATGCTCATGCATACAGGTGATAAGGCTGTAGAGTCCAGACATGGGCTGCTTACCACTATTGCAGTAAATGCTGATGGAACCCCGGGATATGCCCTTGAAGGAAGCGTTTTTGTGGCTGGCGCGGCAATTCAGTGGCTGCGTGATGAAGTTGGGATTCTGGAAAGTTCGCCAGATTCTGAAAAGTACTGTCTGTCTGTGGCGGACACTAATGGTGTTTATGTAGTGCCTGCTTTTACCGGACTTGGCGCGCCATATTGGGATCAGTACGCAAGAGGTGCCATTCTTGGTCTTACCAGAGGTGCAGGAAAAGCCCACCTTGTAAGAGCTACCGTAGAATCTCTTGCTTATCAGGTACATGATGTTCTGGAAGCTATGGAAAAGGATTCAGGACTTGACCTTAGTGCACTTCGCGTAGATGGCGGTGCCAGCGCCAATAATTTCCTTATGCAGTTCCAGGCAGATCTTCTGGACACGCAGGTGGTACGCCCAAGCTGTATTGAAACTACGGCACTTGGTGCTTCTTACCTTGCAGGGCTTGCAACCGGCTTCTGGAAAGATGCTTCCGAGGTAAAAAATAACTGGCAGATCGGGCAGAGATTTGATCCTCATATGACCATCGAAGAACGCAATAAGAAACTGAAAGGCTGGAAGAAGGCGGTAAAATGTACCTTTGAGTGGGCGAAAGAGGATGAAGCAGAGGCTTCAGAATAGATGCTGAAGGGATGCTGCAGTTTTTTGTAAAATAGCAGTTACGCCAGAGCTTTTTGGGGGCACGCTTTAAATCATGAATTAGGCATAACTGACCGGTTGTTTATTTCTGTTCTTGCTCAAATTCTTTTGCCACATCCTCAAGTAAATCTCTGATCGGCAGGTGCTGTGGACAGGCTTTTTCACATTTGCCACATTTGATACAGTCAGAAGCCTTTCCATTATGTACAGTGTGGACGTTGCTGTAGTAGTAATTAGCATTCCAGTCATTAAAGACTTTCTTTGCATTCATGCAGGCAAAAAGATCCGGAATGGAAATCTGTTTCGGACATCCGGCAGTACAGTAACGGCAGGCAGTACATGGGATTGCATGTTTCTGGTGGAAAATGTCGGCAACTTTGTGGACTGCTTCCATTTCTTTTTCGTTAAGAGGCTGGAAGTCTTTCATAAAGCTGATATTGTCCTCCATCTGCTCCATATTGCTCATACCGGAGAGAACCATGAGAACCCCATCAAATCCTGCTGCAAAGCGAAGAGCGTAGCTTGCAGGGCTGCCACCGTGAAGCTCGTCAAGCACCTGTTTTGCATCTTCTGGAAGATTTACAAGATTACCACCTTTTACAGGCTCCATAATAAGAACCGGTTTGTTGTGCTTACGACAGACTTCGTAGCATTTGCGGCTCTGTACGGCTGGATTGTCGTAATCCAGATAATTGAATTGGATCTGAACGACTTCAATCTGCGGATATTCTGTAAGAATCTGATCCAGAGCTTCTGCTTTATCATGGAAAGAAATTCCGAAGTGGCGAATCTTTCCTTCTTCTTTTAACTGAAGAGCCGTTTCATACGCATGACATTTCTTAAAGTATTTAAAAATTTCTTCATTTTGTGCATGCATGAGATAGAAGTCAAAATAATCAACTCCGCAGGCTTTCAGCTGACTTTCGAAGAAGGGGCGGATTTCCTCTTCTGATTTGAAATAAAAGTTGGTAAGCTTGTTGGTAAGAATGTATTCGCTGCGGTCATGGCGGCTGGTCAGGCAGTCGCAAAGGGCAGTTTCGCTTTTCCCATCCAGGTAGCCATGAGCAGTATCAAAATAATTAAAGCCCTGTTCCAGAAAAGTATCAACCATTTTGCACATCTGCTCTTTGTCTACTTCGCCGTCTTTCATCGGAAGACGCATACAACCAAAACCGAAATTCTTTTTGATCTTGTCCATTTTGAAATACTCCTTTCTTAAAAGACTGACCATAGTGTAATTTCAGATGAGTAATTTAGCATGTTAAGCAGATCTGAAATTACACTATGGTCAAAATTATTTTCTTTATTATACATGTTAAACTGGACTTTAAGTCAAGAAAAAATTTCCATATAACCTTTTTATAAACAAGTTATTCGGATTTTTTATACTTAATATAATTTACAACCATCATAGCCAGCTTAAAGGTGAGTGCATCTTCAAAGGTTCTGATATCCAGCCCAAATTTCTTCTGAAGCTTTTCGAAACGATACACCAGTGTATTTCTGTGCACATAAAGCTGACGGGAGGTTTCGGAAAGATTCAGGTTGTTTTCAAAGAAGGTGCGGATAGTGGTGAGGGTTTCGTCATCAATGGAATCCAGGGTTTCTTCTTTAAAAAATTCATCGATAAACATTTCACAGATTTCAACAGGAAGCTGATAGATCAGACGTCCGATTCCCAGCCTGTTATAGCCGAAAACATTTTTACCAGTGTAAAAGATTTTCCCTACTTCAAGAGCAGTGCGTGCTTCCTTGTATGCGTCAGGAAGCTGTTTTAGGTCATCGGCGATATTGCTGTAGGAAACCCAGGCTGAAGTCATGGCCTCTGTATTTAACATGTCTACCAGCATATGGGCGATATCATCAAGGTCCGAATAGTCTTCCGATGGCTGTAATTCCCGAAGGACGATAATACCGGAATCATCGATTGCGGTAATGAAATCACGGGTTTTGGCAGAAAAAATATTACGGATGGTGGCTAGCGCATTTTCATCTTTGCTTTGTTTGGTTTCTACAAGGAATATGGCGCGGCGCACTGTGGTGGCAATATGAAGCTTTTTCGCACGGTTAAAAGCATCTACCTCGGAGTAGGTGCCGAGGAGAAGATTTTGCATGAAAACATTTTTGTCGCTTTTTTCGGTATAAGCGGTAAGAAGGCTTTCAATCTGGCAGACAGCCAATTCCCCAATTGTAGAGGCTGCCTCTGCATTTCCCCATACGATCAGGATATACTGAAGCTGGTGGCTTTCCATGATTTTATACAGGCGGCAGTTCATATTGGAAATGCACAGAGCTTCCTCTTCTTTAAATTCTTCTAGTTTCTCTTCTGAAGGAAGGGCTCTGTCGCAGGTGCTGATATAAATGGTATTATCTAAATTTACAAGGCAGAAGTCCAGATGACTGATGTTATTCCAGTCTTCCAGACACTTCTGGAGAATCTGAAGTAATTTCATAGTGATACTCCTTTGTGGGAAAATTTGTAGGGGGGTCCAGGTGTGCATTCGCACTAAATTCATGCTGCGCGTTCCGCTTGCATTCATTAAGTGCTCATAGTATACCACAAAAAAGCCCCAGGGGAAAACCCCTGAGGCTTGATTTACACTTCTGAATATTAGTTGCAGATAACAAGCTCTGTCTCTTTATCGAAGAAGTGAGATTTCTCCATATCGAATGCGAATTTAATTGTATCGCCTGTCTTGGAGTTTGTACGAGGATCAACTCGAGCTGTAACCTGTGTTCCGTTTACATCGAAGTACAGGAATACTTCAGCACCAAGAAGCTCATAAACTTTAACTGTAGATGTCATTGGAGCACTTGGAGAAGCCTCGATGAACATCTGAGAATCATGAATATCCTCTGGACGAATACCAAGAACAACTGTTTTTCCTACATAGCCGCCATCTTTAAGAGCTTTTGCTTTAGCAGCCGGGATAACAACGTCATACTCACCAATCTTAGCAACAAGGTCATTGCCTTTCTGTGCGATCTGTGCATCCAGGAAGTTCATCTGCGGGGATCCCATGAATCCAGCTACGAACAGGTTGCCTGGCTCTTCATACAGGTGCTGTGGTGTATCAACCTGCTGAACAACACCATCTTTCATAACAACGATTCTGGTACCAAGGGTCATAGCCTCTGTCTGGTCATGTGTTACATAGATGATAGTAGCGCCCAGTCTCTGATGGATCTTGGAGATCTCAATACGCATCTGTACACGAAGTTTAGCATCCAGGTTGGAAAGAGGCTCATCCATAAGGAATACCTTAGGATTACGAA
>CAKRMK010000055.1 GCA_934364795.1 uncultured Blautia sp.
ATTCCTTGTTTGAATTATAACTCATTTATGTCTAGAAATTGACCCCTCTGTGTCCAAAATTAGTTTACCACTTCAAAAGGGTTTTAAATTTTTCTCAGATATATTTCATTTCGGGAGGGGATTTTACTGTATTAATTTATTGTATCGATTTTTACTATATTAATTTTATGATATCAGAGTCAAATTCCTTTTGACCCTAACATCATTTTATACGAAAGGATATTTCCTATTATGAAAAAACAAAAAATACCCCTGAAAAATTCACTGATATTGCTTCTTACAGCAACCATCTGGGGAATTGCATTTGTAGCACAAAGCGAAGGCGGTAGTGCCGTAGGTGCATTTACCTTTAATGCTACAAGAAGCCTGATCGGTGCACTTGTCCTGGTTCCTGTTATTTTCCTGCTGGAACGCCTGAATTCCAAATCCAGTTCCGATACAGACAGTTCCGATACAAACAGCACTAAAACAAACGTCTCAAAATCAGAAAATACCAGCGTATCATCCAAAGAAAACACACGAACACTTATCATTGGTGGAATTTCCTGTGGAATCTGTCTGTGTCTTGCTTCTAACTTCCAGCAATTGGGAATTTTGTATACCTCTGTTGGAAAAGCTGGTTTTATCACAGCCTGCTACATTGTAATTGTACCGATTATGGGACTTTTCATAAAAAAGAAATGTAGTCCTTTTATCTGGGCTGCTGTTGTGCTGGCACTGATCGGTCTTTATCTGTTATGTATTACTGATGGCTTTTCCATTGGAAAAGGAGATGCTCTCGTTCTGGTATGTGCTTTTCTGTTTTCTGTGCATATTCTGGTTATTGACTATTTCTCCCCGAAAGTAGATGGAGTAAAAATGTCCTGTATTCAGTTTCTGGTTTGCGGTATCCTGACTGCAATTCCAGCCATTATTCTGGAGCATCCCCATCTTTCTGCCTTCAAGGGTGCCTGGGGCGCAATTTTGTACGCCGGCATTATGTCCTGTGGGGTAGCATATACCCTTCAGATTGTAGGACAAAAAAACATGAATCCTACTGTGGCTTCCCTGATCTTAAGTCTGGAATCCTGTATTTCTGTTCTTGCAGGATGGATCATTCTTGGACAGAATTTGACCACAAGAGAAATCATCGGATGTGTCGTAATGTTCGCAGCCATTGTTCTTGCACAGCTGCCACAGAAAGAAACAGCTTAAAGCGTGCTTCAAAATCATTCCCGAAATCTGCATGTCCTGATTCAAAAAAGCTGATATATTCCTTAGAATATGATAAAAAACTTTTTTCCATCATACTCTGATGCACAACATGATAGATGTTGGCAACTGGAATATATCAGCTTTTAATATATTTTGGAACTTTACATTTTTGCACTATACATTTTTTGCACTATATATTTTGCATTATATATTTTGCATTATATATTTTGCATTATATATTGTACATTTGGGCATTATATATTTCAAATATTTCCTCAAATTTTTCAAAAGGGTTTAACCATTATATAACTGGTAATACTTTCCTTTCTGTGCGATCAGCTCATCATGTGAACCTCTCTCAATAACCCGTCCCTGCTCCAGAACCATGATACAATCACTGTTTCTTACAGTAGACAGACGATGTGCAATGGCAAATGTGGTTCTGCCTTCCATCAGTTTATCCATACCATCCTGTACCAGTTTCTCTGTA
Source organism: uncultured Blautia sp. (assembly GCA_934364795.1). Lineage (GTDB taxonomy): Bacteria > Bacillota > Clostridia > Lachnospirales > Lachnospiraceae > Blautia_A. The sequence goes on from CAKRMK010000055.1 coordinate 1,685, forward strand.
CGTGTATCGATGGAACTGGTTGCTTCATCCAGGATCAGTACCGGCGGGTCTGCAACTGCTGCCCTTGCAATGGCAAGAAGCTGCCTCTGTCCCTGACTTAAATTGGCTCCATTATTGCGAAGCATTGTATGATATCCCTCTGGCAGCCTGCGGATAAATCCATCTGCATTTGCCAGCTTCGCAGCTGCAATCACTTCTTCATCCGTAGCATCCAGCTTACCGTAACGAATGTTATCCATAACTGTTGCAGTAAACAGGTTGGTATCCTGAAGAACGATTCCCATAGAACGTCTTAAGTCACCTTTTTTAATTTTATTTATATTGATTCCATCATAACGGATCTTACCATCCTGAATATCATAAAAACGGTTCAGAAGATTTGTGATAGTTGTCTTACCAGCTCCAGTAGAACCTACAAATGCAATCTTCTGACCTGGCTTCGCATACATCTTTACATCATGTAATACAATCTTATCATCACGGTATCCAAAATCAACACCATCCAGAACAATATCACCCTTCAGCTCAATATAATCAGTAGTATCTGTTGCCTTGTGATAATGCTTCCATGCCCAGCGTCCAGTACGTTTCTGTGATTCTGTAAGTCTGCCGTTCTCTTCTTTTACATTTACCAGAGTAACATAGCCTTCATCAACCTCCGGCTTCTCATCCAGCAGGTCAAAAATACGCTTCGCACCGGCAAGCGCCATTACAATACTGTTAAACTGCTGGCTCACCTGATTGATTGGCTGGCTGAAGCTCTTATTAAAAGTAAGGAAGCTTGCCAGACCACCAAGCGTAAATCCTCCAACTCCATTTACTGCCAGCACACCGCCAATGATGGCACACAGAACATAACTGATATTTCCAATCTGTGCACAGGTAGGCATCAGCACATTGGCAAATTTATTAGCATTATTTGCACTCTCAAACAACTGGTCATTCAGCTCATTGAATTTATCCAGGCTCTCCTCTTCGTGACAGAAAACCTTAACCACCTTCTGACCTTCCATCATTTCCTCGATATAACCATTTACAATACCAAGGTTTTTCTGCTGCTCCATAAAAAACTTACCACTAAGCCCTGCAAGATTTTTGCTGGCAAACAGCATGACGCCAACCATGACAAGAGTCACAATAGTAAGGGGCACACTTAAGATCAGCATACTGACAAGCACACTTATGATAGTGATTACACTGGAAATCAGCTGGGGAATACTCTGGCTGATCATCTGTCTTAAAGTATCAATATCATTGGTATAAATAGACATGATATCCCCATGTGCATGAGTGTCAAAATACTTAACAGGCAGAGTTTCCATGCGCTCAAACATTTCATTTCGAAGATTACGCAAGGTTCCCTGGCTTACATAAATCATAAGACGGTTATACATATAAGTACAGCCTACTCCAACAGCATAAAAACATGCCACACGCAAAATTGCCATTGCAAGGGGGTGAAAATCCGGTGTCTTGGACTTCAGAAGAGGCATAATGTACTGGTCGATCAGAGTCTTGGTAAACATGGTTCCCTGAACATTGGCAAGAACACTGACCACAATTCCGATCACCACAGCGATAATGTGGATTTTATAATTCTTAAACACATATGCCAGAAGCCGTCCCAGCATCTTCCCGGGATTCTCTACCATAGGGCCGGAACGAAAAGCAGCGCCGCCTCGTCCAGGACCTTTTATTGGTTTATTATTGCTCATGCCTGCTCACCTCCCCTATTCTCATCAAAATCTCCGCCGCCTTTTATCTGGGAATTGTAAACATCCTGATAAATGGCATTTGTCTTCATAAGTTCCTCATGAGTTCCGAAACCACTGATTCTTCCCTCATCCATGACAATGATTCTGTCAGCGCTCTGAATACTTGAAATACGCTGTGCAATAATCAGCTTGGTAGTGTCCGGGATTTCTTCTGCAAATGCCTTACGGATACGGGCATCTGTAGCAGTATCTACCGCACTGGTAGAATCATCCAGAATCAGCACCTTCGGTTTCTTAAGAAGTGCTCTGGCAATACACAGACGCTGTTTCTGGCCACCGGAAACATTGGTTCCGCCCTGCTCAATATAAGTATGGTATTTATCCGGCATCTTCTCAATAAAGTCATCTGCACAGGCAAGCTGGCATACACGACGGCATTCTTCCTCAGATGCATCTTTATTTCCCCATCTTAAATTATCCAGGATCGTACCGGAAAACAGCACATTCTTCTGAAGTACAACAGCAACCTGGTTACGAAGACTTTCCATGTGATACTCCCGCACATCTACGCCTCCCACCTTCAGTGAACCGGAGCTTACATCATAAAGACGGCTGATCAGATTTACAAGACTGGACTTGGCACTTCCTGTACCACCGATAATACCAATTGTCTCACCTGCATGAATCGAAAGATTGATATCTTTCAGGACTGGCTCCTTACTGTTTTTCTTGTAGCTGAAATCAACATGATCAAATACAATACTTCCGTCAGCAACTTCCATAACCGGATTAGCAGGATCTGTAAGATCAGCCTTCTCATTGATAACCTCTGATACACGCTCTGCACTTGCTGCACTCATGGTAACCATAACAAACACCATGGAAAGCATCATAAGGCTCATAAGAATATTCATACAATATGTAAGAAGACTCATCAGTTCACCTGTAGTCAGGCTTCCACCAACGATCATCTTTGCGCCCATCCAGCTGATTCCAAGAATACAGGCATACACGGTAAACTGCATAACCGGCATGTTCATTACAACAAGCTTCTCTGCTCTTACGAACATCTCATAAACCTTATTGCAGGCCTTCTGGAATTTGGTTGTTTCATATTCCTCACGAACGTAAGCCTTTACAACGCGGACAGCATTAATATTCTCCTGTACGCTGGCATTTAAGTCATCGTACTTTTCAAACACTTCCTGGAAATATTTCGTTGCCTTACGCATAATAAATACAAGGAAACATCCAAGGAAAATAACTGCGATCAGATAAATACTGGCAACTCTGGCATTGATCATAAACGCCATTGCCATTGCACAGATCAGGCTGGCCGGAGCACGGGTACACATACGCAGGATCATCTGATATGCATTCTGCAGATTCGTTACATCCGTAGTCAGCCGGGTGATCAGACTGGCTGTACTGAACTTGTCAATATTGGAAAATGAATATGTCTGTATGTTTGTATACATGGCTTTACGCAGGTTACGTGCAAAACCGGAAGATGCATATGCTCCATACTTTCCGCCTAAGATACCTGTAACAAGTCCTGCAACAGCCAGAAGAGCCATAATAAGCCCTTTCCTGTAAAGATAACTGATATCCCCGGCTTCCACACCGTTATCAATCATATCAGCCATTACAAGAGGTATCAGAGTCTCTACCACAACCTCCAGTATCATAAACACAGGAGTAAGGAAAGAAGCTTTCTTAAACTCTTTTACCTGAGCTAATAATGTTTTTATCATCAGGTTTTCCCCTTTCGTTTTTGATTTTGTAAAAAACTATTTTTCATTTTCATCACAGGAATCCGGGCTGCCCCATTTCTCTCTGTAATCCTTCACTGCATTTTCCTTCAGCAGGTCTACAACCTCAAGGAAACATTTCAGTTTATCAGCGGGAATCTCGCCTCGAAGTGCCTCCTGCACACGCTCAAAATTCTCCATGATCTCCAGCTGAAATTCCGTTCCCTTCTCTGTAAGCACCAGCCGCTTCAACCGTGCATCACGGGGAATAGACTGTCGGATAATCAGATTCTTCTTCTCCATGACCTGCAGGATTCCTGATGCAGTGGAACGTGCAATCTGAAATTCCGCCTCCAGATCTCTCTGGAAAACATCCTCCTCTGAATGCCGGTACAGATAACCAATGATCCATGCCTGCATCCTGGTGATTCCGGCCTTCTCATCAACCTTCGACTGGTATGCATTTACAAGACGGCCAATCAGATTATCAAGCGTCCTCACTTCATAACCGATCTGCCTCTGGCTCCACTGCTCTGCTGCCTGGCCACACATCTTCTGTACTTCCATATTTCCCTTCTTTCGTAAACATGCTCCAAAACTGTTTGAAAAAGCATTCCAGCAATATATTCCGACTTGCCAAAAGACCTCTTCCCTCTGAAGCACAAAAAATAGTTCGCGCACAAACTGTTCGGATTCGAACTGTTCGTGTACGAACTATTATAGGTGCAGTTTTTTTAATTGTCAACTACATTTTATCATTTGGAATAAAAGCTCCATTCCCCTTCGTCCACAGGAAGATCTTCTATCTGGTAATTCTCAATGCGAATAAAACTTCCCATCTCAATCTCCTGAAGCATCCTCTCAATTCCCGAAAGTTCTCCCTGTACCTCCATTTCCACTCTGCCATCCCACAGATTATCAACCCATCCTGTAAGATCATTTGCCCTGGCAGCATTGGTTGCACGATACCGGAATCCAACCCCTTGCACCTGTCCTGAAAAATATATATGTTTTCTTACCTTCGCCATCTTCTGTCACTCCTTATAGCCCTATGATATACGCCAGAAAAGACAGATGCAAGATTTTTTTCAGCAATCAGAGAAATCTTCCTTCTTCCACATCATAAACACCCCGGGGAGTGATCCTGATCTGGGGAATAACAGGCAGTGCCATAAACGATAAAGTAATAAATGGATCATGCCCTTTCTTAACACCCATTTCATGTGCCTTCTCAATCATACGTTTCAGCGTGGCATTATCTTTTTCGAAGCCATTATCACTCATCAGACCCATTACAGGCAGTGCCAGGGTATCATATACCTTATGACCTTCCACAATGGTATAGCCGCCCTGTGTGCGTATCAGCTCCTTTACAGCAAGCTCCATATCCTCATCATTGTCACCAATTACAATAATATTATGAGAATCATGAGACACACTGGATGCAATTGCGCCGCCCCTGATACCAAATCCACCAATCACGCCGCAACCGATTTTTCCCGTAGATTTATGACGCTCCACAACTGCAATTTTCTGGTAATCATCATCTGGCACAAACTCACATAAGCTTTCAGAAGCTTTCAAAGTTCCTTTTCTTGTTGTAATCTGCCCTTCCTCTGCAAGGATCACCGGGAAAGTACCATCTGCGGTTTCCAGATGAAAAGCATCTCTGGAAAATTCTGCCACATGCACTGTATTTTTCAACTGAGGTGCACACGGTTTTATAACAATATTATCATTTTTATCAATCAACTGCCCTTTATAATAAACTTCTTCAATATCTATATTCACAAGATCAGAGAAAACCAGAAGATCAGCCTGTTTTCCCGGTGCGATTGCCCCTTTGTCCTTCAGTCCATAACAGCTGGCAGCATTAATCGTTGCCATTTTAATCGCAGACACAGGATTCATTCCCAGGTGAATTGCCTTACGCACATTATGATCAATGTGGCCTTCTCTTTGAATATCCTCAATATGTTTATCGTCTGTGCAGAAACAGAATCCCTCTCCATTCATGCGCCGCTGTACAAGACCTCCTACCAGAGCCTCCAGATTCCTTGCTGCACTGCCCTCCCGAATCAGGACAGTAAGCCCGTTTCTTCTCTCCCTCATTGCATATTCAAAGAAGCTGCACTCATGATCTGTGGCAATTCCGGCCATAGCATATGCCTGAAGATCTCCTTCTTCCAGGAAAGGTGCATGCCCGTCACGTATCCTGCCTTCAAAAAGCTCCAGCTTGTCATGCATTCCCTTCTCACCCTGGACAACAGAAATACTGTCCATTACTTCGCCAAGTCCCAGTATCCTTGGATTTTCCAGATAAGGCGCCATATCTTCTGCAGTAAGCGTACACCCGTTATCATCAATTCCCGTAGCAGGTACACAGGAAGGCATCATCACGTACACATTTGCCTTCACATCCTCTGTCTGCTCCAGAATGTAATCAATTCCGGCAAGCCCGGACACGTTAGCAGATTCATGGGGATCTACAATAAAAGTGGTTGTACCATGCCTGGATGCCACCGTAACAAGCTCTGCCGGTGTAACCAGTGTGGATTCCAGGTGGAGATGGCTGTCAATAAATCCCGGGCATACGTATTTTCCGCCAAGGTCACGCTCTTCTTTTCCTTCAAAGCTTCCAATTCCAACTATCAGCCCATCCTGGATAGCAATATCTCCACGGATGATTTCTTCGGTAAAAACATTAATAATTTTCCCATCTTTCAGCACCAGGTCTGCCTTTTCCAAACCTCTGGCGATTCTGGAATATTGCCGATATTTTTCTAAATTCATATGTATCCTCCTTTCATTTTTCAAATAATATTTATGTATTGCAAAAATTTTTTGATTATTATTTATGATATTAACACTTACACAGTAAAATATCAATGCCAAAACAAGAAAAAAAGCACCATCTTCCTATTAACTGCAGCATAGGAAAAATCAGCCATGATTCTTCGCATAGTCCACAGGCAGCCGGAAAACGGTGCTCATATATCTATATTTTTTACTTTCTGATTTTATTTATCATCTCCGGTAAGACGCAAAATATCCCGGATCTCATCCACATTCATATCCAGTATGACAGCCAGCTCGTCAATGGTAAAACGGTTCTCTCCGTCATCGTCTGTAAGATCCTTTACTGCTGATTCCAGCTTCTCCACTTTTGCCACCAGGCAGTCATCCTGGAATTTCTGCTGGGTCTGATCCTCGATTGCTGCAATAATTCCTTTTCGCAGCTGAAGGCGCAGCCAGGCATCGTCTTTGTGCTCTGTCTCCGGGTCGGAAAGAGCTGTAAGCAGTACCACGTTTGCCTCCTGAATCAGGTCTGCGAGATAAATTTCCGCACAGTTCATATCGGCTGCCATATTCGCTGCAACTGGCAGATAAATACTTGTAAGCGCCGCTTCTGCAAGAGCATCACCTGAAGAGAGATTTTCAAAAAGCAAATGGAGCATTTCTTCGCTTATTTCCTTTCCATTGCTGACCTCTGCCAGATATTCTTTCAGATAAGCCTCCTCTTCAGCAGTAAGAGGAACGCTGGTTCCATTTGACTGCGGCTCTGGTGCCTCTGCTCCTGTCTCTTCTTCCAAAGCAGTATCTGCTTCTCCTTCTATGGAAATCCCCTGAAGCTTCAGATACTGCAGTACCTTTACCATCTGGCTGGTTTCAAGATCTGTACTCGCAAAATGCTCCCGGATCTGCTTATGTGTAAGCATATTTCCATTTTGTTTTCCAAGATCACAAATTTCTCTTAATTTTTCCTGAAACTGAACAACATCCATAATGTTCCTCCATAATTCTTCTGTTATGTCAACTATAGCAAATCCCCCTGCTAAAAGCAAGAAAATTCCCTGCTGCAAAAAGTTTCTGTAAAAAGTTTCTATTGTACAAAAAAATGATCCGTTCCAACCTCCTGCTACGAAAGTCAGAGCCAGATCATCTTCACATTACTGCGGATGACAGGACTTGAACCTGCACGTCGTAAACACCAGAACCTAAATCTGGCGCGTCTGCCAATTCCGCCACATCCGCATTCAACATCACCCATAATACGTGATATTCCACTTCTTGTCAAGCATTATTATGAGAGCAAGGCTAAAAACAGGCAAAAGAAAAACCGGAACACCTCAATATAAGGCTTCCGGTTTCTCATTCGCAGTGAAGCATCGGGGATTCGAACCCCGGACAACTTGATTAAAAGTCAAGTGCTCTACCAACTGAGCTAATGCTCCA
>CAKRMK010000056.1 GCA_934364795.1 uncultured Blautia sp.
ATATCAGGAGGTAAATCATGACTAAGGAAAATGGAGTTAAAGTATTAACAGACATGGTAGCAGATTTTGTTGCCCACATTGGAAAAAAATTACCGGACGATGTTGTAGCGAAACTTGAAGAGCTTGGCTCACAGGAAAGCGCAGCGCTTCCAAAAGTACTTTATGAGACAATGACAAAGAACCAGGGACTGGCTGTAGAGCTGAACCGTCCAAGCTGTCAGGATACAGGAGTTCTTCAGTTCTGGCTGAAATGCGGAACAAACTTCCCGTACATCAATGAGCTGGAAGCACTGTTAAAAGAAGCCGTTGTACAGGCTACATTTGCAGCACCTCTTCGTCATAACTCTGTAGAAACTTTTGATGAGTATAATACAAAGAAAAATGTTGGAAAAGGAACTCCGACTGTATGGTGGGATATCGTTCCGAACAGTGACAAATGTGAGATCTACGCATACATGGCAGGCGGCGGATGTACACTTCCGGGAAAAGCAATGGTTCTTATGCCAGGTGCAGGATATGAAGGTGTTACCGATTTCGTTCTTGACCAGATGACAACTTATGGACTGAATGCTTGTCCTCCTCTTCTTGTTGGTGTTGGTGTTGGAACATCTGTTGAGACAGCAGCCCTTAACTCCAAGAAAGCACTTATGCGTCCCATCGGTTCTCACAATGATAATGCAAACGCAGCAAAAATGGAGAAACTTCTGGAAGACGGCATTAATGCAATCGGCCTTGGACCGCAGGGAATGGGCGGAAAATATTCTGTAATGGGCGTAAACATTGAGAATACAGCCCGTCATCCATCCACTATCGGTGTTGCAGTAAACGTTGGCTGCTGGTCACACCGCCGCGGTCATCTTATTGTAAATTCTGACCTGACAGTAACTTGCGATACACATTCCACATGGAAATTTAATGCATAAACGGAGGGAAAAATCATGATCGAAATCAGAGGAGATAAAAAAGTTCTTATTACACCAATCAGTGCAGAAGATCTGGCTGATATCAAAATCGGTGACATTGTATGGTTGGACGGAGATCTGATGACCTGCCGTGACGTAGCACACCGCCGTCTGGTTGAGTATGGAAGAGAGCTTCCATATGACATCAAAGACAAAGCTATTTTCCACGCCGGCCCTATTGTCCGTAAGATCGAAGGAACAGAGGATGATTACGAAATGGTTTCTGTCGGACCTACAACTTCTATGCGTATGGAAAAATTTGAGTATGAATTTACCAAATTAACAGGCGTAAGAGTTATTGTTGGAAAAGGTGGAATGGGACCGAACACAGAGCGTGCATGTAAAGAATTTGGTGCAATCCACTGTGTATTCCCGGCTGGCTGTGCGGTAGTAGCAGCTACAGAGGTTGAGAAGATCGTAGAGCATCACTGGGATGAGCTGGGAATGCCGGAAACCTTATGGTGCAACAAAGTAAAAGAATTTGGCCCGCTGATCGTATCCATTGATGCACAGGGACGCAACCTGTTCGAAGAGAACAAGGTAATCTTTAATGAGAGAAAAGAAGCTGCAAAGCAGGCTATCTATCCGGAAGTTAAGTTTATTAAATAACAGAAACATTTATACTAAATAAAGGAGGAACAAAGCAATGCCAATGACAGCCCCAGGAAAATTTGACAGTAATGGAGCATGGGATGGCTTTCGCGGAGAAATCTGGCAGGAAGAAATCAATGTGCGTGATTTTATCCAGAAAAATTACACCCCATATGATGGAGACGAATCATTCCTTACCGGTCCTACCACAAGAACTGAAAAGTTATGGAATCATGTTCAGAAGCTTCAGAAAGAAGAACGTGAAAAAGGTGGTGTCCTGGAATGTGAGACAGAAGTAGTTTCCGGCCTTACCGCTTATGGCCCGGGATACATCAGTGAGGATATGAAAGATCTGGAACAGATCGTAGGGCTGCAGACAGACAAGCCTCTGAAACGTGCATTTATGCCTTATGGTGGAATCCGTATGGCGGTGCAGGCTGCAGAAACTTACGGATATGAGATCAATCCGGAGCTGAAGAAAATCTTCACAACTTATGTAACCACTCATAATGACGCTGTTTTTGGTGCTTATACTCCGGAAATGCGTCTTGCAAGAAAGACACATGTTGTAACAGGTCTGCCGGATACATATGGACGAGGCAGAATCGTAGGTGACTACCGTCGTGTGGCTCTTTATGGAATTGACCGTCTGATCGAGGCAAAAAAAGTGGCTCATTACCGTGCTGGCTGCGGAAACATGTATGATGATGTGATCCGCATGCGTGAGGAGATCAGCCAGCAGTTAAAGGCTTTAAATGGAATGAAAGAAATGGCAAAGGCTTATGGCTATGACATTTCAAAGCCTGCAAGAAATGCAAAAGAGGCTGTTCAGTGGCTGTACTTTGGTTATCTTGCAGCGGTAAAGACACAAAATGGTGCAGCAATGTCTGTTGGACGTATTTCCACATTCCTGGATATTTATATTCAGCGTGACCTGCAAAACGGAACCCTTACAGAGTCCGAGGCACAGGAGCTTATCGACCACATGACAATGAAATTCAGACTGGTGAAATTTGCCCGTATTCCGGAATACAACCAGTTATTCTCCGGAGATCCTACATGGGTAACTCTGGAAGTTGGCGGAACAAGCCTGGATGGCAGACATATGGTCACAAAGACAGACTACCGTTTCCTTCATACTCTGGAAAACATGGGACCAAGCCCGGAACCAAACCTTACTGTGCTTTACAGCCCGAATCTCCCAACTGCATTTAAAAAATATGCAGCTAAGATTTCTATTGACACCAGCTCCATTCAGTATGAGAATGACGAGGTTATGAAACCGGAATGGGGAGATGATTATTCTATCTGCTGCTGCGTTTCTGCAACAAAGACAGGTAAAGAGATCCAGCTGTTTGGTGCCCGTGCAAACCTTGCAAAAACTCTGCTTTATGCATTTAACGGTGGTTTTGACGAGAAGCACAGAATCCAGTGTGGACCGGCAATGCAGCGTATTACTTCTGAATATGCAGATTATGATGAAGTTATTGAGAAGTTTGACTGGTGGATGGACTGGCTGGCAGATATTTATGTAAATGTACTGAATCTGATTCATTACATGCATGATAAATATTATTATGAGGCTGCTGAGATGGCTCTCATTAATAATGACTGTGAACGCTCTTTTGCAACTGGAATTGCCGGATTTTCACATGTTGTTGATTCACTTAGTGCAATTAAGTATGCAAAAGTAAAAATTATCCGTGACGAAGAAGGCATCACAAAGGATTTTGAAATCGAGGGAGACTTCCCACGTTATGGTAATGATGATCCACGGGCTGATGAAATCGCAACCTGGCTGCTTAGAACCTTCTTTGATAAAATCCGCCGCCGTCACACATACCGTGACTCCAAGCCAAGTACCTCTATTCTTACAATTACCTCCAACGTTGTTTACGGAGAGGCTACAGGCGCAACACCAGACGGACGTAAAGCATACACCTCTTTTGCCCCAGGTGCTTCACCGTCCTATGGTGCAGAACAGAATGGTCTTCTGGCTTCCTTAAATTCTGTTGCAAAGATTCCGTATCACTGGGCTCTGGATGGAATTTCAAATACCCAGACCATTAATCCGGATGCACTTGGACATGAAGCAGAAGAGCGCAAAAACAATCTGGTTCAGATTCTGGACGGATATTTTGCACAGGATGCTCATCACCTGAATGTAAACGTTTTTGGCACAGAGAAACTGATCGATGCAATGGAACATCCGGAAAAGGAAGAGTACCAGAATTTTACTATCCGTGTTTCCGGTTATGCTGTGAAGTTTATTTCCTTAACAAAGAAACAGCAGCTTGATGTTATTGCACGTACCTGTCATAAGACACTGTAGGAAACAGGCTGGAACCATCCGCCAGCTGTAGTGCTGGCGGAGCCGGTCAGCTGTACTTTATAACGGCATAGTCGGGAGTGCTGCGAATGGGACCACAGGAAATGCTGGACAGAGCTGAAGTAAAAAACAAATGGCAGCTTACGCCGTTGAAGAACTTCAAATCGCCCCGTCTGACAGAGCGCATGTGGCGTACAGCTCTGGTAGTGTTGATCACATCTGTTATTTATGAATATCCTTTGGGAGGGCGAAATCCCTGTTTTGCGCTGATTGGTGCAGTTTACGGGGTGGGAAGCCAGTTTGAAGAGGGCTTCCATAATGGAATTAACCGGGTGATCGGTACCCTGGTAGGCGGTCTTCTGGTGATTCCTTTTCATTGGATGTATACCAGTCAGCCTTTTGGAATACCTGACTGGATATGGCTTGTTGCAGGGCTTTGTCTTGTACTCTGGTGCAATTTTGCACTGGGTGCAGATTCTGCAATTCAGCCTGGAATTGTTATCTATTTTGTTGTTATGTTTACAGTGGGAACGGAGCGGGTTTTTCTATACACAATTGCACGGATCCTGGACACTGGCTTTGGTGTGCTGCTTACACTTTTGCTGTATGTGTTATATCCTTCAAAGCATGACAAAGAAAATGGAGTTTCCTTACGGACATTCCAGGCTGAAATAAAAGATGCTTTTCAGTCTTATATAAATAAAAACCGTACTATGAGAGAAAAAGAACGTGAAAATTTTGGTACGGACGATGATAAAAATTTCTCCGCTTTAGTTTCAAAGATAAAAAAGAAACACCTCTAACGTATAGCCGACAGATTATCCCCCAAATGATCTGTCGGCTGTTTTGCTTTTGTTAAATACAAAAATTTCAAAGGATTTTGCAAAAATATTCAGAAAATAACACGCTTGCTATGTACGAAAAAGATTCAACGTGATATAGTTAGTTTAATTCAGATAAAACGGGGGAAAAAGCATGGACATTTTAGTAGTGATCGATATGCAGAACGATTTTATTGACGGGGCACTTGGAACGCCGGAGGCAGAGGCTATTGTGCCAAATGTTGTGGACAGGGTGAAGAATTTCAATGGTCTTGTTCTGGCAACAAGAGACACTCACGGCGGGGATTATCTTCAGACCCAGGAAGGCAGAATGCTTCCTGTGGAGCATTGTATCCGGGGAACTTACGGCTGGGAAATCCGGGAGGAAATTGCAGAACTTCTGGAGTCTGGCCCAATCGACAAGCCAACCTTTGGAAGTGAAACCCTGGGGAAGGTTTTAAAAGAATTTCATAAAACAGAGCCTATTGACAGCATTACACTGGTAGGGCTTTGCACAGATATCTGTGTGATATCCAATGCCATGCTTCTGAAAGCCTTTCTTCCGGAAGTGCCGATTATGGTGGATGAAAACTGCTGTGCAGGTGTTACTCCAGAAAGCCATGAACGGGCGCTGGAAGCTATGAAAGCATGTCAGATTGAGATTGTTTAGAGTCTGCCTTTAAAATTATTACCGTAATTTGTATGACCCACTTTGTGGGAAATTTTGCAAAAAGTCTTTTTAAATATTTTTTAAGAGAAATTTTATCCAGGTAGAAGAGGGAAGACTTATGGATAGGGTAAATGAAGGGGGAATCTGTAGAACACACCTTAAAAATAATTATTGAAAAATTTGCTCCTCGCCCTTATCATTTTGCAGCAACAAAGGGAAATACACAGCTGGTACGGGAGTTGGATGAAGCTATTTTTCTCTTACAGAACAACAGAAGGAATTTATCCAGTCTAAGGATTTGGTTCGTGTGTTGTGGGTTGATAATGATGCACCTTATGGTTATCAGAAAAACGGGAAACCGGCGGGAATGCCCAGGAGCACGGAGCGGATCGAAGCGAGTTTAAGGGCACCGGCCTTGGACTTTCCATTGTAAAGAAAATTGTAGACAAAATGAATGGAAAAATCCGGGTGGAAAGTGAGCCTGGAAAGGGAACAAGGTTCACTGTAACTCTTACATTCCGGATTGATTCAGAGTATAAACCTCAAAAACAGGTATTATCGGATTATATCGGAAAGGGGAAAGGGGCAGCTGATTTTTACTTCGCATAATCTAAGGCCTCTTGAGACTATTGACAGAGGCTTTATTGCATTTACAACCACGAATCCACAGAAGCGGTATACCCGAATGACAAAAGTGAAAGATAATAATAATCTCCGGGATTTTTATTTCCGAGATATTGTTCTGGGAGAGCAGAACGAGGAACTTTATGAGCCTACTAACAATGCAGAAATTGCATTTGCATTCAGAGAGGCTGGTGAAGTAAGTGGCACGTAAGAAAATTGTTTTTGTGATTGTGGAGGCCCGTCAGATGAAGAGGCATACGAATCTGGGGCTTTGTTTTGAGAGTATAAAATAAAAATCAGTGGGTCACTTTTGCCCCGCTGAACATTAGTATCTATATAGTGCAATGGATTGTAAAAAATGGACGATATGATACTATTAAAGAAAAAGATTCAGGAGGAAAACGGGTATGAAGAAATTCAAAAAGGCATCAATAATACTATTGATGTGTATGTTGTTGAGCATGATTGCAATGCCAGTTTCAGCAAGTGCGGCAAAGCTGAACAAAACAAGTATTTCACTGAATGTCGGAAAAACTTGCACGCTGAAAGCAACGGGAACCAAGGAAAAAATTGCCTGGACAAGCAGTAACAAGAGCATAGCAACAGTTTCTTCAAAAGGCCTTGTAAAAGCTAAGAAGAAAGGAACTGCGGTAATTACTGCTAAATATGGTAAGAAAAAACTTACTTGCAAAGTCACAGTTAAACAGCCAGTGAAAAGTGTAAAGCTTAATAAGAAAACAGCAAACGTTACAGTAGGGAAAAAAATTACATTAAAAGCTACGGTTTCACCAACAACGGCAAATAATAAAACTGTTATGTGGAAAAGCAGCAATCCTTCTGTAGCAACGGTGTCCTCCAAAGGTGTGGTTACTGGTAAGAAAAAAGGAACTGTCACTATTACTGCAACGGCAAAAGATGGAAGTGGAAAAAAAGCTGTTTGTAAAATCAGCGTGAAAAAAGCAGTATCTCAAGAAAACCAGAATTCAAAAATAACAAGTATTTCTCTGGATATTTCAGAACTCAATATTGATGAAGGAATGAAATATAACTTTTCTGTCCAGACAACTCCGGCATCTGACTCTGAAAAGCTTCAATGGGATAGTAGTAATCCTTCCGTAGCAACGATTTCATCCACAGGAGAACTGTCTGCGTTGAAAAATGGAAGCACAACTATATCTGTGTCTACGACGGACGGAAATAATTTAAAAGCGCAATGTGTTATTTCTGTTAATAATATACCAGATGTTAGAAAGTCAATTGTGAATCCAAATCTTCAAGTTGTATTTACGTTCATGAATTATGAATACATAGAAAGCATAGAAAACACTATGTTCGATACCTGCGGTTGGAGAAACTCTGTAATACTGGATATGCACGATTATAAGACAAGCGGAGCAGAAAAACTCCAGGTTTGTTTAACCAGAGATCCAGATATATTTGTAATTCAAACAAATGATGAGTTTGAAAAATTTATTACTACAGATGAAAAAATGAAAAATGCATTTAGTGATATAAGAGATTTAGGTGCGGATGTGATTTTGGTTAATTGTACAAAATATAATGCGTTATCTAGAACACTTGAAGAATTATCAAAGAAAGGGTATATCTGACTTACATATTTTGGAGAAGTAAGGTATGATGACCTGGAATGATTATAATATGTAACGGAGAGAAAGAGGCTGTTGCAAAATAGATGAGTGATCATCTATGGAGCAGCAGCTTTTTTGTCAATATGCACAAATGAAATGTGAAAATAAGTTGCTTCTGTGTGAAATGTAATATATACTATTTTTATGCAGTATTTTTGCATGAGGAAATGGATCCATGGATGAAGTGATTGGAAAGGAGAAAGTAAATGGTAAAGCAAATTGTAAGAGATGTTTTCTTTTTAGGTCAGCCATCCGAACCAGCCACGAAAGCTGATATCCAGGTTGGAAAGGATCTGCAGGATACGTTGCAGGCAAACCGGGAACGGTGTGTTGGTATGGCTGCAAACATGATTGGTGTAAAGAAGAATATCATCATTGTAAATATGGGATTCATAGATGTAGTGATGTTCAATCCAGTGATTGTTTCAAAGCATGACATATATGAGACAGAAGAAGGCTGTCTGTCCCTGGATGGTGTTCGTAAGACGACCAGGTATCAGGAAATTGAAGTAGAGTATTATGACTTCAACTGGAAAAAACAGCGCCAGAAACTGTCTGGATGGACGGCGCAGATCTGCCAGCATGAAATTGACCATTTGTCCGGAAAGATAATATAACTGAAGGCGGATTGCGAATATTCGCTTGACTCAAAGTGGATTATGAGGTGACGGATATGCTGAAAAATGTACTGATCGTGGTGGATGATATAGAAAAATCCATAGAGTTTTATAAAGACTTATTTGGACTGCAAGTGATTCTTAAGAATGAAGGTAATGTGATCTTATCGGAGGGACTTGTTTTGCAGGATGCCGACGTATGGGGGAAAACATTGAATGAAACTTCTACGCCATTCAATAACATGATGGAATTGTATTTCGAGGAATTTGATATAGATGGATTGCTTGCGAAATATGAATCTGGTAAGTATTCCGTTCGATATGCCACAGAACTGACAGAACTTGCAGGTGGGCAGAAGCTTGTAAGACTGTATGATCCCAGTGGTAATCTTGTTGAGGTTCGCACTCCATTCAGGTGTAATTAAAGGAGAGATTATGCAGATTTTTGTTGATGCAGATGCCTGTCCGGTAGTTGGTATTGTTGAAAAAGTTGCAAAAGGGCATAGTGTTCCGGTAACGTTGTTGTGTGATACAAACCATGTGTTGTCTTCTGATTACAGTGAGGTGATTGTAGTTGGAGCCGGTGCAGATGCAGTGGATTATAAACTGATCAGTATTTGTCATAAAGGCGATATTGTTGTATCACAGGATTATGGAGTAGCGGCAATGGCACTTGGAAAAGGTGCGTATGCGATTCATCAATCCGGGAAATGGTATACCAATGAGAATATTGACCAGATGCTTATGGAGCGGCATCTGAATAAGAAGGCACGAAGGGCATCCGGAAAGAATCATTTAAAAGGACCAAGAAAACGAACATCGGAGGATGATGAGCATTTCAGAGAATCCTT
>CAKRMK010000057.1 GCA_934364795.1 uncultured Blautia sp.
GGCTTATTCACTGAGATATGAAAGGTTGAAAAACCTTGAATTTTCAATAAAAAACACTTGATTATATGAGGAGGTAATGACATGGAAAGAGATAATATTCGGAAGCTGATTTCTCAGATGACACTGGAAGAAAAAGCAGGAATGTGTTCCGGCTCTGATTTCTGGCATTTGAAAGGAATTGAGAGACTGGGAATTCCAGCGGTGATGGTTACAGATGGCCCACACGGTCTGAGAAAACAGGCAAATGCTTCAGATCATCTGGGAATTAATGAGAGTGAAAAAGCAATCTGTTTCCCGGCAGGATGTGCGACAGCATCCAGTTTTGATCGCAATTTGATCCGCAGACAGGGTGAGCTGATCGGACAGGAATGTCAGGCAATGGATGTAAGTACAATTCTTGGCCCTGCAATGAATATTAAGCGTTCGCCTTTGTGCGGAAGAAACTTTGAATATTATTCTGAAGATCCATATGTATCTGCAGAGATGGCTGCTGCAATGGTAGAAGGAGTTCAGAGTAAAAATGTAGGAACAAGCGTAAAGCATTTTGCAGTGAATAATCAGGAAAAACGAAGAATGACGTCCTCTTCGAATGTAGATGAGAGAACACTTCGTGAGATTTATCTGGCATCTTTTGAAGGCGCAGTAAAAAAAGCAAAACCATGGACTGTTATGAGTTCCTATAACCGTGTCAATGGAGAATACATTGGAGACAGCAAAGAGTATCTGACGGACATTCTGAGAAATGAATGGGGATTTGATGGATATGTTGTGTCAGATTGGGGAGCAGTCAATGACAGAGTGAAAGCACTGTCAGCAGGTCTCGATCTGGAAATGCCGCCAGGAGACTACGAGAATGACAGACTGATCATAAAAGCTGTACAGGATGGAAAACTGGATGAAAGCATTGTTGATCAGACTTGTGAACGAATCTTGGAGGTTATCTT
Source organism: uncultured Blautia sp. (assembly GCA_934364795.1). GTDB lineage: Bacteria > Bacillota > Clostridia > Lachnospirales > Lachnospiraceae > Blautia_A. The sequence continues at coordinate 945 of CAKRMK010000057.1, forward strand.
CCGTTATGCAGAAAACCGTGATCCAAAAGCTGTATTTGATTATGAAAAGGATCACAGTGCAGCAGCTGAAATTGAAGCAGAATGTATGGTTTTGTTGAAAAATGAAAACAATATTCTTCCGTTGAAATCAGAGCAAAAGATTGCATTCATTGGAAAGTACGCAAAAACGCCAAGATATCAGGGAGGTGGAAGTTCTCATATCAACAGCTGGAAAGTAGAATCTGCATTGGATGTAGCGAAAGACATTCCGGAACTTGCAGATGTGACTTTCGCAGAGGGATATCAGGATGAGAAAGATGTAGTTATTGAAGACCTCCAGAATAAGGCAGTAAAAACAGCTGCTGAAGCAGATGTAGCCGTTCTGTTTCTTGGGCTTCCGGATAATTTTGAATCTGAAGGATATGACAGAAAACATATGAATCTTCCGGACTGCCAGAATGAACTCGTAAAGAAAATTCTGGAAGTACAGAAACATGTGGTCGTTGTCCTCCATAACGGATCTGCTGTATTGATGCCATGGAAAGACCAGGTAGAAGGTATTCTGGAAGCTTATCTTGGAGGAGAAGCAGTAGGAAAGGCAACAGCAGAAGTGCTTGCAGGAAAAAAGAATCCATGCGGACGTCTGGCTGAAACATTTCCGCTTCGGCTGGAAGATACACCTTGCTATCTGACTTATGGAAAAGGCTTTGATAATGCGGACTATCAGGAAGGTGTATTTGTAGGATATCGTTACTATACATCCAGAAAAATAAGAACTGCATTTCCATTTGGTTATGGCTTATCTTATACAACATTTGAATATAGTGATCTTCAAATGGATAAGAAAGAAATGTCTGATCAGGAAAACGTGGAGGTAAGTCTTAAGGTCAAAAATACTGGAAACCGATCAGGAAAGACCGTTTTACAGCTTTATGTAGAAGCTCCTGAAACAGAAGTCGTTCGCCCGGTCAGAGAGCTGAAGGGATTTGAAAAGATTTTCCTGGAAGCAGGAGAAGAAAAAACAGTTACATTTACTTTGAATGAGAGGGCATTCGCTTACTGGAATACACAGATCCATGACTGGTATGCTGAGGAAGGCTGTTACAGGGTAATGATTGGTGAAAATGCAGAACAAATGTGTCTGAGTAAAGAGATTACTGTTCATTGTACGAAAGAAATTCCGAAAGTATATTCACTGAATTCCTGTATGGGCGAGCTGATGCGTGATCCAAAAGCACAGGCTGTGATGGCACCGTTTATGCAGGGCATGACACAGAATGAAGCGGCTGCGGATATGGCAGAAGCTCAGGAAAATGATGACTCAGGAGTGATCAATCAGGAAATGATGGCTGCAATGATGGAAGCGATGCCGCTTCGTCAGCTTTTAAGTTTCATTCCGGGAATTACAAGAGAAATGTTAGAACAGATGGTAAATTCTTTAAACGCTTAAAGGGAGAGAAAAAATGGGAAAAACAAAAAAAGAACTTGGTCTGGATTCCATGGGAGTCCAGAAATCGATGAGACTGACAGATTATCTGGGCGATGGACTTGGTCAGCTTCCACTTAATGTTATGAGTGGTCTGGTAGGACAGCTTACATATTTTTACACAGAAAAAGTTGGGCTTGCTGCTGGAATGGTTGCTACTATGCTTCTGATCGCAAAGATTTTTGATGCATTTTCAGATCTTGCGATGGGAAAAATTATGGATGCTGGAAAGTCACCGAAAGGAAAATGTCGTCCGTGGTTCCTGAGAATGGCCGTACCGACATTTATCATGATCATAGTACTGTTTACAGTTCCCAAAAACGCAAACAGTGGACTTCAGGCAGCATATGTGCTTATTACCAATATCCTGCTTACAGCAATTGTATATACAGCAATTGCCATTCCATATAATGCGCTGATGGCAATGCGGACAGAAAGTTCTGATGAACGTGGTAAAATGGGAATCTTCCGGGCCGCTTTTGGATATATTGCAGGAATGATCATTGGAAATGCAAATACATCCATGGCAGACTATGTCTGGCTTCCACTGAAACTGGATGGAGAATATCCAGTAATTGAATGGGCAGAGAAATGGGATATCAGAAAATATTCAAATAGTTGCTGTAATAATAGCATAAAATTTTTTTAAATTGAATTGGAGAAAACAAAATGAAATTATATGATTTAAGAACGGAATACAGAGTAAATCCTGTTGGACTTGCGAACAGGAAGCCCAGGTTTTCCTGGAAAATGTATTCAGCAGAAAAGAATACCATGCAGACTTCTTACAAAATTAATGTAATAGATGAAAATGGCAATCAGGTATGGAACAGCGGAAAAAGACTTTCTCAGAATTCTGTGCTGATTTCTTATGATGGCGAAAAACTGGAATCAGAAACATATTATACAGTGCTGGTTTCTGTAACAGATAATCATGGAAATACAGCGGAAATCGAAGGGACTTTTGAAACTGGAATTTTTGACAATACCCAATTTTCTGCACAGATGATCACCGGCAGTTTTCCGACAGAAGAAACGGCCTGCCCGGTATTTGGAAAGAGATTTTCGGTGAAGAAAAAAGTAAAAAAAGCTCGTCTGTATGCAACTGCTCACGGTGTTTATGAAGTAACTCTGAATGGTCAGACTGTTGGAGATTATCGTATGGCCCCGGGATGGACAAGCTATCACAACAGACTTCAGTACCAGATTTATGATGTAACCGAAAAATTGACTGCAGAGAATGAGATGGAAATCACAGTTGGAAATGGCTGGTACAAGGGAATTCTTGGCTTTACCTGTGAACCAAACTGTTATGGAACACAGGCAGGTGCATTTGCGGAACTTCATGTTTTTTATGAGGACGGAAGCAAAGAAGTAATCGCAACAGATGAAGGCTGGTCTGTGAGGACTGGTGAGATCCGGTACAGCGAAATCTATATGGGTGAGACAATTGATACAGATGAGTCGGAAATTGCAGAGGGAAAGACTGTTAAAAAGCAGTTTGATAAAACTGTTTTGACGGCACAGGAAAACGAACCGGTTCGCATCACGGAAAGGATTTCCGGAAAAGCACTAATTACTACTCCAAAAGGGGAAAAGCTTGTAGATTTTGGGCAGATCCTTACAGGTGTTGTGGAACTTCATGTAAAAGGTAAAAAAGGACAGAAAATTGTGATTCGTCATGCCGAAGTGCTGTATAAAGATGGTAATTTTTATCCTGAAACACTCAGACAGGCAAAATCAATCGATACATTTATATGCAATGGAGAAGAGCAGATTTTCCGTCCACATTTTACATTCCACGGATTCCGTTATATCTGCGTAGAAGGACTGGATGAATTTACGGAGGATCAGTTTACGGCATGTGTGATACATTCCGATATGGAAAAAACAGGGGATTTCAGCTGCTCAAACAGGAAAGTAGATCAGCTTCAGAAAAACATCACCTGGAGTCAGAGAGATAATTTTCTGGATATTCCCACAGATTGCCCACAGCGTGATGAACGCCTTGGCTGGATGGGAGATGCACAGGTATTTTCCTGGACAGCAGCCTTTAACAGAAATACAGCATTGTTTTACACAAAATGGATGAGGGACATTGCAGCGGAATCTTCTCTGGAAAAAGGAGTTCCTCATGTTGTTCCGGACATTCTGGAGCAGTATAGTTCTTCCGCATGGAGCGATGCAGCAGTGATCATTCCATGGGTTGTATATCAAATTTACGGAGACAAAGATATCCTGGAAGAAAACTGGAGATGTATGCATGAATGGGTCGATTATATCAGGAACAACTGTGGTGAAAATGGTCTCTGGCAGACAGGGTTCCAGTATGGAGACTGGCTTGCATTGGACAAAGAAGAAAGTGCTGACAGAACAGGTGCTACAGACAAATATATGATTGCAAATGCTTATTATCTGTATGTAACAGATCTTGTGAAAAAGACAGCGGAAGTGCTTGGAAAAACAGAAGAAGCTTCTATTTATGCAAACTTGTATACAGTAACACTCAAAGCATTTCAGGAAGAGTATTATACAGCAACAGGCCGCATTGTAAGTGAAACTCAAACGGGTGCGATTCTTTCGCTTTACTTTAATCTTGCAAGAGAAAAGGACAGAGAACGTATCTTAAACACATTGCTTACAAATATTTCGAATCACAAGAATCATCTTGCAACAGGTTTTGTTGGAACACCATATATCTGCCATGTACTTTCTGAAAATGGAGCACATGAGATGGCAGCAGCACTTTTTATGAAAGAAGATTATCCATCCTGGCTGTATGCGGTCAATATGGGCGCAACAACAATCTGGGAACGTTGGAATTCCATCAGACCAGATGGAACTTTTGACGAATCAGGAATGAATTCCCTGAATCATTATGCTTATGGTTCTGTGGGAGACTGGATGTATCGTAAAATTGCCGGGCTATCCCAGCTGGAACCGGGATATAAGAAATTTCAGATAAAGCCAATGTTTGTGAAAGGAATTGAAGAATGGGGCGTGAAATTTGAATCTGTTTACGGAAAAATTGTGGCTGAAACATCCTGCAAAAACGGAAAGATTCATATGCACGTAGAAGTACCGGCAAGTACCACTGCCGTGATTATTCTGCCGGAGAAAAATGAGACACTGGAAGTCGGTTCGGGAGTTTATGATTATGAATATGAAACAGAAACAAGCCTTGTTGTAGAACGATTCAGTATGGACAGTACCCTTGCTGAAATTATTGCAGAACCACTTGCTGTTGAGATGTTTAATCAGATGGCACCTGGAATGCTGGAAGGACCGATGATACAGTTTGCATATGGAATGACACTTTCAGAAATGCTCGGTGCTGCACCAGAAGCAAAACCTATGTATGAAGCAGTTATAAATGCACTTAATCAGAAAGAAAAAGAAGAGATGTAAAATATGAGAAGTTTTAAGGGACTCTTTTCTAAACTGTATGATATAAAATTGAAACGACTTCCTGGAAATGCGAAGAAATATGCACTTAGTCAGGTAGAAGAACAAGAGATAGAAGAACTAAATGGGAAAAAGATCATTTTTCTGGGTTCTTCTGTCACATATGGAGCTTCTTCCAAAGGGGTTTCTTTTGTGGATTATATAGGAAAAAGAAATCATATCAAAATAATAAAAGAAGCAGTTTCTGGAACTACATTAGTAGATGAGAGTGCAGATTCTTATATAAGCAGAATGAAAAAAATCAAGGAAGATGATGCAGATATATTTATCTGCCAGCTGTCAACAAATGATGCAACACAGAAAAAAGAGATGGGAACAGTCGGCGAATCAAAAAATATGTGTTCGTTTGATACAAAGACAGTAGCTGGTGCAATAGAGTACATTATATGCTACGCAAAACATACATGGGATTGTCCGATTATGTTTTATACAAATCCGAAGTATGATAGTGACAATTACAAGAAAATGGTTCGGCTATTACAGAAGATTCAGAAAAAATGGGATATTGCGATAATTGATCTTTGGAATGATGATGATTTTAATGTGCTGACAAGAGAAGAACGTTTCCTTTATATGGCAGATCCTATCCATCCGACACAGGCAGGATACCTGAAATGGTGGATACCATATATAGAGGGAAAAATAGTGGAATATTTGGCTGAATAATGAAGAAAAAGAAGGAGACGGATATGAAGCCTCCTTCTTTCTTATTAAAATTGTTTTCTGAAAAAATCAAGCATCTTATTATTGGTGATTTTGCTTTGCTCCCAGTTGCCGACATGGAATACATGTCCTAACTGTTTTCTGTCTTCCTTTTTCCAGATAATCGATTCAAAAATAGATTTATTTTGAGTCAGCAGCTGAATCATTTTTTCGGTGTGGTAATATAAAAAATCGTTTTCTGAACCAATTACAAAAATTGGAGGTAATTCACAACCGCTTAATACCTCGGAAATATTCATATAAGCAGCCCATGGGAAAGGAATGTTACACTGCAAAGAAATTCATGTCAAAGAACGATATTGGAGATAGAAGTGATTGTAATATCATATACAGTGATTTTACTTTGCATTAATTAAAAAACATATAATCAGGAGAGCTTATCCAACAATATCCATACTAGGTAATTGCCAGATAGACTTTTCTGTTTAAATTCCCCGTGTAAACCATACATAATAGGAGAGTTAAAACAATGGACGAAAAAAGAACACCCGTACTCCAAAACAAGGATGGTTCATGGAGTCACATCACAAAAACTATAAACCCATTAATTTGCACCATCGAATATGACTACAGTCCTAAATTCCTTTCAAAAGAAGAAGCAGAGGAAAGTGACCATTCGATTTGCATTTTCCTTCCCGGATGTCTGTGATTAGCAGATTACGCCTATACCCATTTCACAATATATAGTGTCATCTCATACCATCTTGTACATGATATTGCGTGTCATTTGATACCATTTAGTACTAGATAACACTCAATAACACACGGAACCAACAATTTTTTGGAACACCAAATGTGACAGTTTCAAGGTTGATTTTTGTCCCCTTCATTGATCTTTTGGTACTACTTAGTGATATTTGGTGTCATATAATTATCTTCTTTTCCTACGCTGCTATCTAATGCCATTTAGTTCCGTTTGGTATTATTTCACAGATCAAATTTCAAACATCCCCCTTCAAACCACCACTAAAAATCATCTTGTAAAGAACTCCCATTAATGTTAAGATAAAATCACATAAAAAGTCTAGTATTGTTCTAAGTATGAGAACGAATGGAGGTGACTACACCATGGCAACTGAAACTAGCATACAGGACAGTGAATTAGAAGCACGATACGATAAATACAAAGGCATTATCAAAAATTTTACCCTTATGAGTGATATTTTCATGAGAAACGTATTCAAGCAAAGAGAATGCTTAGAATATGTTCTGCGGGTTATTATGGAAAAACAGGATCTGCGTGTAATTGATCAGATAATTCAGAAGGACTACAAAAATATGCAGGGCCGGTCAGCAGTAATGGACTGCGTTGCCAGAGACTCTGAAGGCAAACAGTTTGATGTAGAAATCCAGCAGGATAATGAAGGCGCATCTCCAAAACGAGCTCGCTATCATAGCGGCCTGATGGATATGAACACCTTAAATCCTGGTCAGGACTTCGATGAGTTGCCGGAAAGCTATGTAATTTTTATTACCAGAGATGATATCCTTGGATATGGACTTCCTATTTACCATATTGACAGACAGATCAAGGAGATTAACAAAGCATTCCAAGATGAAGCACATATTATATATGTAAATTCCAGGAAACAGGACGATACAGAACTTGGACGGCTTATGCATGATCTGCATTGTAAAAGAGCAGATGAAATGCACAGTCCGGTTCTTGCAAAAAGGGTACATGAATTGAAAGAGACACAGAAAGGGGTTGAGCTTATGTGCCATGAAATGGAGAAAATTTATAGCGAGGGAATGGAAAGCGGCGAGAAGCGCGGTGAACTCAAAAAAGCAAAAGAAACAGCTCTTTCTCTTGCAGAAATGGGATTACCTGTTGAAAAAATCGCAAAAGCTGTAAACCATAATGTGAAAGATGTCCAGAAATGGATTAATGAAACTTTGTGTGTAACAAAATAACTGAAATCATTATAAATGGGGCTGTCGGGACAGCCCCATTGTCAATATTAACAAAGAATAATATTAAAAGTGTTATGTCTGGAGGCGGTTTTGTGACACATGATCAATTTAAGAAAGCAGCAGATTATTGGAAGAATA
>CAKRMK010000058.1 GCA_934364795.1 uncultured Blautia sp.
CGATAGACGGGGCTCGAACCCGCGGTCTCGACCTTGGCAAGGTCGCGCGTTACCAACTACGCCACTATCGCATTTGCTGTTTATTTGTATCAGCGACAAAATATATAATACAGGATAGTTTTGCATTTGTCAAATGTTTTTTGAAAAAAATTTAAATTTTTTTCAGCAATTTTTTTCAGTAATTTTTTCAGCACTTTTTTTACACTTTTCAAAACCGTGAAACTCATTGAAAAATATTCATATAATAAATTTTTTATAGAATTTCCTTTTAAAAACTTTTAAAAACCGGCGGGATGATTTGAAAACACGGGACAGCTGTGCTATGATAGGCAAAGAGCAGGGGGAAATACCGGTTAAGGAGATTTTAAATATATTATGAAGAAAAAAATACTTGTAATGACATTGTGCTGTCTGGTAAGCATACCTGTTGCCGTATTTGGGGAAGATATGACAGAACCTGGGGTTCAGGCTTCCAGTCAGGCAGAAGCTTCTGTTCCAGTAATAGATGATTCTGCAATTACGAAGGTGGATGACATGGTCACAGTTGCGGAAGATACAGATGTGCTGGATTATCCTGGAAGAAAAGAAGGAAGTGCCATCGGAGAAGTTCTGGAAGGGGACGAAATAAGCCGTACCGGAACTATTGATGATATCTGGAGTCAGATTGTATATGAAGATGACAACGGAGCTGAGCAGACTGGATACATTCCTACCTCTGTGCTGGAAGGGTATACACAAAGTGACAGAGCACAGTCTACAGCTACATCAGATGGAACAGTAGAAGCAGGAATCATACATAAAAGTACTGGAGAGGGTGTATTTGCAGAGGCAGTAGATGGAGTTACTCTTACAGGAGAAGCCGTGCAGGAAGGACAGCCGATTATGGTTTCTACAGGCAGCAACCTCCGTTCTCTGGGTGTTTTCCATATCACACATTATTGCCAGTGCAGTATCTGCTGCGGTCCGTGGGCAAATGGAATCACATCTACAGGAGTTACGGCAACCACCAACAGAACTATTGCAGTAGATCCCACAGTGATTCCTTATGGTTCCAAAGTGGTTATCAATGGACAGGTTTACGTGGCAGAGGATTGCGGCGGTGCTATTAAGAATAACCATATTGATATTTATATGGGAAGCCATGCGGAAGCATTAAGCAGTGGGGTATTTGATGTTGAGGTATACCTGCTGGAAGAAACTCCATCACAGAAGAGCACAGAAACAAATGAAGACACAAGTTCAAAAGAAAATGAAGACACAAGTTCAGAAGAAAATGTAGAAGCCTCCGAAAAATGATAAATAGGACTAGCAAATACTGGATATATAGTGTATAATATACAAACGAATGTTGTCGAAACATGGGGATAATTGTTTTTGTCCCCATTGTAATTCGGATAAGTTAAAAATACACATTTTTTGTGGGGGCGAAGAAAATGTATAAAAAAGAAAGTAACAGCTGGCTGAAGCATATAGATTTCGTTATATTAGACGTATTCTGCCTTCAGCTTGCAATCATTTTGTCCTACTGGATAAGGATCAGGCATGGAATTCCCTATAAAGAAGCCTTATATGAAAACGTGGCATTTGTTCTGTCTGTTTTTCAGATACTGGTTTCCTTTTTTGGAGAAAGCTTCAGCGGCGTATTGCGAAGAGGGCATTTTGCTGAAGTGAAGAGTATGGCAGAGCATGAGCTTTGGGTAATACTTCTGGCTGTTTTGTATCTGTTTATGAGTCAGCAGGGCGGCATGTATTCCAGAGGCGCTTTTATCCTTATGAGTATTTTGTATTTCATATTGGGACTTCTGGCACGTCTTGTCTGGAAGAAGCTGATTGTATCAAGGAAATTTACGGAGGGTGAGAAGCGTTCACTTCTGATCATTACTTCTGTAGGTGAGGCCAACAGCGTGGTAAAAGCACTTCGGGGGAACAGCTACGGGAATTATCATATTGCAGGAGTGGCACTTCTTGATAAGAACAGAGCAGGCAGCTCCATTCAGGGAGTTCCGGTGGTTGCAGGAGCCAAGGATGTTATTTCATACATTCACAAAAGCTGGGTAGACGAAGTATTTTTTGCACTTCCGGAGAATATGGAACTTCCTGAGAAGCTTCTGAAGGACTGCAACCGCATGGGAGTTGTGACACATATACAGCTTGCAGCACTGAATAAACTCCGTAAAAATCAGGTGGTAGAAGAAATTGCAGGTTACATGGTGCTTTCCAACAGTATCAATATTGTAGCTTCCTGGCAGCTGGTGATAAAAAGGCTGACGGATATAGCGGGTGGTTTGCTTGGATGCATTCTTACCGGAATCATTTATATTTTTGTGGCTCCTGCCATAAAGATAAAATCTCCGGGGCCTGTATTTTTCTCACAGATACGAATGGGAAAAAACGGAAAACCATTTAAGATTTATAAATTCCGCTCCATGTATATGGATGCAGAAGAGCGCAAAAAAGAGCTGATGGAAAAGAACAACATTAAAGATGGCCTGATGTTCAAGATGGATGACGATCCCCGTATTATTAAAGGAATCGGGAATTTCATCCGTAAGACATCATTGGATGAATTTCCCCAGTTCTGGAATATTCTCAAGGGCGATATGAGTCTGGTGGGAACCAGACCGCCGACACAGGATGAGTGGGACAAATATGAATTACATCACAGACGCAGGCTGGCAATCAAGCCGGGACTTACGGGTATGTGGCAGGTCAGCGGCAGAAGCGAGATCACAGATTTCGAGGAAGTAGTAGAATTAGATACCAGCTATATCGAACAGTGGTCCCTGAAACTGGATATAAAGATTCTGTTTAAAACAGTAATGGTAGTGTTTACCGGAAGCGGCGCGAAATAAGCGGTGCGAAATAAGCAGCGCAGACAGAAGTGACAATCAGGCGGTTCAGAAGAACCGCCTTTCTTATACTATAGAGTGTTTGAAAAAGGAGGGAGTTATAAAATATGACAATATTACAATGGATACAAAATATGGACGCTCAGATCCTGCTTTTTATTCAGCAATATATCAGAAAGGATATATTTGACGGCTTCTGGAAAATCATCACCTTTCTTGGGAACGGTGGCTGGTTCTGGATTGCCCTTGGTGTCATTCTTCTTATTCCCAAAAAGACAAGAAAAGCAGGATTTACAGCCCTGATCGCTCTGGCAATAGGGGCTGTTTTTACCAATCTTGGACTGAAACAGCTGGTAGCAAGAACAAGACCTTACGACGCAGTAGAAGGCCTTGTTCCTCTTGTGGCAAAGCTAAAAGATTTTTCTTTCCCATCAGGCCACACCTGTGCTTCTTTTGCATGTGCAGCTGTATATCTGCGGCTGTATCCGGGAATACAGGGAAAAGGGGCTGTTATATTAGCTTTCCTTATTGCTCTTTCAAGGCTCTATGTGGGCGTGCATTATCCTACGGATGTAATTGCAGGAGCAATAATTGGCTGGATATCTGGACTTCTGGCACTTATGCTGGTAGAATACATAATAAAAAAACGGGAAAAAGAGGTGAAATAGACATTTATTTTACCTAAAATTTACTTTTGTCAGATGGTTGCTGAATATGTTTCATGGTATTATGCAAAAAAAGCCTTTTGGCATACTCTATGAGGAGAATACAGATTATATATGAAAGAACATAGCAAACAAACTGTAAAAGAACAGGAGAATAAGCATATAAAAGAACATATCAGAGAACATTCCAACGATCTGGCAGAAACACCGGAAACTACAGAAGCAGCAAAAGCAATCGCTGAAATAAGCAAAAACATGGAAAAAAATCAATATTATCTTTTGTGCCAGTATGCAATTGGAATTGTGGAAGCAAAGGCAAAGATTATTGATGAGCAGCTGTCTACGAAATATGGAAGAGAGATCATGCGAAGCTTTAGCGGCAGGGTGAAATCTCCGGAAAGCATTTACGCCAAGCTTCTTCGAAAAGAGCTGCCCACAGATCTGGAAACAGCAAAAAAGAAGCTGAATGATCTGGTAGGGGTGAGAATTGTCTGTCTGTTTCTGGATGATGTGTACGAAATTGCAGAAATTTTGAAGAAACAGCGTGATATTACTCTGGTGAAGGAAAAAGATTATATTTCCAAGCCGAAGAAAAACGGATACATGAGTCTGCATCTTATTGTTGACATTCCCATTTATTTCGGTGATAATTTTCAAAGTACAAGAGTAGAAATCCAGGTCCGTACTCTGGCTATGGATTTCTGGTCTGTGCTGGAATATCAGCTGATGTATAAGAAAAATGTTTCCGGTGCAGAAAAAATGGGGAAAGAGCTGAAAAACTATTCAGAAGAAGTGGCAGATCTTGACCAGAAAATGATGAAACTAAGAAACAAGATTGATAAAATATAAACAAGCCCCTAATGGGCTTGCACAAAAAGGTTAAAGAAGAACATAAGAAGGAGCCCAGATGGAGGAAAAGAGAACAGAACTAAAGGCATGTCCATATGCAAAGAAATGCGGCGGCTGCCAGTATCAGGGTGTGCCCTATCCGGCACAGCTGAAGAAAAAACAGAATCAGGTTCAGAACCTTCTGAAAAAATTTGGAAAAGTAAAGCCGGTGATCGGCATGAAAGATCCGTATTTTTACAGAAATAAAGTACATGCGGTGTTTGACCGTGACAGAAAGGGAAATATTATTTCCGGTATTTATGAAGCAAATTCCCACAGAGTTGTTTCCATTGACCAGTGCCTTATCGAAGATAAGAAAAGCCAGGAGATCATCCGGACTATCCGTGGCATGCTGAAATCCTTCAAGATAAAAACTTATGATGAAGACACCGGCTATGGACTTTTGCGCCATGTGCTTGTAAGAAGAGGGTTTACCAGCCAGGAAGTTATGGTAGTACTGGTTGTGGCATCCCCTATTTTTCCATCCAAGAATAATTTTGTAAAAGCACTGCGTAAAGAACATCCGGAAGTCAGTACAGTGGTATTAAATATCAATGACAAAAATACAAGCATGGTTCTTGGAGAGCGTGAAATTGTCCTCTACGGAAAGGGATATATCCGGGATACCCTGTGTGGAAGAACTTTCCGCATTTCACCCAAGTCCTTTTATCAGGTAAATCCGGTGCAGACAGAAATTCTTTATGGAAAGGCTATTGAATTTGCAGGACTTACCGGTAAAGAAAAAGTAATTGACGCCTATTGCGGAATCGGTACCATTGGACTTGTGGCAGCAGGAAAAGCAAAAGAAGTGATTGGCATAGAATTGAATAAAGATGCTGTAAAAGATGCAAGGATTAACGCCCGTGAAAATAAGGCAGGAAATATTTCCTTCCGCCAGGGTGATGCAGGAGAATTTATGGAGGCTATGGCTGCAAAAGGAGAAAAAGCCGATGTGGTATTTATGGATCCGCCACGGTCCGGAAGCAGTGAGAAATTCCTTAATTCCCTGATTAAATTATCACCTGATAAAATTGTATACATCTCCTGTAATCCGGAAACACTGGCAAGAGATCTTCTTTTCCTCACCAGGAAAAACTATGAGGTAAAAGAAATCCAGCCTGTGGAAATGTTCTGCTTTACAGACCACACAGAGGTGGTAACCTGGCTTTCCAGAAAATAAGAAAGAAATATAAACATGGATAACAGAATATACTTTTTTTATATGATCAGCGGATTTCTTCTGGGAAGCATTCTGTTTGCCTACGAAATTCCACTGCTGGCAGAGCTTCTGAAAGGATTTTTGCCGGTCTATTTTTGTTGCCAGCGGGCAGGAAGGCAGTCCTTGTTATTTGCAGGTGTACTCACAGCTCCGGTGCTTGGTCATGCGTTTTCTGTATTCCACAGAGGAAAAGGCGGTAAGGGAATTGCCGTCAGCTTTGGTGTGCTTTTAGGGCTTTTTCCATGGCTTACTCCGGCACTTGTGCTGGCTGGCATTTATCTCTTTTTTTCGCTTATCGTTCCTGTGAAATCCCATCTGAAAAGAAGTGTGGTTACTTTTGGATGCTTTGGCATTGTGGCATTTATAGGAAACTGGAGTCTGGAAATCAAGCTTGGAATCTGGCTTTTGTCTCTGGTAGTCATATATAAACATGTGACTGCAGCAGAACTGGAAATAAAAAAGGAAAACTGGAGGACACGATGAAAGCACTTATTTTGTCCTGTAATACAGGAGGGGGACATAATTCTGCAGGAAAGGCTGTGGCAGAAGCCATGACCTGGCAGGGGGACGAGGCTTATGTAATGGACTATCTTACACTTGCAGGCGAGGGAGTGTCAAAGCTGGTGGGAGACGGGTATGTCCAGATTGTGAAAAAAACGCCAAAGCTTTTCGGAGTCCTTTATAAGCTGGGGATGGCAGTAAGCAGGCTTACAAGAAAGTCTCCGGTTTACTATGTAAACGGGCGCATGGCAAAGTACCTGAACCAGTATATAAAAGAGCATCCTGTAGATGTAATTGTCATGCCCCATCTTTATCCTGCGGAAACTATTACCTATATGAAGCGAAAAGGAATGAAGCTGCCGCTGACGGTAGCGGTGATGACCGATTACACCTGTATTCCTTTTTGGGAAGAAACAGACTGCGATTATTACATTGTTCCCCATGAAAATCTGATGAAATCCTGTATTCGAAGAGGGCTTCCAGAAGAAAAACTGATTCCTCTTGGAATTCCGGTATCACGGCTTTGCACCAGAGAAATTTCCAAAGAAGATGCCAGGAAAAAACTGGGACTTTGCACAGAGAAAAAATACATTCTGGTTGCAGGCGGAAGTATGGGTGCCGGAGATATGAAAAAGCTTGTGGAGTGTCTTCTGAAAAGCACAACAGGGGAAGAGCTTATTATTGTGTGCGGAAATAACCAGAAAGTAGAAGCCAGGCTGAAAAAATCTTTTGGAGGTGAAAAAAGGGCGACAATCCTTGGATTTACTACCCAGATGAGCCTTTATATGAAAGCATGTGATGTGCTGTTTACAAAACCTGGCGGCCTTACCTCCACGGAAGGCGCTGTAGCAGAAATTCCCATGGTTCACACAGAGCCTATACCGGGATGTGAGACTGCCAACCGGAAATTTTTTGGAAGGCTTGGGATGAGCATTTCGGGAAAAACCATAAAAGGGCAGGTACAGGCTGGATTACGTCTGCTTTATGACGATGATGCGGCCGTAAAAATGAAAGAAAATCAGGCGAAAAACATTAACAAACTGGCAGCTGAAGATATCCGTCAGTTTATCAGCAGCAAGATAAGGTGACCTAAAATGGAAATGAAAGTGATTGCCCGCATAAGAAGTGATTTTCCCACAAAGTTTGGGATTCCACATCAAAGCGGCAGAATACAGGAATTAAAAGCAGATATTATATTTGAACCGGAATACCGAAATCCGGAAGCATTTCGGGGGATTGAGGAATATACCCATCTGTGGCTGATCTGGGAGTTTTCCGGTGCAGTAAGGGAAAAATGGTCGCCTACTGTGCGCCCTCCAAGGCTTGGTGGAAACATCCGGAAAGGCGTATTTGCAACCAGATCCCCTTTTCGCCCCAATCCTATAGGACTTTCAAGTGTGAAGCTGGAAAGTGTGGAATTTACATCTGAAGGACCGGTTCTTCATATATCAGGTGCTGATCTTATGGACGGAACTCCCATTTATGATGTGAAACCCTATCTGGCTTATGTAGACAGTCATCCAGAAGCCACCGGAGGATTTACAGACCGGATACAGGATCATAAACTGAAGGTGGAATTTCCAGAAGAATTGCTGGTGAAGATTCCTGTGGAAAAACGGGAAGCGCTTCTGGCAGTCTTAGCTGATGATCCAAGACCGGGATACCAGAAGGATCCTGACAGAAAATATGGAATGGCTTTTGGAAAATGGGACATTCATTTTCAGGTAAAAGAGGAGACTTTGCAGGTATTTGATGTAACCAGTACAGAGAATATTAAGTAACCTAGTAAAAAATACTTGCAAAAAAGGAATTTTTTTCATAAAATGGAGAAAAAGTTTTTTGAGGAGCACAAGGATTATGAAAAAAGTAGTAAAGTTTGGTGGAAGCTCCCTTGCAAATGCGGAGCAGTTTGAG
>CAKRMK010000059.1 GCA_934364795.1 uncultured Blautia sp.
AGCGGGTGATGGGAATCGAACCCACGTATCCAGCTTGGAAGGCTGGTGTTCTACCATTGAACTACACCCGCACATTTCTTTGTGCTTGTCTGTCACAACGAAGCTTAGTATATCCGATGCAGACTGATTTGTCAACAACTTTTTTGAAATTTTTTTATTTTTTTATTTTATTACAAAGATTGGTGCAATAGCACCGGCTGACTTTATCCGAACACAGGCATTCTGTAGGGGATTCAGTTACTTTCCCCTAGCAGACCACCTGTATCCGGCAAAAGCATTCATACCTAATTTTTTCTTTACTTTATCAGCTGTTGTCAGTTCTCCCAGTCCCACATATTCGCAGACTCTACATGCGTGCGCGGCTTCTTGATCACCAGCTCCGGACTCTTGGCACTAACCTTAGAATTAGCAGGAATGGATTCTGTAATAAAGGTATTACCACCAATAATCGTATTTTCCCCAATTACTGTTTCTCCACCAAGAACAGAAGAATTCGAATAAATGGTTACATTATCCAAAATGGTAGGGTGACGTTTCACGCCGGACAACTGCTGTCCTTTCCTTGTGGACAAAGCTCCCAGGGTTACACCCTGATACAGCTTCACATTATTGCCTATAATCGTAGTCTCACCGATTACAACACCGGTTCCATGGTCAATAAAGAAGTATTCTCCAATAGTAGCTCCTGGGTTAATATCAATTCCCGTATGATCATGAGCATATTCTGTCATAATCCTTGGGATAAACGGCACTTTTTCCAGATAAAGGATATGTGCCAGACGATATACATAAATAGCCAGAAATCCCGGATAGGAGAAAATGATCTCTTCTTTGCTCTTCGCTGCCGGATCGCCGTCAAAACCAGCCTGAACATCTTTCAGAAGCATCTCCTGCACATCTGGAAGCTGTTCAAAAAATCTGCCTGTCACCTGTGCAGCTTTGCCGCAGGCGCTGGTAGGCTCTTCTCCCACATAAAGGAAGGCTGTCTCAATCTGTTCCTGCATACGGTCATAAAGATCGTTGAGAAGATAACCTGTATAATGCTCCGGAAAAATGGCCGCACCGGAATCAATATCAAAATATCCCGGAAAAATAACAGATCTCATCTCTTTTACAATATCAATAATCGCAGCACGTACTGGAAGATGTCTTCCACTCTTTGTAAGGAAAAGCTCCTCCTTACGGTAATTAGCAGTGAGACGGGCTACTGCCTGTTCTATGGATGTCTTTTTATTACTCATAACTGATCTCCTCACTTCACGAAAGCAGGACTGCTCCCGTCTGTTTTCTTCGATTTCTCTATTCAGTATATGATATTACACTATTCATTTTCCGTCAATAACGAAAAAAACATTGACCTTTGCCAGCCACGCCTATATAATGGAAAATGTCGTGGAGATGTACCCAAGTGGCTGAAGGGTCCGCACTCGAAATGCGGTAGGCCGGGCAACCGGTGCGAGGGTTCAAATCCCTCCATCTCCGTTTTATAGTTGATTTCGTGCAAATTTTATCAATTTTGCCTTGACAACTGTTCCTTTTGTATGTATAATTGCAACAGAAACAAAACATAGGGGATTGGTCAAATGGTATGATAGGGGTCTCCAAAACCTTTGGTGGGAGTTCGATTCTCTCATCCCCTGTTTGCATGAGCGCTGGAAGCCTTGATTTTACTGGGTTTCCAGCGTTTTTTATTTTGTGGGGAATGGTAACGATGTCACCTATGATGTCAACGAGTACAGCGAAAATTAAGTATCTGCTATATTGACGTAGAATGATTTTCTCATATGCAAGGCAGAGGAATGAGGCTTAACGGTAGCTACAGCAATTGACGGCAATTATTGCGCCATATCATGTTTCCACATATTCCAGGACGGGCAGGTTACAGGAATAATTTTTGAGGCACGCTCTGGTAGTGATTATTTTAATTAATGTAACTGATGGAACAATAATTTAGCCTGCTCAAAACTCCTACATACCACGTAGTTGTTTTGGACAGGCTAATTATATATCCATTTTTATTTCTTCAGTAACATCAAA
This sequence comes from uncultured Blautia sp., assembly GCA_934364795.1. Lineage (GTDB taxonomy): Bacteria > Bacillota > Clostridia > Lachnospirales > Lachnospiraceae > Blautia_A. Next base: position 2,038 of record CAKRMK010000059.1, read on the forward strand.
TGCTCCGGTGGAAAGTACAGATACTCTGGCACATTCTCCTCCGGTGTCTCCTGAAAATTCTTTTTCTGGCACATCCACCATAAAGAAGAACTTCCTTCAGCCCCCTTATTCCGGATCAGATACTGATGTTCAAAGGTATTCTCAATATACTCCTCCATATGCACTGCCATTACATTCTCCCCTGATTTCGTGACAGGCTTCACCCAGTGCCCCCTGATTCCCACATGGGTAATCTCATCAGTAACTTCCTGCTCTGTACGAAGCATCAGTTCCCAGTCCAATGCATAAATCTGGTGGCTTCCCATTTTCTGTACTGTGGAAAAATTCTTGCATCCAGTAAGCTTCGCTGCTTCAAGATACTGGGGAGACTCAAATATCTCCCGGGTCTTTCCTGTGAGAAGCTCTTTTCCATTATTCAGCAGAGTCAGCTGGCTGCAAAACTTGTACGCCTCATCCCTGCTGTGGGTAACCATGATCATATCGCCTTTGTAATCTTTCAGGAAATTCTGCATATCTCGCTGTAATATATCCTTCAAATAGCCATCCAGTGCGGAAAACGGTTCATCCAGAAGGATCACCTCCGGCTGTGAGATCATCATACGTGCAAGGGCTACACGCTGCTGCTGTCCTCCTGAAAGCTGGGAAGGCAAATGTTTCTCAAGTCCTTCCAGATGGTATCTTTTTATATAATCAGCAACTTGTACGGACAACTCTTTTTTATCTCCCTGGTAGCCGCAGGCAATATTTTTTTCTACTGTCATAGTTGGAAATAACGCATAATTCTGAAATAAATATCCAACTCTTCTCTCCTGTGGACGAAGATTTATCTTTTTTTCTGAATCAAAAACTGTTCTTCCATTTATGACGATTCTGCCTTTATCAGGAGTCTCAATTCCTGCAATACAGCGAAGTGTCATGCTTTTGCCGCTTCCTGATGCACCCAGGATTCCCATGGTACCATCTTTCCCCTTCAGTTTTACATTAAGGGAAAAACCTTTAAAATTTTTCTGAATATCAAGTTCAATCGCCATTATATCCACCTTCTGGTCTGCATGCCTCTTCCTGATACGATATTGATTGCTGCAACTACTACAAATGAAATCAATATGATCACAACAACCCAGAAACCTGCCATATCAAAATTTCCGGCAGCTGTCTCTGACGCAATGGCAACAGAAACTGTCCTTGTTTTTCCAAGAATGTTTCCTGCAAGCATGGAGGTAGCGCCATATTCTCCGATTGCACGGGCAAAAGCAAGTACTGTACCGGAAGCAATTCCCGGCCCTGCTGCTGGCATAATCACCTTCCAGAAAATCCTGCCCTCACTCATTCCAAGAGTACGTCCTGCATAGATCAGATTCACATCCACCTGCTCGAAAGCAGCTCTGGCATTGCGGTACATAAGCGGAAAAGCAATAACAGATGCTGCTATCACACATCCAGTCCAGGTCTGTACCACCTTAATGTCAAACCGATCCAGCAGAAAACTTCCAAAAGGCCGTTTCAGGCTGAAAATCAGTAGCAGGCAAAAACCTGCTACTGTAGGTGGCAAAACAAGGGGCATGGTAAGAATACCATCCAGTACAGCCCTGGCTCCCGGTTTCAGCTTCATGATTTTCCTGGCACAAAATACTCCCAGGAAAAAGGCGATTACAGTAGAAACCACACCCGTTTTCAGAGAAATCCACAGCGGGCTCCAGTTAATTTCACTGAGAAATTCTCCCATAATCCTATCCTCTGGTAATTTTATAAATATAGATACTTCTGTCTATGTATTCTGCAAATTTGTGCAAAATTATTCAGCTGTATCCTCTGCCGGCTCTTCCTCTGCTTCTGTATCAGCAGCGGCATTATCAGCTTCCTCGTCTGTTACATAGGAAGCAAAACCATATTTCTCAAATACAGCAATAGCCTCATCAGACTGGAGATACACAAGGAATGCTTCAGCTGCAGCTGTATCGTCCTCACTTGCCTCTTTGTCCTCAACTAAGCCAACAGGATAAAGAACCGGTGTCTCAAGGCTTCCTTCCGGTGCTTCTGCAATAATATCAACGGAATCTGCAACAGAAGCTGCATCAGTTGCGTAAACAATACCAACCTCATTACTTCCTTCACTTACAGAAGCAAGTACGTCTGTAACATTTTTACCCTCGTTAATCTCCATCTGGTTTACTTCGTCCATAATTCCAAGGTTCTCAAAAATCTCACGGGAATACTGGCCAACTGGAACACTCTCACCTGCAAGTGCAAGGTTTGCAGCATCTGTAATATTCTCAAAACCTGTAACCTTAGTTTCGCCGTCCTTCGGTTTAATCAGAACAACTTTATTTTGAAGAAGGTCTACTACGGAATCCTTCTGTGCAAGTCCCTCATCTACCAGTGCATCCATCTGTTTGGTTGCAGCGGAGAAGAAAATATCACAACGTGCGCCCTCTTCGATCTGGGTCTGAAGTGTACCTGAACTGTCTGCATTGAAAAGAATCTCAACGTCTGGATATGTTTCATTAAAATCTTTCTGAATTTCTTCCATTGCATTGTTAAGGCTGGCTGCAATAAATGCATAAACCTCACCCTTCAGTTCTGCTGGTGCTTCTGCCTCTGCAGATACCATAGTAGTTCCAAACATCATAGTACCCATTACTCCAGCCATCAGTGCTGCAAAAACTCTTTTTTTCATTTCAAGTTCCTCTATTTTATTTTTGTTCTGTTTCGTTATGTTTTGTTGCTTTTTGTTTATTTTAATTCATTATACTTTATTTATGTTTCCATGTCAATTCACCAGATAGCAAGTTGTACAAATTATTTTTTGTATACACAATTTTTTTGTAAAATTTCTTGTATAAAGAGAACTTTACTGCTTACGCTCCACAAAAGCTTTCTGCTTGTTATTTCAGCACTTCCATGCTATGATATAGAAACAAACGGTCAGAAATAATAAATTTTTATCTGACCTTTCTATTTTATTACAACTATCAGAAAAGAGGTTTTTTATAATGAAATTAAGCGCACGTAATCAGTTAAAGGGAAAAGTTATCAACATCAATAAAGGAGCTGTAAACTCAATTGTTACAATTGACATTGGAGGGGGAAATATCATTACCGCTACTATTTCCTGTGCGGCAGTGGAAGAACTTGGACTTGAAGTGGGCTCTGATGCTTACGCTGTAATCAAAGCTACAAATGTAATGGTGGGTATTGATGAATAAACTTTACACCGCCCAGGAAGTGGCAGATAAACTTCAGATAAAAAAGACAACTGTTTATGAATTGATCAAGCGTGGAGAATTATACTCTTCCAAGGTAGGAAAGCAGCTTCGGATCAGCGATCTGCAGTTAAAGCAATATCTGGAACGAACCGGTTCTGCTTCCAGTCTGCAAGTTCCGGAGCTTCCACCGGAAAGCTCTCTTTTAAAAAGGGATTATCTGCTTCATTCCAGCGGTCTTATCCTCTGCGGCCAGTTTTCTCCTGCCCTTGAGCTTCTGATCAGTCAGATGTCCATTCATCCACAGGGAATTCCAGTACTTCAGTCCTTTATGAACAGCTACAACAGCCTTTATTCTTTATATTTTAAAAAGGCTCATATTGCCTGTGCCAGCCTTCCAAAGGACCATATCCGCAGCCTTGTTCCCAGTACTGCTTTGTCTGCACTTTGCCTTTATGAATATTCTATAGGCTTTTATGTGCCATCCAAAAATCCGCAGGGAATCACATGCCTTGACGATCTTACCACAGGAAAAATCACCATTGCAAACCGTGAAAAAGGCAGCACTCCAAGAATTTATCTGGATCATTTTCTTCTTGAAAATCATATTTCACCAGCTACGATTCCGGGATATCATACAGAACTTGTATCTGACATTTCCACAGCTGCAGCCGTAGCAAATCACAAAGCAGATACGGCACTTGGCGATGACTATGCTGCACATCAGTCCGGTTTCCTGGATTTTATTCCATTGAAAAGCCTACCTATGTATCTGGTCATGGAAACAGAATCCCTTTCGCAGCCTGGATTTACTGCACTTATGGAAATTGTCCGCTCCGAGGACTTCCGCACGATCCTGAAGGGACAGACCGGATACGATGTGTCATACACCGGAGAATTGATTTCTTTATAAAAGTAACAAAAATGCTTCCAGGTCAATCAAGCAAAACCTTGTATAGCTTTGTTTTTGACTTTGGAAGCATTTTTATCTCCAGTAAGTGCAAAATGTGATATTAAGAACGTTCAGAAACAATATTCTGCATCCACACGCCTTTTTTCACCAGCACAAATCCTACGATACATTTCAGAATATCTCCTATCTGCACCATAGTAAACACTACAAGGACATGAAGTCCTGTAAAGCGGCTAAGGCAATATGCAATAGGAACACTTACACACCATACAAACACACTGTCAAACAGGAAGGTAATAATCGTTTTTCCTCCTGAACGAAGAGTAAAATATGCTGCATGTAAAAAGGCATTCTGTGGCATAAAAACAGCCATGATCATTATAAAATACTTCGCCAGCTCCCTTGCGTCCTGATTAGTCTTATATAATCTTGGAAAAAATGGTGCAACGATCAACATAACAATAGCAACACCAGTACAGCACATTACAGAAAACGCAATCATCTTGTTATCTGTATCTCTGGCTTTCTTCATATCTCCGGCTCCCAAAAGCTGTCCGACTACAATCGCAACAGAATCTCCAAGTGCAATAAATACTACATTGAATACATTATTGATCGTATTGGCAATATTCTGTGCCGCAACCACATTCAATCCACGAACAGAATAGCACTGTGTCAGAATAGCCATGCCAGCCGCCCATAAAGTTTCGTTTAATAAAAGAGGGGTTCCCTTTATTAAAATCTTTCTGGTAAGAGCAGCCGGTACTTTCAGAGTGCGGTATAGCCCCTTCGCAAAGGGCATTTTATCAGTATGGGTATGCGTCCATGCAATGACAATTGCAACTTCCACATAACGGGAAATAACGGTTGCAATTGCAGCTCCCCGAACTCCTAATTCTGGAAAACCAAATTTACCATAGATAAGAAGATAATTAAATACAAGATTCACAAGTACAGCAGTCACACCAGCTTTCATCGGCGGAACTGTCTCGCCACACTCACGCAAAGTACTGGAATATACCTGACTGATCATAAATGGCGGCAGACCAATAAGCATAATCCATAAATATTGCATTCCGTATTTGCTTGTAGCAGACAGGGCTTCAGCACTTCCCTCTCCTTTGAGATACATCCCGATCAAAGCTTCTCCGGATGAAATCAGAAGCAACACTGTGATAATCGTAAGTATGATCACAAGCCACAATTTATACCTGAAAGTCTGTCGTACTCCCTCATGGTCTTTCTGTCCAGCATACTGTGCCGTAAAAATTCCCGCTCCGGACACACCACCAAACAGGCAGAGATTATACACAAACAGAAGCTGATTTACAATTGCAGCTCCGGACATCTGTTCTGTACCGATTCTTCCAATCATAATATTATCCAAAAGACTTACAAAATTCGTGATACCATTCTGTATCATAATTGGAATTGCAATTGCTAGTACCATCTTGTAAAAAGCCCGGTCTCCAAGAAATTTCTTTCGAAAACCAGCCTTATTTACCGTATTTCCCATCTTTCATTTCTCCCCCTTAACCTATACTATACAAAAGCGAATGTATGTTCTTAAATTCGCAGCGTAGTAAGTATTACAGTACTACATATTTGCTAATATTGCAAGAGTAAAATTTTTAACTTTTATTTTTGTAGTACGCTCTGACTACTACAACTGAATTCTGAATTCAGGTAAAATCTCCCGCAAAGTGGGGCGTGCAGATTGCTGAAATAATTTTGTGGGCAGGCTCTGGAGTTTCTAAGCAACAAAAAAACGATAACCTGACCGGCTACCGTTTCCTTTCCTGTACCTTCAAAACTACATACATGCTTTTTCCT
>CAKRMK010000060.1 GCA_934364795.1 uncultured Blautia sp.
CCGTAACCCTGGCTCTTTCCATGTCTGCGAAATACACCAGACAGGTGCGAAACGCAGTGCTGGAGGAATTAAGACAGGACTATGTTATCGGAGCAAGAATGAGAGGAATCAAGGAAAGCGTGATCCTCTGGAGACATGTGCTCCCAAATGCAATGCTCCCAATCGTTACCCTTCTTGGTCTTTCCCTTGGCTCCCTGCTTGGTGGAACTGCAGTTGTTGAGATCATCTACAACTGGCCTGGAATGGGAAGCATGGCGATCAAGGCAATCGCCTGTCGTGACTATCCGATGGTGCAGGCCTATGTACTGATGATCGCGATTATGTATATGGTGATCAACATTATCGTTGACCTTTCCTATACTTATCTGGATCCAAGAATAAAGGAGGTTAAGTAAAGTGAAAAAGCAGAATTTTTTCTTAGCTCATAAACAGTTTACCGTATTCTTTATTCTGGCGCTTGCGGTTGTAGGCGTAGCTGTTTTTGCTCCCTGGATCGCACCAAAGGATCCGCTGGATGCAGTGATGGTGGATTCTCTGAAAGCCCCATGTGCAGAATATCCCCTTGGCGCTGACAAACTGGGACGAGACATTCTTTCCCGTGTGATCTATGGTACCAGAACCTCTCTGGTATCCACCCTGATCCTGGTAGCAACTATTTTTGTTGTAGGTACACTGCTTGGAATTATTGCAGGATACTTCGGCGGCTGGATCGATCAGGTGATCATGCGAATCGCAGATATGATGATCTCTTTCCCTGGAATGATCCTGGCAATCGCAATCGCAGGTATGCTTGGCCCAAGCCTTAGAAACGGAGTCATCGCCATCACAGCCGTAAGCTGGACAAAATATGCCCGTCTGGCAAGAAGTATGGTCCTGAAAGTAAAACGTAATCTGTATGTGGAAGCGGCTGTGGTAAACGGCACCAGTACATTCAAAATTTTGTGGAAGCATATCCTCCCCAACATGCTGACGACTATGACAGTAACAGCAGCGGCAGATATGGGTACCATGATGCTGGAACTTGCATCTCTTTCTTTCCTGGGATTCGGAGCTGTAGCACCAACACCGGAATGGGGACTGATGCTGAATGAAGGAAGAACCTATATGGCAAAAGCACCGTGGCTGATGATCGCACCGGGTATCGCCATCGTAATCGTAGTAATCATTTTTAACATGCTTGGTGACAGTATCCGTGATATTCTGGATCCGAGACAGGACTGATAAAGGAGAAAATAGATGAAAAACAGAATCGTAAACAAAGTTTGTGCAGCAGCACTTGCAGGACTTATGGCAATGACAATGATCCCGGCAACAAGCGTATTTGCAGATGGAAATACAATGACAATTGGTGTAACAAGCTTTGCTGATACACTGGAGCCGACAGAGCAGTATTTCAGCTGGGTTATCTCCCGTTACGGTGTTGGACAGGGACTTACCAAATTCGATGAAGAAGGAAATATGGTACCATGTCTTGCAACAGAGTGGACTAATAGCGATGACGGAAAAACATGGACTTTTACCATTCGTGAGGGCGTTAAATTCTCAAACGGCAACGATATGACCCCGGAGCTTGTAAAAGCATCCCTGGAGCGTACCATGGAAATGTCAAACCGTGTACCGGAGTTCTTTGACATTGACAGCATTGATGTAGACGGACAGGACATTACATTCCACCTGAACAGAGCGAATGCAAACATGGCAGGATGCCTGGCTGACCCGTTGTTTCTGATCATGGATACAAGCATTGACAATTCCAATATTGCAATGGAAGGACCGGTTTGTACAGGCCCGTATGCATTCCAGTCTTTTGATCCATCAGGAGATACTGTTGTTGTCCGTAACGAATACTACTGGGATGGAGAGGTTCCCAACGACAGCGTAACTCTTCGTATCATTGGTGATCAGACAACACGTTCCATGGCTCTTCAGTCCGGTGAGATCGACGTAGCTTACAACTTAAAGACAGAAAACGTTTTTGAGTTTGATGGAAACGATAATTATAACATTCAGTCTCTGGAATCCCTTCGTTCTACATATGCATTTATGAACCAGAATGGCGCACTGGGAGATATTGCACTTCGTCAGGCTGTTCTTCGGGGACTTGACAAAGAGACTTATACAAGCATTCTGCTTGAGGGTGGCGCAACACCAGGAAAAGCTCCGGTACCGCCTACACTGGATTATGGATACGATGAGCTGAACGATGAAAATGCTTACGATCCAGATGGTGCAAAACAGATCCTTGAAGATGCAGGATACAAGGATGTTGATGGTGACGGATACGTAGAAGACCCAGAGGGAAATCCGGTAGAGCTTACTTTCGTATACTATGACAGCCGTGCAGAGCTTGGTGTATATGCACAGGCAGCACAGGCAAGCCTGAAAGAGATCGGAATCAACATCAAACTTGACTGTGTATCTTATGAGACACTTCTTGACCGCCGTGACTCTTCCCAGTATGACCTTCTGATCTGGAATGTACTGGTTGCAAACACAGGTGATCCGGAAAACTACCTTCGTGAGAACTGGTACAGCACATCTGCAAACAACACTGCAGGATATTCAAACGCAGATGTAGATGCATGGCTGGATGAGCTGGCACAGACAATTGACACAGAGGCAAGAAAAGAGCTGATCGTGAAGATTCAGCAGGCGATCATGGATGATGCTGCAACTGTATTCTTCGGATATGAAAACACATTCCTTATTTCCAAATCAACAGTAGAAGGACTTGTAATGTATCCAATGGATTACTACTGGGTAACTGCTGACATGAAGATGGCTGAGTAATAAAGGAGTCTGTAATATGCTGGAAATTAAAGATCTGGCTGTGCAGTATGGCAATCAGGCTCCTACCATAGAGCATTTTAACCTTTCCATGAAAAAGGGAGAAATCATCAGCGTGGTAGGAGAGAGTGGAAGTGGAAAAACTACCGTAATCCGTGCCGTTCTGGGGGCCCTCTCCGGAGCGGGACGGGTCACTTCCGGTGATATTCTTTATCATGGAGAATCCCTTCTGAAGAATTCCAAAAGTGACTGGAGAAAGATCCGCGGAAGCAAAATGTCCATGATCTTTCAGGACTGTGGAGGAACCCTGAATCCGATCCGTAAGATCGGCAGCCAATATGTAGAATATATTCGTACACATGAGTCAATGACCAAGAAAGACGCATGGCTAAAAGCAGTTTCCATGCTTACCAAAATGCGTCTCCCGGATGCAGAGAATATCATGAACAGCTATCCATATCAGCTGTCCGGAGGTATGCGTCAGCGTGTGGGAATCGCAATGGCAATGACTTTTAATCCGGAACTCCTTCTTGCTGATGAGCCTACAAGTGCGCTGGACGTAACAACACAGGCACAGATTGTCCGCCAGATGATGGAGCTTCGGGATGATTTTGGAACAGGTATCATCATTGTTACTCATAATATCGGTGTAGCTGCTTACATGGCAGACCAGCTGATTGTTATGCATCATGGCAAGGTGGTTGACCATGGAACCAGAGAAGAGGTTTTAAACCATCCCACCAGTGATTATACCAAAAAACTTTTGGAAGCAGTTCCGGAAATGGAGGGAAAACGATATGTCTGATAATCATGAAATCGTCATGCAGGCAAAGCATATTGTAAAACAGTTCCCTGCTTCCCATGGCAGAACCTTAACTGCCTGCAATGATATTAATCTGACTATGTATAAAGGACGTACTCTTGGAATTGTAGGAGAAAGTGGATGCGGAAAGTCGACATTTGTCCGTATGGTAATTTCACTGGATCAGCCAACCAGCGGTGAAATCCTTTATCATGGCAGAAACATCACAGGACTTTCAAAGAAAGAAACCTGGGAAAACCGCCAGAACCTTCAGATGGTTTTCCAGGATCCCCTTGCATCCTTTAACCCGAAAATGAAAATAGGGGACATTCTTACAGAGCCTTTGATGAACTATAAAAAGATCAAAAGAAGTGAAAGAAATGCAAAGGCAAAAGAGCTTCTTCGCATGGTTGAGCTTCCGGAAGATTTTGTAGACCGTTATCCTCATAATATGAGTGGTGGACAGCGTCAGAGAATCAGCATTGCAAGAGCACTTTCCCTGGAACCGGAGATTCTGGTGTGCGATGAAGCTACCTCTGCACTGGACGTTTCTGTGCAGGAATCTGTTATTGAACTTCTGGTGCGTCTGCAGAAAGAAAAGAATATCTGTATGATCTTTATCTGCCATGACCTTGCACTGATACGTTCTTTTGCACATCAGATCGCAGTTATGTATCTGGGACATATTGTGGAAACCATTCCCGGAGAAGATGTTTCTGACCATGCAGTACACCCATATACAAAAGCACTGGTTGGAGCGCAGTTCTCTGTCCGTATGGATCCGACGAAAAAGATAGAGAGTATTGAAAGTGAGGCACCAAGCCCGCTGGATGTCCCTGTAGGCTGTCCCTTCCAGAACCGCTGTGAGCACTGCATGGAGCAGTGTAAGAAAGAAATGCCGGAGCTGAAGGAAATTGCACCGGGACATGAAGTTGCCTGCTTTTATGTGGACGGTATGAAGAAGCAGACAAAAGGGGGCAGATAGTATGAAGAAAAAAATACTCGCTCTGATGATGAGTACAGCACTTTTGGCTGGAACATATAGTTCTGTATGGGCGGATGGAGCTGATTATGCAGACGGTAATGTTCATACCATTGGCGTTGTGCTGTATGATCCGGATTCAGCTGAGATGGAAATGTTTGCGGATTATTACCGTGATTATATTCAGGAAGGTTTTCCGGTAAAATTTATTTTTTCCGGAAAAATTTCGGACTCTGAAGCTGAAAAGGCATTTATTGCAGAGGCAAAGGCAGAGGGCGCAGAGGGAGTCATTTCTTTTGCAGGATATGCGGATGGACTTCAGGATGTGATCAAAACCTGTGAAGAGGACGAAATCTACTATGCACTTGGTTCAAACACAGTAAGTGATGAAAACTATGATGCGATCAAGGATAACCCGTGGTATATGGGATGTGTTGGTCCTGACCTTCAGGCCGTTTATGAAGCTGGATGCGATATGACAGAGTTTTTTCTGGATAAGGGTGCGAAAAATATTGTGATCATGTCCGGCGGTGCTTCTGCAGGAAACAGACTTCACCAGGTAAGAACCTGGGGAATGTTAAATACACTGGAAGAAAAAGCAGGTCTTGTTCTTACAGAGGATGCGGAAAAACTTTCAGCAACAGATCAGGTAACAGAACTTTCTGATAAAGATGGAAATCTGCATGTAACAATCTGCCCGGGTTATACGGAAATGGGTGGAGCAGGTCTTGACAATCTAAGTACTGCATTTGCAGCAGGTGACTGTGACACTCTTATGAGTGCTTTCCATGTATCTACTTATCTGGATAAGATTTCAGATAAGGAAAAGGAGCAGGACAGCAACATTATGGTTGGTGCGATTGACAGTTTTTCAGAGCAGAATTTTCAGATTTTCCAGGTAAAAGATTCATTTGGAAATGAGCCCATTGATTATGTCCGTGGAAAATATGCTTCTATGGCTGGCCCGGCATTTGCCATGATCTACAATGCAATTACCGGAAATACAGATGCAGTAGAAGAAAACGGGGAAGCAGTACGGTTGTATCAGAACCTGTGGACCGCAAAGTCAGAAGAGGAATATATAGAGCTGTACGGTTATGCCACAGGTATTTATGAAAATGCGTACAGCTGTGATGACCTGATGCAGGTGATCAGACAGTTTAATGAGGATGCAAACCCGCAGAGCTTCAAGGAACTTACAGAGGCCTCTGATGTGGAAAGGGTAAAAGAAAGAATTTTTCAGAATTAGCAGTTGAAACAAAAACGAGTAGCAGGTAAGTGCAAATGCAGTTTCCCTGTTGCTCGTTTTTTCTTATATAGAGAGCTTTTTGATGTAAAAATGTGGATATTATATCACAGATCAGAAAATATTATTGAACAGCTATAATATGGAAAATAGTACCTCTAACATTTTAATTTACGATAGTTCCGATGCCATGCCATTACATAATCTTTTTCCCCAGTATCTTTATCAAAACCGCTACACTGAATTTCAAACCCTTCCCTTTGATAAAAAGATATTGCCCGTATATTTTTCTGGTATACATTCAAAAGTAATTTGTTCCTTTTATCCTTTGCATAATTCAATAGGATTTTACCTATACCATGCGATTGCATATCATCAGAAATAAAAATGCCCTCAATATATTCATCGTTCATCCCTAAAAAGCCCTGTATCTCTTGATTGTCCTCATAGACATAGACAGTTGCCTGTAATAGCAGTTCTTTTACTAATTCAAAATTACTTTTCCAATATTGAGCAGAGATAAAATAATGTGCCTTTATATTTGTATTCAACCATATATCTGCAACTTTATTTATATCTGCTTTTCGTAATTCTCTAATCATAATGTTGACTCTCCTGCAAATTCCGATTGTTCTACATTTTCTCAAGTCCACCTTCTTGCCCTTCTGACAAGAAGTATCCCTCGCGTTCAGCTCGGTCAATACTGATTTATTGATTCCGCTTCTTTCAGAAAAATATGCTATTTTACTATTCCACATACATGTGTGACGGCTTCTATCCAACGCTTTGCATCCAAAAGAAGTTCTTCGTGCTGAAGATCATATTCACAAATATCTGGATTCACAAAATATTTTAAATAACGTTTTCGATATTTTTTTCCCATTTTCAGTGCATAAAAAACATGGACTGTTGTCCCCGGAACTTGAATATGTTTACCTACTTTTGTATAAAGATCTGTACAAAACTGATTTTTCATAGATTGCCTCCTGATAAATTCTATTGATTATAGGGAAAACAAGAAATAAATAACTATTTGATATTATAACATAAATGGATTTTTACGCAGAGGTTATTTTCAAGGAATTGATTTATGTTTAAATGAAGGTGATGAGGTTGTGGATTGCGACCTCATTATTATATGTGAATATGAAATAGCAGTAGGCAGAATGAGAAAAATAGGGTAAAATGGGAACATGGATTTTGGAAACTCATAAGAAATTTTCCATTGATCTGGACGATGGCGTGAAGGAGAATTATGCAATTTTCCAGGATGTTTTGGCTAAAATAAAGTAAAGAGGACAAATATATGGACAACAGTGATTCCGAAGGAGGCTTGTAGATTATGACAGATGAAAAAATCAAAAATTCTAGTGAACTGGAGTTTGCTGTTTTTTGTATTGAAAATGTAGCGGCAAAGCTGGGTGTGGATGCAGAGCGTGTCTATCAGGCATTTACCGAAAAGAGCGATATTCTGAATGGTTACATTGTGCCGGAATATGAAGTGTTGCATACCCAGAGCCGGGAATATATCGTTGATGACCTCCTTGATGTGATGAAAGAAAGGGGTGTGGAAGTGTGATTCTCTATCTTAATACTGTTGAGCTGTTCTTTGACGGACTGATTGATAAGACGGAAGCTATTAACCGTTTGCGGTATGAAAAACCGAACCTGCAAATATGTTTTCGCACAGAGAAAGCATTGTCTCTGTTGCATTTTGAAGGGAGTGAAACACTATGACAGCGAACCCGATTTTGCTTCAGAAAAAATATAGTCGTGTTATTGAGTGCTTTGCAAAACAGCAGGGACTTTCACTGGATGCGGCATTGTATTTCTTTTATCATTCCCAGGTCTATCAGCTGATCCGTGACGGTGTTTCTGATATGCACTGCATGAGCGATGCGTATCTGGCAGAGGAACTAGAACAGGAATATGCCGAGAAAACTGCCGGTTAGGTGATTTCGATTGATCTGGACGATGGCGTGAAGGAGAATTATGCAAGGCTTCACAAATTCCTCACAAAAAATCAGCACTCACCTATTGATAATGGAAGTTGATTTTTGTCCTGTCTTGTGTATCCCGAAAGTGGCTGTTTTACAGGCTTTCCGGGGCATCAGTCATTTTGTCTGGTATTGTAAAGCAGTGTCAGATTTGTCGTAA
>CAKRMK010000061.1 GCA_934364795.1 uncultured Blautia sp.
GCGATAGTGGCGTAGTTGGTAACGCGCGACCTTGCCAAGGTCGAGACCGCGGGTTCGAGCCCCGTCTATCGCTCTAAGGCTTCGGATTTGTCCGAAGCTTTTTTGTTGTATAAAAAAATTTAGACCATAGAATCCTCAAAAAATTTTTCTGGAAGTGGAACATGCAGATTGCGTGAATGGTTTTACGAAATTCCACATAATTTTTATTAAAAAAACAGCACATGATTATATAGTATAAGTAGTTTTTCTATACGATCATGTGCTGCCTTTTCTTTTCTGTCTTTTCTTTTCTGTCTTTTCTTTTCAGCTTTTTATCTTTTAACTAATTCTTTTCATTTAATGATGGAACAGTCTGATTCCTGTAAACGCCATTGCCATCTGATACTTATTACAGGTATCAATCACATCTGCATCTCTTACAGAACCGCCAGGCTGTGCAATATATTTCACGCCGCTCTTATGCGCTCTTTCAATATTATCGCTAAATGGGAAGAATGCGTCAGATCCAAGGGTAACATCTGTCATCTGATCTAACCAGGCTCTCTTTTCTTCCTTTGTAAATACTTCCGGTTTCACAGTGAAGATCTTTTCCCAGTTTCCATCAGCCAGGACATCCATATATTCCTCTCCGATATACACATCAATGGCATTGTCACGCTCTGCTCTGGAAATAGTATCTTTAAACGGAAGATTCAGTACCTTAGGGCTCTGACGGAGGAACCAGTTGTCTGCTTTTTGTCCTGCCAGTCTGGTACAGTGAACTCTTGACTGCTGTCCTGCACCAACGCCGATTGCCTGTCCGTCTTTTACATAGCAGACGGAATTGGACTGTGTATATTTCAGTACAATCAGAGAAATCTTCATGTCACGTTTTGCCTCTTCTGAAAGAGCTTTATTCTCTGTCACAATATTGGAAATCAGCTGATCATCAATTGCAAGTTCCTGTCTGCCCTGCTCAAAAGTCACACCAAATACCTGCTTATGCTCCAGTGGAGCCGGTACGTAATCCGGATCAATCTGAATTACATTATAATTGCCTTTTTTCTTCTGTTTCAGGATTTCAAGAGCTTCCTCTGTATAACCAGGTGCGATCACACCGTCAGAAACCTCACGCTTAATAAGAAGTGCGGTATCCTTGTCGCAGACATCAGAAAGAGAAATAAAATCCCCAAAGGATGACATACGGTCAGCACCTCTTGCTCTTGCATAAGCACATGCAAGAGGGGAAAAGTTTTTCCAGTCCATATCCTCTACCCAGTAGATCTTCGCAAGTGTGTCAGTAAGCGGAAGTCCGATGGATGCTCCTGCAGGTGAAACATGCTTGAAAGAAGTTGCTGCCGGAAGTCCGGTTGCTTTCTTCAGATCACGAACCAGCTGCCAGCCATTAAATGCATCCAGGAAATTAATATATCCCGGTCTGCCACAAAGCACCTGGATCGGAAGCTTGCTTCCATCTTCCATATAAATTCTGGACGGTTTCTGATTTGGATTACAGCCATATTTTAATTCTAATTCTTTCATGCCATTTTCCTCCATTTTGGTCTAAATCGGTTGTGATTTCCTGTATTTTTCATTCCTTACTGTCAATTATTTTTGTTAATAATCCTGGATTCATATTTGCCAGTAGCAATATCAATATATCTGACAAAAAGAGAAACCTTATTATCCTCATTCAGGCTTTCCCAGAGCATATTTGCAAATCCGTCCATATCATCCGGAATCTGTACCAGCTTAGGTTCTCCTTCAAAGCTTGGAAGAGGATTTCCGTCACATTTATAAGTATGAATGAAATGGCCCTCCCCGGCTTTTGCATTCTGATATGCAAAGGTGTAACGGTTACAGGAGGAGGGATCTCCGTTATTGCTTTTCAAAATGGACATTGCATAGCTGTAGGTTCCGTTTTCTACATGCAAAATTCCGGAAATACGTGGTGTATAGTTTGGTCCGTCCGGCTCAAACTCTCTGGAACGCAAAGACTGCTCAAAAGTCAGCTGATGGTCCATTCCCTCATAAATAGTATCCGTCTGGTCACCATTTGTCACGATTGTTTTATTTCCAAGTACACGGACAGGTGCATAAATAATCAGGCTTGGATCTACCAGCTTGGATGGATCAAATGCCTGTGTGCGGATTCCCTCTCCATCCTCTACAAATACACGGTTCCGGCTGTTTTCGCTTCTTCCCATGATAAAATATGCTGTAACAGCTTTTGTTCCATCAGCACAACGGCCAATAATGATACCTCTTCCCGGATAGGAATTTTCCTTCAGTTCTTTGTCCAATGCGATCATTTCCATGCAGATGTTCTCCTTTCAAATACAATGTTACATATAACAGAAAATTCTGGCAGAATTTCCGTTTGTATAAAAAAACGCCTGGGTAGCCTTTCTTCCAGGCTGCCCAGGCGGTCGGCACAAATCAGATCCCTGCACTCCCTGTGGGTGATCCCACGATCCGCCAGTCATGCAGTTCTTTTTTATAGTACTATAATTTTTTTCTCTTTTCAAGATGGAAAATTTTTTCTTTTTAGGGCAATTTTTTTGGTGTTACTGTTCACTCCGTTCACAGCAACACGCTCCGCGATGCACAGAAATCATGCAAAGCATGATTTCGCGCCGAGGTTCTCGGGTTTTCTGTGAGCCCTGTTCACAAAAAACACCTCGCGGAATATTATCAGTGAACAGTAACTTTTTTGGTTACTGTGAACCGAAACTTTTTTATAAAATCAGGAACAGCTTTACCTGTATTTCAAAATTAGCTATGAAATTCCCATCAGCTCTTTATCTGCTGCAATCTGATCTGCAATATCTGTTTTCATCTGCTCCCAGGCCTGGGGATGATCCACATAGTATTTCGGGCACTCTTTCCCGGTTACATCATAATGCCGGATCACCTGCTCTTCAGTAAGCCCAAACCTTGCACACAGCCACGCTGCCAGCTTTACTACTGAATCATAGGTAGCAGTCTCAAATACGCCTGTATCGTCATTATGGCAGCATTCAATGGAAATCGTATCTACATTCCTTGAATTGGTTGCATAAGACATTTCTGAAGTAGGAATGCACTGGATCACTTCTCCCTCGAGACCTACCACAAAATGGCTGCTTACCTTCGTATCATGGGAAACTGCAAGATTTTCAAAATAATCTCTGTTATTTTGCGCTGTGGCACCTGGATTGGCAGTATAATGAATGGCAATTCCGTTCACTTCATTCAGTGGCAGCTGTGGTCTGGAATATTCATTGGGTGTTAAAAGCTGCACATCTATGTAAGGTGCTCCCTGTGCCATCCATGCCGTAGGTCCGCTGCTTTCATCTGAAGCCTCTTCCTTTACTTCCCCGGAAGCTGCATTCTGGGTTCTGCTGTTTCTTACAATGAGAATTACTATACCGACCAGCACAAGCAATAATAAAAGTACTGCCAGTGCCAGCCGTGTATTTCTCTGTCGTATCCTGCCTGTTTTATCTAATTTTGTACCTTTGTTAAAAGAAGACCGCCTTGAAAAAGACGGCCTTGGATTTTTTCTTTTCATTTAATTATCTGTTCTTTTATTTATCATCTACACTGTAGTTCGGTGCTTCCTTGGTGATGTGGATGTCATGTGGATGAGACTCCTTCAGAGAAGCTGCAGAAATCTTAACAAACTTGCCATTCTGCTTCAGTGCTTCGATATTCTCTGCTCCGCAGTAACCCATACCGGAACGAAGTCCTCCGATCAGCTGGAATACAGTATCTTCAAGATGACCTTTGTATGCTACACGGCCTTCTACACCTTCTGGTACAAGCTTCTTTGCATTCTCCTGGAAATAACGATCCTTGCTTCCATTCTCCATAGCTGCAATGGATCCCATTCCACGATATACTTTATATTTTCTTCCCTGGTATAACTCAAATGTTCCCGGGCTCTCATCGCATCCTGCGAACATGCTTCCCATCATGCACACATTGGCACCGGCAGCAATTGCCTTGGTAATGTCTCCTGAATACTTGATACCACCGTCTGCAATAATCGGGATTCCGTAACGCTTGGCCACCTCATAGCAGTCCATGACAGCTGTAATCTGCGGTACACCAATACCTGCAACAACACGGGTGGTACAGATAGAACCAGGTCCGATACCAACCTTAACGGCATCAACACCGGCATCAATAAGTGCCTTGGTAGCAGCTCCGGTAGCAACATTTCCTGCAATAACCTGCAGCTCCGGATATGCAGCCTTGATCTCGCGTACAGCGCGGAGAATATTCTCTGAATGACCATGGGCGGAATCTACAACGATAACATCAACATTTGCCTTTACAAGAGCATCTACACGGGCAAGTACATTGGCTGTGATACCAACTGCAGCGCCGCAAAGCAGACGTCCCTGCTCATCCTTGGCAGCAAGAGGATATTTAATCTGTTTCTCAATATCCTTGATGGTGATAAGTCCTTTTAAATTGAAATCATCATCTACAATGGGTAATTTTTCTTTACGGGATTTCGCAAGGATTGCCTTGGCTTCCTCAAGAGTGATGCCTTCCTTGGCTGTGATAAGTCCCTCTGATGTCATGGACTCTTTGATCTTCTTGCTGAAATCAGTCTCAAACTTCAGATCACGGTTGGTAATAATACCTACCAGCTTCTTGCCTTCTGTGATCGGAACTCCAGAGATACGGAATTTCGCCATTAAATCATTGGCATCCTTTAATGTATGTTCTGGAGATAAGAAAAACGGATCTGTAATAACACCATTCTCTGAACGCTTAACCTTGTCTACTTCCTCAGCCTGTGCCTCAATAGACATGTTCTTGTGAATGATACCGATACCTCCCTGTCTTGCCATGGCAATTGCCATGTTGTACTCAGTAACGGTGTCCATTCCTGCACTCATCATGGGAATGTTCAGTTTAATCTTCTTTGTAAGGTAAGTTGAAACGTCAACCTGATTCGGGATTACCTTGGAGTACGCCGGAACTAAAAGGACGTCATCAAAAGTAATACCTTCACCAATGATAGTACCCATTGCTTTTCCTCCCTTGTCTGTTAGTAACTTTTGGTTTGTAGATTAGTGTAGCAAAAAACTAAATAGGTGTCAATCTAGTAAATTAATCCAAAAATACCTTGCTGGGAGCTGTATTTCTCATTGTTTTTGCTAATGTTTCATCTGGCTCAATGATCACCTTGCAGGTATCTGCACCATCACGGGCAATAATGGCAAAACGTTTATGTTCCGGATTACCAGAGGAAAAATCCTGTACCTTCAGCTTCTGGTTGCTGTTGTAATAATCCATTCTGTGAGAATTAAGAGGTGCCATCAGATCACATTCAGAAACATTCAGGCTTTTTACTCTTTTTCTTTTAGACTTTGACATAATCTTGTCAATATCAAGTTCTCCGTTTACAAACAGATACTCGAATTCCAGGTCTGTGCCAGGAATAATAAAATAAGCGGCAATTCCCAGTGCTATTGCCACAAAGAAAAGAAACGGCATAACGATTCCCACCAGTGCACAGATCACTACCAGTGCGATCAGACCGCCCTTTACCAGCTTGTCCTTTATGGTACGTTCTTTCTTGACAAGCAGTTCTGAATACAAATCACTCATATCATTTGTTCTCCTTTGGTTTCTTTTGGGCTGTGCCCTAACATCTTTTATTAGTATAGCACACAAAAGGGTCAGCGTCTATGACACCGACCCTCTCTAATTCTAAACTTTTCGTGAATTGAATTGCTTTGAAATTACATCATTCCCATGCCCTGTCCGCCAGCTGGCATTGCAGGAGCATCTTCTTTGATATTTGCAACAACAGACTCTGTTGTAAGTAAAGTAGAAGCAACGCTTGTTGCATTCTGAAGAGCACTTCTTGTAACCTTTGCAGGATCAAGGATACCTTCGTCTACCATGTTTACATATTTCTCATTAAGAGCATCAAATCCAACACCTGGCTCAGACTCTCTTACTTTGTTAATGATAACTGCACCTTCAAGACCAGCGTTTGCTGCAATGCGGAATAACGGAGCCTCCAGTGCTTTCAGGATGATATTTGCACCTGTTTTCTCATCGCCTTCAAGAGCTGCTGCAAGTTTTGCAACTTCCTTAGATGCGTGGATATAAGCAGAACCGCCGCCCGCGATAATTCCCTCTTCAACTGCTGCTCTGGTAGCTGCAAGAGCATCTTCCATACGGAGTTTTGCTTCTTTCATCTCGGTTTCAGTAGCTGCACCAACACGTACAACTGCTACGCCGCCTGCCAGTTTTGCAAGTCTTTCCTGAAGTTTTTCTCTGTCGAAATCAGATTTTGTCTCCTCAATCTGTGCACGGATCTGTGCAATACGGTTTGCAATATTGGTTTTGTCTCCCATACCGTCAACAATAACAGTATTCTCTTTTGCAACTTTAACAGATTTTGCACGGCCTAACTGTGCCATTGTAGCATCTTTCAGCTCAAGGCCAACCTCATCAGAAATTACAGTACCACCTGTAAGGATTGCAATATCCTGAAGCATTTCTTTTCTTCTGTCGCCATATCCAGGAGCTTTAACAGCAACAACCTGGAAGGTTCCTCTTAATTTGTTTACGATAAGAGTGGTAAGAGCCTCACCCTCAACATCTTCAGCAATGATGAGAAGCTTTGCACCAGCCTGTACGATCTGCTCCAGTAACGGAAGAACTTCCTGGATATTGGAGATCTTTTTATCTGTGATCAGGATGTATGGATCTTCAAGAGTAGCTTCCATTTTTTCCATATCAGTTGACATATATGCGGAAATGTATCCACGGTCAAACTGCATACCTTCTACAAGGTCAAGCTCTGTATGCATTGTCTTGGACTCTTCTACAGTGATAACACCGTCATTGGAAACCTTCTCCATTGCATTTGCAACAAGCTCTCCAACTTCTTTATCTCCGGCAGAAATAGATGCAACGTTTGCGATCTGTTTCTTTCCGCTTACTTTCTGGCTCATGTTCTTGATTGCCTCTACAGCAGCGTCTGTAGCTTTTTTCATACCTCTTCTCATTACGATCGGGTTAGCGCCTGCTGCCAGATTCTTCATTCCTTCGTGAACCATTGCCTGTGCAAGTACAGTAGCTGTTGTAGTACCATCACCTGCTACATCGTTTGTCTTGGATGCAACTTCCTTGATCAGCTGGGCACCCATGTTCTCGAAAGCATCCTCAAGCTCGATTTCTTTTGCAATTGTAACACCATCGTTTGTAATAAGCGGAGCACCAAACTGTTTGTCAAGTACTACGTTTCTTCCTTTCGGTCCAAGTGTTACTCTTACGGTATCTGCAAGTTTATTTACACCAGCCTCTAATGCTGTTCTGGCTTCTGCACCATATTTAATCTCTTTTGCCATGATAGATCATTCCTCCTGTTTTCAATCTATATCCTGATTATTTAACAATTGCAAGAATATCGCTCTGTTTTACGATAATGTATTCTTCGTGGTCAAGTTTTACTTCTGTTCCTGAATATTTGGAATAAATAACTTTGTCGCCTACAGCAACTTCCATTTTTACTTCTTTGCCATCAACAACTCCGCCAGGTCCTACAGCGATTACTTCTGCCTGCTGCGGTTTCTCCTGTGCCTGTCCTGGAAGAACGATACCGGATTTTGTTGTCTCTTCTGCTTCTAACTGTTTTAATACAACTCTGTCACCTAATGGAACTAATTTCATGAT
>CAKRMK010000062.1 GCA_934364795.1 uncultured Blautia sp.
AGTCAAGCAGTTTTTGCCAATACACAGCATTAGGACAAGTAGTATTCCTTAGCAGGTCATTTCAGGCGCGTTCTTAGCGGAGATGAAATCCACTGGTTACGGAGACTTAGCTTTGAAGGCTCTCCTGAAAAGCTTAGTCGCAGTTAGCAGTTAGTTCAGCGTAGCGTTGCGCCGACCTGCGTGGAATACTACTTGTTCTAATGCGTCCGTCTTGAAAAGTCTGACTGTATTAAATAGCAACTTAAATAGCAAAAAAGAGCCGGCATCTGCAATCTTTCTATTACAAATGCCAGCTCCCATCTTTTCATTTATCTTTTATTTAAAGTATTCCACACCAGACTCAAAGATCTGAATATCCTGCTGTCCGTAAATATTAATGGCAACACCATCATCACGACGCTCACTGTGAGCCATCTTACCAAGAACACGGCCATCCGGACTTGTGATACCCTCGATATTATAGGTAGAACCATTAATATTGGCCTCTTCTGACTGATCCAGTTCACCGTCCGGATTAACGTACTGTGTAGCCACCTGACCATTTGCAAGAAGCTTCGCAAGCCATTCTTCGTTGGCAACAAAGCGTCCTTCACCGTGAGATGCCGGATTACAGTACACACCGCCAAGTGCTGCTTTCTGAAGCCATGGAGACTTGTTGCTTACAACCTTTGTATAAACCATCTTGGAAATATGACGTCCGATGGTATTGTAAGTCAGTGTAGGAGAATCTTCTTTCTGTCCGCAGATTTCTCCATACGGAACAAGTCCTAACTTGATCAGCGCCTGGAATCCGTTACAGATACCAAGTGCAAGTCCGTCTCTTTCATTTAACAGCTTCATAACTGCTTCTTTGATCTTTGCATTCTGGAAAGCAGTTGCAAAGAATTTCGCAGAACCATCTGGCTCATCACCTGCGGAGAAACCGCCTGGGAACATGATCATCTGCGCCTGGTCAATTGATTTCTCAAAAATCTCCACAGAATCACGGATATCTTCTGCACTTAAGTTCTTAAATACTTTAACATCCACCTGTGCTCCTGCTCTTTCAAAAGCACGGGTGCTGTCATACTCGCAGTTGGTTCCCGGGAATACCGGAATGAATACGCGAGGTCTGGCTACTTTATGTTTGCATACATAAATGTTATTTGTATGGTATACGCCGTTTTCATAGGTTGCATCTGCATCTTCCGGCTTTACAGCATATACCTTTAGTTCATCATTTTCCTCTCCGGAAGTTGTCTTAAATACTTTTTCCAGAGTACCGGTCCATGCTTTATAAGCCTCATCCAGAGTAATCTCTGTATTTCCATAGGAGAATTTACCATCAGCTGTTACTTCACCAATTACTGTGTAAGTAATGGAAAGCTCTCCCACTTTTCCATCCGGAACCTCCAGAATCAGATCACCAAATCCTGGTGCAAAGAAATCTCTTGGATCCAGATTATGCTCAATCTTAACTCCCATTCCGTTACCAAATGCCATCTTGCTTACTGCTGCTGCAATTCCATGACGGTCAAGTGCATATGCAGAAACAACTTTCTTTGCCTGCATATCATTGTGCAGTTTTTCGTACTGATCCATAATGCCAGCATAGTCCGGTAAATCGTACTGATCTTTTGGAGCCCGAAGCCATACAAGCTTGTTTCCTGCTTTTTTCAGTTCAGGTGTAATCACATCCTGCAATTTCGCAACATCTACTGCAAAGGAAACAAGTGTTGGCGGAACATCAATATCATTGAAGGTTCCGGACATACTGTCTTTTCCTCCGATAGATGGAAGTCCGAAGCCCATCTGTGCCGCATAAGCACCAAGAAGTGCTACAAACGGCTGGCTCCATCTCTTTGGATCTTCTGTCATACGACGGAAGTATTCCTGGAAGGTGAAACGAATCTTCTTATAATCACCACCTGCTGCCACAATTCTTGCAACAGATTCTGTCACTGCATAAGCAGCTCCATGATATGGGCTCCAGGAGGATAAATATGGATCAAAACCATAACTCATCATGGTTACTGTATTTGTAGTTCCATTCTGTACCGGAACCTTTGCAACCATTGTCTGTGTCTCTGTAAGCTGGTTTTTACCGCCATAAGGCATAAGAACGCTTGCTGCACCAATTGAGCTGTCAAACATCTCTACAAGGCCTTTCTGGGAGCATACATTAAGATCCGCAAGTGTGGAAAGCCATTTTTCTTTTACATCAGCTACATCTGGACGGTTTTCAAAAAGATTGCCTTCTTTGGATGGAATCTCAACCTCAACAGCAGTCTCCTGATGGGCACCGTTTGTATCAAGGAATGCACGGGAAATATTTACAACTTCTTTTCCTCTCCAGGAAAGCACCAGTCTTGGCTCTTTGGTAACGACTGCAACCGGAACAGCTTCCAGGTTCTCTTCATTTGCAAAGCCAAGGAATTTCTCTACATCCTCAGGTGCAACAACTACTGCCATACGCTCCTGGGACTCTGAAATTGCAATTTCAGTGCCATCAAGACCTGCATATTTTTTCGGAACTTTATCAAGATCGATCTGAAGTCCTGGTGCCAGCTCTCCAATAGCTACAGACACACCGCCAGCTCCAAAGTCGTTACATTTTTTAATAATATGGCTCACTTCTTCACGGCGGAACATACGCTGGATCTTACGCTCTGTAGGCGCATTACCTTTCTGTACCTCTGCACCGCATACTTCAATAGAAGCCTCTGTGTGAACCTTGGAAGAACCGGTTGCACCGCCGATTCCATCACGACCGGTACGTCCTCCAAGAAGAATGATAATATCTCCAGGATCAGAGTTTTCACGGATAACAGCTCTTCTTGGTGCTGCACCCATAACAGCTCCGATTTCCATACGTTTCGCAACATAATCCGGATGATAAATTTCTTTTACATAGCCGGTAGCAAGACCGATCTGGTTACCATAAGAACTGTAACCATGAGCAGCTCCACGAACCAGTTTTTTCTGGGGGAGCTTACCTTTCAGAGTTTCTTTTACAGAAACAGTAGGATCTGCTGCTCCTGTTACACGCATTGCCTGATATACATAGGTACGTCCGGAAAGCGGGTCACGGATTGCACCTCCAAGACAGGTAGCTGCACCACCAAACGGCTCGATTTCAGTAGGATGGTTGTGAGTCTCATTTTTAAAGTTGATCAGCCATTCCTCTTCTTTTCCATTTACATCTACAGGCACTACAATACTGCAGGCATTAATCTCATCAGATTCTTCCTGATCCTGAAGCTTGCCTTCGGATTTCAGTTTTTTCATTGCCATAAGGGCAAGATCCATCAGGCATACGAACTTATCGTCCCGTCCCTTATAAAGGACTTCTCTGTCAGAAAGGTATTTTTTATAAGTATCCACGATAGGGGCTTTGTAATCGCCTTCGTCGAATTTTACATCTGTAAGCTCTGTAGAAAAAGTAGTATGACGGCAGTGATCTGACCAGTATGTATCCAGCACACGGATTTCTGTCATGGACGGATCACGTTTTTCTTCATTTTTGAAATAGTTCTGGATATGGAGAAAATCTTTGAAGGTCATAGCCAGGTTCAAAGAACTGTAAAGATCTTTTAACGGAGCCTCTTCCATATCACGGAATCCTTCAAAAATCTTCACATCCTCCGGCTCTTTGAAATCTGTAACCAGTGTTTCTGGCTTTTCAAGTCCTGTCTCACGGGAATCTACCGGGTTAATGCAGTGATTCTTGATTGCCTCAAGCTCTTCCTCTGTAATGTTTCCTTCAATTACATAGGTAGTTGCAGAACGGATAATAGGCTGTGCATTTTCATCAAGGAACTGCACACACTGAACAGCGGAATCTGCTCTCTGGTCAAACTGTCCAGGAAGAAACTCTACAGAAAAAATACGTGCACCGTCTGCTGCATCAAATTTCTCCAGGTAAAGATCATCTACCGGAGGCTCTGCAAATACAGTATGGCATGCTTTTTCAAATACATCATCGGAAATATTCTCTACATCATAGCGGATCAGCTCCCGCACATTTGTTACAGTCTTAATGCCCAGATAAGAACTGATCTCATGTTTCAGCTCTTTGGCTTTTACGGCAAAGGATGGTTTCTTTTCTACGTATACTCGTCTTACGTTACTCATGGGAAAACTCCTTTCGTGAATTCAATCTCTTGGATTTTTACATGATTTCGCCCGAGATTCTCGGATTTTCTGTTGTGCAGCTGTTTCTTGCACATTTTCGTTTATTATAGTATCATATGGATTATCATAAGTAAAATTAATATATCTTATATTATTTATTTGTATATCTTATAAATATATAACAGCCATTTTATAGCATGTTGGAAAAGCTTTTCCCTCACATATTACCGGAGGTTCTCTATGGATATCAACCTTGAATTATACAAATGCTTTTATTATGTTGCCACCACATTAAGTTTTTCGGAAGCTTCCCGTCAGCTTTTTATTTCCCAGTCTGCAGTCAGTCAGGGGATCAAATCTCTGGAAAAAAAGCTGGGAAGAGAGCTTTTCTTTCGCAGTACAAAAAAAGTAACCCTTACTCCTGACGGAGAAATTCTTTTGCAGCATGTAAAACCGGCTCTCGAAATGCTCTCCCAGGGAGAAGCACAGCTTCTTGGTGAGGACAGTCTCCAGGGACAATTGCGAATCGGAGCTAGTGATACTATTTGCCGGTATTTTCTTATTGACTATCTGAAACAGTTCCATCAGGATTACCCAGGTGTGCGTATTAAAGTTACCAACAGTACCTCTATTGGATGTGTTGAGCTTCTGGAAAACAGACAGGTAGATCTGATCGTATGTAATTTTCCAAATTCAAGACTGCCTCTTCACTCAAAAGTACAGATTGTAAAAGAATTTCAGGATATTTTTGTAGCCAACCCTGTATTTTTTCCTACTCTGGAAAAATCCACGGAAATTTCCAGACTTATAAAATATCCTTTACTCATGCTTTCTTCAAAAAGTACAACCAGCGAATATCTCCATCAGTTTTTTGCATCCCACGGACAGAATCTGATTCCGGAAGTAGAACTTAGCAGCAACGATCTTCTCATGGATCTGGCGCGTATTGGCCTTGGAATTGCCTGCGTTCCTGATTATATGCTGTCAGCTTTGCACAGTCCGGATAACTCTTTGGTTCGCATCAGTCTGAAACAGCAGCTACCCCCAAGACAGCTGGTGCTGGTCAGCCATGAAGCATTACCATTGTCACAGACAGCTCGGAAGTTTCTTGATTATTTTTCTGTATCATAAACAGGAAAAAAAGGATTCTTCTTATAAATTGATGGATAGTACAGGGCATATTATGGTACAATGGAACTGATAATTCATACAATCATATGGAACAGGAGGTATTTAACTTATGGATCTTTCAACTTTGGTAAAAATGTCAAACACTTACGGAAGCAATCCGGATTATGTTCTGGCTGGGGGTGGCAATACTTCTGTAAAAGATGACACCACACTGTATGTAAAAGGCTCCGGTACACAGCTTGCCACAATTAAGGCAGAGGAATTTGTGGAAATGAGCAGATCCCGTCTGAATGACATCATGAAAACAGATTATCCGAAAAATGATGTGGAACGGGAATCCGCCTATCTTGCAGATGTAATGGCTGCTGTAACAGACGCAGACAAAACCAAACGTCCCAGTGTAGAAGCACTGCTTCATAATCTTTTTGCTTACACTTATGTACTGCATGTCCACCCAACCCTTATAAATGGACTTACCTGCGGTCAGGGTGCACAGCCACTTTGCGAGCAGCTTCTTGGAAATGAAGTTCTCTGGATTGATATCTGCAAGCCAGGATATACACTTGCCCGCATTTGTTACGAAAAAATGAATGCCTACAGGGAAAAATTCGGAAAAGATGTTCAGGTACTTCTGCTTCAGAATCACGGAATTTTCGTAGCCGCGAATACAGTAGAAGAAATCGGAATTTTATTTGACAGTGTAATTCATAAACTGGAAAAACAGGTAAAAAGAAAAGCTGATGTCAGTGATGCTGTTACAGATAAAAAGCAACAGGCAGCAAAAGAACTGACACATATACTTGGACATGCAGTAGAGGTTGTTCCTGTGGCAGAGGCTGACAATTTTGTGAAAGATAAAGAAGCTGCTGTACCACTTATGAAACCTTTTACACCGGACCACATCGTTTATTGCGGACCATACCCATTATTTATCGAGAATATTGACCAGGCAAAAAATGCGCTGGATGCATTTATGGCAGAGCACGAAAAAGAACCCCGGCTGCTTCTGGTACAGGGAACCGGCGCATTTATCATGGAAGATGATGCAGGAAAAGCTACAAAGGCACAGCTTCTGGTAAAGGATGCCATGAAGCTGGCTGTTTATGCAGAAAGTTTCGGCGGTCCGTTACACATGACTGACGAAATTACATATTTTATCACTCATTGGGAAGCAGAGGCATACCGCAGTAAAAAATAACGGTAGCTAGAACCTGAATTTTCCTGAAATTTATATTTTCCAGGAATTTATAAAAAGGCGGCAGATATGATAAAAAAAATTACAAATCATTTCTGCCGCCTTTTTCATTTATAAGCTTCTCAAAAATAAGATTTTAATTTACTGAGGCATTACAGCATCTGCTGCCTCAATATAAGGATTATCGATTTCGTCAAATGCGCCTTCATCCACCTTTGCTGCATAAGCGGGATCAATAGGCATTTTGCCAAGTACCGGTACACCAAGGGATGCTGCGATCTCGTCAATATGACTCTCACCAAATACTTTAAGCTCTTTGCCGCAATCTGGACATTTCACATAGCTGTAGTTTTCTACAAGGCCAAGTACCGGCACATGCATCATTCCAGCCATATTATATGCTTTCTTTACGATCATGCTTACCAGATCCTGTGGAGATGTTACAATAACAATTCCCTGAATAGGAAGAGACTGGAATACAGTCAGCGGAACATCGCCTGTTCCTGGCGGCATATCTACAAAAAGATAGTCAACATCACCCCAGATTACATCTGTCCAGAACTGTTTTACCATATTTCCAAGGATCGGTCCACGCCAGATAACCGGGGTATCCTCCGTAGGAAGAAGAAGATTGATTGACATTACCTTAATGCCATTCTTCGTTTCCATGGGGAAAATACCGCTGTCATTTGCCTGCGCGGCGCCCTTTAATCCGTACATTTTCGGAATAGACGGACCTGTGATATCTGCATCCAGGATTCCTACCTTGTAACCTTTCTTTGCCATTCTGTTAGCAAGGGAAGCGGTCACAAATGATTTTCCTACGCCACCCTTACCACTTACGATTCCGATCACATGTTTTACATTGGATGCTGCATTCATTGCAGCCTGCATGCTCTGCGGATTTTTCTTGCTGGCACAGCCTTCACAGCTTGATTTGTCGCAAGTCTTGCTGTCACATTCTTTTGCCATTTTT
>CAKRMK010000063.1 GCA_934364795.1 uncultured Blautia sp.
GGTTGAAAGAATAAGGTATCAGGGATAGCAAGTAATATGTAATGAACTAGGTCTTAACGAAGAGGAGAAATAGATAATTTCCAGATTATAGAACAAAAACAACCCTCCCGGCTGTCGTGGCTGAGAGGGTTTCGTGCGTCTATGTGTATTATCCTTCAATCTCAATTTTCAGTCCGGACTTGAGTTCCACTGTGAAGTGGTCATCCCAGATAATGATGCGCTCAAGCCAGCGTTTCACCAGAGCCTCATCAAAGGCTTCCAGGTGTGCGGGTTGCTGCTTGATGAAATCTTGCAATTCGTTGATGCGGGCAATCTGTGCGTCCCTGGCCGCAGTATCAACCGTACATTTCTCGCGCTGCTCCCGGAGCTTGAAGATTTCATCGGCAATCTCGTCGTAGGCCTCTTTGTTGTTGGCTTTTTTTAGAAGCTCTTTCTGGAGCTCCTGCAATTTTTCGTCAATGCCATCAGCAGTGTTTTGCTGAGCGCTTCGGATCACATTAGCAATGTTCTGCCGGAGTTGTGCTTGGTAGGTGGACTTATCACCTAGGAGCGTGTTGATCGCCTGAACCACCATATTCTCTAATACCGTCTGTTTGTTGTAAAATAAAAATGTAGAAAGTTGCAAAACAAAAATGTAGGTGATTGCAGCTACATTTTGTAGGTAATTGCAAAGCATCAGAATCCTAGGAACAGGCAGCGCCGGATGGTAGCTCCTAAGTTGGATCTAATGCAAAAATCCATTGCAGACATACAGATAATCAATTACCCTTGTCTTTGTTGTAAGCCAAAACATCAAAGATAAGGAGAAAAGGAGTATGACTACAATGGATCAGATTCATCGTATCAGAGAACTCTTCTATGAGCAAGGGAAAAATCTGAACGAAATTGCAATCATCATGAACTGCGACTGGCGTACAGTACGCAAATATGTGGATATGGAAGATTTTAGCAGTCCACCACCAGCTTCCCTTAGGAATGAGGAGCATAATTCCAAACTTGATCCTTTCAAACCGCAGATTGACAGCTGGATGGAAGCGGATAAACTTGCTCCACGAAAACAGCGCCATACTGCCAAAAGGATCTACAAGCGCCTGAAAAGCGAAAACCAGGATTTTTCCTGCAGCTACAGGCTGGTTGCCCTTTACGTCAGACAACGGAAAAAAGAACTCAATCTTAACAAAACAGCTGGTTACATTCCTCTTGAGCACAAACCAGGTGAAGCACAGGCCGATTTCGGTACAGCAGATTTTTATGAAAATGGGAAACTCCACCACGAAGCAAAATATCTTGTACTCAGCTTCCCATACAGCAACGGCGGCTTTTTCCAGCTTAATTATGGGGAAAACATGGAATGCCTGCTGGAAGGTCTGGTTGCCATATTTGAACATATAGGCGGCGTGCCCACTGAGATCTGGTTCGATAACACAAGAACTATTGTAACGAAGATCATAAAAGGCGATGGCCGGAACATAACGGAACGATTCCAGCGTTTCTGCGAACACTACCGGATCAAGCCCCTGTTCATGAACCCTGAGTCCGGATGGGAAAAGGGAAATGTGGAAAATAAAGTAGGTTACCTGCGCCGTAACCATCTTGTCCCAATCCCCAGGTTTGATGACCTTACAGAACAAAATAAACAGTTCCTGGTATGCTGCGAAACAGATATGCAGCGTGAACATTACGAGGATGGCAATGGCCGCTTCATCCGTGAACTCTTTGAAGAAGATACTGCACATTTGCGCCCACTTCCCTCCGTCCCATTCGACACAGCAAACTATATAACTGCGAAAACAGATAAATACGGAAAGTTCACCCTGGATGCAGGAAAACACTGTTATTCAGCATCTCCTGCCTTCTGTGAATCTATTGTAAACCTGAAGGTCACATCAGCATCCGTGACTGTCCTGGATCAGGATATGCATGAAATCGTACGTCACAAACGGCTTTACGGCAGCGACCATGAAAGCATGGACTGGGTACCGTATCTTGCCTATATAGCCAGGAAGCCACGTTCCCTGCGTAACAGCGGCATTTACGATATGATGCCGCAAACCATGCGGTTGTATATGGACAGCTGCGAAAGTAAGGACCGTGGGCGTATCCTTAAGGTACTTGCAGAGCTTACAGAACGTACCGGATTTACCAGTGCAGTCAATACTGTCAACGAGGCTGTACGCATGAATGCGACTGATCCGGATAGTCTTGAAACCCTGTACAGGCGGACTTATGCGGATGTTCCAGTCCTGCCGCCTCTGGATTCCGGGCCTGATATTCCAAAACAAAGGATCATTCCCTTTAGAAATGATCTTCAGAAACTGGATGCTGTCCTACACAAAGGAGGTGCCTTCAATCATGGCTGAAATAGAAAATTCTATTGCGCAATGCTGTAAGCAGCTGAGGCTGTCCACGAACTTTGCCGGACAGGCACTTACGCTGGAAGGAGATACCCCACAAAAGTACCTGTTAAACCTTCTGGAAAATGAGATCAGCTACCGTATTGAAAAAAGAAAAAGTAAATATCTTAATACAGCCGGTTTTCCACGCAGATACCGGGCAGAAGAATTCAAAACAGATGAAATTGATTTTCCTGATGGTATCAGTTTTCAAAGCCTGCTTGACCTGGATTTTTATCATGCCGGAAAAAATGTCATCATGTATGGAGGTACAGGAACCGGCAAAACGATGCTGTCAATACTGATCGGGATGTCGGCC
Source organism: uncultured Blautia sp. (assembly GCA_934364795.1). GTDB lineage: Bacteria > Bacillota > Clostridia > Lachnospirales > Lachnospiraceae > Blautia_A. The sequence continues at coordinate 2,713 of CAKRMK010000063.1, forward strand.
TGCAATCAGGAGATCCCAGTCAGATTCTATCGCACTGCAGGACTGATCAACCTGTTTTCTGAAAGTCAGGGAAAAGGTACGCTCAGTACGTTGAAAAAGAAATTAAACAGCGCACAGATCCTGATCCTGGATGAATTCGGCTATGTTCCATATGACAGGAACGGTTCGCAGCTTCTGTTTGATTATCTGTCTGAGATACACGAGCAGAAATCTGTCATCCTGAATACGAACCTGGAATTCTCCCAATGGGTGAATGTTCTTTACGACCAGCGGATGACAACGGCATTGATCGGCAGGCTGACCCATCATGTAGAACTGATCCTGTTTCCTGGTGTCAATAACCGATTACGGGAATCCAGCATTAATGAAACACTTTCAAAGATCAACAGTCAGAATGGGTAAATTGCCCTAAAGTAAAGTCTGCTTCTACGCAGGCAAAATATTTAAAGAATGTCTGCAATGTCCTTTTAAATAGCTGGCAGGTACCATGACTGCCAGCCGGGCTTGCAATTACCTACAAAATGCAGCTGCAACGACCTACAAAAAGTTTTTGCAATTTTATGCAAAAAGGTCTTGCAAAAAACACTCAGTTTTGGTATCATTCGTTATACTGATATTTTCTTTAAGATAAAGTGTATCGTTTAATATAAGCTGTACAGCAAAATTCATTAATGCAGATATAGAAGTTGTATATCCCTTGGCAGGTTCACCTTTGAAGGTGAGAACGAAATCATTTTCGTCACCATCTCTCAGATATCCAGGACGGAGAATGGTATAATTTAGGTCACTTGCCTCAACGATATCTACTGCTTGACGATTTGGAATCTGAGCCGGTTCGTTGTCAAGATTATCATCTCCATCAATTTCATCTGGAATTTCATTGTAGATGCCGACAGCACCCATGAAAATCAAACGTTTCACATTGGATTCAGTCATAGCGGAGACAAGTACATTTGCAATTTTAGGCAGTTTATCTCCGGAAATGGCACAATATACAACATCCTGACCAGATAGTGCAGATTTCATTTCTGCTATATTTTCGGCATCTCCATTGATGACTTTTATACGGGATGTATCTGAATAAATTTCCCCTGCATGACGGGAAAATAATGTCAGATGGCAATCTGTATCGGTCAGAAGTTTCTGTGTGAGAGCACTTCCGGCTGTTCCGGTTGCACCAAGCATTAAAATGTTTTTCATGATAGTTCTGCCTCCTACCATTGCATAGACATTTCCACAAGCTCCGGATTTTCCGGATTGCCAATCATAGGAGCTGCTTTGTCCAGTTTACGAAGTGCAGTCATTTCATCAGTGGTCAATTCAAAGTCAAATACATTGAAATTTTCTGCAATACGATCCGTATGAACCGATTTCGGAATGACTGTTACACCATTCTGTATAGAGCGTCGAAGCAGTACTTGTGCAGGAGTTTTATGGTATTTGGCTGCAATTTCACGTACTGCAGATTCATCATACATGGAATTAGCTTTCGCCTGACCTAATGGTGCATATGCCATGTGTGCTACACCATATTTTTTCTCCCACTTGTGCTCTGCCTGACGCTGGCAGTACAGATGAGTTTCAATCTGATTAACTGCAGGTTTTATTGAATTGTATGCAATCAGATCAACCAGTCTGTCCGGTTCAAAGTTGGAGACACCGATGGAACGAATTTTCCCTTCAGCTTTAAGCATTTCAAGCTCATGCCATGCATTGTAATAATTGGCAAATGGCCAGTGTAGAAGTACAAGATCAAGATAATCTGTTCCAAGCAGTTTCAACGAGTTTTCAACAGTTGAACGAGTATGGTCGTATGATTTGAAGTTGACCTTGGTTACAAGAAACAGTTCATGGCGGTCAATCCCGCTTTGCTTGATTCCGTTTCCAATCCGTAAACCCCGGAGATACGCTTTCAAAGATTGCGAAGAGCCACAGTACAAGCGTGGCTGAGATTCTCAAGCTGAACAGTGCACTCATCAAGAATCAAGACAGCATCCATGTGGGATGGAAGATTCGAGTGAAATGAGAAATAGCCCATAGGACGGAAAGCACCGCGCCTATAGGCTATTTCCTTAATCTTCTGGAAGCATTAAGCTGCAATCATAGTCATTGCAAAGATACAACAGGTTGTATCCACCATTATTGGCTTCTGGTGCAACCCATAGACATCCAGCTTTTAGTTTTACAGTCTGTCCTGCTAATTGAAAAGAAGTCAGCCCTGGCTTTTCCCATTCGTTCATGTATTCAGGCTTGACTGTTTCTGTTTCCATAAAATCATACTGGAGCTGCGCATAATAGCTTCTTACATTGGTCCAGTCTGCAGCAACTCTGGCTTTATGAAGCTGCTGGCTGAAGATTGGAATGGAGATTGCAACAAGAACTCCAATAATAGCAACGACGACCAGTAGCTCAGCCAGAGTGAATCCATCGTTTTTCTTTTTCATAGCTCTTCACCTCCGATTTCGTTCGATTATTATACCTTGAAAACGTAAAAACACAAAGAAGGGATTGTGAAAGGAATAATAAATGAATCTTTTGCAAGTCGCTCTGCGATCACATCTACTGCCGCATTTGTATAGGTAATACAGACTACATTTTGTTTTTTTCGGCTGTAATCAGACCATTTATTTGCCTGTATCCATTCAATAGCCCGATTCAGAGAGTAAGTCTTGCCAGAGCCTGCACTTGCTTACTCCAGAACCCTTTGGTCATTCAATCATTTTAATCCAGATTTTATGTAATCAGGAATACAATAGTCGGAGCATTTATATATCAAATCGAGCGCAAAATCTGTTTTGCTTTTGCCTGTGAATTCAAGTTTCTTCTCGTTTATTCTCTTACCTAAATTGTAATGCTTTCGATTGACATTACGAATTGCCTCTTCCAGAGAGTGTCCACATAATCCATTTTCGTTAGTTTGGAACTCGATATGGCATTTCCCTCTGGTTTTGTCATCTGATATCATCGCATAATATCCGAAAGGGCAATTTTTGAAGTATCATCGTCAGGAAGGCCTTTATTTCTACGAACCCACCATTTTATGGTTTCGTTTGATGTTGTTTCTCCCTGGCTAACCACTACCGACTTTTTTACGATCTTTCCGCCTTTTCCTTTTCAATCCGCTACTGAATCCAGATCAGTAAGAATTAGACATGGCGCTCCTAAAAAATCGATAAAAGGAATAAACTTGTGTGCATAGGCTCCACCGATTTCAATTACCGCATAGTACTGTGAAGATAATGGATATCACCTTTGGTGTTGGCAAAGGCAATCACCTCTTTGCAAATATCTGCAACAACTGAAGATTTGAGCTCGACAGTTTCGCTTTCAATAAATATCATATGGCACCTTCTATAGTTTTCTTAATCGCCATTATAGTTATTATAGTCGTTCTTGTCAATTTATATTCGTATGATGATTAGAAAACAAGAAGAGGGTAAGATTCCATGTTGAGTGGAATTTTACCCTCTTTAATATAACGATAGAATTACTTCCGTTTTCTTTTTCTCTTGCCATGGGTCATACTGCCTTTATAGTCCATGATAAGCAGAGTATCGGATTTCAGGGAACGCAGAAAACGGTTATGTCTTTGAAACCGTTCCTGTTCGCGGATTTCTGGTGGATCATCAATAAAATCCATGTCAGTAATGTCCTGATGAAGATCACCTGTATATTCTACATATAGAA
>CAKRMK010000064.1 GCA_934364795.1 uncultured Blautia sp.
ATTCCTTGTTTGAATTATAACTCATTTATGTCTAGAAATTGACCCCTCTGTGTCCAAAATTAGTTTACCACTTCAATCTGGCAAGAATCATTCCCCGGGGTGGCATTTGATTTTTTTGGTTATTTTTTATTTAAAGCAGAAATTTTTCTGCTTTATTTCTTTATAACTTTATTTCCCAATTCTTATCGCTGTTTCTACTTGCATTGTAAATTTTTGCATTGTAAGTTTCTTCATTGAAAATTCAGCGGGAATTTTTCCAACTTGTGTCGTTTATCTTCTCACTTCTCATGGATAGAATGGGAAGAAAATTGGTAACAAGATCATACAGATCACAAAGGATACCAGAATCAGCGGCAAACCTGATTTTACATAATCCTTGAATTTATATCCTCCAAGTCCTACTACCATAGTATTTGCAGGCATTCCAATAGGTGTTGCATATGCACAGGAGCCTGCGATAACAGTTGCAATAACTACTGCTCTTGGATCTGCTCCAAGGTTGTTTGCCAGAGATACCGCGATGGGAATCATCAGTGCTGTTGTTGCTGTGTTTGACATAAAGTTTGTCAGCGCACAGGTTACAATGAAAATTACCAGAAGAAGTACAACTGGGTTGGGATCTGCACCAAGAAGTCCTACGATCTTATCTGCGATCAGCTCACCAGCTCCAGTTGTATCCAGTGCTTTTGCCAGAGTCAGAGATCCGCCAAAAAGCAGTACAACCTTCAGGTCAATAGAAGCAAGTGCTTCTTTTTCGGAAAGAACTCCTGTCAGCACCAGGAAAATTGCTCCAATACAGGCAGAAAGCTGAATGCTTATTCCAATCATTTCCTCGAAAATCATTGCAAGAATTACAAGTACCAGAACTACTAATGAAACAATCTGTTTCCATTTTGGTACATCACTGAAATCTTTTTGTTCTTCCACTGCCGCTCCGGCAGCATGTTTTCCATCCGGAAGAAATTTATATCCGATGAAAATAAAGTAGAGGATTCCAAGAATCAGCATTGGAACTCCAATCGGCGCATACATAAAGAAGCTTGTGGAAAGCCCCATTTCCTGAAGTGCATTTACGCCCATGAGGTTTCCAGGTGCACCGATAATGGAAAGGTTTCCGCCAAGTGCTGCTGCAAATACCAGCGGCATAAGAAGGCGGCTTCTTGAATAGCCGGATTCATCGGCGATTCCACAGACAACCGGGATCAGCACTGCTGCCGTACCCGTGTTGGATAAGAATCCGGACATAACACCTACGATCACCATAATCGCAATGATCAGTGTTTTTTCTGTTCTGGCAAATTTTGTAACCAGACCTCCGATTTTATTTGCCATTCCTGTTTCAAATAATGCCTGGCCTACTACAAACATGCCAACGCAAAGGATTACGTTACTGTTTACATATTGTGAAAACGTTGTAGATACATCCAAAACTCCGGTGATTGTCAATCCGATTGCACAGATCGAGGCTGTAAGTCCAAGTGGAATTTTTTCAAGGATGAAACTAATGATCGTGAACACAAGAAACAGCAATGTGATTGTTGTATGAGACATTTTTTGTAATCTCCTTTCAACTGCTTTTTCTCTCGCTTTTTTGTTTCGCTTTTTGTTTCATTTTCTGTTTCGTTTTTCTGTCTTACTTTTCCGTCTTGTTTTCAGGTCTTACTTATCAGTCTTTTTACTTTGCTCTCTTGAAAGGTACCGGCCGTACACGTTTCCTTTGATGACTTTATTATATCCTATGTACATATAAAAAAACAAATTAATGAACTGCATATCCCCATAAAATTTTTTTATATTCTCAATTTCAGGCTATATTTTTTGTGCAGTATTGCTATGAAAAGTTGGATATTTGAAATAAATATGGAAATCATTACATGTATGTGGTATTTTATCAGTAGCATAGCTCCACTACAGACTTAGAATTAGAATAAGAAGCAAAATAAGAGGACACCCACCATGACCTTAAATCAGTTACGCTACTTCTGCAGCGCCAGTCGCTGCCACAGCATTACCAAAGCAGCCGAAGAATTATATGTAACCCAGCCCACCGTTTCTGTGGCCATCCGGGATCTTGAGATTGAATTTGGAATCAGCCTTTTTTCCCGGAAAGGGAATCAACTGATCCTTACCCAGGAAGGAGAAGCCTTTTACGAAAAAGCCACCTACATTCTTCAGTACTGCAACGAGCTTCAGGCCGATTATTCCAGTATGTCCAGAGTAAAACCGCCTCTGCGTATTGGAATTCCACCTATGCTAAGCACTGTATTTTTTCCTGAACTTCTCACCGCATTTCGGGAAGAACATCCGGAAATCGCAGTAGTTCTGGAAGAATATGGATCCGTCCGTGCCTGCAACCTGGTCCAGGATGATACTCTGGATCTGGCTCTGGTAAATATGGAACAGTATAATATTGATAAATTTCATAACGCAGTCCTGGCCAATGACCAGGTTGTTTTCTGTGTAAGCAAGGATCATCGTCTGGCAGACAAAGAAGTGGTTACTACAAAAGAAATGTCAAAAGAACCTTTGATTTTTTTCAATGCTGACTCTGTACAGAACCAGCTTTTGAAAATGAGATTTGAAATGGATGGCTACACGCCTAATATTGTAATGCGAAGCAGTCAGATCTACACCACTTTGCAGTTTGTAAAAACAAAAAAATATGCCTGCTTTCTCTACTCCAGCATGACAGACAAGTTTTCCAGCTCTGGCATCACCGGAATCCCTTTAAGTCCACCAATTCATATAAAGATTGGTATGGTATGGAAAAAGGGAAAATATATCAGCGGGGATATGCAGACATTTTTGAACTTTACAAGAATGTATTACAGAGAACATCCGCTGACGCAGAAGTAAAAGATTCACATATACAAAAATTACGAAAGGTTGGGGCAGAAAAGTATTCAGCACCAGAGCGCGCCCCCAAAAGGCTTTCTGCAAGATGTGGGGCACACTTTGTGGAAAATTTTGCCCGGATGAAGGTGCTGTAGCAAGCTACGGCACCTAAATTCGGGTAAAATATGTTGCTACTTAAATAAAATATTCGATTACTTCCTCCACCTGAACTCTGGTCTTTTCGTTATATACCAGCACAGCTTCTCTGGCCTCCATTTTTCCAAGTGCATAAAGTGCATCCTCTTCCCTGTTAAAATATCGGAAAGGAACCATACGGTTATATTCTCTTGGATGTTCCAGATCAATAAGAATATCCTTTTCTTCATAAGGTTCATCCCAATAATAAGGATCAAATAATTGAATCTTTCCATCCTTTACTCCGGTAAGCGTTACATAATGAGGCTCATCCAGAAATAACCTTACTACAGCAACCCCGCCATGGCTTAAAGCCTGATTGATCTTACTGCCAGAACCTATGTATACCTGTGAACCGGAAAGATACTCACTGCTTACCGTCATCATTCCAAGATTCCCGTATTCATTCAGCCAGTTGCTCAAAAACATCATCGCAGCCCTGGAAGTTCCTCTTTTTCCCGGAATGCCCTCTTTACTGTAGCAATCCAGACAATAAAGCATTGTATTACGAATCACCTCCGGCGGAATTTCATCCCGGTCAAACAAATAAATAATTGCATTTAATATGGACGTTGGTCCACAATCATATTCAGAAATCTGGTAATGTAATGGATTTTTCACTGTCTTGTTCCTTCTTATTTCTATTTTACTGGAATTTTAAATACGATCTTAGCTGCCGGTGCTGATTCTGCTGCCGCAATTCCTGGCATATGACCATCCTGCGGCGCATAAAATCCAAACATTCCCGGCTCCAGAATAGTATACCCTTGCCACGGGCCAGACTGATAAAGTATAATATCCGCATCCGGTGTCCTGTCCTCTGCTACCGTCAGCTTCTTTAAAGACGCCCAGTAGATTTTCTCTTTTCCTTTTACAATATACTGCAGATCACAGTACTGTTTATGGGACTCCATTTGCGCTCCTTCAGCCGTTCTCGTTGTGTAGCTCTGTACAGATGCAAATACCCCCTTTTCCAGATCATATCTGCCGTCCGGAAGTGCTTCCTCCTGCTGCCTTTTGATAAAGTTTAAAATCATGTCGGCGTACTCATTCAATTCCTTGTAAAGATGCAGATTTTCTGCGTAATCTGTAATCATAGTAAATTCCCCCCGTTTGTATTTTAGTTTTTGCTTTCGTTTTTTGTTCTGTCTTTAGTTTTTAAATTGCATCAAGTCTACAACTTCCCCTGTTTTTCTGGATTCTTCTGCCGCAAATACAAGCATGTGATTATCCACAGATGTCTGAATATCTGAAACCGAACATCCTTTATACTCCCCATTGAGATATTCGTACAGCGTTTCCACAATTCCCTCATCTCCGCCGCCGTGTCCCTGAGTGACACCATCACCGGAAAGAATTGGAATCTCTCTGGTTGTTTTTGTTTCAAAATCATACAACGTAATCGGTGCATCACCACTGGTAGTTGCACGCAGTTCCCCGCGCGTTCCCATAATATGGATAAATCTGCCGCCCTTGTTAAAAGCATTCATGGAAAATGTCACTGTCACATCATCCTCAAAAAGCATGTTGACAGTCTGATGATCTACTACATCATTGTCACACTTAAACACACATTTGCCATACTGGGTAGTCCTCAAAGCCTTTTCCACCATTTCATCAGTAGGATCGGCTTCCCGTGCACAGGTGGTACGGAACCAGTCATTTTTCTTATCATCAAGATAAAGCTTCACTGCATTATAAGGACAGACCTCTCCGGAAGGGCAACCTGAAATACAATAATCCGGAGCACCCACCGGTGCATTTTTTTCTTTAAAATAAGTCAGTGTACCAAAAGACTGGATCTTCTTACATTTTTTCCCGATCAGCCACTGAAGGATATCCAGATCATGACAGGATTTCTGCAGCAGCATACAGGAAGATCGCTCACTGTTTCCCCAGTTGCCGCGGACAAAGCTATGACTCTGATGAACATTTCCCACACATTCCTCATGGTTTATGGAAATAATATCACCCAAAGCACCCTGATTCAAAAGATCCTTGATTTTCATAAACAGCGGTGAATATCGCAGTACATGACATACCACCACTTTTACCCCACATTCCTTTGCATGTCGGGCAATTTCCAGACACTCCTTTGGATCCGGTGATACCGGCTTTTCCAGCAAAAGATCATACTTGAGAGAAATTGCTTCCATTGCAGGTTCATAATGTAATTTATCCATAGTAGAAACAATTGCAACATCTGCGATTTTTCCAAGCTTCAAAAGCTCCTTCCAGTCCTGAAAACACAATTCATCCGGAATCTGATGTTTTTTCTGAATGTCCAGTCTGCGGCTTTCAATTGGTTCTGCAACTGCCACAACCTTATATTTTTCCGGTATTTCCTTCATAATATCCGTGTAGGCTGTACCACGGTTCCCAGCCCCGATTACAATTACCTTTAATAATTTACTCATTTGATTGCTTCTTCCTTTGCAATATATTTTTATATTGATGATATTTTACTTTTAAATGATATGATATTAGGGGAAAAAGGAGTTTTAACCTTTTGCTCCTGATATCATGATATTAAGAGCCAACACATTTAAACAATTATATCATCATATCCGTAGCAAGTACAACCAAATGTATTGCAAAACCAATTAAAAAACCTTGTAATTTGTGTGTAAATATAGTACAATTAGACCTACAGATTCGTCCTGTTAGTTTAACGGATAAAACAAGCGCCTCCTAAGAGAAAGCCGAGGCATTCCCCAAATTGGGGAGCGTTCTAATGTTACCAAATCGAAAAAATCTGTAGATTGACAACTCGAAAAAGAGTTGATAATCTTATATATGGCCGAAGGGAAAAATCCCAGAAAC
>CAKRMK010000065.1 GCA_934364795.1 uncultured Blautia sp.
TGGCGAGATAGCTCAGTTGGCTAGAGCACGCGGTTCATACCCGCGGTGTCGAGGGTTCGAATCCCCCTCTCGCTATTATAGATGTTGCAGATTGCAGCATCTATTTTTTTATCCCTAGAGCGTGCCCCCAAAAGGCTTTCTGCAAGATGTGCGTCACAATTTGTGGGAGATTTTGCCCGGATGAGGGCGCCGTAGCGGGCTACGTAGGCCGAATTTGGGTGAAATATACAGTAAAGTGGAGCGTGTATCTTGCAGGAATGGTTTTGGGGGCACGCTCTAAAGTGTATCTGAAAAATCATTTCCGAAATTGTTTTATTAGGAGGAGTATTAAAATACTTATGAATATTGATCCGTCCATCCGTAAACTTCTTGAAAATGAAACCACGATCCACGAAGCACAGATTCGCGCCTTATACCAGACTCTGGATCGAAAATTTGGACTGCACGGGGCTTCTGTCTCTATTCGTTTCGGCTACGATGAAGCACTTCTTGGATCTTATACACCAGCATCTAACGGGGAAAGAGATTATTTCTACTTTTCCCTCCTTTTCATTGGCTATGCAGTAAAAAAGCCCCTTTCCAAAGAAGACCGCCTGGATCTTTACAAGCATGAATATGCACATTATATGCAATACAATATGAAAATTCCAGCCCAGTATAACTGGCAGGCAGGGACTCACGGAAGTGCCTGGAAGTACTGCTGCTCTCTTGTGGGCGCTGCACCAACACCTTATTATAAGGTCGGTGAAAGTCTTTTAAACCACGATTATGATAAAGTACTGAAGAATCCTATCCATGACAAAACAGTGCATATACGTGACACTTACCGCCGTGAACAGGCCTACCAAAGTGCCAGACACAGCGAAGTCAAATTTCGGGTAAACGATCTGGTGACACATCCTAAATTTGGTGAGGGAGTGGTAGAAGAAGTAGTGCAGCTGCCGAATTCCGTACGGCTGCACATCCGTTTTCCAAATGATGAAGTGAAAAAAATTGATCAGAAGTGGCTTTTGAGATCTCAACATAAATAATGCAGATTTTCTTTTACACAGGGGGAATACAAAACACTTCCCCCCACAAAGTCTAATTGTCTCTAGTTGCCGTACTAAAGCGTGCCCCCAAAAGGCTCTAGTTCTTGCTGCTGACGAAAAGCACCGGTTCGTAAGCAGTACCATTTTCATGATCATATGCCCGGATTCCAATTTCATCCGGCAGCTCTGTTTTTTCGTAAGTTATCTGCTGTACAGCTTCCTGCCCCACTTCCGGAATTGGCGCATAACCTCCAAGATTGGATATCTGCCATACATTTCCCTCAGAATCTGTTACGTCCAGAGTAATATCTTCTGATTTTTCCAGCATAATATAATGAATAGTCACATATTCTGCCAGCTCAGTTTCTTCAACATCCACTGACAGAAGTTTTACTTTTCCATCTGCTGTCAGACTGGAATTATTTGTTTCTGATGTAACAGGCATATAGGTCACAGTTCTTCCCTGGCTTTTATCTTCCAGCTTAAATGTAATATTGGTCCGCATAATATCTTCCATCTGTTCTGCATCTGGAAGTGCTGCCGTTCCCACACAGGAAACAGTCAGATCACTGCTCTGATTTTGTTTTACTGCTGATGAGTAGATATCCAGAACATCATCTTCCTGCATGCTGTAGCTTCCTACAGCAGTTACAATTCCAAGGTCAGAGCCAAAATCAAAGCTTGCTCCTACTCTGACTACAGTAAGTCCTTTTTCTTTCGCATATTCTCCCACAGTCAGATCACTGTTAATTCCCAGATTGTTTACTTTATCTTCTTCAATTGTATCCTGACCTACAAGAAGATATTTTCCCCGTTCTTTTGCCGTTGCTTCCACCACAATCTGCACACTGTTTTTGTCACACAAAGCCTCTTTTACTGTGTAGGTAATAATAGAATCACCATCCTCCTGCTGTACAGGTTCCTTTTCAATAAGTGCCTGTGCTTCTTCTGGCATTTTTGCACCTATTGTACTGAAAAAGCTGGAGATTCCCATATATTTTTCTGCTGCAAAAACAGTGGCACCAAATGCCAGCACAGCTGCAAAGGAAAAAAACAGGCTCCGTTTCCAGGTTTTCTTTCCAGGTTTTTCCAGATTTTTGCAATTCACACTTTCCAGCATTTCCAGTGTTTCATCAATCCTGTTCTGTACACATTTTGGTACATCTGTTTCTTCAGAAAAAATATCAAATAATCTGTCATCCATGAATATATCCTCCTTCATACTCTTTACGAAGCTGTTTTCTTGCCCGCGAAAGCCTTGTAAGTACCGTATTCTGACTGATTCCAAGAAGGGCTGCAATTTCCTTTACTCCTAATGCCCTGCTGTAATACAAAAGAAGTACTACCTGGTATTTCTCATCCAGAGATGCCAGGATTTCTTTCCACTCACAATCAAGGTAGCCTGGCTCTTCAAAGCCTTTCTCTTCAATTTCCACAACCGGAAATACACGGCCTTTATGTCGCAGCATTTCATTACAGTTGTTAATAAGAATCCGGATCATCCATGTTTTGAAATAGGAATCTTTCTTTAACGTAAAAAGTTTTTCATAACAGTTTAAAATGGTTTCCTGGATGGCATCTGCCACATCTTCATCATTTTTCAGATAAGCCCAGGCTATTTTGTACATGCTCTGGGTATTCATTCTGATAAGACTGGCAAATGCCCCGGAATCCCCGGATTTTGCTTTCTTTACCAAATTTTCCATAAAGTCTTTTCGCTCCTTTTTGTGTTCTGCAGTACACGAAATATGCTGTTACGCCAGAGCATGTCCGAAAGAAGCTCTGGGGGTAACTCTTTCCTTTTACATACATTAGACGGAAAAGGAGGGAAGAATATTTCACAGTATTTATGCTATTTAAGGTGCTCTTTAATGTGGTAGGGGTTGGTTTCCCGGACGCGGTTTTGCAAGGTATATTCCACGCAGACCGGAGCAACATTCCGCAAAGCTAACTGGTAACTGCGACTAAGACGCTCGGGAGAGCCCTCGCGCCAAGTCTTTGTAACCAGTGGATCTTTGCTACATTAAAAACGCTCCTGAAATGGTCTGCTAAGGAATATACCTTGCAAAACCGCTGGGAACCGGCTGTGTTACACATGAAATTGCAGACGGTAGATGTTGGATGTGTCGTATGACAAAACTGTATTTATAAGATTAAATGTTTTGAATATTGCAATAACTGTGAAAATTAAAAACTGCACAAAAATAAGTCCTTTTTGTCCGTGACCTAAATGCATTCGGCTCAATTAAGTAAAACGTGTCTTGTAATACAGACATATTTGTGCAATATTTTAAATTTGCTCATTTATGGTAATAATAAATTCTTTGCTTAATTAAATGCTTTGCGGCCCCAAAGCCTATCAGTAATCTCATACGTTACATTAATCACCACTGTCTTGCGTAAAGTCAAGCAGTTTTTGCCAATACACAGCATTAGGACAA
>CAKRMK010000066.1 GCA_934364795.1 uncultured Blautia sp.
GATGAGGACAGAAAGAAAGTTCTGGAATGCGGTATGGATGGATTCTTATCCAAGCCAATAATTATTGAAGAATTGATCAGTACGTTACAAAACAATCTGGCGGATTAGTAATAAAAAACCTGCTAAGAAGTTCGGTTAACAACTTTTTAGCGGGTTTTTAAATTTATTCGGAAAATTTATCACTGTAACGAATATGCATATCTTCCCAATCCATGAACAATACATAAAATACTTTTCCGTATTGCTGGCTTTCTACGATTCTTCCGTGATCTAGCACAGAAAGGTAGGTTCCGTCAGCTTTTCGAAGATGAAAGTGAATATAGTCATTTTCATTGCCTCTGTCAATCTGTTCCCAGATACTTGCTTCAATCTGCTGCTGCTCATCCTGCCGGATCAGATTGCGGAACCTTTTTTTAGTAAGTCTGAATAGTTCATCCATGCTCTTATAACCAGTCATATGAAGAAATTCGTGGTTCGCATAAAAAAGCTCATCGTCTTCTTTGTCTGCCCTATATATGATAAATGCTCCTGGCAGGTGTTCAGAGACATCCTTAAGTGCAAATCCAAGCTGTTTGCGGGCTCCTGACTGAAGACCTTTTCTGTAAGCCATACATCCATTTTTTCCATGGAGTTTTATTTCATAAAGAGCTGCATCTGCACAGCGCATAAGCTGTGAATGACTGTTGGCAAATGTTGGATATTCTGCATATCCGAGAGATATAGAAAATGCATGCTCTTCACCGTGACATGAGAATGTTTTTGGAAGCTTAGTAAATTGCTGCAACTGTTTATCTGCTTCAATAAAGGTACAATCTGGTAAAAGAATGCAGAATTCGTCACCACCATTTCTTCCAAGCAATGCATCGGATGGGAAAAAAGCTTTCATACTGTCTGCCAGACTCTTTAATGCCCTGTCTCCGTAACTGTGGCCATAGACATCATTGATAAATTTGAAGTCATCGATATCAAGGAGCGCAGCCACAAAATGTGCCTGCGGATTTTTAGAAATTATTTTTTCTGCTAATTCATCAAATCCATAGCGGTTATAAATATTCGTAAGAGAATCTGTGCGTGCCAGTATTTTATATTTGTTCTTGTGTTCTTTTGCTACCAGCCATACCCTGGTAAGCACTGACAGAAGAAGGCTTATGGTAAGAAACATTCCGCTGATAATTATCAGTAGGGTGTTATTTCTCCATCCGGTTTTTGGAGCTATCTCAAATTTCCAGATTTCATTTCCTATTGTAAATATATAAGAAACCGGATAGTCTATTTGACCATCTGACTGATAAACCACTTTATAAGTACCACTCCATGGAGTGTCTGTTTTTAAAATTTTGTATTCATATCCAAAATTTGAAAGTGCACTGACTGCATCTGAAAAAATATCCGGAACACGCAGGATGGCAATGGTAAATCCCCAGAAATACTCTTGTCCGTTTTTATCTTTCAGGTACACTGGATTGCGGACTGCAATTCCATAACCGCCCTGTTTTAATTCGAAGGGCCCCTGCGTAATGCTTGTATGGTTATCTCTTGCGTAACAGGAAATCTCTTTACGGTCTTTATCATGGAGCAGATCAATCTTACCGGCTTCATTTCCTTCAGCCGGATAAATATCTGTTACAACACCATTGGGAGCGAGCTGCACGCTTTCAATAGAAGCAGACATCAGATTCCCAGCAATCGTGTCAAACTGATGGAACTCGCCATTTTCGCTGATTAAGATCTGTTCCAAAGCATCCGTAATTTCAATTCCATCTGCAATTTCATTCTTTATGCGTTCACCATAGGTGGTTGCATTTAATTGTGCCAATATGTGTCTCTGATTTTTTTCATGGGTGTCTGTTCTGTATACAATTAAACCAACAATGCATATGCCCAGTAAAAAAATGATAAGAGGCACAAGTGTTTTCTTTTTCACTTGGTTCACCTTATTTTATTCATGGGAATTTTTATATTAGAGTATTATATCACAGAAGTTGAAAAACAGAATAAGATTTCTGAAAAAAAACAATATATTTTTAAGTTGAAGCAATAACGTTTTTCTTGTGTGCAAAGAAATATAGGTGTAAAATATAATTAGTTTTCAAATAAAAATAGAAATAAGTGAAATGGCAAATCAGACGAAAGTCTGAGACGCAAAGCTAAAGGGCCTGTTAAATGGCAGCCAGTTGCAGAAAAAGTAGGCACTGTCTGGCAGTGCTTTTATTATAACATTAATTATTAATAGTATATAAAAAGAAACCAATTGATATAGAAACAATACTTACCGTTTAGAATCAAGTGCTTGAAGTATTAGAACCGTTTAATTGGGAACTGTATGATCCTGGTGATTATGATAAGTATGGAACAGTAATAGAAGGACTGATATTAGTTCCATTGTGGAGAGCGGTTTAAGATACATGTATTTGTATATCTAAAGATATTATTCGAGAGGGATATGTTTATGAAAAAGTTGAACGATGAGGATATACAGGCATATTTTCAGGCTGGAAACTCCGGATTCTGGAAAGTAGAGTCTGAAAAAGGAAAAAAGCCAAAACTGTATACGGATGAAATCACAGATGAACTGTTTGGAATTACAGAAGATATGTCTCCGGAAAAATGTATGGAGTATGTGGCAGAACATATTTATCCGCAGGAGAGGGAGTGCTTCTGGGATTACATGGAAGAACTGAAAAGCCATGAATCAGAAGCTGTTTACCGTTATATGCATCCTGTAAAGGGAGTCATTTATATACGATGTACAGGGAGGAGGGTTCCGTCTCCAGACAACATGATCCGGCTTGTGGGCTACCATCAGGAAGCTGGGGATATTGTCCATTTTGAAAAAGAAAAACTTCTGGAGAACCGATTGCTGCAACAGAACCAGCAATTAAAGGATGAAAACAAAAACCAGATTTTTTATTATAAAGAGCTTCTGGATACGATAAGTGTTGGAGTGCTGTCCTATACCTTGCCAGAGCATGAGATTGTCCATATGAATGCAGAAGCTATGCGTATCTATGGAGTGGAGACAGTTGGGGAAGCACAGGAAAATCTGGGCAGACTCATAGGGGCTGTGTCTTATTTAAATCAGAATGTAATTGAGAAACTGATGGATATGCGATACCATGACGGAGCTGTTTCTTATGAATGTGTAATCCCTGACAGAAAGGGACATCTGACACCGGCGATTGCGAAGAC
>CAKRMK010000067.1 GCA_934364795.1 uncultured Blautia sp.
CGCTGTCTCTGTCCACCGGAAAGAGCCTTCGGTTTACGATCAAGAAGTTTCTCAAGGTCAAGGATTCTTGCAGCTTCTCTAACTGCTTTGTCGATCTGGTCTTTCGGAACTTTACGAAGTTTCAGACCAAATGCCATGTTATCATATACTGTCATATGAGGATACAGAGCGTAGTTCTGGAATACCATTGCGATATCACGGTCTTTCGGCTCTACATCGTTCATAACTTTGTCGCCGATCTTTAATGTACCACCGCTGATCTCCTCAAGACCTGCGATCATACGAAGTGTAGTAGATTTACCACATCCGGATGGTCCTACGAAGATGATGAATTCTTTATCTTCGATCTCAAGGTTGAAATCTTTAACTGCCTGGAAACCATTCGGGTAAGTTTTGTTAATGTGCTGTAATGATAAGCTTGCCATGATTTTTCCTCCAAATTTTCAATACATTATTATAATTAAAATTGTTTCGATGCTTTTTTCATCTGTTGTTAGTATAGCGAAAATGATCTTAAAGGGCTAGGGCAGAATCATACAAACTTTTGAATAGTTTCTTGTCAATCTGACGAAAAAGCAGTAGCTTTTGGTGATCTTGTTTCATTTACGAACATTCCCTGCAGTGGTTTTGCATGAAAAAGGTGTTTAAACCAGTCACATTTACACAAAAACAGATAATAGATGTTCAGACCGCATCCGTGAAGTGTCTCGTAATTTCCCTGGCCTTTAGAAAGAATTACATCTGCATTATAAAGCAGGTCTTTGGCCTGTCCGCTGATTCCACGAAGCCAGGTACCGCCTACATCATTGCCGTTTCCCATAACCGGTGCGATTTGGGTAAGTCCGCACAGCTGGGCATCTTCCATAGTGGCATCATTTCCCGCAGGCAATCCCCGGACAAGAACAGTGATCCTTACATTGGGAAAACGGTTTTTCAAAAATTGTATGGCTATTTTGTCAAGAACGATTTCTCCGCAGTTATCGGTAATATAAACAAAAGATCTTGCTTTATCCATGTCATGGCAAAATGCCTGGTATTCTTTTTTATCAAGGGGATCTTTGTTTTCACTTTGAATGAGGGAAAGTGCTTTTTCTTTACTTACCTCTGGCAATGCAGCAAAATCAATATAATTTCCGGTACGTGCATAGACAAGAGCTGACAGAAGAGGATCTTCGGTATTCTTTATGGAAGAATAGATGTCAGCTTCCAGATCCATCATAAGCTGGTCGTATTCTTTGTTGATCTGGGTAAAATCTTCCATGGGAACACCCCAGAAAGCGCAATAGTATTTTTTCAGTTCTGTGGAAATGCTGGGCACACAGTCGCCTTCTTTGGGGCTGGCAAAACGGTGGAGAATAGCATCCATATATTCTTTTTTTCTGTCTTCGTCATCAAAATGCTGAATTTTTGCTTCCTGTTTGCGGATCTGGCAGTCCATGCAATGGGAATTCAGTTTCATAAAGGCCTCCTTATGTAATTATGTATTTATAGAAAAAATTATGGTACGTTTTGTTCCGAATTATATATCTATGAATTACTTCGCTGCTAAGTAGCTCCCGCAATTCTTGGACTTTTGAAATTCGCTGATTTACTGAATAAATCGCTACTTTATCATGTTTGGCGGGGTCCAGGTTCAAAAAGTTTTAGCATACAAGCATGAACGGCTTTTTGAACCTTTGATTCTGATATTATATTATAACAAAAATAAAAAGCGAGTGAAACAGGAAATATGGGATATGAGGTTTGCAAAAGAAAAAGAGATACAGCTGCATACTTAAACTGTGTATCTAGTACAGCGAAAATTAAGTTTCTGCCATATTGACGCAGGATGATTTTTTCATATGCAAGGCGGAGGAGGGAGGCGTAGCGGTGGCTACGGCGACCGACGTAGGCGCGGCAGATGAAAAATCAGACAAGTCAATATGGCAGTTACTTAATATTCGCTGTACTAGTATGCAGATATATCTCTGATTAACAAATAGTGCTTTATGAGAAAAATCGAGGTATAAAATGTGCATATTGTTATAGAATCTGCGAAAATGAATTATTTTATTGCAGATTCTGCAAATTCTGTGGTAACTAGCTGGTGATAATCAACACGATCTGTTAATTCCCCGGCACTTTCCAGAATATCCTGCAGCAGTTCAAAGCTGTCTTTTTCAAATACCAGATTTTCTTTCCAGGTATCCTGTTCGTAATAACGGGTGACGATAGTGGTAAGAGTATCCAGATCTGTTTCCGGAAACTGCGGTGCAATCACCTGTGCAATCTCTTCAGGAGAATGGGTTTGTACATAATCCATACCTTTTTGGAGGGCGTTGGTAAAGCTTTGGATAATCTGGGGATTGTCATTCAGAAAACTGGTTTTTGCACTGTAGGAAGTGTAGGGAACATAACCGGAATCTACGCCAAGAGAGGCAACTACATAGCCGGCACCTTCTTTTTCAAGTGCAGTAGCAGATGGCTCGAATTCCACTGTAAATGCAGCTGCCAGGTCACCTGTGAATGCAGCAGCAGTAGAACCAAAATCAATGCTCTGGTCAATTTCCAGATCAGAAGATGGATCAATGCCATTGTTTTTTAGAATATATTCAAAAACCATTTCAGGCATGCCACCTTTGCGGCCGCCAAGGACTTTCCTGCCTTTCAGATTTTCCCATTTAAAATCAGGCATTTCTTCTCTTGCCACAAGGAAATTCCCGGCTCGCTGGGTAAGCTGTGCAAAATTTACAACAGGATCAGTAGCTCCTTCCTGATAGGCATAGATAGATGCTTCTGCTCCCATAAATCCGATATCTGCCTCACCGGATATGACTGCAGTCATAGTTTTATCTGCTCCAAAGCCAGTTACAAGGGTCAGATCAAGCCCCTCATCTTTAAAATACCCGTTTTCAATTGCCACATACTGCGGAGCATAGAAAATAGAATGTGCTACTTCATTTAAGGTAACCTTTGCAAGCGCCTTATCATCCGAACTGTCCTTTTTCTTTGCAAATGCTGTTACTGGCAGTGCAGTCACAGCAAGCACAACGGTAGCTGCCAGTGCGATCCATTTTTTATTTTTCATGCAGATACTCCTTTTGAGACTTCTGCTGTTAGGATATTCCCTCAACTCAAAAATGGT
>CAKRMK010000068.1 GCA_934364795.1 uncultured Blautia sp.
GACAGATTAATGAAGCGAGGTTCTGTTGAAAAATTGTCTGAATTGGTGGCAAAAAGGATGCGAAAGGGTGATACCCCGGAACAGATAGCTGAATTATTAGAAGAGGATCTGGAACTGATTCAGAAAATATATACAGTTATTCAGCAAAATGGAATAGACTGTGAACCTTCTATAATATGTGAAAAAGTATTAGAAAAGTAGGTACTTGTCTGAATTTCCATCTGCGACATCAGAAAAACTTGACGTAGCCCGCTACGCCTGCGTTTTTCTTCTTTGCAGAATGAAAATTCAGTCTGCGTTATTAGTCCAGTTAATTTTTGTATGCTGTACTGGGGATATTACAGGGAGTAGAAGAGCAACATCACATAAAAACGGCTGTGCAGTCTGCCAGCTGTTTTTTACTTTCAGCATCAAATACTTTGGAACTGAGAAACTGAACTCTCCGTCCCTGTTTTTCTGCTTTTGCAGTAACCAGAATGTCAGAACCGGCAGGTGCACTTCGTAAAAAGTTAATATTTAAATTTACTGTGACACAGCTATGGGTCTGCATCAGATATTTGGTCAGGAGCCCCATGGTCATATCGCAGCAGGTTGTCATAATACCGCCGTGCAGAATTCCCATAGGATTCAGCATCCAGTCTTTTACCTGGAATTTCAGGGTAAGGGTTCCTTTCTGGGGATTACAATCTTCCAGATCAGGTGACAGCATATCATGGACGCCACCGCTAAAAGAACTCTTTTTGGCAAGATATTCTTTTAAAATACGCTCCATATGCTGTTGATCCGTTTCGCTTGTCAAACTGTTTTGCTGACAGTTATCAAAAATGTTTACTGACATGGTTGTACCTCGTGCTTTCGACTTGAATTTATATCTGTACCGTGTCCGGCAGCCTGCGGTAATGATAAATAAAGAAGACATTTTCGCAAATTGCAGTCACTGCCCATGTAGTTACATAAGCCAGATACAGAGACTGTAGTGTATGGAAGTAGGCAAATATGGTAAAGAGCCATATGATACGCAGTACCACGACCCCCACAATTACAAACAGAGCCGGCGCCACGCTTTTTCCCAGTCCCCTCGATGCGGCAGTAGCATTATCCATAAAGGCGGAAACGCAGTACGACAGAGACAAAATGGTGATACGGATAGAAGCGTACTTCATAACATTCGGATCACTGGTGAACAGGGATAAAAATGGCTTTTGCAGGATGAGCAGGGAAAGTCCCAGGATCAATCCTACTGAAAAAGAATACAATGTGGTGATCAGGAAAGAATGCCAGATTCGATCTTTCCGTCCTGCACCAAAGTTCTGTGCAACAAAACTGGTACATGCAGTGTAAAATGCAGCCATCATGTCAAAAATCAGAGTATCGGCGTTGACAGCTGCAGCGTTGCCTTCTACTACCACATGGTCAAACTGATTGACAGATGTCTGAATGCAGATATTAGCAACTGCAAACAGAGAATACTGGGTTGCACTTGGAATACTGATTTTTAAAATTCGTCCTGCGATTCCCCAGTCAAAAGCAATGTCCCTTAAGTGTAAAGCATAGTCCTGCGTGGATTTGAGCAGAAAATGCAGCACCAGGAAAGCTGAAATATATTGGGAAATGATGCTGGACAAAGCCACGCCCAATACACTCATATCGAATACCAGAACAAAAATCAGATTCAGGATCACGTTGATCACGCCTGCTATGAATAAATAGAGGAGTGGCCGCTTTGTATCACCGACAGCACTTAAAATGGCATTTCCATAATTATATATGGCAAGAGCCGGAGAACCGCACAGATATACGGTCAGATAAAGTGTGGCACCGTCAATTAACTCTGGCTTAGTGTTCATCAGAGTCAGAATAGGTCTGCTAAAGAACAGACCGCATAAAAAAAGGAGAATACCGACTGCAAGGCAGAGCAATATCGCCGTATGTACCGTTTTATTTAAATTTTCACTGTCATGGGATCCCACAAATAATGCTGTGACAGCATTGACACCGCTGGCCATACCCAGCAAAATTCCGGTTGTCAAAGTGAGAAAAATTGTAGTGGATCCTACAGATCCAAGTGCAATGGCACCTGCAAATTTACCGACCACAGCCACATCTGCAATATTAAAGAAAACTTGCAGAAGATTAGAAAACATAAGTGGGATTGAGAAGAAGAGAATTTTCTTCCAAAGAGAACCTGTGGTCATATCAATTTCATGAGTATTCATAGTGTCCAATATCCTTATAAAATGATTCTTAAATCTTCGCATATGTTAGCATAATTAAAGGAGATTTACAATTGAAAAACGCCAGATTTTACAGCAAATTCAGAAAAATGTATACAAAAATTATGCATAATTTTTGTTGATTTATTCAAACTTATTTTGTATACTAACTTCTGTGGAGACGGCATAAGTCTCCACAGATGCAAAAGATGCCGTAATTACTGCATTTGCAGGCGGTTATCGAAATTAGATACTAGGAAAGAAAAGAGGTTAATGGAAGATGGCAGAGATCAATTTA
>CAKRMK010000069.1 GCA_934364795.1 uncultured Blautia sp.
AAAGTAAAACAATCTGTCATGAAAAAAGCACAGACAAAACCGGTACATAAAAAGAGCATTTTCTTTTATGCCCGCACAGCCGCTGCTGTCTTTGCCATTGTGCTAGTTGTAACAGGAACAACGGTTATTGCCAAGGGTCTGTTGCCACTTGGCGGATTAGTGACGAAAGATACGATAGACGAAATTACCGAACCTGAGGTTGCCGCCTCCTATGCGGAAATGACAACAGCATCCGAATTGGCTGCCGTTTCAGAGACTGTCGATTCTGGCGATGATATTCCTCAAACACGGCAGCAGGTTGGAAACCCTTACGAAAAAAATCTCGAAATGGACAGAGTCTGCTTCACCTATACTTCTGCCAACGGCACATACTCCATTCCCGACTTCTATCTTGGCAATGGTGCTTTCGCTGAATTTCATGCCGATGGCCAGACCGGCCTTTATCTCCGGAAAGGACAGACAGTAACCCTGCAGTTTTCACAGGAAGATGCTGCGAACCCGGATACAGAAGATTCCAGCGCAGATATCGGCTACACCTTAAACGGCCAGTATACAGGTCTCCTTGTCAGCCGCGATCTGGAGACAAGCTGTAGCTTTACTGCTCCCACATCCGGAAATTATGTCATTGTTCTGTCGAATTTTGGTGTTTCCCGGACCATTTATAAAAATATTACCGTTACAGTGCATGATAAATAACTCCATGCGACTCAAAAGTTGCTAATACAAACAGGAGAAAGGAATTATCCCTTCTCCTGTTTTTCCGTATTTGACATTTTCAAAATCATATATCAAGCCGACTATTTTTCACTGCTGTTTGTCAAATATATGTATATTCTCAAAAATCGCCTTTACACTTTTTTCGTGCAGATACACCGTATTCAGCTTTTTCTTTGCATATTGCAAATACGTGTTTTTCGTTTTTTCTACCAAAAGATTTGTAAAAAATCGTTCCCAACTGAAATATTTCTGGCTGTCTATATAGCTTTCAGGACTTTTTACTATCTCATATATTTCCTTTTCCTCCAACAGTCCCGATTTCAGAATCAGCCATTCAAAGGATTCAGGCAAATACAATACGATATTTTTACGCTGCTGCGCCATCTGATATAACCCATTCATTTCCGGCCCGATGGCAGCCCCATCAGCAATTACACATACCGCATCTTCTCTCGAATTTTTCAAAGCCGCTAAAAGATTTGACTTTCCACCCGCACTTTCACAGGACATATGCTTTACTTCACTTATATGCTTAAAGAACTCATATCCGGAATTCGAATCCTCCACCAGTATTTTCGTAAATTCTGTTTTTTTATCCGGCAGTTCCGTATAAATCTGATACATCTGCTGGTAGACTTTTTTTGTATTCTGATACTTTCCAGAACTATGCAGACCATAAATTTCTTCCACGCTATAGGGCAGATTGTACAGGTTTTCCCGCGTGATCAGCACAACATAATTTGAAGACTTCTTTACTGCTGCTGCAAATTCCTCAGTATTTATAAAGCTGTTTTCCTCATCAATAAAAAAGATCGTATCCTCTGTATGTTCAAAAATCAGTTTCCAGCTGATTCCCTCAAGAACCCGACAGGGCACATCCGCAATAATGTCAATACCACTTGACGTACCAAGATTTTCTGCCTGGCGCAGCATATTGATCAGCGTTGTCTTTCCCGTTGCGCTGTTTCCCTGAATAATCGTTATATTTCGCCGGATCTCAAATTCGTAATGCAGCTTATTATTCTGTACAATGATTCTATGTTTCCCAGTCATCTGTCACACATACTCCACAGCTATATCTGTAAATTCTTTCATATTCCGCACAACGGCATTATTATTCATGATCATTGCCTCAAAATTTTCTGTTCCAAAATTCATAATATGTCGTAAATTTATCGTCAAATTCTTTTGAGCAGCAATTTTCAAAATCCATTTGGCACAATTATCCCCACAAGCAGAGGCATTAAACACCTTACCACTGTCATCATATGCCATCAAAAGCAAGGTTTTCACACCACCTGACAATTCTTTTACCGAAATCGGCCCCAACACAGGACTGTCGATCAACCGTTCACTGATCACAACCGACTGATCCACATCCAGAATCATTTGTTTAGCCAAAGGCTGCGTGATCCAGTCCTCTTCATAACGATTATCAAAATATGTCGGCGGATGATAAATGGCCTCCTGCATTTCACCAAGACAAATTCTAAGCATCTATAGGATTCTCCCTGTCACATTTGTTAAATTCTCTGCTATGTATTATAACGTATTCACAGATAATACGCTATGTTGCATTTATTTTTTTCACCGCATAATTCGAGCTTTCAATCACCCTTTACAGTTCTCCTGCATCAAATCCGGTTTTAATACCCCCTCCAGATCAAACGCCGGGATAAAGCTCTCCTTGTCCACGCCGCCTTCCTGGATATACACCTTTGTAAAACC